>NZ_JBZFQM010000001.1:0-1095818 GCF_058313635.1 Bacillus sp. z26
TGAACTGCCCCGTAAAAGTTAGACACTAATCTAATTTTTATGGGGGTTTTTTTATGGCAAAATCAACTGTTGAACAAAGAATCCAAGCGGTTCAACGTTATGTAAATGGATATGAAAGCATGAATGAAATTGCGAAAGATATTGGTGTTACAACACGGGTTATGAGTGTCTGGGTTCGCCTTTATCAAGCGAACGGTAAAGAGGCATTCTTAAAACCCTATACAAACTATTCTGCTGAGTATAAAATAAGTGTACTAAATTATATGAACGAAACAGGTACATCTTCAACTGACACAGCTGCGATATTTAACATTTCATCTCCGGGCATGATTCGAAATTGGAAGAAGAAGTTTGAAATTGGCGGTTATGATGCCCTTGTTTCTAAGAAAAAGGGGCAAACATCCATGAAAAAGAACACGAAAAAAACAATGAAGCCTGTACCGGCAGAAGGATCTGTAGAAGAACTTGAAGCACGTATAAAGCAACTGGAAATGGAGAATGCGTATTTAAAAAAGTTAAACACTTTAGTTCAAATGCAAGAAAAATTACCAACCAAATCAAAGCGCAAGTAATTTATGAACTAAAGGAAATCTATGAAGTGGTGGAGTTAATCAAAGTCGCCGATATTCCACGCAGCACTTATTATTACTGGGAAAAGCATTTGAGTCGTGATGATAAATACGCCAACGTAAAAGCTGCTATTCATTCCATTTATCACGAACATAAAGGGCGTTATGGGTATCGTCGAATAACTAAAGAATTAAAGAAATATGGTTTTAATCATGATCCAAAAACAATTAATAGATTGATGAATACCATGGGCATTAAATGCGAAGTTCGAATGAAAAAATACCGTTCTTATAAGGGAAACGTCGGAAAAATTGCACCAAACATTTTACAACGGAATTTTAAAGCAGAAAACATGAATGAGAAATGGGTAACAGACGTGACAGAATTTCATCTATTTGGTGAGAAACGTTATTTATCGCCAGTACTAGATCTGTGTAACGGTGAAATTATTGCCTATTCGGTGATGAGCCGACCGGTGTATAAGTTGGTAGACGATATGTTAAAACAAGCAATAACTCGTCTTCAACCTGGTGATGAAGTCATTCTTCATTCGGACCAAGGGTGGCACTATCAAATGAAACAATATCAACGAACATTAAAACAACATAAGATTACACAGAGTATGTCCCGTAAGGGCAACTGTTTAGATAATGCAGTCATAGAAAATTTCTTTGGCTTATTAAAATCCGAGCTACTTTATCTACAAGAATTCGAAAGTATGGAGCATTTTGAGAAAGAGCTGGCAGAATATGTTTACTATTATAATAACAAACGAATGAAATCAAAATTAAAAGACCTAAGCCCGGTGGAATACCGAACTCAGGTCCTTGAAGTAGCCTAAATACATATGTCTAACTTTCTTGGGTCAGATCAACTGGTAGGAGGCTTTTTGCTTCTTATTAACTTGCTGTTACTTTAATCTGGTTTTCAATTACTTCTGCTTTAAATGTCTTTTTATCGGGGTGATCAAAGACACAGTCTGCAATTCCATCCTCAAGTTGTTCCTGAATGACCCTTCTTAAAGGACGTGCTCCAAAGGCAGGATTATATCCAAGATCAGCCAGCTTCTCTTTTACTTCATCTGTTACTGTCAGGTTTAATCCTTCATGGTCAAGCATTTCATATAACTCAGCAAGCATAATATCCACAATTTCAATTAAGTTCTCTTTTGTTAAAGATTTAAATTCAATGATGCTATCGAAACGGTTTAAGAACTCGGGTTTAAAATAGCTGCCTAGAGATTGAAGGATTGAAACTTCCTCCTCTACTCCTCCTGCACCGAACCCAACTTTCTTAACTTTCTCACTGACTCCTGCGTTACTTGTCATGATAATAACAGTGTCTTTAAAATTGACTGTGCGTCCCTGACTGTCTGTCAAACGTCCGTCTTCAAGGATTTGCAAGAACATATGCATTACATCTGGATGCGCTTTTTCAATTTCATCCAATAGGATAATGGAATATGGTTTACGGCGGACCTTCTCAGTTAATTGGCCAGCTTCTTCATGTCCAACATATCCAGGAGGTGAACCGATTAATTTTGAAACACTGTGTTTTTCCATATATTCACTCATATCTAAACGAATCATCGAATCTTTTGTGCCAAACAATTCTTCTGCCAATGCTTTTGATAGCTCAGTCTTCCCAACTCCAGTCGGACCGACAAATAAGAATGAACCAATTGGACGATTCTTGGCTTTTAATCCTGCACGGCTCCGACGAACGGCTTTAGCTACTTTTTTAACGGCTTCTTCCTGGCCGATTACTTTGTTGGTAAGTTCCTCTTGAAGCTTATTCATTCGAACGGTCTCATCTTCTTGCAGTTTACCAACTGGGATACCTGTTTTTTGTTCAATGATGTGCTGAATATCCTGAACGGTAACTTTTGGTTTCTCACCAGTACCTGTTTTAAGCATATTTTCCAGTTTTTCTTCTTCATCACGAAGTTTCGCTGCCTGTTCATATGCTTCTGCTTTTAAGGCCTGTTCTTTTTCTTTATAAATTTGTGCCAATCTTTCTTTTATTGCTTCTTCACCGTGATTTTCAATAGTCAGGTTCAATTTTGAACCAGCTTCATCCATTAGATCAATCGCTTTATCCGGCAAGAAACGATCCTGAATATATCGGTGTGACAGTTCGACCGCTGCTTCCAACACTTCATCACTATATTCAACGGAATGGTAGGATTCGTATCTCTCCTTCAATCCTTTTAATATGAGCAAGGCTTCATCAGTGGTTGGCTCATTAACCATTACAGGTTGGAAACGCCTTTCCAGCGCTCCATCTTTTTCGATTTGACGATATTCGTTTAATGTTGTTGCACCGACCAATTGTAATTCTCCACGGGCAAGCGCCGGTTTTAGTATATTCCCTGCGTCCATAGAGCCTTCGGCAGAACCGGCACCAACAAGCTGATGAATCTCATCAATAAATAAGATGACATTTTTTCTTGCTTGCAATTCAGCAATAAGTTGCTTCATCCGTTCTTCAAATTGACCGCGGATACCTGTATTAGATACCAGAGAAGCCACATCAAGAAGATACACTTCTTTATCTTTCAGTTTAAGCGGTACATTTCCCTCTCCGATTTTAAGTGCAAGTCCTTCCGCAATCGCAGTTTTACCTACACCAGGCTCACCGATCAGGACTGGGTTATTTTTAGTACGCCTATTCAAAATTTCAATGACACGTTTCACTTCTTCCTCACGTCCGATAACTGGATCAATTAATCCAGCTCTTGCATTATGAGTTAAGTTGCGGCCATATTGATCAAGTAATCCTCCGCCATGAGACTGCTGCGTCTGTGTTTTAACATGTTTTTGATTAGTCGGATCCATTGAACCTGGCATTCCTGACATAAATGAATCTCCATTGTTTTGTTTAAAAAATGAATCAAGTGAAAAAGGACTAAATGAATTGAAATTCATTCCGCTCATTTGAGCCCCTAATTTATTGCGTTCCTCTTTATAGCATGAAGAGCACAAATGATGATTTTCCTGATGTCCATTCACCCGTATTTGCATCTGTACAGTTGCTTGGTTTTGTTGGCATTTTTCGCAAACCATAAATGTCTCCTCCTTTTAATTACTCGAATTAAGTTTTCAAAATTAAATTTAAAATTGGTCAATCTGACTTTGACTATCTTTGACCTTAATACCATTATACTCTGACCTTTTTTGACTTTCAACTATTTTATACCCATTTGTCTATTTTTTATTCCATATAATAAGGAAGCGGCACTCAACCGCTTCCTTGATTGTAATCTATTTAATTTGTAACAGCTTCTTTTACCTCATCGTATCGCAAGGTTGCCTGCGCTGCTACCAGCCGTGCCAATGGAACGCGGTAAGGAGAACAACTTACATAATCCAAACCCGTTTTATAACAGAAATCTATAGAAATTTTCTCACCGCCATGCTCCCCGCATATGCCTGTTTTCAAGTCTGGTTTTGTTTGTCTGCCCAATTTCACGCCCATTTCAACCAGCTTTCCCACACCTTCCTGATCAAGGACGGCAAAAGGATTTTCTGGCAGGACTTTATCTTCTATATAAGTTTGTAAAAACTTCCCTTCCGCATCATCCCGGCTGTATCCAAATGTTGTTTGAGTTAAGTCGTTAGTACCAAATGAGAAGAAATCTGCCTCTTCGGCAATTTGATCGGCAGTGAGTGCTGCTCTTGGAATTTCAATCATGGTGCCAACTGTGTATTTGAATGTTTTATTCGTTTCTTCCTCCACCTGAACCGCTCTGTCAATCACTAACTTGCGCATTTGTTTTAATTCATTTACATGGCCAACCAGCGGAATCATGATTTCAGGTTGAACCGGTATACTGCGGTCCATTAAGTTGGCAATCGCATAAAAAATGGCTTTTACTTGCATTCCGTATATTTCCGGATGAATCATCCCTAATCGGCAGCCTCTGTGTCCGAGCATCGGGTTGAACTCATCCAATTGACGAACCTTTTTTAATAATTGTTCTTTTTTAACTAATTCCTCAGAATCTGGATCTGTGATCTGAAGCTTTGTCACCTGTATAAGTAATTCTTCTTTATCCGGCAAAAATTCATGCAAAGGAGGATCTAATAAACGGATTGTTACCGGATTTCCTTGCATAGCCTCAAAAATCCCTTCAAAATCCCCTTGCTGCATTGGCAATAAGTGCTTTAACGCTTCATTTCTTTCACTTATCGTATCAGCAAGAATCATTTGTTGAACAAACGGAACCCGTTTAGCATCCATGAACATATGCTCCGTTCGGCATAATCCAATACCGCCAGCTCCAAATTCAAGAGCTTTTTTAGCATCCTCCGGATTATCGGCATTTGCACGTACTCCAAGTTTTCGTGCTTCGTCCGCCCATGATAATAACGTACGAAATTCATCCGATAATTCCGGATCAATCATTGGAATCTCTCCAAGCATGATTTCCCCTGTAGAACCATCGATTGTAATCGTATCATGATGTTTTACGACTGTATCGCCCACACTGAATTGTTTTTCTCTCAGATCAATCTTTACAGGTTCACAGCCGCATATACATGGTTTTCCCATCCCCCTGGCAACCACTGCAGCATGACTGGTCATTCCACCGCGGCTTGTGACTATGCCCTGGGAAGCAATAATTCCATGAATATCATCAGGTGTCGTTTCAGGTCGGACTAAAATAACTTTTTGTCCTTCATTCGCTAAACTTTCAGCTTCATTGGCATCGAATACAACAATGCCTGTAGCAGCTCCCGGTGATGCTGGAAGGCCTTTAGCTAATTGATTCCGTACATATGTGTCATCGATTCGGGAATGAAGCAATTGATCTAATTGCTCCGGATCCACTCTCATTAAAGCCGTGTTCTTATCAATAATTTGTTCCTGCACCATCTCGACCGCAATTCTGATAGCTGCCTGTGCTGTACGTTTACCTGATCGTGTTTGAAGAATATATAATTGGCCACGTTCAACCGTGAACTCTATATCCTGCATATCCAAATAGTGTTTTTCGAGTTGCTTGCATGTATTCACGAATTGTTCGTAAACTTCGGGCATGTCACTCGCTAAAGTATGTATAGGCTGTGGTGTCCTGATTCCTGCAACAACATCTTCTCCCTGGGCATTAATTAAATATTCCCCATATAGTACATGCTCTCCGGTTGATGGATTCCTGGTAAATGCTACTCCGGTACCGGAATCTTCCCCCATATTCCCAAAAACCATACTTTGAATATTCACTGCTGTTCCTAAATGTCCAGGTATCTTATTTAGACGTCGGTATACTTTTGCCCGCTGATTATTCCAGGAATCAAAGACTGCCTTTACAGCTAAAAACATTTGTTGGCGTGGGTCTTCAGGGAAACGTTGTTTCGTATGCTTTTTAACAATATTTTTATATCCTTCAATAACAGTCATCCAGTCCTCGGCAGTTAATTCGGGATCATTTTGATACCCTTTTTGTTCACGTACATCCTCAAGCAATTGCTCAAAATAAAATCCATCCACTCCAAGAACAACATCACTGAACATTTGGATGAAACGGCGATAAGAGTCATAAGCAAAACGTGCATTTCCTGTTAACTCTGCCATACCGACAACCGTTTGATCATTCATCCCAAGATTTAATACCGTATCCATCATACCAGGCATTGAAAAAACGGATCCTGATCTGACAGAAACTAAGAGTGGATTGCTTGGGTCGCCAAGTTTTTTACCCGTATTCTGTTCTAGGCTATACAGCGCTTCGAGAATTTGCTGTTCCATTTCTTCAGTAATTTGTTTTTCATTTTCATAATACGCGTTACAGGCTTCTGTACTGATGGTGAATCCGAATGGTACAGGAAGACCAATTTTCGTCATTTCAGCTAAATTTGCCCCCTTTCCACCCAGTAATTCTTTCATATCACTATTTCCTTCGTTAAAGAGATAAACGTAATTAGTCATCATGCATAGCTCCTCTCACCTTTTAAAATATCCAGAATAATACTCGCTGTTTCTTCAATAGCTTTATTGGAAACATTAATGATAGGGCAGCCGACTCTTTTCATAATTTTTTCTGCATAATCCAACTCCTCTAATATCCGCTCATAACTGGCATAGCTAGATTGAGAGGTTAATCCTAATGATTTTAGCCGTTCTTTACGGATAGCATTTAATTGATCAGGAGTAATAATCAAACCAATACATTTACTTCTTTTAATTTTAAATAACTCATCAGGCGGTGAAACTTCTGGAACTAACGGCACATTGGCCACCTTATATCCTTTATGCGCTAAATACATGGATAATGGAGTTTTTGAGGTTCTTGAAACCCCAATTAACACAATATCAGCATTTAAAAGACCCCTTGGATCTTTGCCATCGTCGTACTTGACTGCAAATTCAACTGCATCCACTTTACGAAAATAATCCTCATCCAATTGTCTTGTTAGGCCCGATCGATGGGTAGCAGATTTACGGAATTTTTCTTCAAAAGCATTTATTAATGGAGATAACAGATCAATGGCTACCACATTCACCTCTTTTGCCCGCGAATCCAAATGCTCTTTTAATGCAGGAATAACAAGTGTGTACGCAATAATTGAAGAATGCTGTTTTGCTAAATTTATAATTTCATCGATATCTTCTTCACTCTTCACATATGAATTTCTTCTGATTTCTACTTGTCCAACATTAAACTGCGTAGCAACCGCTTTTACTACAAATTCTGCTGTTTCACCAACAGAGTCAGATATGACATATACTATTTCCATGGTATCCATCGGCCCACTCCTTCTATAACCAAATTAACAAAAAATCAAATTATTATGATTAGGATAACTTAATAGTATCACCAATTATATGGAAAATAAAACAATTATTACATACTATTTAGACATTCAGTATATAACATTTTATTTCCCTCAAGTATTTAGGGCATAATGCCTCTTTATATTTAAATATATCTTAATTTTAAGTAAATTTTAAAAAATAATCTATACAATTTACTCCACAATAGTACAATAAAGTTAAACGAGAAATGGAGGTATCTATGAACGCCTTAACAAAACGGATGATTGTGAGATCCTTTGATTGCTTATCTGCATTGGATTTACCGAAAATATAAACCCTTTCACTTTTACTCAAGTCAGGCTCTTATGCACCCCATGTTCAAACTACATACCCATCATTGACCTATCCTTGTACATCCATCATCACAGGTAATTACCCCAAAAAACACGGAACTATAAACTATACATTTATGCAGCCAGGCAGGTAATCTCCTGATTGATATTGGTACAGATCATCTATCAAAAGAAACACCTCTGATTGTTTTGGGTGATCACAGCCCATTAGACGAGAATAAATCAATACAAATAAACACTCAGTTTAATCAAGAAAATCTTAAACATATTAAGAAAAAAGGAAATTGGCTAAATTGGAAGGCTTAGTGTAAATCCTGTGACGGATCGGCATATATTTACCTAAAAGATAAAAAAGACAAATTAACTTATGAAAGGGTACGGATGCTATTAACCAAAATAAAGGAGAACGATGACAACGGGATTGAACAAATATTGACTGGTTCCTAAGCAGATTAAATGGGGGCTGATCCTAACTGTACTTTCATGCTGAAAGCAAGAAAAGGATTTTATTTTATGGAATCATTTGAAGGCGTTTACATTAAACATATAAGCGCGGAAGATGTGAATAGTGAACAAGACATACATTGACAGCACATAGATATTCTCCTCAAAAACCGGATTACAGACTGTTTTTTGGCATCCGGTAAAGAACTTCAAAGTGGACAGATTATATCTGATATGTAGCTTGTAGACATTGGTCCTACATTAGTCAAAATAATAGGATTTAACTTGGAGATACAGACGGATAAAGTCATAGAAGCATTTATTCAGTCTTATGAACAAAGGAGGAAGACAATGAGTTTAACAAAACAAGAAAAAAGTTGGGCTTTATACGATTGGGCTAATTCAGCCTATTCAATCGTGATTGTTACAGCCATCTTTCCCATTTATTTTAAAGCAGCAGCCGATGCCGCCGAAATATCGAGTGCCACTTCAACTGCTTATTGGGGATATGCCAATTCAATTGGGACTCTATTGGTCTCTATCCTCGCTCCCTTACTGGGGACGATTGCTGATTTTAAGGGGTATAAAAAACGTTTCTTTATCTTCTTTTTCTCTCTTGGTACTCTTTTTACGTTAATGCTGGCAATCGTTCCTTTCAATCAATGGATCATTTTATTGGTTTGCTATATCATCACATCGATCGGCTTTGCTGGCGCCAATATTTTTTACGATGCTTTTTTGGTCGATGTAACAGATGACACAAAGATGAGCAAGCTCTCTGCGCACGGATACGCATTAGGATATATCGGAAGTACCATTCCCTTTATCATTGGGATTGCCCTTACCCTACTTGCGCAACAGGAAATCATTCCTTTATCGGTGACTGTAGCGATGCAGGCTTCTTTTATTATCACAGCCCTTTGGTGGGGGTTATTTACCATTCCGATGCTTAAGAACGTACAACAAACCTATTTTATCGAGCGTGTACCAAATCCAATCCGGATGAGCTTCAAACGTCTGAGTGCAACCTTTCAAAATATTCGGACCTATCGCAATTTGTTTATCTTCTTGATTGCTTACTTTTTTTATATTGACGGTGTGCATACCATAATCACGATGTCCACTGCTTATGGATCTGATTTAGGCTTTAGCTCAACTACCCTATTAATTGTCTTGTTTGTCACGCAAGTCATAGCTGCCCCCTTCTCTATTGCTTACGCCAGATTGGCAGCTAAATACAACGAAAAAACTATGATATTGGTCGGGATAGCCATCTACACATTTATTTGTATCTATGCTTATTTTATTACATCAGCGCTTGATTTTTGGATATTGGCTATCCTGGTTGGTACATCACAGGGCGGGATTCAGGCTTTAAGCCGCTCCTATTATGCTAAATTAGTACCGAAAGAGTCTTCAAATGAATTTTTTGGTTTTTATAATATTTTCGGGAAATTTGCAGCGATTACAGGGCCATTTTTAATGGGGATTACAACGCAAATTACTGGAAATACAAATATTGGTGTACTAAGTTTAGTAATCCTATTTATCATTGGCGGTCTGTTTATGCTTCGAGTACCGAATACAGCACATCATGCCCCTACTGTTTCTGCTAAATTATAGAGACTGAAGAGCATAAAATCTTTTTTATATAAAAGATATAAGAGAGGATAGAATAAGAAGCTTAATTAGAAGATGTTAGAGAGATTCTTCAAATTCTTTCGTAAACCCTACATTTAATTGACCTCACCTATTTGAGGTCTTTTATTATGTACTTTTTACCAATTATACAGATGCAGTGTATGAAATGAGGCATTTACACTGTTTAGGCAATTCTTCTCGTCTACAGTAATAGTGACTTTATTTTTTATTTCCTCCAAAAAGTAGAACAATTTACCTTGTCCCAAATATTAAATTCAATCATTTTATCAAGCAGTGTATAATCTACTGGTACGTTCCAAGGGATTCTTATCAGCTCCTTTGTATAGTCATAGCCAGCCTTTACAATATCATCCTCTACATGGGTTATCGTTACACTTTCAGGGGCGACAGCTAAATGTTTCTTAGAAACACTAAAGCCAATAATAAAGGTTCCGTGATCTGTAAACATCGGTTGATTCCATTTAATTTCAGTGTTTAAATTGGGATATTTATTTTTTATCCAAGTAAACACATCCTCTGTTTTGTCTCGTTGGGATGAGTTATCTATCCCTCCTAAAAAATCAGAAAAAACTCCCATGTTATTCCCTCCCAAAAAATTTATAGATTTCGAAAAGTTCTTAAACACATCATCGTTAAACTACATATAAATTTGTCATACACGCTCTACAACTAAACCTTATCCTTATCTGATTGTGTAAAGTGCCCCATACTTTATATATGGGACACTTCAACAGAGAAGTACGATAAATCTGCCATGTTTATACCTTTAATATATTCTTTAGAATTACCGTTCTTACCTTCCTAAACTCCTATTAGGGTAAATAATCTTTAACCTCTGTATGGAGCTAGCCAGGCACTTTGTTCCTCTAACTTCCTGTTGGTTAATTACTAGTTCTACGTCGATAAGGATAGCCAAATGTTTAGTGCCAACCTACTCAAAAATCCATTTCTAAAGAAATTGGACAGTGATCACTTCCCATAATCGATGTATGGATTTCTGCCTCAGTAATCAGTTCTGCGACTGATTGTGAAACAATAAAGTAATCAATCCGCCAACCAATATTTCTTTCACGTACTTTACTCATATACGACCACCAGCTATACATCTCTGTTTTATCAGGATAGAGAAATCGGAATGAATCTACGAATCCGCTATTCAATAAAGCTGTCATTTTACCGCGTTCCTCGTCTGTGAAGCCAGAATTTCCTTTATTTGATTTAGGGTTTCGCAAGTCAATCTCAGAGTGAGCGACGTTTAAATCCCCAGTTAAAATAACAGGTTTCTCTTGATTCAGCTCATGTAAATAAGCATACAGTAAATCTTCCCAAACCAAACGGTACCCAAGCCTCGCCAGGTCACGCTGTGAATTTGGTGTATATACATTTACAATAAAAAATTGGTCAAATTCCAATGTGATAGCTCTGCCTTCTACATCGTACTCATCATTTCCTATTCCGTATTTAACCGATAAAGGTTTTTGACGAGAAAAAATTGCAGTGCCTGAGTATCCTTTTTTAACGGCATAATTCCAGTATTGATAATAACCATCGAGTTCAAGATTAATCTGGCCCTCCTGCAGTTTGGTTTCCTGCAAGCAAAAAATATCAGCGTTTAATTCTTTAAAAGTGTCCAAAAACCCTTTTCCAACGCAAGCTCTTATCCCATTAACATTCCAAGAAACAAATTTCATGCCTTAACTGATCCCCCTGCTAAATTTCTATCTTTTGTATTCATTTTTCATTATAACAAATCGAGTAGATGAATGACCCTTTGGGCACCTTAATGGGAAAGGAGAAGTGATTAACGATGGCAAAACGTAGAAAGATTTTAGTACCTGAGGCAAGAGAACAATTAGATCAACTAAAAGCAAAAGTGGCACATACTAACCATCCGGACAGAGCTAAATATGAAGTAGCTAAAGATCTTGGCATTCCCCTGAATGAAGGCTATAATGGTCGAATGGCTGCGGTAGATGCCGGTAAAATCGGCGGCAAACTCGGTGGAAGTATGGTGAAGGAATTAACTAAATTAGCAAAGAAAAATTTATTAAGGCATTAAAAAAAAGCCTCTCAGGCTTCAAAATAGCTATGTGGAGAATAATAATTGCTGAATAATGAGTGCGACAGTTTTTCCAATAATTTTATTAACTTACTCGATGGTACAAGATTATTGCTCGTTAACGCAATTACAGCCAATCTTTTATCTCCCTAATTGCTGTCTCACTCTCACATGATTTTAATTTAGTACACCAATTTTCAGACGCTATCGAAAGATCATCAATTTCTACTGGTTTAGACCTTATTTTGTAATCATACAGATGATTTCAACAATGCTGTCATAAGATAAACTTCCCTTAATCCCTTATAAATTGACAGCTTGTTGTAAAAAATAAGCGTCTTTATAGCTACACTTCGATTAAAAGGTAAGTAAATACGTATAGGTAATCTTGCTTTTTTAGTTGGCAACGCTCCTACTATTACCAGTTTTTCTTTGTCAGCTTTAATTTATTAATAAACCATAATCCCTTCACAGGTAATTCCTCATGCATTATTATAAATCCTTTTATCATTTCTGGAATGTAACTCGCTGCTTTCATAAAATTCTACGAACTCAGCAGCCATATTCTTAACTGTCAAGGTTTTCTTCAAACTATTCTGTGCATGTACCATCAATTGTGATACATTCATGATTTCTCCGTCTGTATCTTTCTGTATTAAAGAAACTTGCGACTGATGAGCCATTAGAATGGCATCTGTTGATTCTTTCAATTTTTGGTGAGCCAAGTTATAATCTCCGTGCTTCGCTGCAGCAATGGCTTCCATCGCACAACTCCGACCGTCTCCACCATGGAGAATTAACCTGAATATTTCTATTTCATTCATCATTTTCCCTCCATCCTTTAGATTTGATCTTTTATAAGCCGGCAGTCCTCGTGTCTGATTCTCCACTATGCTCATCTATAGTTTCATACACTTAATACGTATCGGATTAGAATTTCCATTTAGTGTTCCATAGTCTAATACTCATCCGTGATGATAATAAAACAATACCCCTTTTAAAGGCTTTACTAACCAGATATTTAACACGTTCTAAATTCCATAGTCATCAGCATTCGTTATTAATATTTAAATATAATTATAAATCCTTCGTTTGAGTTACTATTATCTAGTGGTTCCAAATTTAACGAATAGGATAATCATCAATTAAATACTGTGCTTTAGATCCGGCGTCTATTTAACTCTCTGTAAACACTGTGCAGTTTCAGAAGGATACACATGGCTAATATGGCATCTTATTTATTTGGCAATAATGAAAAAAGGAAGGTCTCAGCCCTCCATTAATCATCTACTTTAACCTCTATTAATAGTAATCTAGCTTTATCAGGTAACTGAATTGGAGTTGGATCGCTCTAAACATGTATCTTTATCGATCTTAGATAATAACAGCTGAGCTCCTCGATCCTCCTTTGCCTTTTCAAGGACCCTCCACCATGTCAGCCACATGTCAAGCATCCTTATAATTCAGGGAATTGCAAAGGTTACTTCATAGTATTTATATCCTGATAACTACCTTACAAATCAGCATACAAAGGAGAAAGTAAATTAACTACCTCCAATCAACTTATCAATTGTTTTTACTCTTAATGCTGCAGGATATTTCGTACTTCGGATGTTTTCTCACCTATGTATGTATTTTTTCTCCCTTGGCAGAACCAGCTCATCTATACCTTTTCGTTTCTAAAAATCTTCTTCTAGTTGAGGACTATTTTTAAGAAGCTAAAATTATTAAGAAATATTAGCAGGTACAAAATCATAAATTAAAGCCTTGAAGAACATGTTTTCAACGCTTTTATGATTCCCTTATTTAGATTGCTGCTTTCGCCTTTTCCGTTCCTGATATTTCTCTTCAGCACGCTGATACAACTCTTTTTCCAATTCTGTTTCAGGTCGTATTTTAGGTACTGATGATGGCTTCCCTTCTTTATCAATTGCAATCATGGTAAGAAATGCCTCAGATGTTAGTCTTCTTTCTCCCGTCATAAGGTTTTCTCCTTCAACCTTCACATAAACTACCATAGAGGTATGGTGTGACCAGGTTACAAAAGCTTCCAAACAGATGGCTTGCCCTGATTTAATGGGTGCATGAAAATCAAATGAATCACTTGATGCGGTAACCACGGGCTTTCTGCAATGACGCATTGCTGCAATTCCGGCGATTTTATCAACATACGCCATTACCTTACCGCCAAAAACCGAATTGTATTGGTTTGTATCAGCCGGTAAAACTAAATCTGTCAAATATGTTTTTGAGACATTTGGTGCTTTTCCTTCATTGTCCATGCTCACGACCCACCACCCTAATATATTCCATATATCCCAATATACTATAGATGAATAAAGACTGCCAAATGGCAGTCTTGTCAGGAAGTTTATTCTTTTGTTTCTGTCCCTTTCAACTCGACTTCACGACCCGCAAACAGCAATAAAATGTTTCAACAATTTATCCATGCTGGCATCATGTTTACGTAATTCTTCAGGGTGGAATTGTGTCCCCATAATAGGTTCATTTATCCCCTCAAAAGCTTCTATTAATCCATCTTCAGCCTTCGCGACTGGCTTTAATCCTTTACCCAACACTTTTATGCCTTGATGATGGAAACTATTTACGTCCACTTTATCTTTTTTAACAATACTGAAAAGTTGGCTGTCCTTTTCTAAATAGACCGTATGAACTGGCTCAGGCCTCTCTACATTGGATAAATGCTCCAAATTATCTTTATTATTATCCTCTTTATCTTCTTCTACATGCTGGTAGAGACTTCCCCCTGCAGCCACATTAATTAAATGCGCACCTCTGCAAATCCCAAATAAAGGTTTTCCCTGTTTACGTGCTTCATTAATGATTTGGAAATGTGATACATCTAAACCCTTATTTGTGATTCCCAAATCCTGACTCGGCGGCTCATTATAAAATTGTGGATTTACATCTATACCGCCAGTTAATAAAATACCATCCACCATGGAAACCCATACTTTAGCAAGTTCTTCATTTCCTATTGGAAAAATCAGTGGAATTCCACCTGTTTTTTTAATTGCTTCTGAATAACTTAAATATACTGTTGTCGTTTGGTTTCCTTCTATTTTTAATATATTGCTTGTTAACCCAATAATCGGTTTATCATTTTTCATATCTGTATTCCTCCCTCTGCTACATCTCTTTTCCCTTAATACAAATCTTTTACCCTAGTAAAAATTGACATCACTTACCGATAGAAAAATAGCAGCCCAATTATGAGCTGCTATCAATTTAGTAGTATTAGTGAATATTTTTCTTTTCAAAGCTCCCGCCCATAACATCAGAAACGTTCTGGATCGCTATAAAGGCATTTTCATCGATATCATGAACCAAATCTTTTAATTTAGCCAATTCGAGACGTGTCATTACGCAATAAACCATTTGCGTATCTTCCTTTAGGTAACCACCTTTTGCATAAATAAACGTGGTTGATCTTCCAAGACGATCCTGAATAGCCTCTGAAATTTCTTCATAATCGTTAGAAATAATCGTTACAGATCTAGATTCATTTAAACCTTCTACGACGATATCCATAACCTTAGCGGCCATATAATACGCGAAAATAGAATACATTGCAGAATCCCATTCAAACACAAAACCTGCAGCAATAAAGATGAAAACATTTATGAACATAATGATTTGTCCAACTGGTAATCTAAATTTCCTAGATAATAAAATCGCTATGATCTCTGTACCGTCAAGGGCGCCGCCAACACGAATGACAATCCCAACTCCAAGTCCAAGA
This sequence comes from Bacillus sp. z26, assembly GCF_058313635.1. Taxonomy (NCBI): domain Bacteria; kingdom Bacillati; phylum Bacillota; class Bacilli; order Caryophanales; family Bacillaceae; genus Bacillus; species Bacillus sp. z26. Next base: position 15,611 of record NZ_JBZFQM010000001.1, read on the forward strand.
ATCAATCCTCCAAATAACACAGCCAGGATTTTCTCATCTGTAAATGGCTCAACATGATGCAGCATTGCTGTACTAACAGAAAGCACAGCAATACCATAAATAGAGGAAATAGCAAACGTTTTACCAATTTGTTTGTAACCAATATAAAGGAATGGCAAGTTAATAATAAAGATGAATAATCCCAACTGTAGTTTGGTTATATGGGAAAGCATGATGGATATCCCAGTTATTCCACCATCAATAACACTGTTTGGTACCAAGAAGAGTTCCAATGAGACAGCCATCAGGACTGCACCAAGTGTAATGAATAAAAATCTCGTTAGTATTTTAAATATAGATGCTTTTTTATGTGTTTTTGGCAAAACTGTCCCTTCTTTCTTTATAAATAATTATGATTTAGATTGATAAACCGAAAATTTTTGAAGGATGGAATTTAATACCTTCAATTCATCTTCATCCAATAAAGCAGCATATTTCCCCAAAATTACTCTGGTGTTTTCTCTTGCCTTCTGAAGTACTCGAACCCCATCTTCGGTAAGTGTTACAGCTACTGATCTCCTATCCTTCTCATCCTGTACTCTGGAAACAAACCCATGTTGAACCAGCCTTTCAAGCATAACTGTGATTGCACTTGGTTTCACTTTTAGGACATTTGCTAAATGTTTTACATTTGTCACTTTTTCTTGTTCAATTTTATTTAACAGATGAAATTGAGATCCGGTAATCCCCAAATCCTGGTGCTGTGTAATTTCCGACATAATGGTTCTTACGGTAGAAATCAATTTATCTTCAATATCTTGCAAATGAGGTTCTTTACGGTTCATTTTTTATTGCCCTCTCTCATATAGAGAATATTATTTACTTTTCTTTTTGCTTAATTATTATATCATAAAATAATAAACCATGTTAATAATTAAACACTTTAACTAAATTTCATCTAGACAATTAAATACAACGATTAATAATAAGACTGCCCTTCGTTAAGCAATTATTATTTGCATGTAGAGAACTAAAAAAACATAAAAAAGAACGTGGTTACCCACGTCTCTTAATCAATTTATTTTATACATGCGTTTTGCTTGATTCTTTTACTTCCTTAATCCAATTAAAAGGATCGTCTATTTTTCCATTTTGTATTCCAGTGATGGTATCATATAATTTTTGTGTCGTGTTACCAATTTCACCTTGATTAACAGCCAGAATTTCATCATTCCATAGAAACTCACCAATTGGAGAGACAACCGCTGCCGTTCCCGTACCAAAGGCCTCTTCCAAGGTCCCATTTTTATTTGCCTCAATGATCTCCTGTATTGAAACCCGACGTTCTGTTACAGGGATATCCCAGTGCCGTAACAGCTGGATAATAGAATGACGAGTCACTCCATCCAAAACACTGCCGTTCAACGATGGTGTGACAATTTCACCATTTATTTTAAAGAAGACATTCATGCTGCCCACTTCTTCAATATACTTTTTCTCAATTGCATCCAGCCACAGTACCTGTGAACAGCCAAGTGCTTCTGCTATTTCTTGCGCTTTAAGACTGGATGAATAATTCCCTCCTGTCTTCGCCATACCCGTACCGCCTTTTACAGAACGAACATATTTTTTTTCTACACCAATTCGAACGGGGTTTATTCCTTCTTTATAATACGCTCCTACCGGGGATAAAATAATCATAAATTGATAATGCTTGGATGGTGAAACACCTAAATACGGCTCAGTAGCAATAATAAACGGACGTATGTATAAAGAGGTTCCCTCCCGATCCGGAATCCAATCTCGATCCATATCAATAAGGAGTTCCAAAGTTTTGATCGCAAACGACTCATCTATATGAGGAATGCATAAACGATCATTGGATTTATTCATACGTTCAAAGTTCTTCTCTGGCCTAAATAGAAAAACACGATTATCGTGAGTATGGTAAGCCTTTAATCCTTCAAAAACCGTTTGACCATAGTGGAAAGTCATACAGGATGGCTCTAATGTAATGGGTTGATAGGGGATAATCCTTGGATCATGCCACCCACCCATATCTTCATCATAATCCATGATAAACATGTGATCGGTAAAAATTCTACCAAAACCAAGTGTTTCAGCGTTAGGCTTTTCTTTTTTATAATTGGTTTGTGTTATAGATATTTGATGAGTATCCATGTGATGTCCCCTTTAAATTGTCAGAATAATTAATAAAATTAATTGTACTCCTCAAAGGGGTAATCCGCAAGTATCAAACCTACTATTAATTTAAAAATCCCATTTTAATGGAAATATATAACAAACCCTATAGATTGCTTAATCTTTAGTCCTCATAATAATGTACGGTTGAATATGCCCTGTACTGTCCTTACCTAACTTTTCAATCTGCCAGTCTTTGTAATTGGCCTCGTAAACATTAATCATTTGAAATGCTTCTGATTGATTGGAGCTTGATAAAACATATTCTTCATGAGGGTTTGATTTTCTTTTAATATGGAAAAGGTAGAGCGGCTGTTTAATTAAATATTTTAGTCCCAGTAACTCTTCCAGTTTCCTTTCAAAGGAATCTAATTTTTTTAATGAATGCTTACTATTTTCACAACTTGCATCTTGATCTCCCAAATCATGTACAACTGTCTTGTGTTCACCATATTTATAAACCACTCTGGTGATACAAGTTGGGCTATCCGGTACAATGTGTGCAGTGGTTTGATAGATAAAATTCTTGTAATCAAACGTAAGCAAGAGATCCTCTATTTTTTTAATTCGTTGCTTGGTAACTGTAAAGTTTTTAACTCCTATACATGAAACATGCTTCTCACCTTGCCAACTTACATGTCCTTCACTTGTGAGTGTTGCCTGATAGATTGGGGATACACCAAGGCATGATGTCCGCGAGATGGAAATTTCTTTAAACAACTTTTAAAATCCTCCTATTAGTCCAAACTGGTCTTTTTATGCTCTGATTTTCTATATATATCACCGTGCTCTATTTTCAAACATATCCCATATGATTATCCTATGGTACTTATGCATGAGGAAAGACCAATGAAACTTATAATAAGTTATTTTTTCTCATTAATTAAAGACTAATATAGTCTATTTCATGCATATTTCCCCTTTAATAGATGAGATAATTTTCTTATTTTTGAATTTAAATTTAGTTCGTAATAAGTATAAAAAAACGTTCGTTTATTTTAGCTTCTAAAAAAATGAGAAAGTATGTTAATTTAGTGCCAAGTTCTGAAGTTAGAATAATGGTTAGCTTGTTTAATCGAGGAATATTGCTATATGAGAACTTTTGCCCAGGAAAAAGAATGGAGTTTCTACAACCTGCTTAGCCTGCACATATGGTAGGATCGTTTTAAAAACAGGCATCCAAACAATACATATTGATATTCACTCTAATTATGAAAAGCAACATGTTCTAATCTGACACTTCTAATCTCACTAAAATTTTACATTCTTATCTATTTTATCATATATTACAAATAATTGTGTAAACATTTTCCGAGAATAGAAATCCCCGATTTTGCCTATCCTATTATTGATGTCCTAACTGGGCATCAGAACGTATCCTACTGATGGGGTGATAAGCAATGAGTTATCGGAATCAGTTAGATCCACACTCTTCTCTTTTTCACCATAACTGGACAAGGCGGAAGCGCTCAAAATCACAGGTTAATGGACATACTGAAATGTCCCAAACCAATATCATTTTGAGAAGCAATGCGAAAGCTCACCGCTGGTAAGGATGCCTTCAAGAAAAAAGACGCCGAAATCGGCGTCTTTTTTGCACTCTACAATTCATCAAATCCATTGGAATCTGTTGTTTTTGTATATTGTCGTGATTTTTGTTCAAAGAAATCAGTCTTGCCTAAATCTACTTCCTGATATGCAACAATCCACCCTGGGTTTTTATCGGGAACATCTGAAAATGGCGGCCTGCCATTTATTTTGGCAGCTGTTGCAGAAAATGTTGGACAAAAGCTTCAGATTCCAGGCGAATCCCAATGTACGGGGGCTGAACCCGCCTATTTGCTTCAAGCGGAATTCCTAGCCAAAGAACTTTTTGATCCATAATAACGAAACTAAAACTTGGTCCATCCTGAAGATGGATATCAGGATCTAAATAGGAATGGGAATCAGGAGAATACATCATTAACCTTGTCCTTGAATTCCTTATTTTTACTTTTTGAACAAACTCTTGTGATAAAATACTGGAATTTGGCAAGGAGAGAATAATGGAGGAATGGGCTTGTTTTATATCTTCATAAAACCCTTCCAAATTCCGTGCGTAAATCCATTGTAATTTTGGATGATGATTGGTAATCCACTTGCCTATTTGGTCCATTTTGACCATTTGGTTCCGTTTCATCTGATACTGAACGAGCTGATGAAGGGTTTTAGAATGGGATACTTTTGATTCTATAAACTCTACATCGCTGACATGAATCAACTTTCCTTTTGTCCTAGTTATCGCAACATTAAGAAGTCGTTCACTTTCCCTTCCCGTCAATAACATACCAGCCCGATTTTGAGGATAACTGTCCACACTGTCAAATACCATTAATTCCCGTTCACTTCCCTGGAAACGATGGACAGTGGCGGCCAAAATATCATGAAGACCATTATCTTCTCCGTACAAGTCTTTAATTAACGTTTCCATTAACTGCGCCTGTGCGCGGTATGGGGTAGCATAACCGATTGATTTGGTACCGGTGCTATAAGCTTCATGGATAATCTGAAAAGATAATAACAGGTTCATCAAATTCATTCTGGATCCGGAGGAAGTACCCGTAAAGCAATGTTCTCCGGTAAAACTTGTATTTAACAACACAGATGCACGATCTGGGAAAGGTGACTTTGAGACGATTTCTTTTTTATTTATATGGACACTTGGATGATCTCCTACTAATGAATTGTAAACATATTGATTCGTGAAAGCAGAGATGTCAGGATGCATTCTCCGCTGTTCTTTTAATAGAAATAGATGCGTATGAAGTTTTCCCCCACGCGCAATATCAGCAACTCCGGCACGGTGAAAAATATCCTCTTTCAACCAGCGGTCTACAAGTTCTCCCCGTGAAACGGCGATAGGAGGCAATTGCTTAAAGTCTCCACAAATAATACACCGCTTGGCAAGAGAGCCGGCAAATGCAATTTGCGGGATAAAGGCCATACTGGCCTCATCAATCAAAACAAGATCATACTCTTGTTCATATATACTTGCATCCATTGCAGCTTTAGCGAGAGTCGTGCCAATTATATAGGCATTTTTCAAGAGATGGATTTCCTTTTGCCTTATTTTCTCTAAGATTCTCCCTAGCTTTTTTTCCAGGTCAAGCAGTTGCTCTGAGTCACGTACGCTGAATGACATAGACAAATCCTTTTTAAGCAGTCTTTTTTCTTCAGCAATCGAGTCTCTTTCCTTTACTAATTGCCCATCATGGCTTTCCAATAATTTACCAGGTAATATATCCCCATGCATCAGAAGCCCTTCACCAGTTTGAGAGCCATACCGTAATATATCCCCTTCTTGAAAACGATCCGCTCGTTTAACAAATCCCGTAATCTCAGCAAGCAGAACATCAACTGCCTGATTGCTATGAGAGAGAACTAAAATACGTTTCTTTTTAAAATACTTATTGGCTGCCGTTCGAGCCAGCGTGTATGTTTTTCCTGTGCCGGGCGGTCCCCAAACAAAGGTGACCGGGTTATATTTGGAACGGGCGTATAGTTCACGAACCGAGCTTTTACTTGTTTTGTCTACCCGCTTATCAGGCATGGAAGGCTCCATAATACGTTTAACCCGACTTCTTTTCCGCTTGCTTTTTCTTATATCATCGAGTCTTTCGATCAACTGATCTAAGAGTTCCCATGGATCATGATAAATCGTAGCTTCCTCGATTAATTCCCCTATTGATTGATCAAGAGATAAGAGTAAACTATTGCCTTCAGAGGATAGAATTCTGGCATCATAACGACTGCCGCCCCATTCCAGTTTAGCATTTGTTCCAACAGGGATTCTCAATACACTGGATGATTCAAAATAATACGTAAAAGAATCACCTGATGTAATCTTATTACCATTCATCAAGTGATAGCGTGTGCTTCCATATTTTTTTAGATACTGAATTTCCTCTTCAAGTGCTTCCTGCCATTCTTCTATATATTCTCGTGTTGAATTCATTTTTTGTGCCCCTCAAATTATAAACCTAATTTATCTCCAATTTGATTACTATACCACACAAACATCAACTCGAATAGGGGATAGCACGTTCATCTAATGCGGAATCTACGCCTAAGTATTCGTTTAGATATGATCGAAACGTGCCTTTATATAGTGGCCATGATTCATAGTAATGTATAAAGAATATTTATTAATTTTTTATAAACATTTGTTTTAGCGATGCAAAGAAACCATTCTTTTTTACGGTTTGTTCAGCCTTATTTTCAGCTGGTTGCTCCATTAACATAATGTTTTCCTTATTTATGGCATGATCATAAGCCAAGACCAACCCGTTAGGCGAATTATATTCTTTGTTAGTAACGATTTTAAATTGAATTCCAAGTTCATCTGCTGCTTTAACAAATTTGGATAGATGGGAATAATTGATGTGCCCATTTAAATATAGTTTAGCTTCCTTATTCGTTTTTAATAGTTCCATAAATCCATTGGGAATTTGTTTTTGAAAAACCTGAGCCTGTGTCAATACGACTACAACACGTTCACGTATAGTCCCCAAAAATTCTTTTCGTTCAGCAGGCTTTATCTCTTTAGCCCCATGAATTCCTTCTTGTAAAATATCATCTACTGTTTTCTTATTCATGTCATTTCCTCCTTGAGTAATAATCAACATATGTAAGGTATTTGGAATTGATCATTTGTATTTGTTTAGTTTAATTAAGGTCTTCTAGTGTTTCCTCAATACAGAAAAACCTGTAAATCTCTCTTACATTTTTAGTTTTAACCCTATACTTTATGTATATTAATGGGTATAGCTTCTCAGTAGCTCAATCGAATACATATCCACCACTCATAGTGAGATATATAAATATAAAAAGACACCTGTTAAAAACAGGTGTCTTTTACGAAAAATTGAGGCGAGTCACCACACTCCACATAGTGTGTACCCGAAGGTCTGTGATCGACTTACACAATTCAGCTCATCGCATATATTAATATAACATTACGCCAAGAATTTTGCAAGTATTATTTACGATAAAGCTTCTGTTAATGCTGGAACCACTTGTTTCTTACGGGATACGACCCCTTTAAGAACAGCTGTATTGTTTACTAATGTTACACGGAAAGCATTTTCAACAGCTGCAGCTTTTTCACCAAGTGCAAGTGCAACAGAATCATTTGTTAAAATATCAGTAACAACCAATAAGAATAAATCCAGACCCTTTACACTAATAGTTGCTTGCATCATTTCTTCCAGTTCAGCTTGCTTCGCCATCACTTCATTCGTATCTACTGCATTAACTTGCGCAATTTCCACTTTGGAAGTACCCATGGAGAATTCTTTAGCATCCAATGAAATTAATTCTGCAATTGTTTTCTTGCTTAAATCTGCACCTGCTTTTAACATTTCTAATCCATAAACATCTGCATCTACGCCAGCAATTTCAGCTAATTCCTTTGCTGCAGCCACATCCTGTTCTGTGCATGTTGGAGATTTGAACAATAAGGAATCAGAAATGATTGCAGATAACATTAATCCTGCCACTTCTTTTCTGATTTTAACACCGTTTTCTTTGTAGAGTTTATTTAAAATGGTTGCTGTACAACCAACCGGCTCTGCACGGTAGTACAATGGATCAGCTGTTTCGAAGTTGGCAATACGGTGATGATCAATAACTTCTAAAACTCGTACTTGCTCGATATCATTTGCACTTTGTTGTCTTTCATTGTGATCCACAAGGATAACTTCCTGTGCTTCCTCTGAAACTTTCTCAACCAAACGGGGAGCTGCCATTTTAAATGTATCAAGTGCATATTGCGTTTCACCATTAATAGCACCAAGACGTACCGGCTCAGCCTCAACACCTAACTCTTTTTTTAATTCCGCATAAGCGATTGCTGAACAAATTGTGTCCGTATCTGGATTTTTATGTCCAAAAATCAATACTTTACTCATTTACAAAAACTCCCTTAATATAATTATGTACTCCATTTACATACACGCAAACGGAAACTTCTTCGACCATTATACCTGAATGCACGACAATTTTTAAGTTTTTGGAGCAATTTCATTTGAAAACAGGAAATTAATTTTACCGTCCTTCCATTCAATCGCTGCATCAAATGATTTTTCTCCCTTTTTAAATCCTTTAATGATATTGGTTTTCCCAACACTCAATAATTTCTTCATATTGGTTTGGGAGACCTTTTTCCCAAGAATTTTTTTCGAGAACGTGAATTTACACTGGTTTTGGCGATAATTCGCACATCCATAAAACTCACCCTTATCGACAATATCCCCTTTACAAAGTGGACAAGCGCCTACTTTTTTCCCGGTTGTAAACTTGGAAGAAGTACGTTCAATTGATTCAACTTTTAATCCTGTAAAATCCCAGGTTTCAAAACCTTTCACAGCATCTTCAATAATTTTTCCGGTTAGTTTCTTTGTCTGTTCCATGAATTGAGCGGCTGATGCTTTCCCTTGCCCGATTTCCGCCAAACGTTGCTCCCATTTAGCTGTCATTTCAGGTGAGGCCAATATTTCATCACCTATCGCCCTAATCAAAACTTTCGCTTTATCGGTAGCATACACTTGATTCTTGTTTACATTAATATATTTTCTGTCCTTCAGCATAGTAATGATTCCCGCTCTTGTTGCTTCTGTACCTAAACCTTCAGATTTCATTAATACTTTTTCGAGCTCTTCATTATCAAGATGTTTTCCGGCCGTTTTCATTAATGTAATTAATTGTCCCTCAGTATACCGTTTTGGCGGCTGTGTTTTTCCTTCTTTTACTTTAACGTTCTTTACTTTTCCCTCATCATCTTTTTGAACGTTCGGAAGAATAGTATCTTCATCCTTTTCCTGTTGAAAAATAATTTGACGCCAGCCTTCACGTATTTGCTGCTTCCCTTTTGAAACAAACTCTGCTCTTCCATCTACCAACGTGATTAAAGTTGTATAGTCAAATATAGCTGACTCATAGTGAGCTGCAATTAATCGGCGTACAATTAAATCATAAATATTTCTCTCTTCTCCCGAAAGCTTCGCTGGGTTTTTAACCTGTTCAGTAGGAATAATTGCATAGTGATCAGATACTTTCTTTTCATTAACGAAGCGGGAGTTATTTATTATGGATGGATTGGGAACTGGTATAAAAGGTTTATATTCCTCAAACTGGGCCAGTTTTGCCAAGATTTCCGGAAATGTTTCTGCTTCCCCTTTGGTCACATAGTTTGAATCACTCCGCGGATAAGAGACAATTCCCTTTTGATATAGTTTTTGCGTGATATCCAGTGTTTGTTTAGGAGAATACTTGTACATTTTATTGGCTGTTGCCTGCAAAGCCGATAAATTAAATAATAACGGTGGCTGGAATTCTTTACGTTCTGTCTTCATTTCTACGATCTTCGCGTCTTTATTCTTGCAAAAAGACGCGATATTTTGCGCCAGCTCCTGTTTATCCAGCCGGGACTCCTGATCCTTTTCCCATTTGCCTTCATAGATACTCCCATTTATATCAAATGTAGCGATAACTTCCCAAAAGGGCTTGGATTCGAATTTTTCTATCTCCAATTCACGTTTTACGATCAAAGCTAATGTAGGAGTTTGCACCCTTCCTGCAGAGAATACATCATTCATTCCTTTTTGTTTGAGCAGCAAGGAATAGGCTCTTGATGCATTCATGCCAACAAGCCAATCCGCACATGATCGAGTATAGGCTTCATGATAAAGAGGTACTGTCTCCTGGCTGTCACGAAGGCTGTTAAATCCCTCTATAATTGATTTTTTTGTTAGAGACGAGATCCAAAGTCGCTTCATCGGTTTACGGATGCCACTGACTGCAATGATATTACGGACAATTAATTCTCCTTCCCTCCCGGCATCGCCGGCATGGATAATTGAATCTACATCCGCTCGCTTCAACAATTGCTTGATAATATTAAACTGCTTTGTTTTTGATTTTGTCACTTCATATGTAAATCTATCAGGAATGATAGGTAATGTCGCAATGGCCCATTTTTTCCATTCAGGTTTATATTTTTCCGGCGAGGATAGCTCGGTTAAATGTCCAATCGCCCACGTACATAATGCCCCTTGCGGAAAAACATCATTAGGAGCAATCTCTAAATATCCATCACGTTTTTTGAAAGAGAATGGTGAGGCCAGCGTAACTCCTTGATCCGGTTTCTCCGCGATAATCAATGGAAATCCCATGTTCAGGTCAAACTCCTTCTATGTATATTTAAACCCTATTAAAGCTTAACTGTTTAAAAAGTCCACTTCTAATAGTACCATGTTTACCGTTTTTGTTGTTACATCTATCTTACTACAAAGATTCTGAAATGATTAATCTGGAAAAGGATGGATAACGATAATTGATTAGAGTATATTTAATGGTATAACCCTTCGTAATGCCCTTTACTGCTAACCATAAGATCAAAAAAAGGCTATCTGATAGATGAAATTTTGAAGTGAGAACTAATCGATTCGATTAAATAAAAGGAAGTATATGTATGGAGAATATTCATCTTGCTCAACATTAGAAGGCATACGAAGCTCATGGGATTTAAAATCAAGTTCCAACTGGCGTGCGCGTACTCCTGAAAGGACAATGAGGTGTTTTATATTTTAAAAAATTAAAGAAGGAGGATTTACATGAATAAACGAGTGAATAATTTTTTTGCGTTCGCTTTATCTACTGTGCTTCTATTCATGTTAGTTGGTTGTACTGAAAAAAAGGAAACGAAAAAACAAGATGAAAATATTCAGACCATCGAAGCTGTATTACAGAATAGTCTTACAGGCCCAAGTGATGAATTGAAACAAATATTAAATAGAGAAACTGTACAAAAGCTTAGAGCCCTAAACCAACATGAAGAAAAGCTATTTAAAAATTATTTTGCAAATGAAACTTCCTATACAGAATTTGTTAATAGCTACGGTTCAACTTTAATGATTCAACCGTATCGCGATCATTACCATTTTAAGATTAAGGACATTGAATACGAAAAGGTAGACGCAGAAGATAGCGTTTATAACTTTACAATAGAATTACAGCTCCAAAAAGATAGTAGTGAAAAATCAATAGTTGAAATCGTAACTGGGCAAGCAAATCTAAATGATGAACATAAAATTGAAGATATGGTAATCCACATTCAAGATTTATATAAATCTTTGATTCATTAGAGGTAAAATTGCATTTTTAGCCCATCAAGCGAACCTGTTACTTAATTGATGAGTTTTTAATTGTGTACATGAACAGCATCTGAGTCATCGACTGATTTTCAATCAATAGCGAATCAAAAAAGAGGTTGTCCGATTAGTCTCTTAAATGACGACTCACGGGACAACCTCTTTCTTCTATTGAGATTACCAGGAATAATTATTCTATTTAATGAACTCCAGCTTAAGTAGCTGGCAGCTCATCTCCATTATACTCATCCTTAATTTCCCCAACGATTTCTTCCAATATATCTTCCATGGTGACGAGACCGACTATGTTACCTTTTTCATCAACTACAATAGCCATATGGACCCGACTCTGTTGCATTTTTAATAATACGGCTTTAATGTGAGTGGTTGATTTTAGACGCGGCATATCATGAATAAAATCTTGAATTTTTTTGTCTCTCCCAGCTGCCACACTTGTCAGCATTTCCTTTGTATTAATAAACCCAACGAGAATGTCTTTATCTCCATTTTCCGTAACAGGATAACGGGTATAATCATGATGATCAAGTGTTTCAAGAATTTCTTCCAGAGACATTTTTTTATCTAAAGTGACAATTTGATCTCTTGGAATCATAATATCTTTTAGCATCCGTGCATCAAAAGCAAAAATGTTTTCAAGATAAGCCAGCTCTGTTTGATTAATTTCTCCATTTTCGTAACTTTGGGTTACAATTAATTTCAACTCTTCTTCTGAATGGACTGTTTCATGACCAGACGGCTGTACACCAAAGATTCGAAGGATTAATTGAGCTGAGCCATTTAATGCATTGATAAAAGGTTTTGTCACTCTTCCGAACCAATATAGCGGTGGAGATAAAAGCAAAGCCAATTTTTCTGCATATTGAATCGCCAATGTTTTTGGTGCAAGCTCTCCTATAACGACATGTAAAAACGTGATGATGAGAAGTGCGATTCCATAGGAAAGGATGGTAGAAACTGATTCTGATATCCCCCATTCCTCAAATATTGGATGAAGCATTTTTTCAACAGTTGGTTCACCCAAGGCACCCAACACTAATCCTGTAACTGTAATACCCAGTTGACATGCTGACAGATAATAGTCCAAATTCTCCGCTACTCTCTTAGCAAGAGTTGCCTTTTTGTTTCCTTCTGATACCAATTGCTCAATTCTTGACATTCTTACCTTTAAAATGGCAAATTCAGCACCAACAAAGAATGCTGTCAGTCCAATAAATATAGCTACTAAAAATAAATTTAAAGCGATTGATCCGTCCAATTATTTCCCCCTAAAGAGGGATTCACCTCCAAGAATAGTAACAAGATTAGTTCTCAGTAAACCCCTTTAGATTATTTTTTACCTTTTTGAGTAAACAGTACTTGTTTAATTTGATGATTATCCATCTCTTTTACAGACCATATATGATCCCCATGAACGACCTCATCACCGTCTTGTACTGTATCGACATTACGGTATTGAATCCATCCTCCAATGGTATCGACATCTTCACTGTCCTCAAAATCGAGGCCAAACTGATCTTCCAGCTCACTCAATAGAACACGGCCATTTATGAGATACTGATTTTCTCCGACCTTGCGAATATCGGCTACTTCATCCTCATCAAACTCATCACGGATTTCTCCTACAATTTCTTCTAATACATCTTCCATAGTAAGAATTCCTGATGTACCACCATATTCATCAATGACTAAAGCCATATGTACCCGTTCCTGTTGCATTTTTAACAGTGCATCCTGTATATGTGTTGCTTCAAGAACATAAGGTAAGTCTCTTACAAATTCTTCAAGTTTACGTTCTCTTTTAGCAGCGATATGAGTCAGCATTTTTTTCACATTTACTACACCGACAATCCTGTCTTTATCCCCATCTTCAACAACCGGATAGCGTGTGTAGTTATGCTCATCAATAATACTCACGATTTCATCATAATTCATATTCAAATCGAGCGTAACCAACTCAGTTCTTGGAACCATAATATCTTTAGCTACACGTTCATCAAACGAAAACACGTTTTCCATGTACTCTAATTCCGTTTGATCAATTTCACCACCCTGAAAGCTTTGGGCCATAATAATCTTTAATTCATCTTCAGAATATACCTCATCATGGCCTGCAGGTTTGACTCCAAATGCACGAAGGATGACCCTGGATGAACCATTTAATGCTTTTATGAAAGGATACAACACTCTGCCAAACCAATATAAAGGCGGAGCTAGCATTAAAGTTAGTTTTTCAGCAAACTGGATTGCCAGCGTTTTGGGTGCCATTTCACCCACCACTACATGCAAGAAAGTAACCAGTATAAAAGCAATCGCATAGGATGAAGCCGATGCAACTGTATCAGGCACATCCAAAAGGTCAAACAAAGGATTCAAAAGACCTTCCACTGCTGGTTTACCCAATGCACCAAGTCCTAATGTGGTTACGGTAATACCCAGCTGACAGGCAGAAAGATAGTAATCAAGGTCACTTGCTACTTTCTTCGCAAGCACTGCTTTTTTGTTTCCTTCTGAGATTAATTGATCAATTCGAGACATCCGAACTTTTACTACCGCAAACTCAGATGCTACAAAGAACCCTGAGAGTCCTATCAGTATTACAAGTAAAACAAGATTGATTATCGTGATTATGTCCAATTATTTCCCTCTAAAAGAGGGATTCACCTCCAAAATATTTGTAAAAATTTTTACTAGTTTCATAGTGCTTACCTTTTCATTATTCATTTCTAAATACTCTTCTGCATGTATAATGCCAAGCCGAGAATGTGAAAAACTCTCAAATTGGGTATAAAAATAAATTTAATGTAGAAATTAATCGAATCCTTATTTATTATGATAGGATTCAATTAAAGAAGAGTGAATGCGGAAGATCCTTCTCTAATGAAAAACATCTTTAACTGGAGTCTGTTTCATTGGTTTATTATTCAAGCCATTCACTTTCTATATAGAAAGCCTCCTTGGATAATATATTTAGAGAATACTATAACATAAAACTATTGTGGTAATAAACTGATACCTCTTATGAATATAATAAATTCTTTATAAAATTCATAATTTAATCACATACCTACTATATACAAGTGTATAATTCATGTTAAACTTGCATGAATTGTTATAAATTAATTTGTTATTTTTCATGAAATGGAATGATCATAGAAAGTTATTACTTATCTAATTATCTTCTATTTTTGCAAAAGTATAAAAAGGTTCGACACTCACAATCATATTCTATATTCTTTCTGGCTTAATATTGTGGTATTATATAGCGAATGAAGTATATTCTGTAATAACATCCACTGATTCCGTGTATTTTTTCAACTTTCCATTGTGTTCGATCCGCCCCACTCTTAAAAAGGTAGTTTTCAATATAAAGGCTTTAAATATTTATGCAACGAATAATAGTAGAGTACAGACAGTCATGCATTTACTAAATATATGTGAGGTTGAATATGGATAAAACCGAAAAAGAATTACTTCTTAAACAAATAAGTGATTTAACTAATAAAGTAAACGAGATGGAAAGCATGACCCATAAAATTTCCGTCCCGATGATTCCGTCCATAATACCTGATACGTTACTCGTTCCTTTAACCTTTGACATATCAGCAGCTCACTTCGATTTGGTCATTCAAAATATCTTAAATTATGTAAATAATACAGAGATTGATTCTATCGTGCTGGATTTTAGCGGATTCATTCTTACAAACTGTGATAATTTAGAAATACTGGGAGAGAATATTGGTAGCTTAATATCTTCCTTAGAACTAATGGGGATTAGAGTTCTCGTTGTTGGCTTAACACCTGTATTCGTAAAGACCCTACTCTCATGCCAATTGCCTTTTCCGAATTCACTTAATACTTTCTCGACCTTTAAATCAGCTCTTGAATATTTAATGAAGAAAAAAGGCTTAGTTTTAGTGAAGAAATCATTACTATAGAGAGTGAAATTTCACTGGGATACTCAAAAAAGAATACTATAATCTGTCTTCTATTTCACCCTTTTGTAGAGAACATGCTATTAACAGTTGACCTTTCTGAATAATATTATTATAATTATAAAGTATCTTACATAAGTCCCAGTAGCTCAGCAGGATAGAGCAACAGTTTCCTAAACTGTAGGTCGGAGGTTCGAATCCTCTCTGGGACGTACTAAAAGCCTTGATTAATCAAGGCTTTTTCTTTGTGTAAAATTGCTGGCTAACGTTTGCCGCAAACCCTGATACACTTACGTAGACTGCACAAAAATCGCAGAGCTCTCCCTCACTTTATCACCTTAGTTCGGCTATTCTATCGTTTTTACTAGAATAACGCTTAACTATCCTAACGATATAAAACAATAGCGACAATGCTTACACCCATTGTCGCTAAAAGAATAAAATTTAGAATCGCTATAAAGACCTCTACAAAACTTGATGTCTCCAGCTCCGGCTCTATTGTTTCTATTTCAGCGATACTCCTTGTCGATCTGTCCTTCATTCATAAATCCAAATACAGCTCCTAATAAATTTGCGTCTTGCCGGAATTTGCAGGACGCAATGGTAGGTTTAATTTTTGCTAAATTAACGGTTGATAGAATTCTATCTAGTTTTTTATTAATATTGCTTATTAGATCTTCACGTGCGCTGATGCCGCCACCGATTAAGATCAGTTCCGGGTCATAGATATATTGCAAATTATAAATTCCAATGGCCAATAAATGATAAAATTCATCAATGGCCATCCTGCATATGTCATCGCCTGCTTCGGCCATTGAAAAGATTTCTTCTCCTGATAGGTCGTCTGGATCCATTTGCTTTGCTTTCGCCACTTTCCGCACAAGCGCTTTCGTAGAGGCGATTCTACTCCAAATATCATTGCTATCCGTAACGTTTGTGTTTAAAAGCATGTAACCAAATTCACCGCCATGTAGGTTTGCACCTCTATGCAAAAATCCATTTTTAAAAATTGATCCACCAATTCCAGTTCCAATCACTATGACCATGACATCGTTTTTTCCTTTGGCAGCTCCATTCCATATTTCTGCGTAGCCTGCACAATTTGCATCATTTTCAATATAAACGGGAAGTTTCGTTCGTTCTGATACCTGCTCCTTTATATTGGGTCCATGTATATAGGGAATGGCACTTGAGCCGTATATGACCCCTTTTTCAGAAACAGCACCTGGACCACTAATAGCAACGCCTTTAGCATCTGGACAAGATTGACGATATGTATCAATAAGATTTAATAACCCATCAAGTGTCTTTGGAGTTTTTATTTTTTTAGATTCGAGGATGTTTGCGTTCTCATTTATAATGGCACATTTGACAAATGTTCCACCAATATCATAGGCGATGTATTTTTGCATATTAATCCTCCCATTTGTTTTATAACTATGACCAAACCTTTTGTAACTAGTTGATTACATGGGCTTGGAGGTTGAAGTATCTGGAAAGTCAAACCAACTTATTTATACAATTCATCGTTCACTGCTTCAAATTCTTTAGTTTCAATTAATTGCTTGTACCAGTAAGCAGATTTCTTAAGCGCTCGATTTCGATTATCCTCTAAATTGATTTCAACCAAGCCATAACGGTTTTTAAATGCATTCATTGGTGAAACGTTGTCAGTGAATGCCCATAACATATAGCCTTTACAATTGGCTCCTTCATCGATTGCTTTTAAGAGCCATTTCAAGTGCTCACTTATAAACTCAATACGGTAATCATCTTGAATGATTTGTTCTTCATTCTTAAACCGGCCTTCGTTCTCTACACCCATTCCATTTTCAGCAATAAACCATTCAATGTTTCCGTACTCTTCTTTCAATCGGATGGCCATATCAAACATAATTTGCGGGTAGATTTCCCATCCTCTATATGGGTTCATTTTCTTACCTACTAGCTCGTGTTTTTCATAATAATATTCAGGATGGAATGGTGTTTCTTCATTCCATACAGTTGTACGTGCTTTGACGCGGTGCGGAAAATATAGATTAATGCCCACATATTCAATTGTATTTTCTTTAATAAGTTGAAGTTCTTCAGTTGTATATTTAAAAGTAATATCGTGTTTTTCCATTAACTCAAATAATTCCTGTGGATACTCACCCTTAATCGCTGGATCTAAGAATACTCGATTGAAGAAAAGGTCATACATTTTAGCTGCTTTTTGGTCATGTTCAGAAGATGAACGGGCATAGGTAACTTCTGGGTTTAGAATTGTCCCAATTTTAGCGCCTGTCTTATCTTTTAATCCCATTTCCTTAAATAATTTCACCACTTTAGCAGTAGCGAGCCCTTTGTTGAAGTTCCATTGCATCCATTTTTTGGTGTTCTGTTCATATGGCCACCGAATGGCATCTAAGTAAATGCGTGTCTGCACAACAACCGGCTCATTAAATACAAACCAGTGTTTCACACGATTCCCATACCGTTCAAATACTTTTTCCGCATATTTTACAAACAATTCCACCACATTTTTTGATCCCCAACCACCGTATTTTTCAAATAAATAAGCAGGCAATTCATAGTGTTCTAGACAGATCATTGGCTCAACTTTATTTTTTATTAATTCATCTATAACGTTTCCGACATAGCTGGCGTATTCTTCATCAACAATTGCATTCTCATAGTCCACTAAAAAACGTGACCAATTGATAGATGTTCTAAAATGGGTTAGACCAATTTCCTTCATATAACTGATATCGGTTTTATAGCGGTTGTAAAAATCTGTTGCAACAGCAGGTCCATACCCGTTATGCCAAACATTTTTATTCTTTTTATACCATAAGTCTAAGTATGAATCTTGAGACTCTTTTTTATCTGTCCAACCTTCCGTTTGCCATGCTGAAGATGATGCTCCCAGAATAAAATCCTCTGGTATATTCATTGTTATTTTATCCATTTTTCATCTCTCCCCCGTTTTTCTAGTCTTATATGTTTGTAAGTTTCTATATTTCCGATAATCCGTTGCCGTCATTCCTGTAAGTTTTTTAAAGACTCCAACAAAATACTTATATTCATGAAATCCTACTTGTTCCGATATTTCATTTACTTTAAAGGGTGTCTCCGCAAGCAATATCTTTGCTTCATTAATTCTTAATTGGTTAACGTATTCATTAAAATTAACGCTTGTTTTCTGCTTGAATAGGGAACTAAAGTAATTTGGCGTTATATTAATGACCTCCGCTACTTCATGAACTTTAATGTTCGTTCTGTAATATTCATGTATATATTCCTTCGCATGATCGATTAACAAATCTTGTTTGTCTACATTTTTTAACTCAGATTGTTCTCTACAGATGGTGGAAAGGTCCTGATAGAAAAGTTCTTCCAATAATTCATACGAGTTGTAGACACGAACATTTACACTCTTGTTGTAATTGAAATCCCATTCCAACTTTCTCCGATCTAAAGATTCATAGTGATTTAAAATTTTAATTAGCAGCCCCCTGCAAGCATCAACAACTTCTTCTAAGAAAAATTCATTAGACAAAAAGCATTCGAATAATTCAGATATTACAAAATGCAGGTCCGCATCCTTCATTTGGATGACTGTATCTATTAATGACTTTTCAAGACTAACTGGATAGGATTGGTTTGTGGTCCGACTTAATTGATCTGAAATGACAAGGCTGGAGCTTTGTTTAAAAGATAAAAACCTTCCTTTATCTAATAGATTCGTAAGTACGGTCTTGAGTTTACCAATAGGAATCCACTCGTCGTTCCAAACAAAATGAAGTGTAGATCGATCATTCCATTTCAGATTTTGCAGCCTATTTGGCGGCACTTTCCGTCCATCTTCACTACTAACACAAGTGACTAAAATATTTTCTTCAGTAAAAAATGAATAGGAGGTAAGACCATATTCTTGTAGTCCCCATTCAATCCTTTTCTCCCATAGCCTTAAAAACTCTTCATATTCCGCAGACGATAGATTGTTTATTTTTCGCCTATAATTTTGATGCATACTAATAAACGTATAAATCAGGGTGCCATTGTATGGATCTGATTTAGCATGGTAAGACTTTTGTAAATCAAAAATTTGTTGGAGAATCGCATTTCGCAATCCTGTTTCTTTCTGGTCTTTTTTTTGCTGTTGATCTCGCTTAATTTTAATTGTTATGTTTTTAACATTTTCCAAAAGCTCATCAATATTGACAGGTTTAAGTAAATAATTCTCCACTCCTAATTTGATGGCTTGCTGGGCATATTCAAACTCATTAAATCCACTAAGAATAATTGTCCGAATATGAGGATAGTTAGCATACAAAAAACTGGCCAGCTGCAATCCATCGGACTTTGGCATCCTTACATCTGTAATCACAATATCAATGTTCCCATATTGTTTGACCTTCTGTATGGCATCCTCTCCATCGTATGCTGTATCTACCACCTCTACATCAATCGATGCCCATGGGATTGTAAATCGTAACCCACGCGAAATAATAGGCTCATCATCTACTATTAACATTTTAAAAGTCACGATTGTCCACCTAAATTCTCCATGTTTTTTGGGTCCCATAGCAGCGGAAGGATAAGCCTCACCAATGCCCCAGATTCAGGTTCTAACACCTGTAATCCAAACGGTTCTCCTAACACAATTGCTAAACGTTCTTTTAGGTTTTTCATTGCATAACCAGAGTCTTGCTTACCTTTTTCAAAGCCCCAACCGTTATCCTTAACATCAATCCATAACTGACCTTCCACTTGATAACAGCGAATAGTAATGATTCCTTGTCTTGGGAATTCTTTGAAACCGTGCTGGATGCTATTTTCAACCAGTGGCTGTATAAATTGTTTCATGATATAAGAGCGTTTGATCTGTTCGTCGATAAAAATGGAGAAAGCCAGCCGTTCTCCTAAACGGCTTTTCTGTAATTCTAAATAAGATTCAATATAGACCAATTCCTCTTCTATTGTAACCCATGTTTTACCATTATTTAGATTCATACGAAATACTTTTGCAAGTTGTTCAATTTGTTGACCTGTTTCCATTGCATTCTCAAGGCGTGCGGTCCATCGAATCATGTCTAACGTATTGTAAAGAAAGTGTGGATCAATTTGATTTTGAAGCGCCTTTAATTCAGATTCCTTTTGTCTAATAGTCAGCTTGTATTCTGTATCAATATGTCTTTGGATCGTTTTGACCATTTTATTAAATTGCCTACCCAATTGACCGATTTCATCATTTGTAGAAACATCCACATTCGCAGAGAAATTTCCTGTCTCAAGCTGTTTTGTTTGGTCAGTTAATTCAATCACTCTTTTTATATTAGAGCGATAGAATCCATAAAAAGCGATGATTCCACATAATAGAAGAAGAAAAATCATATTACGGATCGAATTTCGAACGGTAATTAATTCTTTGACCAAATCCTCCTCATTTACCATCACAATAGATGTCCAATTGGTCCCACTCACCTTTTTTTTAACAGCTTTGTAGTCATGGTTCTTAATTTTGAAGTCGTAAGCTAAGTTATCACCATGATTTGCCCAATCAACAAAAGCAGGATCATTGTATTTTTTTCCTAGTAACTCTTGATTGGAATGAAGAATAATTTCACCTGACTTTGACATGACCAGGTAAGTTCCTTGTTTGACTTCTAAATTTCTCTTGATTTTTTCCTGATCGAGACGGATTCTTACGCTGCCAATCGGGTGATTAATTTTATTTAAGTCGTTAATAACTCTTGAGAGGCTGATTACATATTTTTTTCCGTCCCATCCACTTGTAACCCCATAGGTATCACTCCAAACCGGAGAACCATTTCCTTCTATAGCAGCCTGATCCAATTTATCCTCGTCTCCAAAAACGGGTTCACCAAATGCCAGCTCTTCACCATTGCTTCCTCTTAACAAGATGGATGATATATACTCATTTGACATCAACTGAAAAGTAAAATAGCCTTTTATTCCGTCCATACTACTTTTATCCGCACGGGAGATTTCATCTGTAGTTTTAAAAAATGTTTGGAAGTCCTCACTATAAATCATATAGGAAGACATACTTTCCACATCTCGAATGATGGACAAAAGGCTTTGTTCATCTTTATCTAGCATTTCTATGATATCTTCTTCCAGCTGACCTTTAAGCACTTCCGTTGTTTGGTAATAAATGATTACTCCGAAGCAAACAGTTGGAAATGTAATAAAAACAAGAAATATGATAATAAACTTCCTTTTTAAACCCCAATTTCGAATCATTTTCATCTACCCTTTTACCGCACCAGCTGTCATACCTTTAACAATATTCTTTTCAAAGATCATGTAGAAAATGACTATTGGTATCAAAGACATCGTTAATCCAGCCATTTGTGCACCATAGTTGGTTGTAAATTGACCTGCAAAATTTGCTAAACCAAGCGGCAATGTTTGAAGCTCTGGGTCATTAATTAACACTAACGCAAATGAAAATTCATTCCAGTTGTAAATGAAATTAAGAATCACAGTTGTAGCAATTGCCGGACGTGACATTGGCAGGATGATGGACCAAAATATCCTAAAAATCCCGCATCCATCCATGATCGCAGATTCTTCAATATCCTTGGGAAAGCCTTTCATAAAGCTAGTTAGAATAAAAATCGTAATGGGTAAATGAAAAGCGATATAGGGAAAGAGTAAGGTGATCGGTGTATTCAATAATCCTAAATTTTTCATTAATATAAACATGGGTACTAGTGTGGCGTGGATTGGAATTAATAATCCAAAAATGAAAAATCCATATAACCACTTACTCATTTTGAAATCAAATCGAGATAAGAAATAAGCTGCTAAGGCCCCGATAAAAACGGTTATTACAGTTGCCGTTACTGTTATAAAAATACTATTTTTAAATAGGACGCCCAGATTGGCAATGTCCCAAGCGGCAGTATAGTTATCCAGTAAAAAATTCTCAGGAAACCCAAATTGGTTTGTTGCAAACTCCTTTTCGGATTTAAAGGAGTTGATTGCCATCCAAATAATTGGATATATATTAATGATTGCAAATATAATTAATGCGAGATAGATGCTTAATCTTTTGAAGCTTCTTTTCTTAGGTATTTTGTTTGTCTTCACCACTGTCCCCACCTCCTAAATCATTTTCTTTCCAAGTACTTTGTTTACAATCGCGATTAAGATAAGACTAAAGAAGAATATAAATACTGACACAGCACTACCATATCCATACTGTAATTTAGTAAATGTTTCATTAAACATATAGAGCGCCATGACATCTGTTGAATGGGCCGGACCACCATGTGTCATGACATAGATTAAATCAAAGGTTTTCAAACTACCTGCAATACAAAGGGTGATGGCAACTAGAATGGTTTCCCAAATCATCGGAATCGTAATCTTCCAGGTTGTTGCCCACTCCGAGGCACCATCCATTTTAGCGGCTTCTAAGACTTCAGTAGGTACATTTTGTAATGCTGCAAGAAAAATAATTAAGTATAGACCAACAAACTGCCAAACGACAACGACTAAGACAGAAATCATTGTCCACTTTGTATCTCCTAACCAATTTTGCGCGAGTGACTCTAGCCCAATGGACCGCAAGAATTCATTGATTAATCCATCACGGGAATTGTAAATCAAACTCCACGTTAAGGAGATCACGACAGTTGATAAAACAACTGGTAAAAACCCAATTGTTCTAAATAATTTAGCTCCCTTAAGTTTACGGTTCAATAAAAGGGCAAAAAACAAAGCTAGTGGTACCTGACCTAATACAGATACTAATACTACGTATATATTATTTTTGACAGAGTTCCAAAATAGGGAATCCGCAAATAACTTTTTAAAATTATCTAATCCTACAAAGGTCATTTCATTGAATCCGTTCCAATCCATGACAGAATAATAGAAGGATTGGAGAATCGGATAAATAGCAAAGACAACATACAGAATGAAAGCAGGTAGTATACCAAGTATAAACGCCCCTTTATTCTTCTTAGTCAATTTCATTTTCTTCCCCCCTAAACATTCACAGGTTACTTAGATGCAAGTAACCTGTGAGAGAATTTATAAACGATTATTTACTTTTGTTTTCTTTCTGCATCTCACCCGCTAATTGTTCAGGTGTTTTGTCACCTAAAGTAATAGATTGCAAGCCATTGTTAATGATATCTGTCAGTTCTGGAGTTAATGTGGCATCATATACAGGTACTAATCCACCTTTAGCAAAGCTATTAGCATCTTGGAATATTTGTGGAATGCTGTCATCCATTTCAACATTAGCTGGAACGATAATATTCGCTTTTATTAAGCCTTGGTATAGTTCATCACCATAGTAGTATTTTAAGAATGTGAAAGCAGCCTCTTGCTCTTCTTCACTTAACTTACTATTAACAGCAATCCCACCACCAGCAGCACCAGCAATCTTTTCAGGATCTCCTTTACCACCTTCAAATGTAGGGAATGGAGCTACACCAATGTTATCAATATTATCTACACTGTCCAAGATTGGACCAATTGCCCATGAACCAGCAAAGTGAAGCGCTGCAGTTCCTTTAATGAATTCATTTCGTGCTTGAGCTTCATCAAGAGTATTCATATCCTCATTAAAGGCGTTTAATTTTGTTAATTCGTCGATAACAGATAATGCACTGACAAATTGCGGATCTTCAAAACTGCCATCTCCGTTTAATGTATTCTTTAAGAAATCACTACCAGTAAAGCGGTCAGCCATTGTAGAGATGTACACGGATTGTAATGGCCAGATTGACTTGTTTCCTAAAGCTATTGGAGTCGTTCCTTTATCTTTAAGTGCTTTTACAAGTTCTTTAAATTCTGCATATGTTTTGGGAAACTCATCATAACCTACAGCTTGAAGTATGTCTTTATTATAGTAAATTAAACCTGTAACACTTATGTTTGAAGGGATTGCATAATAATTATCTTCGAATGCATAGTCTTGTAGAATTGAATCAGGAATGACTCCATCCCAGTTCTCGATGATTGGGTTTAATGGAAGTATAGCTCCGCCTTCAGCAAGAGGCTCTGTTCTCGTTCCAGGCCATACACGCATCATGTCAGGTAATTGATTTCCAGCTGCTTGCGTTCTTAATTTAGTTTCATATTGGTCATGTGGTATGGCCTCTACTTTAACCTGAATATCATCGTGTTCTTTATTGAATTTAGAAATAATTTCTTTGTAAAGCGTGTTTTCCGGCCGATCCTCGGTCCAGTCAGTCCAAAGTGTAAGCTCAATTGCCCCATCCTTCGTGGATTGACCTGCTTTCTCATCATCATCGCTACACGCAGCCAAACCTAGTACCGTCAGTACCCCCATTAGAAATAAACCTAGTTTCTTCATCATCGTTTCCCCTTCCTTCAAATATAAAGCGCTTACAAATATTATTATAACGCTTATAACTTTAATGAAGTATCCCAAAAAACTATAAAAACATCTAAAAATCTCAGGAAAGGGGTTTGGTATTTTGTGGTGGAGTATATGGACAGTTTTCTCGTCAATAGGGTTAGATGTGATGTTAATTGAAAGAAATGAAACCCTTGGAACTAAATTTGTTAATCCTATAGGGAATTTATCATGAGGTGGCATTAGAAAGAGTCATATTCTCCTCCACCGCTCCCCAAAAGATTAGATTCTACCCTCTAACTTTTGGGGTGCAGTACATACCTATGACTCTTTTTAAATAAGAAACATTGCCACAATTGTCGTAACTATTAACCCAACAACCACCGGTATTAAATTTCGTCGCGCCAACTCAAAAGGACTGACATTACAAATAGCAGCAACAGGTATAAGCGCCCATGGTACTAACGTTCCTCCCCCAACCCAAATAGCAGCAATTTGTCCCAGTGCTGTTAGGGTAGCAGCCCCTGTATGGAGAGAATGCTCAAACAACTGAGCCACCGATCCGACCAATGAGATCCCTGAAAATCCTGAACCATCAAGTCCGGTAATGGCTCCAACAGCTGTCACAGTCACAGCTGCTATCTCCTTTGTAATCGGAATCGCACCGGCTAGAGCAGTTCCAATATCATTAATGATTCCCTCAGACCCATTCGGAAGCCGGTCACCAAATACAGCCTTGAATCCGGCATCGCCTAAATAAAAAAAGGCAGCAATCGGAATGACAGGTCCAAATACCTTAAATCCAAACTGGAATCCCTTTATCAAATACGCAGTGGTTTCCTCCAACCCTTTTGATTTATGAGCAAAGAGAGTAAGCAGGATTAATATCATAATGGCTGTTCCACCAATGAGCGATGTAGCCTCCCCACCCTGAAGATTAAAGATAGACATCGCCACCACATCTAGAATAAACAAAAGCGGGATAAGCACAGCAAACGATTTTTGTTGTGTCGATGATAGTAATTTTTCCTTTTTACTTTCATCATGCTGCACATCAAGACCCTCAGCAATAAGCATACCTTTCTTCATATCTCTTCTTAACAAGAAAAAGGCAGTTACAGTAGTAACAATCCCCATTGTGATAACTAGAGGAATACTTGCCTCCATTACCTCGCTGACCGGAATACCCGCTGCATCTGCCGTTAATTTTGGTGCAGCCTGGATCACATAATCTCCAGATAAAGCTATTCCATGACCAAATAAATTCATCGCCATTGCCACACCTAAGCCTGGTAACCCAACCCGTAAAGCAGCCGGCAGAAGAACAGCCCCAAGTAGTGCCACCCCTGGTGAAGGCCAAAAAAACCATGAGCAGATCATCATCACAATCCCAATTGTCCAAAACGATAAAGAAGGTGTCTTCATTAATTTTGTAAAAGGGTAAATCATCACATCATTAATACCTGTATCAGTCAGAACCCTGCCAAGAGACACAATAATGCAGATAATTAAGATGGTCGGCAAGAGCTCTCCAAACGCATAAATAAAACTATTAAACACGCCACTCACTGAAGTAGTTATACTCTCTGTGGATAGAATCGCAATCACAAATATCCCGATTATACAAAAAAGAGACGTATCCCTGCGCATTGCCATCAAAATGATAATTCCACCAATAAACAACAAGTAGATCCAATGGATCTGGGCCAATTCTATCTCCATCCAAATGCCCCCTCTGTCAAAATAGGCATTTAACCAAATGCTTACTACTACCATATGAAAAAAGCCCATTTTGGTTCATTTCCTTGTTAGGAGTCTACCGTTAAAACAAACTAAATCCCTTCTATACAGCTTGCTGATAGAGAACGATGGAAATCAAATTGCTCTAATCTACAACAAAAAAAGACTGTCCTTAGCAGTCTTCATTCGTTCAAAGCGGGCAGGTAAGAGCTTCACCTGGTTCACGGTTACACCACTCATCATATGTGCCGCTCTATGGTGCCCGTTTATTTGTGCTCGTTCATTCAAATTTTAAAATAAAAGAGCGTTATATAAAATGTTTTTTATTACTCTACACCCTATATAAAAAAGAAAAAAGTTCAACCAGAAAGTTCTGGCTGAACTATATAATAAAAATTTCTTTTTTTGTTAATTCATATAGCGATATTCTCTCAAACTATTTAAAATAGAAATTTCCTGTATGATTTTCTCACCAATATTGGTTTCTCTAACCTTTTTCCTGGTTAATTCTTTATCGACCAATCTTTTTATGGACAAAACATCTGTCCCGTTAAGTAAGACATCTTCTTTTGAATTAAAATGCTTATGGGCAACCAGCTGCATACCGTAGGAATTATAAAGCAATGTATATCCTGCTATACCTGTCGTTGATTGGTATGCTTTGGAGAAACCTCCATCAATTACAATCATCTTACCATTAGCCTTAATGGGATTTTCTCCATCAATTTCTTTAACAGGTGTATGACCATTTATGATATGACCCGTGTCAGGATCTAAATCGAATTCAGTAAGTATTTTGCGGCAAATTTCTTCATTTTCGCGCAAATGGTAATATATATTCTTTTTCTCTTTATGAGTAGCCTTGTCCTTAATAAAATACCTCTCAAAAGTTGTCATTTCTCTTTTACCAAAGAGTGATGAATATTCTCCTGTCCATAAATACCAGACCATATCCGTCGCAAGATCATCAGTATGCTCAGGATGCGCAAAAGAATGCCGTAAATAATGTTCAAAAACATCAAGTAATTCACGCCCTGAATAGGTGTTATTTTCGATAGTCATTTTCTCCATATTTCCTTCTTCATCCAAAGGAATACATCCATGTATCAATAAATTCCCATTATATTTTAAATAAAGACTCCCTTTCTTCATGAGAAAATTCATATGTCTGGCCAGCTTTTCTGAATTCTGAATTGAAAATAACAATCTTTCCATAACCTGCTTTTCTTCCTCTAATAACTGAGCAGGCTGCTCGGGATTTACCGTAGCAAAGCAAGTATTTTCAAGCAAGTAAGCCTTCCCATAAATGGTTATTTCATTCTTGTCATAATCAATTTTTTCAAGCAAAAGTCTTTCGGACATATTAAAATACGGACGTCTTTTTATAATAGGCATTTCGAGTTTGAACTGAATTATCGCAATTGCTTGATGAATTTTCGTTATTTGTAATTTTTCATGATCAGATAGATTTTTATCCGAATGTACCTTAGGTCTAAAAGCTGGATTGTCATCATAGTATTTCTCAGCTAGAGTTAGAAGAGGTCTCAGATTGATTCCATAAACATCTTCAATAATATCCAGATTGTCGTATCTTGCGCAGATACGAATGATATTAGCGAGACAGACCAGTGAACCGGAGAAAGCACCCAGCCATAGTACATCATGGTTCCCCCACTGAATATCTACAGAATGATAATTGATCAGAGTATCCATGATTTTATCAGGTTCAGGTCCACGATCATAAATATCCCCAACTACATGGAGATGATCGACAACCAATCTCTGAGTTGTATATGCAAGACCAGTTAAGAGTTTATCAGCCTGACCTAAGGAGATGATTTGCTCAACAATTTCTTTATAATATTTCTCCTTATTCATTTGATTCGTTTTGTATAGCAGTTCTTCAATAATAAACACAAACTGGCTCGGCAAAGCTTTTCGCAATTTCGAACGTGAATATTTGGATGAAGCATAAGAAATAAGCCTGATCATTCGCTCGATGGTAACAATATACCACTGATTCAATTCTTGTTTATTATTAAATTGATTTTTAATTAATTTCAATTTTTCTTCTGGGTAATAAACTAATGTCGCAAATTCATTTATTTCATTTTCTAATAAAACATCTTGAAACAGATCCTTGATTTTTTGTTTTACATTCCCTGAACCGTTTCTCAACACATGTTGAAAAGCTTGATACTCTCCATGTAAATCACTGACAAAATGTTCTGTTCCCTTTGGCAGATTAAGGATAGCTTCCAGATTAATAATTTCTGTTACTACTTTTTCTTCACAATCATACTTTTGGACAAGTAAGTCCAGATATTTTGTATTCAAATTTATGTATCTCCTTTACGACATTTTTATTACTCTAATCGAATGGATCTAATTAATAAAGCGTAAAAACGCGAATGACTACTTATTATAAATCATCCAAATTACTGAATGTATTAATTTAATTATAATTTATTTATACTAATAGGAGAATATAGATATTTTATTTTTCACCTATTTAACTGTAAGTTATTTACAATGATAGTTGCATTCAATCCAATTACTTTCATTGAAGTGCTCCCTAATAAGTAGAAAGATGAAAAATATAATCTATTTGCAATTTGGGATGTCTTTTATGAAAATTTCAAGAGAAGAAAATTTAGTTTTTAAATTTCCATAAAAAATAGCTACTTCACTCTTAGTGATGTAGCTGAGGTAATATAAAGATGATTTTCGAACGATCAAAAATTTGCAAAGTGGTTACCTTTATTTGGAGTAGATGATTGTTTTATTCAGATTTATCCGTATACATGGAACGACTGTATTCTTTTGTAAAAACACTAATTCATTTTTTCACTTAATTCAGCCTGATTTACAAAGAGATTTTCCTTTTATTTCTCCAATCGCGTTGACATCCCACATTGTTGCCGCAATGCAGAGTAGGCTTGATTTACTTTAAAATAATTAGAATGTTCCGACAATTAAGTACCCACTTTTTTCAGATAAACTATAACCTTCCACTTGGCTATCGTATTCCACAGATACATGTGCTCCCGTTTCCAAAACTAAATCTATATTATGTTGTATACCTTTATAACCTTGTCGATTTTCCGGGTACATTGCTTTTACGAGACTTGCATGTTCTACTTTGATACTCAACATACCGGAAGAAAACCCTCCTATATGTTTTCCATCTTTAATAATGATGAATACATCTGATTGATTCAATGCATAGATTTTTGCACCATAACTCACTGCAGCATCAATAAAATAGGGCATATTTGAACTTGGATCTACCTTGGTTTTATCCATAAATAATCTATATGTTTGCCCATTCAATAT
This sequence comes from Bacillus sp. z26, assembly GCF_058313635.1. Lineage (NCBI taxonomy): Bacteria > Bacillati > Bacillota > Bacilli > Caryophanales > Bacillaceae > Bacillus > Bacillus sp. z26. The sequence goes on from NZ_JBZFQM010000001.1 coordinate 45,358, forward strand.
AAAGACGTCTTCTTCACTGCTCTCCGTATCTTCTATTGTATTTGGCTGATTATTATTTTCTATTGTGTTGAGTGAATCATCTTCACTTACTTTTGGTTTGTTACTTTCTTGTACATCGACTTCTGTAATTGTTGGTTGCTTATTATTGTTAGAAGATGAGGTATCCGGCGATGAGTTCAAAGGTGTGGATTGATTTGTTTGTTTGTCTGAGGTGTATTTCTTGGTTTTTAATACCATATCTTTTTCTATGGGATCTGTGATCCTATATCCATTATTATTTTCTGCTTCTGATACCCTTTTAGAACCGTCATAATGAAAAGCGCCAACTGCCGAAAAAAATAAAACCATAAAAATAAGTACGGACCATTTTTTTGCCATAATCCATTCACTCCCCTTCTTACTTACATTATAAATATCCAAATATTAGAAATCAATACTAATGTTACATTTATTACAAAAACATTTCAAATATTTCACTCTATGTCATAAAAACTTTATGATGCCCTTTTCCTGGCATATTAGTTGTCTCATCATTGAATAAATAGAATTTAACTTTTTTAATCAGCAATTATACATCCTCTTTGGATATGTTCTAAGATTCCATTTTAACCAACGATTCCTTCTAATGCAGTATTATAGAAAGTTAGACTTTCCACCCTTAAACACATATATGCTTTAATACTTGTTTTATGAATTCTCACTTAAGTTTCCCTAATCCATAAATTTTTTATAGTAGTTAAGATTGTTATTTATCTTTTATAAGCATCACTCAATATTAACGCTGATACATATCCAAGTTGTGGAGTTTTGTATCAGCGTTTCTGTTGCATTGATTTTTCAAATGTACAATAGCTCATAAATCTCATTTAATTGCTTGGCTCGTTCTTCGTCCTGCTCTTGGTTCGAATAGGCAATGGCATCTTCTAAAATTCGATTGAGGTATTGACTTTCACTTTCTGATAAATCTCGGACAAACTGTTCTCCGCTTGCGTAATTTTTATCTGAAATGCGATCATAGATATTCTCTCCAACACTACTGTCTTCGGCATGCGCCGATAAAATCTCCTGTAAATAGGCTAATGACTGGTTCATAAAATACACTCCTATATTAAACCATATTTATTCTCTTATTCTTTACAGTTGAGAATAAATCATACCAGCCATTCTCCAAGCACCATATACAAGTTTTAGGAGCATCAACATTTATAAAAAAAGCCTAAACCTCTATCTTCATGGTTTAGACTTTTCCATACCTACTTATTCGAAACTCTATCCTGAATCATTTCTCTTAATTTTGCCTTCAAAAACTTACCAACAGAGGTTTTTGGAATTTCGTCCATAAAGATGATTTCATCGGGCAGCCACCATTTAACAAATTGAGGTTCAAGGAAGGAGCGAATTTCTGCTTCTGTTACTTTCCCTCTATATTCAGGTTTTAGAACAACACAGCCAACAGGTCTCTCCTGCCACTCGGGATGCGGAATGGCTACAACACTTGCTTCAAATACCGCTTCATGAGCCATTAGCGCGTTTTCGAGATCGACCGATGAAATCCATTCGCCACCGCTTTTGATTAAATCCTTCGTACGATCGACAAGTTTAATCGTGCCTTCTTCGTCTACAGTGGCTACATCTCCCGTCAACAGCCATCCGTCTTTAAATGCATCGGCAGTCCGTTCATCACGATAATATTCATCGGCGATCCAGTTGCCACGCAACATTAATTCACCCATATCTCTTCCGTTCCATTCAACCTCGCCATCTGCTCCAACAATCTTCATTTCTAACCCGGGCACGAGCAGTCCTTGTTTCGCTCTAATATCAATCAGCTCTTCTTCGGGTAAGTCTAACTGATAACTTTTCAAACGAGATACAGTTGCCAATGGAGTTGTCTCTGTCATGCCGTATGCATGCAAAAACGGTATTTTGTATTTGATTTCAAATTGCCTGATCAGCCCTTTTGGTGCAGCCGAACCACCGCATAGAATAAATTCCAGTGAACTTGTATCATACGTACCCTTCTCAAGCTCCTGTAAGAGACCTAACCAAATGGTCGGAACACCTGCTGTTTTAGTTACACCTTCTGATTGGATAAACTCAGCCAGTAACTTTGGATTAAACTGAGGCCCAGGAAGAATTTGCGTCGTACCAAACCAAGTAGCTGCAAACGGTAACCCCCAAGCATTCACATGAAACATTGGTACTACCGGCATGACCACATCACGTTCAGAAATAGCTGCTGTATCAGCGAGGCCAAGGGCATAACTATGCAGCACAATTCCACGGTGAGAGTACTCTACCCCTTTTGGATTTCCGGTAGTTGCGGAAGTATAGCACATCCCTGCTATTTCATTTTCATCTAAGTCTTTTGTAAAGGCAGTTTCGGGATTCCCTTCTGCTATGAGTTCTTCATAGGAATACACAGGAGTAAGATTTGTCGTCGGAATTTCTGTTTTATCCGTCATGATGATGTAGGCTTTAACAGTAGTCAATGATGGGGCAATTCTTTCTATGAGAGGTAAAATGTCTTCATCAATCAGGAGCACTTTATCTTCTGCGTGATTAATAATGTAGGTGATATGTTCAGCAGACAATCGAAAATTAATGGTGTGGACAATAGCGCCAATGCCGGGAACTGCAAAGTATGCTTCGAGATGGCGATGGTGATTCCATGCCAGCGTGCCGACTTTGTCACCTTTTGATACATCCAGATTCCGGAGTACATTCGCCAGTTTTCTCGTTCTTTCACCGATTTCCTTGTATGTTAATCGATGTATCCTATCATGCGTCCTTGATACCACTTCTTTCTTCGGAAAGACTTTTTCGGCTCTTTCCAGCAACGAATGGACAGTTAATGGTACATGCATCATTATGATTACCCCTTCCTACTATCAAATTAATAAAGTACTCTCGAGGTACTGGTGACCCTAAACCTCGAGAAATATTCTCTAAATTCTTTAAAGTCCCAGCTTTTTAGCAATGATGGTCTTCATAATCTCATTTGTTCCAGCATAAATACTGCTTACCGGAGTATCCCGGAATCGTCTGGCAATCTTGTATTCTTCCATGTACCCATATCCTCCGTATAGCTGCATACAGTCGACTGAGATACGCTTTGCCATATCAGTTAATTTCCACTTGGCCATCGAGACTTCTGTTACCACATTCTTACCAGCTATGTGATCACCAATTAACTGATCAAGAAAGACTCGTCCCATTTTAATGTCTGAAGAAATCTCGGCCAGTTTAAACTGTGTATTCTGGAAATCGCTGATTGATTTACCAAATGCTTTTCTTGATTTCACATATTCGAGCGTCATCTGAAACATATCCTCAGCGGCAATCTGCGCTGATATAGCTACGATTAATCGTTCTTGCTGGAGCTTGTCCATCATATACAGGAAGCCTTGTCCCTCTTCACCTAATAAATTTTCCTTTGGAACGATACAATCCTCGAATAGGAGTTCCGCTGTATCCTGGCAATGCATGCCAACCTTTTCTAACTTACGCCCTCTTGAGAAGCCTTCCATATTCCTTTCGACAACAAGCAAGCTAATTCCTTTATGCTTCGGTACAGCCTGCAGATCCGTTTTACAGGCTACTATGATAAGGTCTGCATGAATACCGTTCGTGATGAAAGTCTTCTGTCCATTTAAAACATAATGGTCTCCTTTTAATTTTGCAGAGGTTGATATAGAAGCCAAATCCGAACCCGCACCTGGTTCAGTCATGGCAATGGCAGTAATCATCTCTCCACTTACACATTTAGGAAGCCATTTGTCCTTCTGTTCTTTTGAACCGAAAGTGTTTATATACGGGACAACGATATCATTATGAAGACCAATCCCAATTGTACCCGATCCAACCCGTTCGAGTTCTTCATTAATGACAACCGATATCCCCCAATCTGTTTCCAAGCCCCCATACTGCTCAGCTATATCCGGACACAAATAACCTTCTTGACCAAGTTTGATCCAAAATTCCCGTGGAATCAGTTTCTCTTTCTCCCACTGATCATAGTATGGATAGGCCTCCTTTTCTAAGAACTTACGAAAGGATTTTCTAAATATGTCATGCTCTTCATTTAAATAAGGATGCATCTGATATTTCCTCCTCATGTATGTAAGCGCTTAAATAATAACCTATGCTTTTTATATTAGAGACCATGATTAAGAAAGTCACGAATATTTTAATAATTTTCCAAAAAAATATAATAGTACATACCAATTCTTGAATAGACTATCACTAAGCTAATAGCCAGAAGTAAAAAATAAAGATTATATGACTTTAAAATAAAAAAAGAGGCCTGAGCCTCTTTTTAAAATTTAATTAACGTAGGCAATAATGCCTTCATCATCGTCCAATTCAAGTTCAATACCGGCAGCATAAGGATCCATTTGAAGCTCATGCTCAATATAAAAGCGCAATGCTTCAATCATATTTGCCGTAATAAGGATTTGAGATCTGCCGTTTACAAGTGCTTCTGCGGAGAATCCATATTCATCGTCATACATTAATTCCACTTCAACTTGTTCAGGATTGACTTGCTTTTTAGCAGCAATATAAACACAAAGTGCATTAATAATCTCTTGTTCTGATATTTTTATCCTCTCCACGTTCCGTCAACCTCTTTTCTTGGACGGTTGTTACGTGTGAAGATCTTTTTAATTAACCCGATAATAAGCACAATTACAAGCACATTTAATAATAATCCAAGCACGGATCCCATAGCGCCCATATTAGCCAGCAAGCCGCCGAATAATAATCCGGCAATACCGCCAAGCATCATGCTCTTCATGAAGCCGCCTTTATTAAATGAATTTGTTTTAGTTGCTTTAGCATTACTGTTAGTTGATGATTTTTGTTTATTTACAGTTGATTTATTTTGGTTGAAATTAGATTGGTTGTTATTCGAATTAAAAGATTTTTTTCCTGAACGATATGATTTCGCACTAACTTCATGTGAAGTTCCTACAAAAGTATGTTCCGCAACCGGTGCAAATACAAAGGTAATCAACATAAAAGCAGTTAACATTTTCTTTATCAAAATAATTCCTCCTGTAATTCTGGTATGTTTTTTTGTGTCAGGCTAAGTTTCCCATATTTGTATATACGAATCAAGTTTGAAGAAGTTTCATAGATTTTTATTTTTCTTCAACTTTTTTAGGTTAATTTATTATTATTTAATGAGTACCCTTTATCAAGAATAAAAATGTAAAAATTCATACTATATTACTACTCTTGAGAAACAAAAAAGTATAATATAAACACTATGAATATATTCAATCAGAAGGGATTAACTTTTTATGTATCATTCTATGTTTACCATAGCTGTGACCATAACGATCATGACCATTTTTTTAGTCATCATCCTTGCTAAACGTAACCCTCTAATTGCGTTTAAAATAATATGGGACAGTCGAAAAGACAAGAAATTGTGGATTCATTTTGCCTTACTGGGAATTATACTTCTCCTCAATAAACTGGAGTTGAAAATTGAGAGCAAATTTATTCATATCGGGGATTATTCGCATTTTTTCCATCAGTATGAAGGCACTTTGCTGGCAGATTTCCAAAATCTCTTGAATAATAGTTGGCTAACTGAATTAACCACTTTTTTCTACATCATCATATTTGTTACCTTAATCTCTACATCATTTGTCCTTTATCTAATCCAAAATGATAAACATCTATTTTATACGTTTATTTATGCCATTAGCTTAAATTATTTAATTGCCATACCCTTTTATCTTTTTTTACCTGTTAATGAGGTTTGGTATGTTCATAATCAGGTTAGCTTTTTAATCCCGGAAGTTTATCCGGACTTTGAGACACAATATCGAAATGTATCAGGATTAAATAATTGTTTCCCGAGCTTGCATAATTCTATATCATTAACTTTATTATTTTTAAGCTATAAATCGAATAATAAGCCTTTTAAATGGCTCATGACCGGCAGCGTTGGGATTATCATGTTCTCCACCATTTATCTTGGAATCCATTGGCTGACTGATATGGCTGCAGGTGTTGCCCTTGCCTTTACTGCCTTTACGATGGCTAATCTGGTATCTCTGATCGTTGCGAAGCCAGCTATAGTGAAGAGCAGATTCGCTCCCAACCTGGTATTTATGAAAAAAGACACTGTATCCTCAAATTCCGAAAAGCAAGCCAATTAATGAGCATCTTCAACTTAAAACATAAATTTAAAATGACGCCAAAACCCGTACGGATACTTATAATACCCCGCGGGTTCTGGCGTCTATTGTTTTACTATAATTAAATCCCTTTTATTTTCCCACCATCGACGAGTAACACTTGTCCGGTTACATACGTATTGATAATGGATAATAGAAAGACTGCATAGTTGGCAAATTCTTCAGGCTCCCCATATCTGCCAAGCGGGATTTGGTTTTGTGTATTTGTTCTTACTTCATGAGAGGAAATTCCCTGGCGCTCGGCCGTTTTTTCATCCAAATAAGTTATTCTGTCTGTAGATATGACACCTGGTGCAATCGTATTAATTAATATTTGGTCCCTTGCGAATTCGGAGGCTAGAGTCTTCGTTAATCCGGTAATGCCTAGGCGGAACGTGTTAGATAACAGCAATCCCTGAATCGGCTCCTTTACCGATGAAGAAGCCATATTTAAGATTCTTCCGCCCTTCTCTTTCATATGAGGATATACTTCGCGAATAATTCTTATATAGCTTAACAAATTCAACTCAAATGCATTTTGCCAGTCTTCATCAGATAACTCCATAAAGGTCCCGGCGGGTGGCCCTCCTGCATTATTGAGTAGTATATCAATTGTTCCAAACTCTTGGACAGTCTTGCTAACCAAATGTTTGATTTGATCTGGTTTCGTGATGTCTGCTTCACAGTAAGAAACCTTACCTTCTTTGTTAAACCGAATTAGTTCCTCTGCCACTCTTTTGAGCTTACTTGCGCTTCTGCCTGTAATCATCACATTTGCGCCTTCTTCCACTAACTTTTGCGCAATTGCTATTCCCAACCCCTGACTGGATGCAACCACCAGTGCATTTTTTCCTGCTAAATTAAGATCCACCTTTCTAACCTCCATTCTATTTCCATATCTTATTTTCACATTTAGAGAATTTGTTTGTCAAAAAACAATTTGAATGGGTATAGAAGGGTATAATATCTTCTTTCATCCAGAAACTAAGGATGAAGTTTTGCAGGAGGCAATGAAATAGTTATGAATAATTTATGGGAATGTATTGTAATAGGTGGAGGAATTGCCGGTACTCAGGCTGCCATACAGATGGGGAGAAGCCAGATTAACTGTTTAGTATTGGATTCAAAAGTAGCAGGACGCTCTAATTTATGCAAAGATTACCGGAATATCATCGGATGGCCTGAAGGTATCAGTGGGGAGGCTTTACGTGAAAAAGGGAAACAACAAGCTTCTGAAACAGGAGTTACTTTTATGAAAACTCATGTGAAGCAGATAACAAAAAAGGATGATGACTTTTTGGTGACAACCGAAAGTGGAACTCATCGAACCAAGACCCTTTTATTGGCTACCGGAATTACGGACCGTATACCTGACATTCCCAATCTAAGAGAGTGCCTGGGCAGTACCATTTATATATGTACAGATTGTGATGGTTATGAAGCACTTGATAAAAAAATTATTGTGATGGGTGCAGGCGATAGCGGTGCAAGTCTTGCTGTATCCTTATTAAATTGGACAGATGACATAACCTATATCAATCATGAAAAAACAGCTGTTACATCCGATATCCTCTCCAAACTAAAGGACCATCAGATTACGTATCTCGAAGAAGAGATTGAATCTGTGTCAAAGAAATCAGAAGATCTCTTTACAGGAGTCTACCTAAAAAACGGTGAATTTTTAAAAGCAGATCGAGCGTTTATTGGGTTTGGAGGGAATATAGTTCATACAGAATTAGCTAAACAAATTGGTGTCCATATCGAAAATAACAGACATATTAAAGTTGATGCCCGCACAAAAGAAACAAACATTAAAAATGTATGGGCAGCTGGAGATATTGTTTCACACTCTGAACAGGCCACCATTGCTATGGGTGATGCGACCCAGGCGGCAATTTGGATCAATAAACGATTAATGGAATATAAAAGAAAAGGAATAATGTAAACGAATGATCTATAGTAAATGAATAATAAACAAAGAGGCTGGGACATAACTTATAAACGATCCTGAAAAGACGAACGATATCTAATTTATCGGCTTTGTTACTTATTCAAGAGTTAAGTTGGAAGAAAAGTTCGTTCCATTGCGCTGCAGCCACTCGCTTTCCGCGGGGAGGAAGCTGAGCCTCCTCGGCTACGCCTGCGGGGTCTCAGCCTTTCCTCTACTTCCCGCAGGAGTCGGTGGCTTCCGCTCCATTCCACTAAGTTTAATAATGGTATACAGTAGTAACCAATCTATTGAAAATAAATAAAAATCCGAATTATTAGGCGAAATATTTATAAAAATATCACCTAATAGTTCGGATTTATCATTGACTGAAATACTTATGTCCCATCCTCTTTTTTCTGTTTATTTAAAAATATATCTGGTGTGCGCTTGGTATACATCCTCTTTTTTCAACGTTACCGGAGGGAAGTCCGGTTGGTTAATGGCATCGGGGAAACCTTGCGTTTCCAGGCATACAGCCATATGATGATGCGGACGGACTCCTCTGATTGCATAATCACCTTCATATTGATTACATGTATAAACAATGACAGCAGGTTGATCCGTTTCTACCAATAATGTACGACCGCTTTCAGGATCATATAAATGTATCTCTCTATTAAAATTGGAGTCCAATGCGAAAGGATGGTCAAAGCCATTTCCTACCAATTCGTTTTGTTTATAGCCGCTATCAACACCTTGCGAAATCGGCTTGCTATCCAGGAAATCAAATGGTGTTCCTTCAACTGGAATCAATTGACCAGTCGGAATAGAATCATCCCGAAGTTCTATAAATCGACTGCTCTTCATTTGTAATTCATGATTATCAATTGTTTTGTTCAAGTCTCCACTCAAATTAAAATATGTATGGTTTGTTAGATTAATGATAGTATCTTCATCAGTGGTTGCTTTATAGTAAATATCTAATTGATTATTTTCATTCACTGCGTACGTTGTTGTAATGTCTACCTGACCAGGAAAGCCTTCTTCTCCCGCTTTACTTGTATAGCTGAATTCAACCCGAACAGCATCGTTTTCCTCTATTACTTTATAATCCCATAGGACATGGCTGAATCCCTTAACGCCTCCATGTAAATGGTTATCACCCTCATTTTGAATTAACTGATAGGACTTTCCGTTAAGGATAAACTGTCCATTCGCGATTCTACCAGCTATTCTGCCAACGATTGCTCCAAAGTACGGGGAATAATCCATATAATCTTCTATACGATCAAAACCCAATACGATATTCTCCAAATTCCCCTCGCCATCTGGTGCTATAATATCAGTGATCACACAACCATAATTAATAAAGCGAACTGTAAATCCTGATTTATTTGTAATGGAAAACTGTATAACTTCTTGATCCTCAATCTTTCCAAATACCTTTTGTTCGATTTTCATGTACTATTTCTCCTTATCCTATTAGTAGTACTGTTCTCAATAACTATTTTTAGAAATACTAAGTTCCATCAAATATTCGAGATGATTGTTAATCATTCCATTAGTTGGTTATTTATATGGTAGCGCATGATATTTCCATAACCTTTTTTTATTTGATTCATTTGTTATGCAAAGACCGTTTTAATGATTTCTTGAGATATTTATTATTCAACTATATATCTACCTTTTAATCATAAAAAATAAACAGGAATTAGAGAAAATATAAGTCTCTAATGCCTGCCCATTTATTATTTTTACTGCAGTAGGCATGTCTTCAAACTAATCTAATTGCCCTAAGATATTGATTGATATTCAATTTCTGTGTCTCAAGGACATTAATACGGTCCGCGAATATAATCACGTACTTCCTTTACATAAAAGGTATGAAGTTTTTCTAACTCCTCTTCTGTAAAGGAATTTGTATGAATCGCTTTCAGATTTTGATTAACCTGTGCCACATTTTTAAATCCAGGTATTGCACAAGTGATTTCGTCATGATCAAGTATCCATCGTAAGGCCGAATTTGCTAAGGATTCTCTGCCTTCCGCAATCCAGGAAAGCTTATCAGCCAATTCTACTCCTTTTGAGAACTCAAGACCAGCGAATGTTTCCCCTACATTAAACTTCTCTCCGTTTGCATTGAAGCGGCGGTGATCATTCTCATCAAATTTTGTTTGTGAATTGAACTTCCCTGTTAATAATCCACTTGCTAGTGGCACACGGGCCAATATACCAACCCCTTGTTTTTTAGCAGCAGGGAAAAGCTCTTCAAGTGGCTTTTGACGAAATAAATTGAAAATAACCTGCAACGCCCTGACACCAGGTATAGTCAGGCAGTACAGTCCTTCTTCAACAGTCTCTACACTCACGCCATAATGGCGTATTTTGCCCTCCTGCTGAAGTTTATCCAATACAGTAAATACATCCGTATTCTGTAATATATGCAAGGGAGGACAATGAATCTGATATAAATCTATTCTTTCACGGCCAAGTCGCTTTAAACTGGCCTCGCAATATGCTCGTATGGTCTCTTCTGAATACGTATTTGGATCGTGGATATCACCGGCTCGACAAAATTTAGATGCAATATAGATGGTATCCTCTTTTCCTTTCGTTGCTTGCCTCAGCAACTCTTCACTTCTGCCACTCCCATATACATCCGCAGTATCAAAGAAATTAACTCCATTCTCCATAGCACGATTTAAACCAAGAAGAGCATCCTGGGTATCAGACTCTCCCCAATCACCGCCAATACCCCATGTACCAAAACTAATTTCACTGACAGATAAATCTGTATTTCCAAGTTTACGATATTTCATTTTTAGGTTACTCCTTTAAGTAAAATTGATTATGAAGATTTATTTTTGTTATAAACATCAAAACCTACAGCCAACAACAGCACTAAGCCTTTAATTGTTTGTTGATAATCTACACCTAAACCGATTAAAGACATCCCATTGTTTAAGACACCCATTACCAATCCGCCCACTACTGCTCCAATAACTGTACCTATACCGCCATATGCGGAAGCTCCGCCAATAAAGACCGCAGCAATCGCATCCAACTCAAAAGAGTTCCCCGCTTTTGGAGTCGCCGCATTTAACCGAGCTGCAAATAATAACCCTGATAAAGCAGATAATACACCCATATTCACAAATACCCAGAAGGTTAGCCATTTGGTTTTAATACCCGATAATTTCGCTGCTTTTTCATTGCCTCCCAGTGCATATAAATGTCGGCCAGGAACTGTTTTATTCGTAAAGAATGAGTAAGCGACAATTAATACGACTAAAATAACCAAAATATTAGGGATACCTTCATATGAAGCTAGGAAATAAGCAAATATATTCATAACTGCTACTATAAATACCAGCTTTAAAGTAAATAGCCACATAGGAAGTACTTCAAAATTGTAAGACTGTTGTTTTTTACGTTTACTTAATTCACCCCATATTAGCAGGAGAGAGATTAAAACTCCGACAATCATAGTCAATAAATCTAATTCTCCCGTTTTATTCAATCCCGGTATGAACCCTGTGCTGATTTTTCGGAAAGAATCAGGAAATGGTGCAATAGATTGCCCGTTAAGAACAAGCATTGTAAGTCCCCGGAAAATCAGCATCCCCGCGAGTGTAACAATAAAGGCAGGAACCCTAAGGAATGCTACCCAGAACCCATGCCAAGCTCCTATTAATGCTCCAATGATAAGACAAAGCACTACAGATAACCAAATCGGCAAATTCATTTCAATCATAAATATGGCTGACATAGCGCCAACAAACGCTACAATCGATCCAACAGAAAGGTCGATATGCCCCAAAATAATGACCAAAAGCATACCAATAGCCAAAACAAGAATATAGCTATTTTGCATAATTAGATTTGTAATATTAAGAGGTTTTAGTAAGATTCCATCTGTTAATACTTGAAACAATACCATAATAAAAATCAGAGCCAGTATCATTCCATACTGTCTTATATTATTTTTTACTAAGCTAGTAAGTGTTTTCACAGCTGTTCCACTCCTGTCCTGGTCATGTATTTCATAATTTTTTCTTGTGAAGCATCATGGCGGTTAAACTCTGCAGTAAATGTACCCTCACGCATGACATAAATTCTGTCACATATTCCTAATATCTCAGGCAGTTCTGATGATATAACCAAGACTCCTATTCCTTTGTCTGCCAATTCATTTATAATAGAATAGATTTCATACTTAGCACCCACGTCAATCCCGCGCGTAGGTTCATCTAATATAAAGATTTCCGGTTCAGTAAAAATCCATTTACTTAACACAACTTTTTGCTGATTTCCGCCGCTCAAATTCATCGCTTTTTGCAGGATGCTCGGACTTTTGATATTCATTTTTTTACGATATTTTTCTGCTTCTATAATTTCCTGGTTTTCGTTCACGACTGTATTCTTCGATATTTTATTTAGATTTGCTAATGTTATATTTGTTTTAATATCTTCTTCTAAAACAAGGCCAAATGATTTACGGTCCTCAGTTACGTAAGCAATTCCATTTTTAATGGCTTGCGTAATATTTTTTAACTTCAATTCTTTTCCATTTTTAAAAAGTTGACCAGAAACTTTTTTGCCGTATGCTTTACCAAAAATACTCATCGCCAGCTCAGTTCTCCCAGCCCCCATTAAGCCGGCTATCCCTATGATCTCACCTCTATTTATGTGAAAACTGACATCATCAACAATGTTTCTGTCCGGATTATTTTCATCTTGAACCGTCCAATTTTTCACTTCCAAAATGGTTTCTCCAATATTTGATGTGTGATCTGGATACCGGTTCGTCAGGTCGCGCCCGACCATGCCTTTAATAATTCGATCCTCTGTAACCCCTTTTTTCATATCGAGGGTTTCAATTGTCTTGCCATCACGCAGGATGGTTATGGAATCTGCCACTTTAGCGATCTCATTTAATTTATGTGAGATAATGATGGAAGTCATTCCTTGTCTCTTGAATTCAAGCATTAATTCCAAAAGATTTTCACTATCATCCTCATTTAAAGCAGCAGTTGGTTCATCTAAAATTAGTAATTTCACCTTTTTGGATAAAGCTTTTGCAATTTCAACCAATTGTTGTTTCCCCACACCTAACTGATTAACAGGTGTATCTGGCGATTCATTTAACCCAACAATTTTCAGTAAGTCTAGCGTTTTCACGATTGTTTCATTAAAATTAATGATTCCGTTTTTTGTTTGCTCATTCCCAATAAATATATTTTCAGAGATTGATAGATATGGAATTAAAGCTAACTCTTGATGGATGATAACAATCCCCAAATTTTCACTTTGCTTAATATTTTTAAATTCACATACTTCTCCATTAAATAAGATATCTCCTGAATAAGTGCCATGTGGGTATACTCCACTTAATACTTTCATTAATGTGGATTTTCCTGCTCCATTTTCTCCGCAAAGGGCATGAATTTCTCCTTCTTTGATTTTCAAATTCACTTGATCAAGAGCTTTTACCCCAGGGAATGTCTTCGTGATATTTTTCATTTCCAATAAAATTGATGACACGCCATTCACCTCAATTGTATAAATTGGGATGCCGTTTGATTAATTACATTACAATCAAACAGCATCCACCTATCATTTTGTTACTTACTTAATTCTTCTTCTGTGTAATATCCACTATCTACTAATATTTCTTTATAATTTTCTTTATCTACTATAACTGGTTCTAAAAGATAAGATGGTACGACTTTGCTTCCATTGTCGTATGTTTTAGTGTCGTTTACTTCTGCTTCCTTGCCTTTTAGGACTGCATCTGTCATTTCAACTGCTTTTTTAGCTAATGCTCTCGTATCTTTAAATATGGAAGATGTTTGTTCACCGGCAATGATCGATTTTACTGATGCTAAATCAGCATCCTGTCCAGTAATAATTGGTAATGGTTTACTTTCTGTTCCATAACCAACCCCTTTTAAAGAAGATATGATACCGATAGCGAGTGCATCATTCGGGGATAAAACCGCATCTACACGCTCAGATGAATATTGTGAGCTTAGCAAGTTATCCATACGAGTTTGCGCTGTTGCCCCATCCCAGCGTAAAGTAGCGATTTTCTTCATATCTGTTTGTTTACTTCTAACAATCAATTTCCCTGAATCTATGTATGGTTTTAAGACTGACATTGCACCATCATAGAAAAAGTATGCGTTGTTATCGTCTGGAGACCCGCCAAATAATTCAATATTAAATGGTCCTTTTCCATCTTTAAGACCAAGTTTTTCTTCAATATAGGAGCCTTGTAAAACACCAACTTTGAAGTTGTCAAATGTGGCGTAATAGCTCACATTATCCGTCCCTTTAATCAAGCGGTCATAAGATATAACTTTAATATCCTGGTCTGCTGCTTTTTGTAAAACCTCTGTTAAAGATTCACCATCGATGGAGGCGATCACTAAAATATCTACTCCTTTAGTAATCATATTTTCAATTTGGGCAATTTGATTTTCAATGACATCTTCGCCGTATTGAAGATCTGTTTTGTACCCTAATTTTTCAAATTCTTTGACCATATTCTCTCCATCAAATACCCAACGCTCCGATGACTTTGTTGGCATGGCTATTCCAACAAATCCTTTTTCATCACTGCTGGATTTTTCTTCGCCTCCACATGCCGCCAAGGTAAATACCAACACAAACATCATTATGGCAGTAATAAACTTTCTCATTTTATTATCCTCTCCCTTTTTTAAAAAATAAGGTTCCTAATTCAATTTAGCCCCATAATGAGTTGAATATAGAAACCTTTCAAAAAATGCATAGACTATTATTTTTTTATTTGCTTAATTCTTCTTCTGTATAATATCCACTATCTATTAAAATCTCTTTATAATTCTCTTTATCAACTGAAACTGGCTCCAATAGATAAGATGGAACAACCTTTTTTCCATTATCATAGGTTTCAGTATCATTTACTTCCGCTTCCTTACCTTTTAGGACTGCATCGGCCATTTCAACTGCTTTTTTAGCTAATGCTCTCGTATCTTTAAATATGGTTGATGTTTGTTCACCTGCAATAATCGACTTCACTGATGCCAACTCCGCATCCTGACCAGTAATAATTGGTAATGGTTTACTTTCTGTTCCATAACCAACCCCTTTTAAGGAAGATATAATACCTATACTGATTCCATCAAACGGTGATAGAACCGCATCTACACGATCTGATGAATATTTTGAACTAAGTAAGTTGTCCATACGTGATTGTGCTGTTGCCCCATCCCAGCGTAAAGTAGCAATTTGCTTCATATCTGTTTGGTTACTTTTAACAACTAATTTACCTGAATCTATGTATGGTTTTAAGACTGACATTGCCCCATCATAGAAAAAGTATGCGTTGTTATCGTCTGGTGATCCGCCAAATAATTCAATATTAAATGGTCCTTTTCCATCTTTAAGGCCAAGTTTGTCTTCAATGTATGAGGCTTGTAAAACACCCACTTTAAAGTTGTCAAATGTGGCGTAATAGCTTACATTATCTGTCCCTTTAATTAAGCGGTCATAAGATATAACTTTAATATCCTGGTCTGCCGCTTTTTGTAGTACTTCTGTCAATGATTCACCATCGATGGAGGCGATTACTAAAATATCTACTCCTTTAGTAATCATATTTTCAATTTGGGCGATTTGATTTTCAATGACGTCTTCACCATATTGAAGATCCGTTTTATATCCTAACTTTTCAAACTCTTTAACCATATTTTCTCCATCAAATACCCAACGCTCCGATGACTTTGTTGGCATAGCTATTCCAACGTAACCCTTTTCATCACCGCTTGATTTTTCATCGCCACCACAAGCCGCTAATGTAAATATCAACGCAAACATCATTAATGCAGCAACAAACTTTTTCATCTGATTAACCTCTCCTTTTGTTAAAATATAGTTTCTTATTCAATAAACCTCTTAAAAAATCAGAATATAGAAACCTTTCAAATTAATGGATACGCTTACAATAATATCATACTACTTGTTAGTACAAGTGCGCTACTAAATTATGCTTATTTGCAATTTTTTTACAATAATTTGTGAACAAAATAAAAAACCCATTTTGGTGGGTTTTAGATTATACTCTTATATTTTTTTCGTTGAATTTCGAACAATTAACTCTGGTTTATAAATCATCGAAGGAAGAACCTCATCTTTATTTTCAATCAGCTGGATAATTGTTTCGGCTGCTTTCCTTCCCATTTCACTTTTAGGATGACTGACAGTAGTTAATTTAACTTCAGATGCAGTCGCTAAATTTGAGTCATCGAAACCTACAATTGATAAATCATCAGGTACACTTATTCCGTACTGCCTAATAACATCAAGAGCAGTCAGTGCTATTTCATCATTATAACAGAAGAGCCCTGTAGGTCTTTGTTCAGAATTTAATAGTTTCTTAAATTCTTCATTCAAAACCTTTTCTTTTTCTATTGTTGTATACGGTAGAATCATATTTGGTAAGATCGGGATGCCATGCTCCCGATGTGCTTTAATAAATCCCTGCATCCTCTTAACGCCTTGTTGATCATCCGTTTTAAAGAGTCCTGCGATGCTTGTATGCCCCAATTTAATCAAGTGTTCAGTAGCCATATAAGCACCTAACTCATCGTCTACCGTTAAGCTATAGGGATTGAGTTCAGGATAATAGGCATTAATCATAAGATACGGTATTTTTTTTCTTTCTAAATTTAAATAGTATTTCAAATTGGGGTTATAGAAATTACTTTTAGTCGGTTCGACAATCAAACCAGCAATATTTCTGTTAAATAAATTCTCCAGGCAAATCTTCTCTTTATTTAAATCATTATTCGTACTATAAAGGAGCAGAGTATATCCTTTACTGCTTAAATAGGATTCAACTCCATTAATTATGGAGGGGAATATATAATTTGATATATATGTAGTCAGGAGAGCAATTGTTTTTTCAGCTGGTTGCTTTGCGTTTCGGTCAGCACAAAAGGTACCTGAACCTTGCTCTGTATATAACCAGCCTTCATTGACAAGATCATTAATTGCTTTGCGAACCGTATGTCTGCTAACTCCAAATTTCTGAGTTAACTCAGATTCAGAGCTTATGCGCTGATAAGGTATATATTTTCCACTTTCTATGAGCTTCCTAATCTCTATCTTAACTTGTTCGTATTTTTTCAACATATAAATCACCCCCATATGAACATACAAATCATAAACAGTTTACCATAACTTATATGTACATGTTAGAGGCGTTATTATCAAAAACATTACAGTATAATGATGATCATGATTCAGATAGGTTATATCATTACAGTTTGATTGCCCATTTCAGCTTCACGGCTAAATAACCTTGTATATACCCCATCTTTATTCTCAAGCAGGTCCGCATGTGTACCTGTCTCAATTACTTTTCCATTTTCCATAACTATAATTCGGTCGGCTGATAGGACAGTGGATAGTCGATGTGAAATGATAATGATGGTTTGCGATTCTTTCCTTTTTCTAATTGCCTCATTTATTTTAAGTTCGGTGATTGGGTCCAACGCTGAGCTTGCTTCGTCCAGGATAAGAATTTCAGCCTTTTTTACTAATGCCCGCGCTAAGGATAAACGTTGCTTTTGCCCACCGGATAGCATGCTCCCTCTTTCTCCAACATTCGTTTCCAGCCCATTCGGCAATCCTTCTACATATTCCATTAGCCCGCTGTCTCTAATAGCTATATAAAGTTCTTCGTCTGTCGCTTCCGGATTACCCATTCTTAAGTTATCAGCCAATGTTCCATTCCTCATTTGAACATCCTGAGAAACAAACGCAAGTTGTTGGCGGAGCCACTCAACATCAAACATACGAATATCTTGATGATCGATCTTAATGGAGCCCTCCACAGGATCATATAGACGTAAAAGCAGGTCAACAATCGTGGATTTTCCTGATCCGCTAGGTCCAACAATTGCGGCGATTTCTCCTTGCTTAATCTTAAATGAGACACCCTTTAAGACCTTCTCTTCTTTATTCGGATAGGAGAATACTAGATTAGCTGCCTCTATATTGCCGCCTGTATATTCGGGCTTTTTCCCGGGATTAGTTTCGATTTCAGATTTTGGGATGGAAAGAAGAAGATCTGATCGATCCAGTGCAGGACCTGTTCTTCTTACAGACAGCCACATTCTTAACATCTTTTGCATTTCATTTGCCGCAATGGTTACTAGGCTCCCTGCAGTCAGCATTTGTCCGGTAGTTAATTGACTGTCCCAGATCAAAAGGACACTGAAATAATAGACGCCTGCGAGTGCAATTCCATTATATCCACCAATTACAACAATCGATTGCATACGAGCTTTTAATTCTCTTACGGAATGTTTAACGAAAGACTCCCGAATGGAAATAATGCTCTCCACCTCACGATCGGATACGCCCAATACTCTGGACAGATGAATTCCCGTCACAGATTCACGTAACCTCTCTAAATATCGAGACGCCTCTTCTCTCGCTTTTTGTGAAGCAGACCTTGTTCTTTTACCGACATGGTTAGAAGCTATATAGAAAACAATCCCCAAAATCACACTTGCCATCATCAAGTAAGGATGAATAAAAAATAAGACAAAATTATAAATGAAAACTCCCTGAACAGCAGCCATTAAGGTAGAGCCTTCCCATGCCAGGAAATTGTGCAATGTATCAGGATCATCTGAAACACGAGCCAGTAATTCTCCTGATTTTGCATTCTGGAAGTAGGAAAAAGGTAGATAATGAATATGAGTAAACAATTTTATTTTCTGCCTATTCGTGACGGATTTCGCAATATAATGGCAAAAATATTCATCTATTACCATCATCAGTA
The DNA here is from genome assembly GCF_058313635.1 of Bacillus sp. z26. Classification (NCBI taxonomy): domain Bacteria; kingdom Bacillati; phylum Bacillota; class Bacilli; order Caryophanales; family Bacillaceae; genus Bacillus; species Bacillus sp. z26. The sequence continues at coordinate 64,322 of NZ_JBZFQM010000001.1, forward strand.
AATCAAAGATAGCTACAAACAACAGCAACCACATTAAACCCCATAGCAATGATGAGGATTGCTTAGGAATGACATCATCAACCAGCCAGCTTAAGGCAAATGCCGGGATAACAGATGCACAAATCTGCGCAATGGCAATAACAAAGGAATCTCCCAGCACCCATTTCCAAAAAGGCTTTAAAAAGGCGAGTACACGCCTGCCGTCCCGGTTTTTTTGAATCTTTTGATCAGCACTCATCCTACTCGCCCCTTCTCTAATTCACTGTATTGCGACCTATATAACTCAAAATATTTTCCTTTCAAAGCGAGTAATTCTTGATGTGTTCCTCTTTCAGCAATTTCACCTTTATGTAAAAGCAAGATTTCATCCGTATGACGAACAGTTATTAAACGATGGGCAATTGTAATCGTCGTTCTGCCTGGTATAAGTTTTTCCAGTGCTTCCTGTACCTTCTCCTCCGTTTCTCCATCTAAAGAAGATGTTGCCTCATCAAATATCAAAAGGTGCGGATGCCTTAAAATCGCTCTGGCTAAAGCAATCCGTTGACGTTGCCCGCCGGATAGCTTCAGACCCCTTTCACCTACGACTGTTTCGTAGCCTTCTGGTAAAGACTCAATTAATTCTGTCAATCCTGCCGCTTCAACAGCATGCTGTATATCATTATCAGCAGCGTCCCTTTTTCCATATACAAGATTTTCTCTCAGAGTAGCGTTCAAAAGGAAGGTTTCCTGACTTACAATTCCAACCTGGCTTCTGAACGAATTACGATTATATGTATGAAGATTCTTTCCATCAATCAGGACCTCACCTTCATCAGGATCATACAATCCTAATAAAATCTGAACTAATGTACTTTTTCCGCCTCCACTGGTACCCACAATTCCAATATGGCGGCCCTGTTCAACCGTGATTGAAATATCATTTAATACATTTTCTGTTGATTCGGGATAGTGAAAAGTGATGTTTTTTAACTCTACTTTTCCGGATATCGGACCCATTGCCGGTAGTTGTGCATCATGTTCTTCAGGCAAATTGAAATATTCATAGATTCTTTGCAAAGCAGGAATGGCTTGCTGGATGATCAATGCGTTTTCAGCAAGTGAGCGCACAGGTTGAAACATAGTCGGAATAAATCCTAAACAGGTCACAAGTACCCCAACTGTGATTTCACCTCTCCATACCGAGAATCCTCCTACTAGCATGACAACTCCCGGAGTAGCAATATTGAACATATTCCCAAGGCGCCAATTGACTTTACCAATCAAAGCCGCTTTTATAGAAAAAGACATCCATTTCTCAAGCTTTGATTTCTGCTTATCTATTTCAGCGGTCTGTTGATGGAAGGTGCGGACCAACCTTACAGATTCAATACTTTCTTGCAGATGATGATACATATCGGCACTCATATCCCTTTGAACAGCGCCCATTTCTCTAACCGTTTTTCCAAGTTTAAAAGAAGGATATAAATAAATGACAAATACAATAAACATGATAAATGCAGTTGGCCAATACATAAAAATGACGGTTGAAAAGGCAGCAACTGCGCTGATTATTTGCTGTAGAAATCGTGGAACTACGGTATTATTTAAATTTTGGATAGACTCAACATCGTGCGTCAATCTAAATAACATATCTCCCCTTGGTGTCTTTTGAAAGAAAGACATTGGAGCTTTATGCAATTTCTTAAAAACTCGTAATTGCATATCCGTTATGACATCCAGTCCAACTTTAATCTGCACGTATTCCTGCATACTCTCAAACACTACTTTTCCAATATAAGATACAATAATACCTCCGATGATCCATGGTAGAAGGTCAGTTACATTATGTAAGAGTACATCATCAACCAATTTACCCGTCAGAATAGGCGGAAGAATGGTAAAAGCCCCACCAATCAAGGAGAAAACAACAGCTATTGTGATACTGACCCAATAAGGCTTAAAATGGCCAAGTATCTCACTCGTTAAACGCATATCTTCAAACACCCCCATAAATTGATATTTTATTATATATTCTGAATATAATCACTATTTATTTGAAGAATTTTACATTCTTTTTGTCAGAATAGAATTTGATTCATTTATGAACTACTTTGAAATCAGTTTCTGTTTTTATTTTGATTGTGTACAATTTCCTTGGTGACAGGGGATTTTTATCACTATGAAGATTTAGCACATTGTTTTAAAAGAGCACCTTTAAACAGATTAATCTATACATTTTATTAAACTGATCATTTTCTCTCTTTACAGGTTATCCTATTTTAAAAAGCGATTCATCTTCTTAATCAGTTCATTTATCGTAAGCCGATTTTCTTACATCCGAGAAGTTTGGTGATCTATTTAGGTTTGCTTGTTAGTAAAACAACTATTATTAATACATTTACGAAATATATAGCTTACACACTACTAAAAGAAAGTAAGTCGTTCAAGACATTAGTGACCATTTAGTACAAGGAATAAAAATCTCCAAACACCCTTGGTCGTTGCAGGCAAAAAAAAAAGAGTCGCTAAGAAAAGCGATTCTGGTAACTACTTATAAAAGATAGACTACAATTAACCCACGTATTGCTCTTTTCTTCATCTTTAATTTCTGGAGAATACATGTATAACAATGATACTTGGGATCGCAACAATACAGCTATATATATTTAACAGATTCAAACACTCCTGTTACCGAATAAGAACATCACCATGTACGGATATAGTTCAAAACCATTCATTTGTTCCATGATTTAAACCTGCAAATTCTCAACAATTGAGGATATTCCTAAACCTCCGCCAATGCAAAAGGTGACCAGCCCATATTTCTCTCCCCTGCGCTCCATTTCATGAAGGAGTTTGGTCATCACTATACCGCCGGTCCCTCCAATCGGATGTCCGAGCGCAATTGCACCACCGTTTACATTTACTCGTTTCACATCCATACCCAATTCTTTAATTACGGCTAAAGACTGAGCCGCGAATGCTTCGTTTAATTCTATCAGTCCTATATCCTCCAATTTCAACCCGGCTAACTTCAGTGCTTTTCTCGTAGCAGGTGCAGGACCAATTCCCATAATTTCCGGAGAAACACCGGCAACTGCTTGAGCAATGATTTTTGCTTTACATCTATAGCCCTTTTGAATAGCTGTTTCTTCTGCCATTAACAAAACCAATCCTGCACCATCATTCCTTCCGCTTGAATTCCCGGCCGTAACGGTTCCGTTTTCTTTAAAAACTGGTATAAGCCTTCCCAATTGCTCCATACTTGTCTTTCTTGGATGTTCATCCACCTTGAACAAAACCGTTTCTTTTTTCGTCTTTATCTGATAAGGAATGATTTGATTATCAAACAATCCAGAGGAAATAGCATATTCTGCCTTTTCCTGACTTAAAAGCGAAAATTCATCCTGTTCTTCCCTGCTGATTTCATATTTTTCTGCTAAATTTTCAGCTGTCATTCCCATAGTTAAGTGGCCATATGTCTCAATCGGCTGAGCACGCGGTTGGCTTTCCGTATTGGAATCAAAAATTTCAGCATTACCTATGCCTAATCCATAACGAGCATTCCGTAAATAAAACGGTGCCTGACTCATACTTTCAGCACCTCCGGCAATAACGATATCGGACAAGCCGCACATAATTTGCTGAACGCCATTATGAACGGCCTGCACACCTGAACCGCACTGGCGATGGACCGTATAACCAGGGGTTTCTATTGGAAGTCCAGCACGCAATAAAGCCAACCTTGCCAGGTTAGGCTGATCCGTACTTTGTTTTGCCTGGCCTATTATGACTTCATCAATCTCATTTTTCAAAACTCCTGTGCGTTCAATCAATCCATTCATGGTTGCAGCAGTAAGATAATCCACTTCCTCATTTTTTAAAGATCCGCCTATCCTGCCTACTGCAGTCCGAACCGCATCTACAATCACTGCATTTCTCAAATTACATCCTCCCATCAACCTTGAGTATCACAGAAGACTCCCCCCCAGACTTCTTCGTAAAAGCAATCACTTATATGTTTATTGATGAGTAAATACTGGACGGCGTTTTTCAAGGAAAGCAGTTACTCCCTCTTTCATATCCTCTGTAGTAAAGATTTCCTGGAATAGATTTGATTCTAATTCGAGTCCAACCTGCAATGGACCGTCTGTCCCCTCATTGACTGCCTGCTTGATTCTTCGTAATGCCTGAAGGGAATGCCTGCTGATTTTTCGGGCCAGTTTGCAGGCAGCTTCAATCCCTTCTTCATCTGTAGCTATTTGATTAATCATCCCGAGCTGAAGCGCCTCTTCAGCCGATATGGAATCACCGGTAAACATCAGCTCTTTTGCTTTAGCGGAACCAATTAAACGGGGAAGCCTTTGCGTTCCCCCTCCACCAGGAAATAAGCCGAGCTTTACTTCAGGCAAGCCGAGCTGTACCGTCTCCTTAGCAATACGGAGATCACATGCAAGTGCAAGTTCAAATCCACCGCCAAGAGTTACTCCATTTAAATAGGCAATAGTAGGCTTCGGAAATTCGGAAATCAATCGAAAAACCTCATTTTTCTTACTGGGCTGTTTTCCGACATCCGTACTTTGGCTGATCATGTTGGGGAACTCCTTAATATCTGCTCCAGCCATAAATGCCCGGTCACCTTCCCCCGTTAATATAATTGTAACCACTGAATGATCATCTCTCAGTTCGGTAAAGGCGTCACAAAGATCACTTGCCACTTGTTCACTCAAAACATTCATCGGCGGATTATTAATCACGACCGTTGCAACATTATTCTCTTTTTCAACACGCAGAAATGAGTACATAACACTGCCTCCTCTTAATCTATTATTTTGGCTGCATACGAATCGCCCCATCCAGGCGAATTGTCTCTCCATTCAGCAATGGATTTTCGATAATACTTTTGACGAGCATGGCATATTCTGATGGATATCCGAGTCTTGGCGGGAAGGGTACCATCGCACCGAGAGCCGCCCTGGCCTGCTCCGGTAGCCCTCCAAATAAAGGTGTGTCAATCAACCCTGGAGCAATCGTCATGACACGGACTCCACTTCTCGCTAAATCTCTTGCCAATGGCAAGGTCATGCCGACAATTCCACCCTTTGATGCACTGTAGGCCGCCTGGCCAATTTGCCCATCAAAAGCCGCTACTGAAGCTGTATTAATGACAACCCCTCTTTCTCCATCTTCATTAGGTTCATTCTTAATCATTTGTTCTGCAGCTAAACGAATCACGTTAAATGTCCCGATCAAATTGACCTCAACCACTTTTTTAAATCTGCCAAGATCATGCACTTTATCTTTAGAGACGACTTTTTCACCTACTCCAATCCCCGCACAATTGACGACCGTATTGATATTTCCAAACGTTTCAACACCTTTTTTAATAGCAGTCTGAATCTCTTCTTCACTGGTTACATCCGCTTTTAAAAAGATTACATTTTCATGACCCAGGGATTCAGCCAATGCCAACCCTTTATCCTCCGAGCGATCGATAATTGCTACTTTCCCGCCATTCTCCACGATATTCCTGACTGTAGCCTCTCCCAGACCGGAAGCTCCTCCTGTCACAACAGCAGATATTTTTTGCATTTTCATATTACCAACCTCCATTATTTTAGTTTTCATTCGGTACCTGTTTGATTAATCTATTCAATTCGTTCGATAATAGTTGCATTAGCCATACCGCCACCCTCGCAAATGGCCTGTAATCCATATCTGCCTCCTGTTCTTTCCAGTTCATGCATTAAAGTAACCATAACCCTTGCCCCGCTTGCACCAAGAGGATGACCGAGAGCAATCGCTCCTCCATTCACATTTAACTTATTCATGTCTGCTTCAACTTCTTCCTTCCAACAGAGCGGAACAGGTGCAAAAGCTTCATTGACTTCATATAAATCTATTTCCTGTATCGTCAATCCCGCTCTTTCAAGTGCCATTCTCGTTGCCTCTATCGGTCCTGTTAGCATCAGGGTTGGGTCGGAGCCTATAACCGTTCGGGCGATAATCGAAAATCTTGGTTTTAAGCCTAATTCCAATGCTTTTTCCTTAGACATAATTAACAGGGCTGCGGCTCCATCACTCATTTGACTGGCATTCCCAGCATGAATCACACCATTTTCTTTAAATACGGTTGGCAGTTTCGCTAATTTTTCAAGAGACGTTCCCCGCCGCGGTCCTTCATCCTGTGTAACTAATGTCTTAACCCCGAAATCATCCATAACTTCTACAGGTATGATTTCACGGTCAAAGCGTCCCTCATTTTGGGCTTGAATAGCCCTTTGATGGCTTAATAACGAAAATTCATCAAGTTGACTGCGGCTAAAACCCCATTTCTCAGCAATTCTTTCTGCTGATAAACCTTGATTGATCAATTCATAGCGAGAAGACAACTGTTCACTTGGACCTGCTTTTTTCCTTGTTGAACCCATTGGGACTCTTGTCATGCTCTCCACTCCACCCGCTACAACGATATCCATATCTCCACTCAAAATGGCTTGTGCAGCAAAATGAACGGCCTGTTGGCTCGAGCCACATTGTCGGTCAATCGTCGTACCAGGCACTTTAATGGGGAAATCAGCCATCAAGGCAGCTGAACGTGCAATATTTAAACCTTGTTCTTCAACTTGTGATACACACCCAATAATGACATCCTCAATTAATTCAGAAGAAATACCTGCTCGGTTTACTACTTCTTTTAAAACGTTTGCGAGAAAATCATCCGGACGGACGGAGCTAAATACTCCATTTCGCTTTCCTACCGGTGTTCTGACTGCTTCAACAATTACGGCCTCCCTCATTTAAATCTCTCCTTATAATCCGATTTTTTTAGCGATTATTTGCTTCATAATTTCATTGGTACCTGCATAAATCGAGGTAACCGCTATATCACGGTATCTTCTCGCAATCGCATATTCTTCCATAAAACCGTACCCGCCGTGCAACTGCATACATTGACTGACCATTCTCTTTGCCATATCAGTTACCCACCATTTGGCCATGCTTACTTCTGTGACAATATTCTGACCTTCCATATGTCTCACAATTAAATCATCAATAAATGTACGGCCTATCTTCACCTCAGTGGCCATTTCGGCGATTTTAAATTGTGTATTTTGAAAATCACTGATCGATTTTCCAAAGGCTGTTCGCTGTTTGACATAGTCAATCGTGATTTTCAACGATTCCTCTGCTGCCGCTAATGCCTGAATCGCACACATTAACCGTTCCTGCTGAAGTTTGGCCATCAAATAATAAAAACCTTTATTTTCCTCTCCCAATAAATTGCTGCCCGGTACTCTCGCATCTTCGAAAATTAACTCAGTCGTTTCACCCGCAAGCTGGCCAATTTTGTTCAGCTTTTTTCCACGTATAAATCCGGGTGTTCCTTTTTCAACTACAATCAGACTGATTCCTTTATGTCCTGCATCTGGATTTGTTTTACAGGCCACGATTGTTAAATCGGACCTGAGCCCATTTGATATAAACGTTTTTTGTCCGTTAATAATATAGTCGTCACCATCTTTAACAGCTCTCGTCTGCAAATTCCCTAAATCTGATCCCGTTCCCGGCTCGGTCATTGCAATAGCTGTTGAATACTCACCTGTAATACACTTTGGAATCCATCTTTGTTTTTGGTCTTCTGTACCAAATTCATACAAATAAGGAACAACGATATCATTATGTAAAACACATCCTCCGATTCCACTCCCGACTCTTTCAAATTCCTCAGCAAGTATCACTGAATAAGCAAAATCTGCATTAAATCCGCCATATTTCTCATCTGCCCACGGTACAAGAAACCCTTGGTCACCAAGCTTTTTCCACAAATCTCCAGGTGTGCTTTTCTCCTTCTCCCATTCAAGATAGTAAGGAATCACTTCCTTATCTAAAAATTTCCGAACTGATTCACGAAAAATACGATGCTCTTCCTTTAAATAACTGGTCATCTGTGTACTCCCTTTCCATTCATAGTCTTATATCTGTACAACCTATATATATGCAAGTATCATGCCAAATTATAAAATGGATATTTCGCCAGTTTGAGAGATTGGTTGTATGAAATCTATACAACTTCCCTTTCATCAGTGTCTCGTTCGTTCATAATCGTTTGCTGTAAGAGGACAATGATTTTGGCAAACTATAAAGTAAAAACTGCCGGTATTTACACACAGCAGTTTACTTCTTTTTATTTTTGATAAGTTCGATTACTCTGGCCGAGCTTCGGATAGGTAATTATCATTTCATTCGAGTAGGAATCTGCATGATTTCCGGTCACCATATAGCTAAATGAATCTTTCTCTTGAATTAAATTTCTTTCCTTCATATAGATATGTTTGCTTAGCTCGTTGGCTTCAAGTACAGGCGCCATGCAGCAGTCCACATTCAAAGAGAAATCCATCCACTCCTCAAATGTTTTACTTGCAAACAATCGTCTTATCTCCTGATAAACTTTATTCTGCTCAACTGATTGAGAGAACTGGGCATCTATCCATGTATCCTGTCCTGTTGCCGTGCAAAAATTACGCCAAAATTTTGTTTCCAGCGCACATAACGTCATATACCTGTGATCCTTAGTTTCATAAATTCCATAACATATTACATTACCATTTAATGTTGGAATTCCAGTTTTTCTGCCTGTTGCTGATTCAATAAACACATGATAATTCATTAAAGCAGCAGTTGTATCCAATAATGCAATATCTAAATAGGTTCCTCTACCTATGCGTTCCCTTTGAAAGAGGGCACCAAGTATCGATTCGGTTGCTGAAGACCCACCGATTAAATCCGCAAATGTAAGTGATGGTTGAACAGGCCTGCCATCCCCATCCTTTAACTGAGCCAATACACCGCTCATGGCCATGTAATTCAAATCATGGCTGCCAAGCTGTTGCATGGTACCTTCTTGGCCATAGCCGGATAAGGAGCAATAAATAATCTTTGGATGAAAAGTCTGAATATCTTCATATCCAAGCCCTAATCGTTTCATTACACCGGGCCGGTAACTTTCAATCAAAATGTCTGAATTACGGATGACTTCAATCGCCAATTCTTTGTCCGCTTCTTTTTTCAAATCCAGGGACAAGCTTTTTTTATTACGGTTCATACACCGGAAAAGATAATTTTCTTTTTGATCTTCCTCCAAAGGAAGCCGCGCATGATCTCCAGTGGGAGGCTCTATTTTAATTACTTCTGCCCCTAAATCTGCTAGGCGCAGAGTTGCATAGGGTCCGGGCAAGTTTTGGGTGAAATCAACTACTTTAATTCCCTTTAGCATAAACGCTTCCTCCTTAAATTTACTAAATTTCTATCCTGTTAAAATACGGAACTTTTCCAAACCATAAGGAATGTCTGATTTTCAAACACCATCATTTCTGCTGTTTTAATAGTGGAGATTCAGGCAGTAACCAATCATACTTCTTTAGCTTGTCATACAATACAGATCGGCTGATACCAAGCAGGAGGCAGGCCTTACTTTTGTTCCCTCCTGACATTTCTAACGCTTTATGTATGGCCAGTTGCTCCGCTTTCTCTAATAAAGGCTGTGTTTCTTCATCTTCCTCCTCTTCATTCAAAAAAAGATCGTAGCCAACTTTCTGCAGAATATATTCTGGGATGTCCTCTAGACCGACTTTGCCATCCTCAGCAAAAATCATGGCCCTCTCCCAAACATTCCGCAATTCCCGGATATTTCCGGGCCAGTCATATTCCAATATTGCTTTCTCAAACAATGAATTCCATCCTGTAATGCTTGTCCCGTTTTGTTTATTAAATTCTTTAATAAATGCTTCGCTTAAAAGGAGAATGTCCTTTTTTCTCCGCCTTAAAGGAGGAATCTCAAAGGATATGACATTCAACCGGTAAAATAGATCCTCCCTAAATTCCCCGTCAGCAACCATTTTTTCCAAAGGACGATTGGTAGCGGCAATGATACGAACATTTACACTGATTCGTTCTGTTCCGCCTACTCTGTAAAACTCTCTTTCTTGCAGGACACGAAGCAGCTTGGCCTGTATGGATAAAGACATATCCCCAATCTCATCAAGGAAAAGTGTGCCGCCATTGGCCATATCAAACTTGCCGATTTTCCCTTTATTTTTTGCTCCTGTAAAAGCGCCTTCCTCATATCCAAAAAACTCTGATTCCAACAAGTGCTCAGGTATAGCGGCACAGTTCACCGTAATAAATGGACCCTTTCCAAATGGACTGGCGCTATGAACGGCATGGGCAAATAACTCTTTACCCGTTCCGCTTTCCCCAAATATTAATACTGTGGTCTTTACCTTGGCTGCTTTCATCCCACTCCGCATCAGCTTATCCATTTGCTTATCGTTTGATAGGATCTGATCAAATGTAAATCTTGATTTCTCAAGCTTGGTAGGATTCAGATTCTTCCTATCATTTACCTCTGCACTTTTGAATAACTCACGAACCTCGTGCAGCTGGCGATAAACGATTTTACCAATGGCACCGATGATTTGCTCATCCTGATAAACGGGTATACGGTGAACGATATAGTCTATTCCTTTAACCTGCATAAACTCACTAACTTCCGCTACACCCGTTTTCATCACATGCGGCAAATGAAGATGAGGTAAAACTGATTTAATTTCCTTCATTTCCATTTGCTGATCATACAGGTCAAACAACTCGATCAAACTGGGGCTGATAAAAGTAACTTCCTCTTTTTCATTTATCATGACGAGGCCATCATAGGCATTATGGATAACAGATTGCAAAAGTGTTTTCCATTTCTTTTGAAATTTTAATTCTCTCGTTAAATTCTCTAATTCAGATACATTTTGAAATAGCGTGATATACCCATGTTTACCATTTTCTAAAGCATACTTTGACAAACGTACTATATAATGTTCAGATTGAAAAACCATTGGAAAATGAGCTTCCATTTTCTCAGAAAATTGATTTAATTGAGGGATATAAATCTCGAGGTTTTCATTGATGAGTGATGAATAAGGGATTCCAATCATGTCAGTGATTTTTTCATTCACATAGATGATTTGATTTTTTTCATCTGTCATAATTGCTCCCAAATTGGATGTCTGTAATACTTTTTCAAGCTGTTCTTTTAATAATTTCGTTTCTCTCACGTAATTCATAACGGCATTTGTTTTTGTAAAAATGCCTACAGGAGCACCCTGTTTATTCACGACAATCCCCGTGCCCACCCTGCTCTTTGATATTAATTTTTCCAACAGTTCAGAGTTCACATCCTCCAAAACTGTTCCTACATCTTTTTTGATATAATCACTGATTGTAGTATCTTTAGAAACATCAGTGAGAATCATTTGGTACAATGAACTTCTTGTAAATACGCCAATCAGTTTTCCTGAACTGTTTGTCACCGGGATCGTATTCCACTTTTGCTTGCACATGATAGATAGAGCTTCCATCAATGTGTTCGTTGGTGATAAACAATGTTCGAGCGGACTCATGATTTCTTTAACGGGCTTTATAGTGTTCTCCCCCTTTAAAAGTCTATATATTTTTTTCCACAAATACGTGTAAAACTCCTCTAATTATAGGGAGGGAATAAAAATCGGCAAAATCCTTCTCGTTTAAAGAATCAGGATTTTGCCCACTGAAATCATTTATTATTATTTATTATTTATTATTTAATAGTTTTTTTGTCGTAATCTTTTAAAACAGTTTTTAGCATCTTCCCTGTTCCTGATTTTGGTATTTGATCAATAAAACAAATATAATCAGGAACCTTATACTCTGCCAATCTCTCTTTACAATAGGAAACCACTTCTTCTTCCTGTAACTGTAGATTTTTCTTTGCTACATAGGCTACCGTTTTTTCGCCAAAGACCGGGTCAGGCCTGCCAATAACGGAGCATTCCAAAATATCAGGGTGCGTGTACAATACTTCCTCTAACTCACGTGGATAAATATTAAAGCCGCCTCTGATGATCATGTCCTTCTTCCGGTCCACAATAAAATGGTATCCGTCTTCATCATAATAGGCCAGATCACCAGTATATAACCATCCATCTTTAATCGTGTTAATCGTATCATCTTCCTTTTTATAGTAGCCCTTCATCATGTTGGGACCTCTGAAAACAATCTCTCCTACCGCGTGCGGTTCTACTTCCTTACCTTCCGGATCGACAATTTTCAATTCGACGCCAGGAATAGACACTCCAACAGAATTCAATTTTTTAGCCATATCTCGAGGTGTAGTCATCAGCATAACTGTACTTTCTGTCAGTCCATATCCTTCTGCTATTTCGACACCCAGTGATTGATTGGTCTTATGGAGTATCTCGGCAGGTAAACTTGCCCCACCACAACCAGCTGTCCGAAGATGCGAAAAATCTAAATTTGAAATGGCTGGATTTTGAAGAAAGAAGGCATACATAGTTGGAACACCTAAGAAAATCGAGATTTGATATTTTGATATCTTTTCAAGTGTATCAACAGGGTGAAAACGTTCCTCTAAATAAATCGTACTTCCGTGGGCAATCGGCGCCAGGAATCCTTGTAATTTGGCATAAGCATGAAAAAGAGGCAATACACAAAGGACCCTGTCTTTTGGCGTTAATTGATTAATGACGGCTGCTGTAATCGTCATCCAATTCAAGTTGGCATGTGTAATCATGGCTCCCTTCGGATTACCGGTTGTCCCAGATGTATAAATGATTTGCGCGACATCCTCCGCATGAACAGGGACCACCTTGCTGATTGGAGATACAGACTGCAATTCCTGCCAGTCAGTAAATGGATGGTTTTCCTCTTCTCCAAAATAATAGATTTCTTTCATCTGTTTAAAGTCATTCATAGAGTTTTGAATGACGGCGGATGCAGCAGCCTCAGTAATTAAATATTCTGATTCTGAGTCATTGATAATATAGGTTGTTTCTTTTTCTTTAAAGGTAGGGTTAATGGGCACGACAGTTGCACCATTTGCTAATATAGCAAAATACGTAATGATATATTCCGGCCGATTGGTCATCATCAACGCAACTTTAGTCTCATGAGTAATGCCTATATTTTCCAACCCGGCTGCAATACTGAAAATTTGATCTCTCAGCTCTTGATACGTCAGCACCTGTTCCCGGTAATGAATAGCAGGCTGATTGGGCAAACGCGACACAGTGGACGTAAGCAGTTCAACAATATTCAAAAAATAACTACCTCCTTAAATACTGGATTCTATATATCAGCCTATTAAACAGTCACCTTAGCCACTAAAACCTCTCGGCAAACCTGCTCAATGACTTCATTCGGTATACGATATGTCTGACCGGATGGATCATTTTGAACAACTGATATAAGCTCCGGTATCTCTGCAGAGTTGATATCAAATTCCGAAAAGTCATCCGGTAAATTCACAGCTTTACGAAGAGCGACAATTTCATCAATACATTGCTGCAAACACTCTTCCTCAGTATCAGCAATATCCTTAATACCAAGTGCCTGAGCAAATTCTTTTATCTTAGGAATATAAAGCGGAGCTAAGTTTTTCATAACACTCGGCATTAAAACTGCATTAGCCAGCCCATGTGGAATTCCATACTTTGCACCCAGGGCATGGGCCATGTTATGGATAGGCATTTCGGCAAAAGCTAAGACAAAACTTGTTATAGCCATAGCACTCGCCTGCAGCATATTCGCACGTGCTGCAATGTTGTTCCCTTCATGTACAGCTGTTTCCAAATTGGCTCGAATCAGTTTAGCAGAATGGAGTGCAAATGCATCTCCCATAGTATTTGAGTTATTGGAAAAATAACCTTCCACAGCATGGGTCAAGGCATCCAATCCAGTAAAAGCAGTAACTTTAGCCGGTAGGCCAACAGTTAATTCTGGATCAAGAATTGCGATATCTGAATTGATAAATGGATGGAGCAAATTACACTTCACTCCTAAATGTTCATTATAAACAACCGAAATGCCCGATATTTCTGCACCCGTACCAGCTGTTGTCGCAATCGATATATGAGGTACCCCCATATGCACAGCCTCAGGCCAAACTTCTATTACATTTCCATTCAAGGCATGTTCAATTTTGTCCACTTTTTTATGAAGACACCATTTTATTGTTTTTGCCGTATCCATGACCGAACCACCACCGATGGCAATTATAGAGTCTCCATTACATTGTTTAAAATATTGCAGACCATTATTAATATTAGAAGACTTGGCATCCTGAGTAACATCATCAAATACTCCCGCCAGCTGTATACCAGGCACCATTTCAAATAAGCGCTGTATTTTTTTCGTCAGCCCAGCATGGGTTAACCCTTTATCGGAAAATAGAACCGGACGTTTACCACCCAATGACTGAATTAAGTCCGGAACAAGTATATGCGACCCTGCCCCATTCTTAATGATTGATCGATGGATAAATTCATAATACGAAGTAACCTTCATCTTATCTCCCCATTCCAATTAGTTTTAAAAGAATTCTAGAATATCAGCCCTAAAGCTGCCCTTTGTTCATTTTCAGTTGTAAGTGCTGTTATGATACTCTTCTGCTCTGTATATTCATTGAAAACTTGACTCCCCAATTCTCGTCCAAGCCCGCTTTGTTTATAACCGCCGAATGGTGCATCGTTTCTGAACGCATGCCATTCATTAATCCAAATTGTGCCTGCCTTAAGCTGTGTTGCTATTTCATTAGCTTTGACAACATCACGGGACCATACACCAGCCGTCAAACCATAAATTGTATCATTGGCAATCTCTATTGCTTCCTCTATCGTTGAATACTTCATCACGCAGAGAACTGGTCCAAAAATTTCTTCCTGTGCTATTTTCATATCATTTGTGACATCTGCAAAAATGGTTGGCTCAACGAAATAGCCTTGATCAAGTCCCGGTCCTTCTGCTTTTTTGCCACCGCACACAAGACGGGCACCCTGTTCCAATCCGGATTCTATATAGCCCAAGACTTTATTCATTTGTTTCTCTGAAATGACTGGACCCATTCCGGTATTCGGATCAAGCGGTTGACCTAATTTTATCTTTGCACTCATGGCCACTAATTGTTCAACCACAATATCGTACATCGATTCATGAACAAGGACACGCGTGCTTGCTTCACACACTTGACCAGCGTGGAAAAATACGCCAAGCAAAATCCCTGGTATGGCCACTTCCAAATCAGCATCTGGAAGTACAATTGCAGGTGCCTTCCCGCCAAGCTCAAGCGTAACCTTTTTCACACTTGAAGAGGCTAACTCCATTATTTTCTTTCCTGTTTCAGTTGAACCGGTAAATGCAATCTTTTCCACTTCCGGATGTGTCACAAGCGCCTCTCCTACCTCTGCGCCTGATCCGGTAATGACATTGAAAACCCCTTTAGGCAGCCCCGCTTCAACTGCAATCTCCGCTAATTTCAATGTACCAAGCGGGGTATCAGATGCTGGCTTGACAATAATGGAATTACCCATGGCAATTGCAGGTGCAATCTTCCACATCGCTAATACAAGCGGAAAATTGAACGGTGTAATCGCGGCTACGACACCTAATGGTTCCCGAACCAACTGGGCTCTGTTTGCTCCGAACATTTGCTTTACAGGCAATGCCTCCACAAACTCATATTCAAGGGACATGTTAGCTGTTTGCTGGAGAGAGAGGATGAGCTGCATAATATCCGCTCCTCCAATTTTTCGCAATGTTGCTCCTGTACTGATTCCCTCCAAATAGATTAACTCCTGTGCATGTTCCTTAATTTCATCGGCAAAACGCAACATGATTTGCGCCCTTTCTGCCTGCGTTTTCCTTGACCATACACCTGATTCAAATACTTCTTTTGCATTTAGAACAGCTTTATTCACGTCTTCTTTTGTACCTTTAGGGACTTTAGCAACTACTTCGGATGTAGCCGGATTTATGACATCAAACATTTCTCCCGTAGATCCTGGTGTCCATTCCCCACCAATAAATTGTGCAAATTCCTGTACCTTCACGTCTGTACTCATTCCATATCCTCCCTTTTCCCACTACTATTTTTCTTACTCAAAAATAACTTCGGTGTCATGAATTTCTTCCAGCGTTTTATCTTGGGCACGTGATAGTACCTCAATCCGCGCACTTAATTGTTTAAGTGCATATTCCATTGCTTTTCCTTCTTCAATACCAAGACTTGTCACTTTTTCCCCATCTTCCCTAGTTGTCAGTTCGTAGGCAATTGGAAGCAACTCCTGAAGCCTTATTTGGACACGATCAAATAACTCAGGATGTTCATGAATTAAGCGCTGAATAAGGAATGTACCAAATCCGATATGGCGTCCTTCGTCCCTTTTTACATTCCGTATCCCTTCAATAAATCCAGGGAATAAATTTGCTTTAGACAGAGCTTCATAGAAGAACCAATATCCCGTTTCCGCTAATACCCCTTCGGCAAAGATATTGTATGTGACGGCAGCATCCAACATTGCTTCAGGTGATTGGTCCACAAGTAATCTATTCATTGTCCGAGGAAGGATATCATCAAATAATTTCCTATGCCCAGGTGTCAGTAGATGACTGAGGTCCTCAGTTACACCGATTTCTTCTAAAAATAAACTAAAGAACTCCGCATGCTTTGCTTCTTCAAATAAAAAGGTAGATAGATAGGACTCTTCTTCAAACCACCCTTTCTTGGAAACGGCCATGATCATAGGAAGAATATCCTCCGATACAGCTTCCTCACCCCCAATAAACTGCGCAAATTGAATCAAAACCTCTTGCTGTTGATCAGGGCTAAGCTTTTTCCAATCCTCTTTATCCTGGCTAAAGTCAATATCAACCGGATTCCATATCCCATGTCTTTTAGCTTTTTGATAAAGTTTATACGGGAGTGAATCCTTTTTGATCATTTGTTTTGTAGTCACATATTCACGCACTCGTATCCCTCCTTTGAAAGTAATAAATTTTATTTTTCATGGATGCTTTTCGTATGTATTCCTCCCCCCTCTCTCGATAAAGCGCTTACATTAAATTGCATCCACTTTGCTCAGCCTTCCCTGAACTAATTGCAAGTTCCGTGCCAACATAAAACCCCTGTCCAACTTAAGAAAATAGGTTGGTTTCTATTTAGTAATGATTGATTTCCAAACAACCTTTTTTCCTTGCTGTTTGAATACCACGCATAGGACTTTTGAATGCTCAGACGGACCTGCTTTCCTTAACTGTAACTTATAACCTATACATAATATGTTGTAATTTGTAGGCTCACAAAAAATAGATAGTCTAAATCTATCTCAAAATTTTAAATCTAGACTTATATTCATAGAATTCAATTAAGAAACCAAGAATAAGTATCTCTTTTTTTAAGATTATTATAAAGAACAATGAGTTTTCACTTATTAGGAGTAAATCCACACCCAACTAAACAGTTTAAAAGGCACTTTTTGTCATTATTAAATCGGAAATCCAATATAAAAAAGCGGTTTTTACCAATAATTGAGCCGAAATTGACAGGAATTAAGCCAAACCACTATTTATTGAGCGAAAAGAAGAAAATTGAGCATAGTATTCCATTTTCGCAATACAATACCTTTGAGCTAATATAGCCACTATTTTTCTACCTTGCCTTTTAACATAGAATTCTTTCGTTAGACAAACATAGATGTACCTTTCTCCTTTAAAAAACTCAACTGGCAAAGTCCCTAAAAAGAGGCAGTGATAAGCGTGATAAGCCCCTAAATACCAACTTCACACTGCCTCAGACTAAAACTAGCGGACCATATCTACTTTTCTGTCTCTAAATATCCCTTTCTAAGAACTGTTTTAACAATTTTTCCGGCTGCATTTCTTGGCAATGTATCCACGAAATTGACAATCTTAGGCTTTTTATACGATGCCAATTGTTCCTGGCAATAGAAAATCACTTCTTCCTCTGTCATCGTTTCACCTTTTCTCAGAACGATATAAGCTTGAACCACTTCTCCCCATTTTTCATCAACAGCACCGACCACAGCACTTTCGACAACTTTGGAATGTCTATTTAAAACTTGTTCAATTTCGGCTGGATAGATATTCTCCCCGCCACTAATAATCATATCCTTTTTCCGATCAACGATATAAATAAACCCTTCATCATCCATCCGAACTAAATCTCCACTATGAAACCATCCCCCACGGAATGCCTCTCTAGTTGCTTCTGGATTTTTATAATATTCTTTCATAACGGTTGGTCCACGGTAGACAATTTCCCCGACATCTCCAAGCGGAACATCATTCATATGGTCGTCAACGACCCTCACTTCTACATTGACCACCGGCTTACCCACGGAAGAATTTTTCCGAATAGAATCTTCAGGTTGAAGACAGGTAGTAACCGGACTCATTTCTGTTTGTCCAAAAGGATCGCTCAGTTTCCCATTTGGAAAATATTTTGCAATCCTCTCTTTCAGTAATAGGGAACATGGAGCACTCCCAGCGGCACATCTTTCTAATGATGTTAAATCATATTGTTCAATCGAAGGACATTCAACAAGCATATGCCACATCGTCGGCGCTAAAAAGATAAAATTTATTCGCTCTTTCTCGATGGTTTGAAGCACTTCTTCGGGGTTGAATTGTGAATGAATCACTGTAGTTCCATTAATGGGGTATAAAAGAGTTGATAGGGCAGCAATGTGAAATAAAGGAGCAACTAAAAGTTGTTTAAAAGTTGCGTCAAGTCCTGCTGTTACGACTTGGTTCATACCATTTATACACATGTTTTGATGCGATAAAACTGCACCTTTTGGCCGTCCGGTTGTACCTGAAGTATACATAATAAGCGCTCCATTATCACCCGATAATGAATTGCAAGGCTGATACGTTGAGGAGCGATCGTATATGGTCTCATAAGGTATATGGGAAGAAGTTGAATCTCCATTCACGACAACGATACAGTCAACAAGCTGAATTTGTGATTGAATCGATTCAATCACAGGCAAAAAGACGTGATCGACAAATAAAATTTTGCATTCAGATTGTCCAATGATATACGCCAGCTCATCTTTTGTCAGACGAAAATTTATTGGGACTCCTATCGCTCCAGCTAAAGATGTAGCATAGAATACATCAATAAAAGGAAGTCCATTCAAGAGCATAAAACCAACCTTGTCCTGATATCCTATTCTGTTTTCCTGCAACCATCCAGCTAAATGAAGTGCTTTCTTCTCAGATTCACGATACGTTCGTCTCTCACTGCCATATATGTATGCCTCTCTCTCAGGTGCCGTGTGTGCTGCCCTGCGCAAATACTCTCCGATTACCAGTGATCTGGATAATTCCAAATTAGATGTTGTCACAAATATCCCTCCTTATTTTATCCTGGGCCAAAATGAACAAAAGTTCGTAAACATCAACTTTATTTAGCCATCACTTACATTAATGCAAGTATAATGCCAATCTAAATTTTAGCGATTACATGCATTGATTCAATCATTACTGTCCCCATACCGCACACCACAATGACTACAGGTGTATGATAGCTCAACACATTCCATTTTCATGTTAATTCTGCTATTCCTTTTAGAACATTACTGATCATAAAAAAACAGCACCTTCCCGATGAGGAAAGTGCTGCTTTAATAATATACATCGAAAAAAATTTACGAATATTCCGCCACCTAATTATACTGCGTCATTCACGCACCCATTTTTAGTCTCTCTGGATTATTTCTCAGGAGGCAATCTCATTTACTATTCAAGCATCCTAACAGAATAAGTGTATAACGACAAAATTAATAGTTTAGAAAATAAATAAATGATTAAGAATTCATCCGTGTAACTCACTGTGCTGGTTTGATAATAATAGAATCAGGAAGATAAATACTAAATTTCGTCCATTCGGGATTGGAAGAACATAATAAGTCGCCATCATAACTATCAATAATTTTTTTGCAGACATAAAGGCCAATTCCCGTACCTAATTCCTTTGTAGTGAAAAATGGTTCAAAGATTGACTCAATATTTTCCTTTGCAATCATTGGCCCATTATTGGATAAGCTTATCACTAATTGATCGTCCTTCATCATGGATTTTACTTTAATGACACGCTCGGAAGGCTGATTTTTCAAGGCATCAATTGAGTTAATAAAAAGATTAAGAGCAACCTGCTTCAATCCATTTCTGCTTGCCTTTATGATTAAATCTTCCGGAACATCGATTTCTACCTTAACATTGGTATCTATAATGTTCGCATAGCTTAATTGTTTAATCTCTTCAATCAGCTCTCTGATCGATATATCCATGATAATCTCTTCATTGAATTCAGCTTTTGATGTGTGCAAAAATTGGGTAATCCGAAAATTTAATTGATTGAGCTCATATTCCATGATATCCAAGTATTTCATATCCGGATATTCTTTTCTCAAAATTTTATTAAAGCCCATTACAGCCGTCAGCGGATTACGGAATTCATGCACAAAGCTCGATGATATTTGACCGAGCAGGGCTAATTTATCCTTATGGTTTTCATTGATGAAGGTGGTCTTCTCATCAATGACTTTATTTTTCATTTGTGTATAGGTCGAAACCATTTCATAGCTAAAAATATCATATTGTCTATTGATATTATTAATTGTACTTTGGAGTATATAAGACGGGATATCCATCTTCAGCACAAAATTAACAAAGATACTGCGTCCCTGATTGATATTGTATAAAACATTTCCTATATTAATAGCATCCATGCGTTCAATGGCTGTCCTTCTCGCCACTTCCTTGATCTGACTTTCAGATATATCCCCATTTACCGTGTTAATCAATTGACTGAACATCGTTTTACGTGGTTTCTCCATAGATGCTGTATTTTCCTCATGATGCTGGATCTTGATAGAATCTAAATACTCCTGATATAACCTCCCCTCTTCTTTCATCAGTGATTCCTTAATCAATTTTTGATAATCACTTTGCTTTAATAAAATTGGCTCCATCTATTTAGACCACCATTTCAATTTAGCTTTACATGTATGATTTATATTCGACAGATATACCTAATATCCTTTACTGTAAGTAAAACATTTACAGATTGACATAATTGTTACGTTCTCGTAAAAAGTAAAACTCTCTTTTTGAATCATCTGATTTTTTTCAAACAAAAATCTTTTTCATATTTTTATATTTTCGTACTATCGATTTATAGAAAGACCGTTCACTGATTTAATTACCTAAAATGTATTCGTAAAATGATTTATGTGCTCACTCATTTCTTTATAACGTGTCCAATGAAGATAATGATGTCCCTTTAAAGTGACTATTTGAGATGGAGAGTTATCATTTAGTTGAGCGCGACAGAATGCTATATATTCCAGAAAGAGAATGTGGCATTAAAATATACGGGCCTTCATTATTCGATTTCTTTAGAGCTGTTCTCAACTCCTCTACTATATTTTTTACCGTTCTTTCTTTAGTTGTTAAATCACTCCATCCATAGCCAAAAGGTTCCACTACGACTACTTTATTAGTAAGTGCTAATTCATTTATTAAGGGTTCAAAATCTAACACTGGTGCTGCAGTACCTAAACCACTTAATAAGACGATCGTATTTTCTCCGTCGCCTTTCGTGTAAACATGCATATTATTCTCGTTTACTTCAACTAATTTTCCTGGAGCTTGATAACTTTTTTGTTCATACGTTGTTTTAATCTAATGGAAAGCGACCCATAACAAAATGATTGCTGCAATAAAAGAAAATAGTATTCTTGTCATCATCCAAAATCTAGCTTTCTTTTTTACCTTCAAAATTCCCACTCCTTTTCATATATCCCTAATCTAATTTGTAAATTTTACCATAAATCAAAGATCCATCGTAAGTTTATTCCATCCTCCTACCAAAGATATAGCTATGGAGAAATTAATCCCGTAGATTATACGTCTCTTTGTACATGCAGAAAGTGTCTTTAAACAACAAAAAAGGACTATATGGGAGAAAAAATCCTCCTATATAGTCCTAAATTTTTCTACATCTACTAAGGTACACAGAATGAATATAATTAGAGATTAATTATCTTCTTCCAGATCCTCTGTTTTTAATAATATTAAACACGAACACAAGTGCAGCTATTATTAATAATACGTGGATAATATCTCCGCCAATTTCAAATAGGAAACCTAACAACCATAAGACCACTAAAACTCCGATTAATGTCCAAAGCATTTTGTATCATCTCTCTTTCTAATATAGATATGTATTTACCTATTTTTACCCGAAAGATTAATATTTGAAACAAAATGATTCACTATTCGCAGCTTAGCGTTTTGTGGAACCGAATCCACCAGATCTATTTGCATGCAAGACTTGATCATCATCAGCTAATAAATACTGTTTAAATATACCCTGTGCAATCCGGTCCCCTTGTTTAATCAGCACGGGCGCTTCTCCTCGATTGGTAATAGAAATGCCAATATTTCCATCATTCTCAGGATTCCCATAATAAGATGAATCAATGATGCCAGTACCATTCGATAGAACAAGTCCATATTTGACTCCAAGGCTGCTTCGTATATGAATTTCCAACAATTCGTTTTGTTTCATATAGGTTTTGATATTAGTCCAAAATAAATGCTTCTCACCAACATTCAGTGTGATTGTTTCATTTGAAAAAAAATCATAGCCTGCCGATCCTGCATCACCGCGCAGTGGCAGCTTGATTTTATCCTTATTCATTTGAATCTTAAAATACTCTGGACTCACGATTTCAAATCCTCTTACTCTTTGCTCTCTCATATGAATCTCCTCTTATGTCATTTCTTTGTAGCTTTTAATAATTTTAAATGATTTCCACATTTCCGGGAATAAAGATTGATATTTTTCGGTTAAAAAACGATCATCTATTAGTGTAAGTGTGCCAGTGTCATGCTCACTTCGTATTAAGCGGCCCGCCGCCTGCATCACCTTATTCATTCCGGGATAAATATAAGCATAATCAAATCCGTTTTTTCCGGCTGCCTTATAATAGTCGCGAATTAAATTTCTCTCCTCATTTATTTGCGGTAATCCTACACCAATAATGATTACCCCGCTCAATCGATTCCCTACCAAATCGATTCCTTCAGAAAATATTCCGCCCAATACCGTAAAACCGATGACAGGAACGTTTGAATCCTCTTCAAAAGCTGACAAAAAAGCCTCTCTTTCCTGCTCAGTCATCCCCTGATTTTGTATCAAGACTTTAGATGGACCCTCGAATTCCTCCAGTTCTTCCATTACCATCGTTAAAAATTGGTAGGATGGGAAAAACACTAAAAAATTTCCTTTATTTCGGATTACCGCTTTAATGGTTTTGGCAATTAGAACACTTGAGGCTGCTCGATCATGAAATCGAGTGGAGAGTGGCTGAATCGTGATAGCCAATTGTTCAGGAGAAAATGGAGAACCTATGTTAATCCGGTAATCCCCGTCCTCACTGCCCAGAGCATCCATGTAATAGCCAATTGGTGTTAGAGTAGCTGAAAAGAATAGTTTGGCAGCAAATCCTTTCGTCATCTTTTGCATATTTAAGGCAGGATCTAAACAAAACATTTTGATAGACAGATTATTACTTCCTTTTATCACATGAGTAATATAATTCTTATTATAATACTTGGCAATCCGGAGAAAATTTTGAGATGTAAAATAGATTTCCAATAAATCGCCATGATTGGAAGAGTCACTGACTCCACTCCGGGTTAATTCTGCACCTGCATAAAGGACAAATAGTTCGAGTGCTTCCAGCAATTCTTCTGGTTTGTCCAAATATACAGCTGATTTTTTATCCCCTAATTCTTTCTTCTGTTGAATTAATAAAGCGTTTATTACTTTAGCTGCATTTGATAGCTCTGGATTAGACCCGCTGTATGCCCTCTTTATATCGAGAAACACTTTCTTTTCCAACTCCGCAGAAAACATTTCTCTTCCGCGTTCCACCAGATTATGAGCTTCATCCACTAGAAGAACAGTCCGTTTCCTTTGCTCATCCGAAAATCGCTTCAAGAAAACTCTTGGATCAAAAATATAATTATAATCACAAATTACAATGTCGGCGAGATATGCTAATTCAATCGAATATTCAAACGGACATACGCGGTGACGGTGAGCATACTTCAGAATTGTCTCTCTGTCCATAAGTGACTCATTTTCTAAAATGTCCAAAACAGCATCATTGATTCGATCGAAATGGCCTTCAGCATACATACATTGATCCGTGTTACAAATTCCATCTGGATTCATACATATTTTATCTTTTGCTGTAAGCGTTACGGTTTTCACTTTTAATCCTTGGCCATTCAGGATTTTTACCGTATCCTCAGCCACTTGTCTAGTAATGGTTTTAGCCGTCAAGTAAAAAATCCGTTCGATATTATGGTCATTTTCAGCCATCATTTTAACGGATGGGAAAATAAAAGAAATCGTTTTACCAATGCCGGTTGGTGCTAAAGCAAAAAGATTTTTCTTTTCCGACATCGTTTTCCAGGCCGCTCCAATCAGCTTTCTCTGACCTTTCCTAAAATCCGTGAACGGAAATTCGATTTGTGCGGCTGAAATTAGTTTTTCTTCCTTTATATTTAATTGTAAAGCTGCAAAGGGCGTGAATTCTGTCAGTACCTTCACCATAAATTGTTCTAATTGATCAATCGTTACACTTTTTCGAAATGTAAGTATTTGATTTGTCAGTACTTGTACATAGGTTAATTGAATCTCTATCTGTTTAAGATTCTCATTCAGACAATAGATATACCCATAACACATCGCCTGAGCCCAGTGAACCGGATATGTATTTTCATTAATCGCATCAAGAGTCCCGGACGTTGATTTGATTTCCTCAATAACTGGTCCTTCCGGCCGATGTAGAATCCCATCACATCTTCCTTCAATCTCATAATAAATACCCCCGAATTCCTTTACCATATTCAGTGGTACCTCTTTTTCATCTTTATCCTGATATTCTGCCTGAATAGCCTGATGTATTCTTGTCCCTTCAATCATTGAACTGGACGTGCGAAAACGACTATCCAGATCACCGCTCCGATAAACATATTCAACTAACTGTCTAATGGATATATGATACTCCCCCAACATATATACTCACCCATCCTGATCTTAGTACGATTATCATACCATATAGGGCACAAACGTTCTTACTAACATGTGTGAAAGAAACCTTTCACCAAACAGACTCTGCTTATTTTAATTTTATCGTAATTAAAATCAGCGTAAAAAAAGGGGCATTCCCAAAAAGAGAATCCCCTGTTTCATAAGAAAAGAAATATTCAGGTCCTAAAATGTAAGCTACTAATAGCAGAATTATCCACTGGGTTTTCGTGATGCAGTGGGCCCTACTGGATTCCATCCTACTCTTGTTCAGAAATATCCTGCAAAGCTTCTCCAGCTTCATCAGTACCGGTGTTGCTGACTGACAAATCCCCCAATGATACAATCCCGGCCAGCTTACCGTTTTCAAGAACTGGTAGACGTCTGATTTGATGCTGTGCCATCATGGCTGCCGCTTCTTCCTCTGTCGTGTCAGGGGTGGCCGTAACAACGTTCAAATGCATAACATCCATTACTTTAGTCGAACCGGGTTTTTTCTCAGCAATCCCATCTACTACAAGATCGCGGTCCGTAATAATGCCAATTAGAGATCCATCCTCACAGACAGGAATAACCCCTACATTGTCATTCTTCATTTTCAAAGCTACCTCATATACATTACTATCCGGTGATACAAAGTCTACATTTGTTGTCATAATATCTCT
The DNA here is from genome assembly GCF_058313635.1 of Bacillus sp. z26. Classification (NCBI taxonomy): domain Bacteria; kingdom Bacillati; phylum Bacillota; class Bacilli; order Caryophanales; family Bacillaceae; genus Bacillus; species Bacillus sp. z26. The sequence continues at coordinate 89,987 of NZ_JBZFQM010000001.1, forward strand.
TAAGTTTGTCATGAATTTGTCCCTTCCTTTTTTCCTTTTATTTTTATCTTCCCCTTTTTTAATACATTTGACACATTTTTTTAGAAAGGACTGACAAATAAACATACAATTAGGTTTCACTCTTCAGTTTATCTTTAAATACCTGGACTTCTTCATTAATTCTTAGCATCTTATCATCCAGTTCAGCAATCATAGACGCAGATTCCTTTAACTCCATAAGGAGATGTTCTGGTACCTCTTTACCAAATTTATAATAAATTTTATGCTCTAGGCTTGCCCAAAAATCCATGGCGATCGTTCGTATTTGTATTTCCACCGTCATCCATTTTTTACAGTCTGTATAAAATACCGGTATTTCAGTTATTAAATGAAGACTTCTATATCCATTTGGTTTTGGGTGTTTAATATAATCTTTAATCTCTAAAATATGTATATCATCCTGTTTCCCCAGAGCATCAACAACTGCGTAAATATCAGTTGTAAATGAACAGGAAATACGAACTCCTGCGATATCACGGACATGTTGTTCTGCATTCTCAATCGTAATATCAAGATTTTTCCGTTGTAATTTTTTCATAATACTTTGCGGACTTTTCATTCTCGATTTGATATGTTCAATCGGATTATAATGATGAATAAATTCAAATTCTTGGTTTAAGATATCCAGTTTCGTATTCATTTCACTCAAAGCAAATTTGTAGCCAATTAAAAATTCCTTCCATTCATTTAACTCTTGTAATTCAGGCATATTCACGTGGGTGATTCCTCTTTTCTGTAGTGTTCATTAACTCAACATACGAATAAAACTAGCCATAGGTTTCATTTAGGACCCACTCATCTATCTAATAAATAGGCTCTGCTAAACTTAAATGTTGAGATCTGTTGCTGGCCTTCGCTTTCCGCGAGCAGTACGGGAGCCTCCACGGCGTTTTACGCCTGCGGGATCTACCTCAGGGCTCCGCTTTTCGAAGCAAGGAGTATCAGGCCATCCACAACTATCAACTAACTAATAAATCAACAATGAACTTTAACAAAGCCAATAAAAAAAACAGACCAAATTCAATGGTCTGTTTCTGCGAGAAAGCTGGACGGCTTAATCGTTCCGCCTAGGATTATTAATCGCTTGAAGCATTTTAACTCCTTCTGTCATTTCACTACCACATAATGGACACTTAGGTGTTTCAGTAGCTTTGAAATTGTCACGTACCCAACCTTTACAATCATCAGAAGTACATTCCCACACCTTCGTTTCTTCAGGGATTATTTCCTCAACATTTTTTCGATTATACATAACCGGCACACCTTTCTTTTAGAAGTTAATTATGTAGTAAAAGACTACCCTTACAATTGGATAGCCTTTATTAGCATACTTCTTAAAGTTTAATTACGTTTTCAGCTTGAGGTCCACGAGCGCCTTCTGTAACGTCGAACTGCACGCTTTGGCCTTCTTCTAGAGATTTGAAACCTTCGCCTTGGATAGCGGAGAAGTGTACGAATACATCATTTTCGCCTTCAACTTCGATGAATCCGAAACCTTTTTCTGCATTAAACCATTTTACTTTACCGTTTTTCATTTTGTTTCCTCCAAAAATGTGTGATAAATAAAGATTCACCTACTATAAAAAGTACCGCTCTGTAAAAAGGAGAACACTTTATAAGAAGTGAATGTCTATTTACGGGTAATTTTATATAGCTAAACATTATTAATCATAATACACTACATTTTCAGAAATGTCAATAATCTAGAATGTCATTAATGTGCTCAACTTTCTAATTATAGCATGGCTCTTTTTGCAGGTATTATACCCATTTATTTGGATTGTTTGAGTTTGTTCCACTCATTCAATTGTCGGAAATAACCTATTCTTTCTTCACGTGTATAATGAGCATTTACCCCGCTCGTTGACGGCACAACAAAAATATGGCAGCCCTCCCAATCGGGAGTGGAATAAAACAGTCCATCCTGTAGACCCGGTACTATTTTTCCTTTATGGCGGTTTGTCGCATAACGAAAGGCAGTAATCCCAATGAAACATAAACATTTAGGTTTGTATTGGATGATCAAATCTCTTAATTCGGCGGCACCCTCAAGATATTCCTCTTTTTTTAAATCAGATGAAGAACGGGTTGCTCTGCCGACAATATCAGTTATGCCATACCCATAGTCGAGCAACTTTGCTGTCTCTTCCGGCTTAAATTGATATGGCGTAATCCCACCTAAATACAGCCCCTTCCAAAACAAATTTGCCGGATTGGCAAAATGATACCCTTTAAGTGCTGAGATTCTACCGGGGTTGATTCCGCAAAATACAATATCCAGCCCTGGCTTAATATATGTAGGCAATGTTAAAGATTCAAAATCCTCCATCCAATCCCTCCTTGTTTTTTTCTATGATTTAATCTCATTTCAAGTATGATGATAAAGAACTGTACTCACTGCCATTATAGCATTTCAGAAAAAAACAAAACACGATGTACGATTGATAGCCAAAGCCACTAAGTGTACACCGTGTTTGCATTTACCTTTTATAAAATTAAGCTTTTCCGCAGCATTTTTTGTATTTCTTCCCTGATCCACATGGACAAGGTTCATTTCTGCCTACTTTAGGTTGAGTTTTTTCTACTGGAGCAGAAGTTGCAGGTTTATTAGCAGATGGAGAGGATAATTCAGAAGGTGTATGACCTTTTAAAATCCATAGTCTTGTATTATTTACGACTGTGACCATTTTTTCAACCAATACATTAATATCTTTTTCCGTCTTTAATTCAACTTGTTCTCCAAACCATTTCACCACATCGGGTAAGGATTCACCAAATTGAACTTTATAGATAAAGCGATCTGCCAATTCTACTGCTTCTTCTTGTTTTAGTGAATATGTATCACTTAAATAGTGTACAAGATCCACCAATTGTTCCGTTCTTTCAAATGGTTCAAAACGGTTCACATTTAACATAGTTTCAGCTGGAATTGGGTAATATTTCAAGCCAACTCTGCTTGCCTGCGCCTGCTTAAATCCATCTAATTCTTTGATTGTCTCATGAATGATATACGGTTCATTTAGGCGGAAATCCCCATAGTATTCTTCTAAATAACTGATATAATTGTGTAACCATTCGATATCCACTTCTTCCTGGAGATACCCTTCAATCAATTTATGGGCTTTTTCAATCTCCATAAATCCATAATAACGAACCAAGCCAAACAAGATGTTTGAAACCTTTTGATTACGGTTAACAATAGTCATAATTTCTTTTGGATTTAAGTTGTAAAATTGTTTCATAACTTCAGTTGGCATTACAACCACTGGTTGATCTTCCACTTTGGATGGGTGTATATATCCAATGCTGGATAAGTAAAATACATTTTCAAGCCCGATTTGTTCAATTGGCATTATCCCGCTTTTTGTCATCATCGCTACAATAGCTGTGTATTGATGTAGATCCATCATTTGAACCTTTTCAGGCACAGACGCCGGTATTTTCTCTGCCAATGCTGCTACCAATTCTTTTTTTCTTAATGAACTCATGTTTTTCAAATTTAGATTTCTGCGGATATTCTTTAAAGCATCCATCTTTAAAGAATCTAGCAAATTCTCTAAATTATATTCATCTACAGTTGCGGTTGTCATCAGAATTCCTCCATATTGATTCAAAAACTAATTATATAATAATTCCCTGTCAAAGACTTTGATTTTACTACAAATCTCGAAAAAAATAAACTGTCACTCTATTCCCACAATTAATACCTGATATTTTTTCATTTATGTATGGAAAAAAACATATGCTATTGATACTACTATTCTTTTAATAGAATAGATAGTAAAAAGCAACCCAGACACTGCTGGATTGCTTTTTGGACTTACTTATAATCACTATTAATCTTCAAATATTGTCACTTCAACCGTTTTTATACCCCAGTCTTCCGCCTCTGCTTGAGAAGGAATAAAGACATCAATTTTATTCCCTTTGATTGCTCCTCCTATATCCGCGGCAATCGCATGCCCATATCCTTCTACATAAACTTTAGTACCAAGTGGAATTACATTTGGATCAACCGCGATTACTTTCTGATTCGGATTCGCTTTAAGGTCTATGCCAGTGTATGTTACACCGGTGCCGCCTTCGCAATCAGCCGTATAGGCGGTTGCTTTAACGGTAAGTACTTTTTCCTCCTGTTCAGAATGACCCGAGGATGCCTGTACCTCTTCTTTCGCTTCCTCGTTTACAGTTTCCTGTTCTGTATTAGGCTTTTCGGTAGTCTCATTAATTGTTTTATCCTCTTTATCATTAGGGGTGTTCAACTTAATAGTTTCATCAGCTACAAGAGTTTCACCAGTCTTGTTTTCCTTACCTTTTTCAGTTTTTTCTGTGCTTGGAGAGATTTCATCTATCTCTTCCGTTTTGTTATCTTTATTTATTTGTTCTGGTTTTGGTTTATTAGCCACGTTGGCTGATTCATCAAAACCATGTTGTTGGACATTCCGTTTGCTATCTGGATTATCCTTCAATTCAGAATAAAATGCCGTATATGATGGGATTGTTTCCTCCTTATTAAACGGAATATAAGTTGAGCTTGTTTCTTCTGCCGCCCTATTTATATATTTATAATCAGATAAAGCTGTCATCTCTACCTGACTTATCTTGGTTGAAGGTTGCTGATTCATAACTTGATTTTCATTTGCATTATTTGAGGAAACAAAGCCACTTTGTACAACTCCTGCAAGTGACGTTGAAACTAATAATGCAATAAGTAGTTGATTCATCGGTTAAACCTAACCTCCTTTAAATTTTTCATGATGAATAACAGAAATCATCCTACCAAATAGAAAAACTAATTGTTAAGGACAAACAGATGTAAAACCCGTTACAACTATGTCAACAATATTACAGAAATGTAACAAGTTTACAGAATTTTAAATATGTAAACGCTTATCACATTGATAGTACTGATTCCAAAATTGTTCACCTTTCTCATGAACACTTATTTATTTAACATAAATTACCACACAGTAATCACCTATTCTTGTTTTATTCGCTTGATTGCACTGCATCTCTTTCAAAATATGTACATGTGATGATATAATTTGCTAGATACCAGCAAACGGAGGAAATGAAATAAATGATTACTGTAAATAACGTAGGTCTTCGCTTTGGAGATCGAAAATTGTTTGAAGATGTAAATATTAAATTTACACCTGGAAATTGCTATGGATTAATTGGAGCCAATGGTGCCGGAAAATCTACCTTTCTTAAAATCTTATCAGGTGAACTTGAGCCTCAATCAGGCAATGTTAGTCTAGGCCCTGGTGAGCGTCTCACTGTTTTAAAGCAAAACCACTTTGAATTTGAAGACATTGAAGTCATTCAAGTAGTCATCATGGGCCATGCCCGACTTTACGAAGTCATGAAAGAAAAAGATGCTATTTATATGAAGGAAAACTTCTCCGACGAAGATGGTATGAGAGCTGCAGAACTCGAAGGTGAATTTGCTGAGCTGAATGGTTGGGAAGCAGAGCCTGATGCTGCAATCCTACTTAAAGGATTAGGTATACCAGAAGAGTTACACAACAAAAAAATGGCTGATCTTGATGGTGGAGAAAAAGTGAAAGTATTGCTTGCACAAGCTCTATTTGGTAAGCCGGATGTATTATTACTCGATGAGCCTACCAACCACCTTGACATTAAAGCCATTCAATGGCTAGAAGAGTTTTTAATTAACTTTGAAAACACGGTCATCGTTGTATCCCATGACCGTCACTTCTTGAATAAGGTATGTACGCATATTGCGGACCTTGATTTCGGAAAAATTCAACTGTATGTCGGTAACTATGATTTTTGGTACGAGTCCAGCCAATTGGCACAGAAATTAACATCCGAATCCAATAAGAAAAAGGAAGAAAAGATTAAGGAATTACAAGCATTCGTCGCCCGTTTCAGCGCTAATGCATCTAAATCCAAACAAGCCACTTCCCGTAAAAAACTATTGGAAAAAATCACATTAGATGATATCCGACCATCATCCCGCCGTTACCCATATGTTCACTTTACTCCTGAACGCGAAATCGGTAATGACCTATTACGTGTTGAAGGTCTTTCCAAAACAATCGATGGAGAAAAGGTCCTGAACAATGTAAGTTTTACTATGAATAAAGATGACAAAATTGCTTTAATTGGTCAAAATGACAATGCTAAAACAGTTCTGTTTAAAATCCTGATGGGTGAAACGGAAGCAGATGAAGGATCATTTAAATGGGGAGTAACCACTTCTCAATCCTATTTCCCTAAAGATAACTCTGAATTCTTCGAAGGTAATGACATGACGCTAGTGGACTGGCTTCGTCAATTCTCTCCACAGGATGAAAGCGAATCATTCCTGCGTGGTTTCCTAGGAAGAATGCTCTTCTCCGGGGAAGAAGTTATGAAAAAAGCTTCAGTTCTGTCCGGTGGAGAAAAAGTCCGCTGTATGCTATCTAAAATGATGCTTAGCGGTGCAAATGTTCTTCTATTAGATGAACCGACTAACCACCTTGACTTGGAGTCCATCACGGCAGTCAATAATGGTATGATCAATTTCAAAGGCGCCATGATTTTCACATCTCATGACCACCAGTTCATCCAAACGATTGCAAACCGTATTATTGAAATCACACCAGATGGCATCATCGACAAACAAATGTCGTATGATGAGTATTTAGAAGCAGTTAAAAAATAATTGGATTCGAAATGATCTGACCCTAGAAGGTTAGATATATGATAGTTAGGCTAATTCAAAGACCTGAGCCCAGTATTCCACTGGCTCAGGTTTTTTTATTTGACTGTTTTCTAAAAAAAAGAGAGACAGCTTTTGCTATCTCTCAGACTGTAGACAAAGCCCTTATATTAGGGAGACATTGTCTACGTTTTTTTCATTTCGTTAACACTATTTTCTGCAGAATGGGCTCGCTTTCCGCGGGCAAGCATCAAGCCTCCTCGCGCTTAAGCGCTGTGGGGTCTTGATACGCTTGTTCTTCCCGCAGGAGTCTCACCCATTCTGCAGAAAATAGGACACTGCGTTTTATATAAGATTTCTCGGTGTACGAAAGAAATTCCCGGTGTTTTTAACAAATATAATTAACTATATAGGGCCTAAAAAATAGATGGAGCTAGTTAATACTCCTATTGTGTCGTGTATCAATTAAATAATAGAGGAAGTAGAGATAGCAAAAGCTTATCTCTCAGATTGTAGACAAAAAGGAATTCAGAATGGTTCGATAGTATCCATTTTCTGAATTCCTTCTTTATTTTTGGCTTTTTCACGATGGATATTAAACAAATGTACTTACGTAAAGATTCTAATAAAAAATTATCTTTTCGATATCCTTAATAAAGCTGGAACCACCGCCATCGTTACCACTCCAGCAAGGACTGCTTCAGCAAGTCCATTTGTGAAAAATACAGTTAAAACAGCTTTATAGATGGCACTTGTGCTATCAGCATTTATAGCTTGAGCATATGCGTCTTGAAATAGTATAGAAATAAAACCCATTACCAAAAATGTATGAATAAAAGTTGATAGTACGGCCGTTGTAAATATTGCTGTTTTTTGAATGGACTTTTTCTTCTCTATAGCCTTACGAAATGCTTTGAAAATGTAGTAAGGTATAAACCCAATTACGACTCTGGGTACAAGGGCAATAAACAATGCCCAAAGACTCCCTTGATCTGTACCCAATACAGGAATTGCCGGTGAAAACGCAAATGATAAGAGTGACGGTGAAATCGTATTGACCGCAATACTTGTGAATCCGAATACTAGCCCCAGGAAAGCACCAATTCTTGGTCCTAGTATAATAGAGGCTATAATAATTGGAATATGAATTAGCGTCGCTTTAATGATACCTAAATGGATAAACCCAATTGGCGTGAAAGCAAATAATAGAATAATAGATAAAAAAATGGCTGTTAAAGTAAAATCTTTTATTTTCAACTTTCTAGGCTCCTTCAGTAATCAAATTTCATTAAATACATTAAGGGTAGTATTCTAAATTATAAGGATAAATGATTTCGAAAGTAAAGATATTTCCTTTGAGAATGATAAATAAAACCCGTATCAGGTAAAAAAACAAATCCGCTCTATTATTATTGACATCGGCTGGATTTTTATCAGAACTGGCTCTATTCTTGCTCCTTTCGGCTGGATTATGCTCACAATCGGCTCTTTTATTCATGAAATCCGCTCTATAATTGCTATTTAAAATCTCATAATGCAGACTTTACTATTCATTTTAATCTAAAAGATGTTCGGAAGCTCTTATTTACATACTTTCCAATACAATTTATTACATACTCAGTAATAAATTAGTTAACATTTCGCTACAAAAACAAAAGACAGGTAGGAAAGAACAATTTGTTCTTCTCTCCACCTGTCTATTCTTCTTGATATCAATTTTACCTATTTAACAATATCAAAAAACGTATCATAGCTGTCTACATAATAATCTGCACCGGGCGTATCATTCTGAAATAAGCAGGTTTTAATCCCAATACTTTTGGCAGGTAAAATATCTAACTCCCTATCACCAACCGCGAGATCAATACTGTACTTATCATGCAGATACTGATAACTTGCCGGATGAGGTTTCTTTGGATAGCCGTCATCTATGGCTACGATTTCTGTGAAATATTGATCCATTCCGTTTGCTTTTAAAATGCTCTCGGCACCTTCACGGTATTTATGTGTCATAATGACATTTAAATCCGCAGCCTCTAATACCTTTTTCAAACCGGGAAAGGGTTTAAAATCCAAAGGTTTTAATTGCCTTTCAAGCTTATGAATATGTTTGATTTGTTCCTCGGTAAGTCCCAGTTCCTTAAACGCATGTCCAAACGACACCTTTAATAAGGAAAAGATTTCTTCCTCCGATCGAGTTGTATCCACTGCACCTTTAACCATTCTCGCATATCCTGGATACGTATCAAATAAAGTGCCATCAAAATCCCAAAGTATATTCATTCATATCACCTTATTGTTTCGTAATCTTTGTCCAGCCATCCTCTTGTGTAATTCTGCGGTCCTTCATTAATCGGCCAAGAGCACGTTTAAAAGAAGCTTTACTCATACCAAAACGTTTTTGAATAGACTCTGGATCAGATTTATCCCAGTAAGGCATACTGCCTCCGCGGCTTTCAAGGTAGGTATAGATAGCTTCCGCATCTTCATCAAGGCGTTCATGCGTACGTGGTAAGAGCGAGCCATTTGTACTGCCATCTGGCTTCACCTCTGTGATTCTGCCTTTTACCAATTCACCAAGCCTTGGTTCATTCGCACGTTCACTTTCATGAATGAAACAGCGGTACCCTTCTGTCGTTAAAATAAAGGTTCCTACTTTTAACAAACGATACGCTCTTCCCTCAAAATCTTTATTTTTCAATGATTCAGGAGCATGTTGGCTTAATTCCTGAACAACTGTTTCAGTAGCCAGACGTCCAAACATTCTGCCTCTATTATCAACCTTTAATGTAACATAGAGCTGATCGCCGACTTCTGGCCACAAGCTTTTTAATTTTGGTAAATCGTCACTGGATATTAACAAGTCTTTTTGTAGACCGATATCAAGAAAAACCCCATGGCTTGGATGTACATCCACGACTGGAATCCAATCATATTCGCCTTCGGTTATCGTTGGAAGTTTCATGGAGGCTGTCAAGCGGCCTTCTTTATCATGAAATAGGAAAACCTCTATTTCTTGCCCGATTTCAATTTCACCAACGATTTCATGCGTGTGGAGCAAAACATCTTCTTCTCCATTTGAAAGAAAGAACCCGAACGGAACCTCCCTTTCCACTGTTAATGTTGCTTTAATACCTGGTTGTAAATAACTCATTAACTCTTCACCGCTTCCTTTACTCGATCCTTTAGTCTATCATTATTTTACCCATTCAGGAGTAAATAAGGACTTTTGGGATCATGTTTTTGTCTATTTGTCTGCACCAGTTTTGGGCTTCTTACCGCATAGCAATAAACACAGCCGAATGGGCAAGTATCATAAGAACCCATTTCTTCTGCCACCATACACCCACATTCAGCCCGCTGGTATTTATCCTTGGTACCGGATAACTGCAGGTTAAATACATCTTCTATATAATTTTTATCAATACAAGCTCCATGTTTAATCCCGTATAGATCTAAGTCAATAATCTCTGAACATGTCTCCGGCATCATCCCATATTGCTTTGAAACTGAACCAATGATACTGGCCAATTTATTTAAATCGGAACGACTGGCAGGTTCTAGCCAGTCTTGAAATTGATAGCCTTCCACTTTTTCAAGATTAGCCAGTCTTCCTTTTGTCTTTGTATAAAAATCTTGGAAACTGATCACTACACGCTTTGTAAAACCAGACAATTGTTCTGCTATATAAGTAAATCGTTCGATATGGTACTCAACATTTGTTTTATTGCTTAACACAATGGGGTCGTATCGCCAAATCACTTTATCCGGTCCGATTAAATCCGATATATACTGGAACTCTTTAATTCTGTTAGATAAACTCGGCATTCCCGGTTCAATGTCTTTTGGATAATCATTTAAAGTATATTGAAACATCAAACGATGTCCCATCTCCATCAGTTCAGGAATATATGGATTCATCGGTTTTGGATTCTTTGTCCAAAAACAAATTGCATCCACATTCTCCTTCAAAAGAGAAACCTTCTTTGTTTGATGACGATTAAAAGGATTTACCTTCATATAATAACCTTCCCTGATTCGGTTCATAAACCACTCAGAGTAAAAGGCAGGAATATCAGTTCTCCTACTGGCGCTTATAATCATCACTCTCACCCTTTCAGGCCTTTACTTTATACTGTTACATCCCTTTTTGCAAAGAAAAACCAAGCAACACCATAAAAGAAAATGAAATGCATGATCAGAATGATAATAGAAAAGCCGGGCGACATTCCAGGGAGGATCGGTGTATTACCGAATAAGTATTGGTCCCACTGCGTATTGGCAAAGAGCAGAATTTTCCCGATGGACAGCTCCAACAACTCTGCTACCTCTGTTACAAGCTTCCCGCCAAATAAGGCAGCCATCCCAATTCCAATAGAAAAAGCGCTGTTTTTAAATACGGCAGAAGCTGCATATGTAAAGGTTGAAATCAGCATTAATTCCAAGAATGTAATCCCATAAGTCAATAATACCTTTTGGAACATGAGACCATCACCGGCTCCAAAACCGTATACGATTCCCCCAATAATCCAGGAAAAGATAAATGTACTGATTAATAAATATATACCATACAATTGGACCGTAAGCCATTTAGCAAATAAAACCATCGACCTTGTTCTTGGCCTGATTAATAACAGTTTTATTGTGCCTGATTGAAATTCATCCGCCAATATACTGCCCGCCAACCCGATGGCTAGAAATACGGTAATGATCAGGAAATTGGAAAGCACAGACATAAAGTCCATTACATTTCCGTCTGTTCCTTTGATTAATTTTGTAAAAAAGAACGGCAATACGGAAATCAACAAAGGCATAACCAAAAAAGAGAATCTGACTATTTTCTTGCCTGCGAGTTTGTAGTGTTCATTATAAAGCAATGAGATCATGATATTCCCTTCTCCCTCATAGAAATGGTCTTTAGAAAGGTGCTTTCCAGTTGATTTTGATCATATGCAAGTTGATACACACTCACTTTATTCATAACAAGCCTTTCATTAAGCAACGGAATGTCCTTCTTTTCAATAGATAACCGAATTTGGCTTTCCGTATGTGATATAACATCAAAATCAGTGTTTAATACTGTAAAAGCACGTTGCACATCATCGACTTCGATTACCAGCAACCGCTTGTCAGCCTTCACGCTTGTTACCTCAAGCAATTCCCCGGCTTTAATGATCGCAATTCGGTCACAGAGCATTTCAACCTCAGATAAAAGATGAGTGGAAATAAGAATAGATATATTCTCTTCTTTAGCTAGATAGAGAAGGTGGTTGCGCAAATCATGCATGCCTTCCGGATCTAATCCGTTTGTCGGTTCATCCAAAATCAAAATCGTTGGTTTATGCAGGATAGCTTGGGCAATTCCTAACCTTTGCTTCATTCCTAACGAGTATGTATGTACTTGATCATGAATTCGTTCTGAAAGATGAACTAACTCAACAACCTCTCCTATTCTATCAGAAGATACATTCGGATATAAATTGGCAAACAACTTCAAATTTTGCCAGCCGGTCAAATCATGATAAAAGGATGGATTTTCAATGATTGCTCCTACATGCTGAATGGCCTGCACAAATGATGTTCCGATCTCGTGATTCATGATTCGAATCTCACCGGCATTTTTCTTCATCAGTCCGCAAATCAGACGAATTAACGTTGTTTTTCCAGCTCCATTTGGTCCAATTAAGCCAAAAATTTCTCCTTCTTCTATAGTAAAACTGATATCTTTTAGAATATCAGAACCGGCTATTTGTTTGCTTACTGATTTAATCTCTAGTACGGTACTGTTCATACCCCATTGTAACCTCCTCTCTAGTCAATCTACTTATCCATTTTACACTACTTATAACGAGGTTACCTATAAGCAGAAAAGGCATTTTCCTTAATTCATAGAAAAACGAACAATTTACTCTAACATGTGTCAGAGAATAAATGCCCGTTTCTGTTTTCCCATTAAAATCAGACGGTGAAGAGCTCTGGTCATGACTACATACAATAGTTTAATATCGATCTCATGATTTGCAGAGTATACCTCATTATATGTGACTGCGAATACAGCATCAAACTCCAAACCCTTCGCTAAATACGACGGCACGATCACTAGTTTATCCTTTGGAATTGAGGTCGTTTCTTCAAGTAAATAAAGGTCTAAATTTGTATGCTTTTGAAGGATGGAATACACGATAGTCGCATCTTCATCTGTTTTTGTAATAATGGCAAATGTATTTAATTTTTCTCCCTTCAATTGATTAAATTTCTCAGAAATCTGGCCAGCCCATTCTTCATCAGAAGTTATTTCCATAAATATGGGTGGCTCGCCATGCCGTATAATGGGCTCAACCTCTGGAAATGAAGCAGAAAGCAGTTTTAATAATCGATTGGCTTCGTTCATGATTTCTACAGTTGTCCGGTAACTTTTTTTCAACTCGCGGTAAATGGCTCTTGGAAAGATGGCCTGTCTTACTTCGCCCCAATCCGTAATCCCTCTATAGGAATGAATGCCCTGCGCTAAATCACCAACCAGGGTAAACATATCTGTCTCCAGAGCTGTTTTAAGCCCTTGCAGCTGCATAAAACTATAATCCTGCGCCTCATCAATAACGATATTCTTCGCCTTTTTCTCCGGCTTGACCCCATAAATTTTTGCGTATAAATAAAGGATAGGACCCAAGTCTTCAAGCTCAAATTTTTTCTTAGAAAAGATGTGCTGACTGCTTTTGCAAAGCTCTTCCGCCTCTTTTTTACTGAGCTTATCATCAGAGTATTGTACAAGCTTATCCGGGTCACTGTACAACGCTTTATAAAGTGTCCATATATCCCTCTTATCAAAATAGCGCATATAATCCTGGACGGCTTTTTTGATTTCCTTTTTGAGTTCATTCATTCTCGCCTCTTTTTTATCCAAGGCCAGCGAAATGTATTGCTTCCGCTTTTTCTCATCGCCCTTCCAGTTTAAGGCCCTTTCTATTCTCACATCATAATGCTGGATCACTTTTTTCAACATTTCATCTTTATTCAGGCGAACTTGGTTTTGTAAGACCTTTTTTAACTTTTCTATCCGTTTATAAAGAGGCAGATAGGTATATTCATTGTACAGTAGATGATTAAACTGTTTGGCCGTATACAATTTAAACTTATCAACACGAAAATCCTCATGCACCATTAAGCCGGTTTTGATTTCTTCTATATAATGGTCCAATATCTCCTGAAAAAGAGAGGAACCTTTCATGCTTGATAAATGCACCAATTGTTTATCCTTTAGGATATCATGCAGCTTGGTATCCTCTGCTAATTTAATTTTCTTCCCCAACACCTCTTCCACATATCCATGAAAAGTTCTTTGTCTTACTTTCTCCACACCGAGTTCCGGAAGGGCCTCTGATATATAATCAATAAATAAAAAACTTGGAGCCAAAATTAATAACTGCTCAGGTTCAAAAACATCTTTATAGTGATACAGAAAATAGGAAATCCGGTGCAGAGCAATCGTTGTTTTCCCGCTGCCTGCTGCCCCTTGCACTATAATAGGTTTATTTAAATCCGCTCGTATGATTTGATTCTGTTCCTCCTGAATTGTTGCGACAATCTCTGTTAAGCGATTTGCCGAACTGCCGGCAAGAGACTCCTGCAATAATTCGTCCACGGTCGTCACATCGATATCCCGTAAGTCGAGCAACTCACCATCTTCAATCATGAATTGCCGTTTCAAACTGATAGTACCGTCATAGCTTTCGCCTTCTGACGTGTAACTCACATCTCCCAGGCGGCCTTCATAATATAAGTTAGCAATAGGCGAACGCCAATCGATAATCAATTGCTCCTGATTGTCCCGCTGGAATAAGGATGTCTTTCCAAAATAAAGCTTCTCCATACCCCCAGCCTCACGAGAAGTGAAATCAACCCGCGCAAAATATGGTTTAGGTATTGCTTTAATGAGACTTTCCAGTTCGGACCTTGATAGCTGATAGAAACTGGCACTTGTTAAAAGTTGTGAATATCCCGCACTCTCTACCCAGTCTTCATCTTTAAAGATGTCCTTCATCTTTTCCATAAATTGTTCTTTGTTGGTCTCAGCTGTATCAATTACAACCTGCATGTATTTTTTTATAAATTCGAGCCGTTGTTTCTCCTCTTTAATCTCCTGGTTCCTGCTGTTTGTCACTCTCTCACCTATCCTTTCTTTAAAAACTTTTAGATTGTCTGTTTGAAAGGCAAAACGATTCATCATACTATTACTGGAGGTGGAATCATGTACAGAAGACAAATAGCTTTACTCTTTTCAGATTTCGGATTGAATTCTCTTTATGAAAAATTTGAAGTGCCTCTTGATATTCATGGACTATTGGATGATCCTGATACTCTTAAGATGATGGAAGACTTTCTAACCTGCTATGATTTTCATTCTCCTGATCTTCTCTTATTCGATGAATTTTTAAGTCATTACAACATATGTAAACGAATGTTTCAAAACAATCCGGACTTACCCTTTTTCTATATAGATTTATACAAACCGCGTGATGAGTTCTCCCTCTAAATTGTTTTGATTTAGAGGGTTTTTATTTTGTGAGTTTCAAACGAAAAAATAACCAGACAACCGTTTCATGATTGCCTGGTATTCTTCTAATCAGTATTTACAATAAGTATGGCCCAAATAAACAGGTCATAACTAATAAATTATAGCCAATATAGTAAAATAAGCCAGTAAATAAACCAGTATCCTGATTCATTACCCATCGATAGATTAAATACGTGACGATGCTGATGAGTAATGGCCATATAATCAAACTGCCATCGAAGTTAAGATATGACGGAGCCGCAAAGAATGACCTTTCTGATAAAACTTCATTCAGCATATAAATCATCGTGAATACGTAAAGGAGAATTCCCACGGGTTCCACCCAACTGCGCTCATTCCTTTCAAAAATATCACTCTTGATAAACGACAGGATTCCGTAAAAGACCAGGGGAGGCACAAGCCATACCATCCCCAGCACCAGCATAAAAAAGCCGCTGAATATGCCCGATATAAAATAATATAGAGCCGATATATAATCGTTGCTTGTTATTTTTTGCGAAGAATCGATGTAGCTTTCATTATTTGTTGTCCCATTCAACACATATTCCTTACCATCAAACGTTTGCCATGCGATAAAATTTTGATCAATCCATTGCGGCCTAGCTGGAGTGTCTTCCGTATTACTTCTCCTCTCGGCTACCCAAGCACCGTTTTGCTGCGTGGCGTAGTAAACATTATAACCGGATCGTTTTCCCACTCGATTACCCTCAGCAACAAATAAAATACCCGGTTTTTCTTCCTGATAAGAAATTTGTAAATAGCGAGGGCTGTCTAACTCAGTTCCATCCTGCTCATTATAAAAAGTATACTTCTCATTTTTTTCAATCTTTGAAGTCGCCAAATCAAAACTCAATTCCAATGCTTGATAAGCCCTTTGCCCCTGAGCCATGACATATTTTTCGATAATGGCTGTAGCTTTTTGTCCACTTGCATCATAAACAATATTTTCAATCGTTTCTCCCCCGCTTGCTGAATACTCGAGGATTTTTTTAGATTTATCATTTTGCAACGAATAAAAATGGATATCCATATCAGAAATTTGTAGCCCTATAAAAATAGAATCTTTATTTTTCGCTTGGATGGCTGTATAAATAGGTTGTTCGTATGTATGTATATGATTAATTTCGCCTGTGTCTGCACTATACTCTTTTAGTTCATTCTGATTCCAAAAGAGGACTCCAGTATGGGTTGGTGAAAAAGAGCTGATTTCTTGAGCGATTACCCTATCGGCTCCATCCTGGTTGATGGTTAACTTATGATTATCCATATAAATAAATTGATTTTCAGAAGCCCAAATCGGATCTCCCGGTACCACTTCGGCTTGAATGGATTCTTCTTTTAGGATGTTATATTTTTGATCAAATACTTTATGAGAAACATCCATCTCATCTGGCATAAAAACGTGTACCTGATCCTCTTTTTGAAAACTATAATAATCCACTGGAAATTTGGATGAAGCTTTCAAATTGGTTGATCTCCCCCAACCATCATCAGGCAAAGTAATTTCGAGTTTTACATTGTACATATAATAGAGCAGTAACATCATAAAAGCAGTAATGAATGGTATAATTATGGCTTTTTTATTCAAAAGAATCCCCCTTAATTTAGATCTTTATACTCATATAAATATATCACTATATTGGTTTTATTTGGCATAATTTCCAAAAAATTTTATACAGTTTAAATCTCTATTCACCCCATCATACAAATCTTGTAAACTTCATGTGGAATATGTTAACCTACATCTATATTAGTTTACTTATTTACTGGTTGAGGTGAGGATTAATGACACAAGACAAAACGAAAAAGCTCGTTCTCGTAGCAATGTGTGCGTCTGTAATCTGTCTGTTAGCCCAAGTAACCATCCCTTTGCCTCTGATTCCGATTACAGGACAGACATTAGCCATTGGGATTGTTGCAACTATACTAGGTTCCAGACTCAGCATGATTACCGTATTCGTCTATTTAACACTTGGTCTGATTGGCTTACCGGTATTCTCCCAATTTACAAGCGGATTTGGCATTTTATTTGGCCCAACAGGCGGCTACTTAATCGGCTTCATTCCTACCGCCTTTCTGATTGGGTTATGGGTAGAAAAAACATCCTATACATATCGTCAAGCGTTTATTGCGAACCTGATAGGGATGTCTATCACCCTAGCCATTGGATCCATCTGGCTAAAACTATATGCATCACTCTCATGGCAAGAAGCATTAGTTACAGGCATTTATCCTTTTTTACCAGTTGGCATCATCAAAGCTTTCCTGGCCGCATGGTTTGGCATCACGATAAGACAGCGCCTGAAATCTGCCAAACTATTGCCGACCAAAACAAAAAGATACTCTTCCCTTTGAATGGGTGTGAGTATCTATTAATATTGCCTGAATATCATTATTTGAAAAATGAGGTGAGCGGATGAGCTATACGTGCCCTGTATGCGGGTTTAATGAGCTAGATGATCCAGCTTATGATGAATATAATCTGCCTTCATTTGAAATTTGCCCATGTTGTCGATTTCAATTTGGAGATGATGATGACGTAGAGATATGTGAAGGAGTTTTTATGCAGATAGATGATACTCATACAGCCTATAGAATGAAATGGATGGATAACGGAGCAGAAATCTTTCAGCCTGAATGTTACCCCCAACAATTTCAGCTAGAAGGTAAAGTGACTAAACAACATCTGATAGAACAACTAAAAAATATTGATATAACTCTATAAAAGAAGGAATCATTACTTTATGCTCATGATTCCTTCTCCATATGAAAATATCTTAATAATGCTATACTTTTTATTAAGATTGATAACCTGCTTCTTCCCTTAGGACTGGATTGTTACAACATATGCTGAAGTAGATTCTTTAATTGGGTAACTAATCTATGGTCAACCTTTACTCTATTACCTCCGATTGGTCCCACGCTGTTTTCGGCTATCAAATAGTAATTGAATAAGGCTTTCATAATAAGGAATAAATTCTCCATTTCTAGTCAGAGTCAGGATTTCTTCCTTGCTTGCCCATTTGACATTTTGTACCTCTTCATACTGTAAAGTAAGCGTATGTAACTGCACATTTTCTTCAATTAAATATATGTCATCAAAGCCCTTCTCAAAGTGAATTGTTAAATGAGGACGCATGTGCTGAAAATCTAATTTCAACCCGATCTCTTCATACAATTCTCTTTGTGCTGCCATTTGACTTGTATCCCCAGCTATTGCGCTTCCCCCTACTGTAAGATCCCACAAATTTGGCCATCCCTCTTTAAATGATTGCCTTTGTTGAATGAGCATATCCCCCTTGGAATTAAAAATGCACACATGAATAACTAGATGAAAATCACCAGTTTGCAATTCTTCTCCGCGAACCCAAGTACGATTTGTCTTATTTCGATTTAAATCATAAACATCCCACAATTCCATAAAGTACCTCATTTTTCTGTTATTAGTAACATTTTAATGTATTCCATTTTACCCCTAAAATATTAATTAGAAATTAACCATTTATATATACGTCCACATCTTACTTTACTATCAATCATTTCATAGTCTCAAAGCTGTCATATTCTTTTAAAATAAAGGGCAAAGCCAAAAAACTAGAAAAGCTCATTCAGCGATAAAATTTATTATTTCGTCCCATGCTAAGCATCGCCTTTTCTTATGCTACATAATGAAAAATACTAAAATACGATTGACAAAATACAGCCTTATCTTCTACCATTAAATGGAATATATGAAAAAGGGGGAAATGATCAGAAAATCGAAACTTAAATAATAAACTGATTTTTACAACTACATAATATTATCAAGAACTTGTGAAGAGGTGTTGATTATGAACGAAATGGTGTTTTATCCTTCAAGAACGAAATTTATGTTTTTTTCAATTGTAACATTTTTGATTGGAATCTTTTTTACGTATATACCCATGATGATGCTCTTTGGTTCTACTGAAACAGATTGGATAACAGGGATTTTATTTGCTTTAATAGCAATCATATTATTGCCAGTCTCATATTTTTTGTTTAAAAAAGCTATAAATAAAGAAGATGCAGTTATTATTAACGATAAAGGCATTTCAATCAATATCCATTCACCGAAAATAGGATTTATTCCTTGGGAGGATATAGAGGGATGCTTACTATATTCTGTTCAAGGACAACCAATGATAGGATTTATTATTCCAAATGAAGAAGAGTACGTAAATAAATTTAACGGAATAAGCAAAACAATGCTTGTAGCTAATCAAAAAATGGGGATTCCGGCTATTAACATTAGTTTAAATACAATAAAAGATAAAAAGGGTTTGTTGGAAGCATTAGAAAAACAAAAAGTTGGTTTCTATGAAAAAGAAGCATAAAACTTTTGAAGTGTTTCCAGAAGTAAGACACGGTTATTTCATTAAACAACTTGCTCAAAAGGAGTCTGGTATTGTACCAGACTCTATCTTAATTTAGCCTTCATCCGTTTTGATATAATTTTTAAATTCTTTTTTAAATATTCCACACTTTTAAATTCCTTATTATAAAGATGTTCTGAAATCATAGTTTAAAACGAATAGAACAGCTTACATCTATCCAGAACGCAATAAACTCGATAATCCCCTTCTTATCTTTGGATATCCACCTGCATACTAATCCTGTTATCATATGTAAACCTGGTCAGCAAAATGATTTTATTAAAGGTCTGATATATTTGTGTAAATACCCGCATTACAATTGTACATTTTTCTAAGATAAATCATTGTTTCACACTCTTCCTCTACATTATTTATTAAGTATGATTGAATCCAACTCTGCTTCTGTTCATGAGTATGATAAGTATTCCCAAATATTATTTTACATTTCATTGTATAATGCGTGTTAAATATTGTAAAATATAATTATCTGAATATTCTTTTTCGGGAAGTTAGTACTTTACCGTTTTGTTATTTTGAAAATGGATACGAATCATAGGGGGAAAATACATGTTATGGGATTACGAGTATGATGTTGTAGTAGTCGGCTCTGGCGCATCAGGGTTTTCTGCAGCAATTACTGCAAAAAAAGAGGGATTACGTACACTATTAATCGAAAAAGAAAAGCATTTTGGAGGTGCTTCCGCTTTATCAGGCGGTGGTGTATGGGTTCCGAATAACAGATATCTAGTTGAAGCCGGTGTTGCCGATAGCTTTGAAGAAGCTAAATTATATTTAGATTCTACTGTTGGTGATTTAGTAAGCGATACCATTAAAGAAACGTATTTGAATAAGGGGATTGAAATGCTGGATTATATGCACAATGTGAGTCCACATATGAGATTCTCCTATGCAACTAATTATTCAGACTATTACCCAACACATCCAGGCGGCAAAGGAATCGGCCGGTCAATCGAACCAAAAGTGATTGATTTAAACAAATTACAAGATTGGAAGAACAAACTTATCCCTCCTGCCATGGATACAAAAGGGTTTGTTATGACAGGTCAAGATTTTGTTAAAGTGAATATGATCACGAGATCTTGGGCAGGGAAAAGAGCTTCTTTAACACTGGGATGGCGCTTAATTAAGCATAAATTATTCAAAAAAGATTATGCGGCTTTGGGAAGAGCTTTAATCGCACGATTGGCTTTAACTTATAAAGATTTAAACGGTGAGATTTGGCTTGATTCACCTTTTGTTGATTTTATTTACGAAAACGATAAAGTTACAGGTCTTACCGTAAACAAAAACGGTAAACAAGTAACGATCAAAATCAAAAAAGGCATAATCTTTGGTTCGGGTGGATTTTCGAGAGATCAAGAAAAGCGAGAGAAATATCTTCCAAGTCCACAAGATGTAAACTGGACAAGCTCACCAAAAGGTCAAACTGGTGATATTATTGAACCATTCGCAAAATTGAATGCAAAGTTTGGGTTAATGGACAGAGTTTGGGGTGCACCTACTGTAATTAATCATTTGGGAATGCCATTTTTCTTAGTTGCGGATAGAGGTCTTCCAAATATGATCATCGTTGACCAAGATGGAAATCGCTATATTAATGAACCAACTCCCTACCATGAATTCGTCGATAAAATGTATGAACATAATGAAAAAACAGGCGGTAAAGCCATCACCTCTTGGATTATTTTAGATGCAAGAGCCAAGAAAAGGTATATATTCACTGGTCTTTTCCCGGGGCAAGATTTCCCTCAAGCATATTATGATAATGGTGTTGTTTTAAAAGGGAACACAGTCGAAGAACTAGAAAATACATTAAATATCCCAAAAGGAAATTTAGTCAAAACTATGGATCGATTCAATGAATTTGCTCGAAATGGTAAGGATTTAGATTTCCATAGAGGTGAAACGCCTCATGATCGATATTACGGCGATCCTTCTTTACCAAATCCAAATTTACTTGAAATCAATGAGGCCCCTTACTACGCCATGAAAGTGTATCCAGGCGATATCGGTACTAAAGGTGGGGTTGTGACGGACGAATTAGCAAGGGTCGTAAAAGAAGACGGCACTGTCTTTGAAAATGTATACGCTTGCGGTAACTGTTCATCCTCGATTATGGGTCATTCTTACCCTGGACCAGGAGCAACACTCGGACCAGGTATGACCTTCGGTTATGTCGCTTCCATGCACTGTAAGGATAAATAATAAAACGCATTATTAATAAGATCATTAGAGCAAAGCACTTGAACGTATATATGTTTAAGTGCTTTGTTATTTTTATTTTTCCAGTAAAATGTTCGACTATCATTTACATGAATCCAGGATATGTTCTATGCATATATAACGATGAATAGTATTTGATAATCTACTAATATCCGAGATTGGCTGAATAATTAGCTGTATCGGCTGGATTTTCTTGGAGTTTGGCTGGATTCCATTCTACTTTGGCTGGATACTTGATGGCATCGGCTCACTTATTTAAAAATACTGCATAAAAATTAAATTTAATCACTATTCTCGAAAAGAAAATCATGTGATTTTAAATAAAAGCATAATTTCGTAAAGAATAGTCATTTTTGTCAGCAATACAGTCATTATAAGAGAAAAGGGCTGTCAACAATAGTCCATTTTAAGGTTATTCGGATATATTAAATACATATTCATCAGGAAGTTTATCCGCTTTTCTTGATATTTCCGCTCTTAAATTCTGCCTTCCTTTTACGATAAACTCATCTTTTTTAATCAAAATTTTACCGAAACTGAAGAAGTCCAATATGTGTCAAACCTTATGACCTTATTAATAAATCTGTTATTTGGTTTCCTATAATCAAACTGGTATACAAGTTCTTATATCTCAATTACTGGATATGTTACTATTTTATATACTTGTATAAGATAAATCGTTTATCGGAGGAAACATCTATGATTATTGATCAGTTATCAAATGCACCATTATATGATGGAGTGCATCCAAGATTAAAGAAAGCCTTCGCTTTTTTACTGGAAAATGATTTGCAAGCGTTGCCGGTAGGAAAGTATGAAATTGAAAATGACAAGGTCTTTGTCATGATTCAAGAGTATGAAACAAAGCTTATTGAAGACTGTCGCTTGGAAGCTCACTATACATATACAGATATCCAATACGTCATTAAAGGCGAAGAAAGAATGGTTTATACAAATAAGGAAGAAACAGAAGTTGTAGAGGAACAAAAAGAAAATGATGTTATGTTCTTGAATGGCGAGGGTAATCATCTTATCGTGAAAGAAGGATGTTTTGCTGTGTTTATGCCCCAAGATGCTCATATGCCAGGTGTTTGTGTGAAACAACCGCAAGCTATTAAAAAAGCAGTAGTAAAAGTATTGTGTGATTAATGGCAGAGGCAAAATCAATTCAATGATTTTGCCTCTTTTTTTCGAGCTAGCTCGTTGTCGTATTCTTTTTTGTTCTATGGAATAATCGGATAAATTATAAAGGTCCATGGGCAACGGTTATAGAAAAATGAATGTTTAACGGTTTGGGCTAACCTTATCGAGTTTAAAGAACGACAAGCCATCTTAAAATGCCGAAAATCCCTTTTCTTCTAGGAGAAAAGGGATTTTGGTTAAAAGATCTTTTTGAATGTGGTTGAAGCATGGTCGGTTAGAATATGCGCTGTAGATGAGAGCATATTCCCGACAATAAAGGATAAGAAAGACAATTTATGTTGATTGACGATTTCCCCTAAATAATCAATATACGCTGCATACGGTACACCTGTCAGGATACTCATCGCACCCGCTCCTAACATGATCCAAAGCATCACATATATATATCGGATGATATCCCCAATCACATACCCATGTGTCCAGATAGAGCGATGCTTAAATCCTTGGTAGGGAATCCACATGAACCGCAAGAATCCCCATCTACGATATGGGGTGCTTTTGATATCCAAATCAGGGTTCATCCAATAGGTGCCGATGATATACCCTATAATCACGGATATTCCATGCACATAGTGTTGAGAACTGATTAACACGGCCCCGATTCCAATTGCTAAAAATACCAGATTAATTTTCTTATGTGCTTCCCCGTTTGCCATCCTAATCCTCCGTTATGTTCTTCTTATGATGACTTTCCTGAATCAGCCATTCATTTCCATTATAGGAGATAATCAGCGCAGGGAACACATTTTCGCTCAAAACAAACGTTCGCTCTTCTGTTCATGGATGGAGAACAAAAAAAGCCAAGAATTTGGTTTTTGTCATTACTTCTTTTGAATAAAAGAAATAATATCAATATATAAGGCTGTCATTTCTTCAGGCGTTTTGTCTAAACCATTTTGAACCCATTGTTCGATTAATCCTAAAAAAGCAGATGTGATGAACGATAAAAAATATTCTATAGGCACTTTCAACCTTGTGTTAATCCTTTCGTTTTTCTCTAAATTAGAACGCACCTTTTCTGAAAAGGCATCTCTAAATCGAATGTGAAAACCCGCTCTGCCATGATTGCTTAAAAATATTTGTAATAATGGAGCATGCATTTTTATGGAGCTGAATAGAGTGGCAGCTAATTGCTCTTGCCCTTTTTCAAATGTAAGTGTAGATGAGTAGCTAGAATGTAATTCGTCAATATGCTTTCCTAAATCTCTAAACAATTGTTGTTCGATTTGATCAAGTAAATCGAATTTATCTAGATAGTGTAAATAAAATGTTCCGCGATTTATATGTGCTGCCTTTGCAATATCTCCGATCGTAATCGCTTCAAACGACTTATTCTCTAAAATTCGCAAAAATGATCTTTGAATAAGTTGTTTAGTTTTACGGTTTTTTTCTTCATAAATACTCACAAAAATCCCTCTATCCCATAAAATGAACAATCTGTTCACTTTTGTTCATTGCTTATGTTTACACCCTGATTATAAAATGAACAATATTACTAAACAATATGTTGTTTATTAGGAAAGGAAGACATTGATTGAGATTATTTAAAGAAAAATTAGCATGGGCTGCTCCTATTGCAGTTATATTAATTATTTCTCTTTTCTCCTTAAACTTATTTGCGCAAGGCAATCCACAGGTGAAAAATTTACCGGTAGCGCTAATTGTAAATGATGAAGGCGTACATGTAGACGCCGTGAAATCAGCAGTGGAACAAATGAGTAAAGGCACTAACGGCGGGGAACCTACGCTAGCTTTTACAAATGAAAAGGAAGAGGATATTGAAGAATTGTTTGATGATAAAGAGTACTACGCAGCCCTAGTTATTCCTGAGGGTTATAATGATACATTGCAAAATACAATAACAAACAACTCTCCAGCAACTTTACAGGTATATATTAACCAAGGTTATAACATAACAGGTGCAAACTTTGCGAAGACTGCTTTAACTGCTTTAATTAGTCAATTAAACAACCAATACTCTTCAAACTTTGTTGTACAAATGGACGGTCAACAAATCGAGGCGAACAAAGCAGCAGTTCTTGTGAACCCAATTGTTTCTGAAGAAAGAATATTCAATGCCGTTACAGCCTCTACGGCAAACGGGAGTGCTCCAACCTTAATGGCAGTGCCTGCCTGGGTAGGTGCGTTAATCGGTGGCTTCATTGTATTTTTAGCATCATCAAATATTTTGAAAAAAGAATTATTAACACGTAAACAAGCCTTACACCTAATGGGTGGGCAAGCATTATTCGGCATTATTATTGCCCTATTTTCAGGCTTTACCGTTGCAACTCTTGGTTTGATTGCTGGAATTAATATGCCTAGCTACTTCTTGGTTGGTTCATTCGTATCGTTTGCAGCCTTCTGTTTCTTCTTATTAGTATCAGGTGTTACTGCATGGATTGGTAAACCGGCCATTACATTGTTCATGGTTGTCATGTTATTAGGTATGGGAGTTTTAATGACACCAAAAGAAATGCTTCCTGATTTCTTTGTACACTTCATTCGCCCATGGGTTCCAATCCGTTTTGCCTCTGAAGGCTTACGTGAAATTTTCTACTTCGGCAGCGGCTTCTACACTGGCCAATCATTTAATACTATTTTAGGAATTGGTATTGCAGGTTTAGTGATGTACGTACTGTCTATATTCAAACCTGTACGCGTACAAAAAACAAATGCTAAATAACTGCTTACAACATTTTTAGATAACACAGGTAATAACGGTAAAATTAGTTGGTTATAGTTAATATGCTCCCCAATAAGCAGGCAGATAAAAAAAGAAATTCTGTTTTTCAATTGGGGATTTTTTTATGAGCAAATATTTAAAAAGAATAAAGATCAAAGAAGCCAATTACAATTAAAATAACCAATTCAATCTTAACGAGGTAGCCAGGGTCTATAAAGTGTGTTCTAGAATAATCCAATATTGGAAAATTAATTACCTTTTTTGAGAATTACTTAATAGATACATATGAAGATAAAAAAAGCAAAGGATATATTTCGTTTTATAATTCAGATAACTATCAAGAAAAATTGAGCGGCTTGAGCTCTCTGAAATTCAGGGCTCAAGCCGCATAAATTATTTTTATATTCCACTTTCTTCTTAAAAGGAAGCACTTCACAAAAGGAGTGTGTTTTACAAATAATCAGTAGGGATTTCCTGCTTCATGCAGGTAAATATTCTATCTTCCAAGAAAAAAATACGATTTCTATCTGATCGTTAACTCCCCTATCGTGTATCTTAAATCATCCCTCTTCCCTTCCATTTCCAAATGAATTGCCGGTTCCATTAGCTCTGGGTCAAGTATAGCTACATTAACCTGATAGACACCTTTCTTTAAATCATGAGGGATTGAAATGAATTCTTCAATTGAATGCCGGCCTGGAAGCCACTCTCGAATATCCGCCGACGCAGTCTCTTTATAGATAATATCTCCTTCCGTGTTTGCAAGGGATATTTCCAAGGGCCATTCAAAATAAAATGGAGCTACTCCTCTATTTTCCCACTCCATTTCAAGAGAAAGCTCTGACCCTACCTCAGAAGACTTCTTATACCTAACTTCTGTTAACCGGAAGTGGTACCCAATTTTCTTTAAGAAGCGATTGATTTCATTTTGATATCTTTCATTAGGGCTGTAATACGCTGGTGAACTTGGGCCCAGCCAACTAATATGTGTTGCTTTCAGCTGCTCCATTGTTTCAGAAATTGAACTGGAGGAGAAATAATCCCCCCACTCCTTGGTTGGTGCAAACTCACCCCCTATTGGAGCGGTCTTCCAGGAATCGATCATTGATGGGTTTTTTTCACCGGTTAACCAAAACGTATATCCATTGGTGATCCAGCTATAAAATTCATCAATGGTGTGATCCCTCCTTCCGAACATATCATTGTATAACCCCATATTATTATCCAAAGCTATCTGATGGGGCCTTCTCATTAATAATATCTTGTCTGTAAAAAGCTCCATATAATGCCTAACATAGGTTTCAGCGATTGACAGCTTTGGAAAAGGAATATAAACTCCTTCCTCCTGCAAAGTATGCCATTCTCCCCAATGGCCTAAACTCCCTAATTCTATAAATGCAATGAAAGAATCCTGATTATATCGTTCAGCCAATGCCTCTATTAACTTCTCATGATAGTTAATCAGTTTTGAGTTATTGTAATTAGGGCTGAAACCATTGCCCCACTCATGCTCATACCAATCACCATCTGCATCCATTTCATCGTAAAGCCATTCGGGTATATCCATATGGCCCGCTTTTCCGGGATAATCTAAGACTACCCGGAAAATCAATCTCTTATTACTCGTTTTCCAATAGTCAAAATTAAATTTTTCTTCTATATTATCGAAGTCATAAACTCCTTTTTTCGGCTCAAGCTCCTTCCAAGTAAAATTAGCATAAACGAGTGAATGGTCTTGCTTGTATGGTCCACCCTCTGCAGAGGGCGCAAACCCCATGAACGGATTAATGATGGGTTCACTGGGTTCACCTTCCTTTTCATCATTGAACTTTTGGCCATGATATATAAATACCAGCATTAGAATTGCAGCACTAAGCACGAAAACCATATATTTACTCACTCCATGTTCCCCTTCATTCTCTAATGTATTAAAGCCTAAAAGAGTTTATATATACCCTGAATAAAGAGGCAGGGAGAAAATTAATTCCCCCTCCCCTCTCCATTTATCTCATTCATTCGATTTGCCACCCTGGTTAAAAAGTTGATTTTTTTACTAGCAAACAGTGGTTGAGTACAATACGTATAGTAATCAATATTTTTACCATAATGAAAAATTCTCCATAAGGCGATAACCAGGCCAGTTAATCCTGAGCAGAAACCAGCCAATCCATAATTGCCTCCTATAAGAATTACTGTAATCATGCTCATCATACTAATAACCATATAACTGGCTATGACAAGTAGCGCACCTTTTCGATCATCGAAATAAAGCAAGATTTGCATTAAGATAAACATGATGATGAAGAAGTAATTTCCAATTACCAATATATTATAAATGTGAATTTGTTCTGTTGATAATGGTATGACGGTTATACCAAGAGCAATTGCCAGGATAGTAAAGACCATTTGGATTTCCATGATATAGACTAATTCACGGGTTAACACTTGGAACATTTTAGTTTTCGCTTCATTTATTTGGCCCAAAGAATATTCGCCGCTTACTTTTTCATAGTACCTTTTATAAACTTTATAAAACGATGTTTCCATTGAAACAACAAATACAACCATCGCAGGAATAATAGATAAATAAGCATAGAAGACTGGTACATCATAGAATGGAGCCATTACAAACGTATTACTAACTACCGCTTGAATATCGCTGCCCCAGACAATAAAAATATGGCTAAACAATGATATGGAGTAAAACAAACCAATAAAAAATAGTGATGGGTAATGTTGTATATAGGACAGAAAATCAAAGGAGTTATTATTGGCTTTAGGAAAGCGTTCTTTAATACTTTTTATGAGGAAAACAATGGCTACGATAAATCCTGCAGCCATACAAGCCATCAAATGCTCAGCTTTAAGATAATCCATTAGCTGCAGGCAGAGCCACATTGAAATACCTGCCGTGAGAGCACCGATTCCATATGCCTTAACTATTTGCATATATTTCTTAACTGCCGATATATAAATCGCCAGTATATTTACTATCAGCAATTCCATAAAAAACAGATATGCAACTATTTTAAAGACCATACTTAATGGGGATAAGGCATAAAAAGCAATCGAGGCCAAGCCTCCAATTAAAACTAGAATCGCTATGACACCATAGAGGGAGGACAGAATATTTCCTTCCTTCTCTAAATAGATTTGATCAGATACATATCTTGTAACAACCATTAAGAAACCCCCGGTTATTACTTGTGAAAATACAAAGCTGTACATGGTCCCGGTTAATAAGAGTTCACGCTCCACAAAGGTTGATCCTGAAT
Organism: Bacillus sp. z26; assembly: GCF_058313635.1. NCBI lineage: Bacteria > Bacillati > Bacillota > Bacilli > Caryophanales > Bacillaceae > Bacillus > Bacillus sp. z26. The sequence continues at coordinate 119,073 of NZ_JBZFQM010000001.1, forward strand.
CCATTAATAGCTTTTGGCCAATCAGTAACTGGATTATACATAAAATCATTGGACCAGAAATGATGACCGAAGAATAGGTAAAAGCTCTGAGACCACCATAATTCTTCCTGTTATCTACTAATTTTTTGAGTTGGAATCCTATCCCTGCCATTCAAATAACCCCTATTCCCATAAATTTTCCGGTATTGCTCAATGAAATTTTCCCAGGAGTAAAGGACATCCATACGCCAGCGTCCGCTCTCCCCCATTCTCGTTCGAAGGGGAGGGTTTTGTGCAAGTCTGATGATTTCCTGTGCCATTCCCACAGAATCCATAACCGAGACCACATATCCAGCCTGGCCAAATGAATCCTCCCTGCCATACAACAACTCCTTACAACTACCAACATCTGTACAGACAAACGGCTTTCCACTTGCCATACCTTCAAGCAGGACAAGTGGCTGCCCCTCACTGATGCTTGAAAGAACCAGTAAATCCATTTTTCCAATGTGCTCCTTAACATTCACCGTTCCAGTAAACTGAATGTCTCGAAGACCTAAAAAATTCACTAATTGCAAGCATTCCTCGTAATATTCCTTGTCTTCATCAACTGGGCCCATAATGTAAAATCTGGCGTTTGGAATCTTTCTTTTCACAATCGCGAAGCTTTGAATCATCGTTTTTATATCTTTAATCGGCACTACCCTGACCACAGCCCCGATGTCTACAAATTGTTTGTCTTCTCCGGTCTTTTGCTGCAAGTCTAAATAATCATCAAGGTGTACACCGTTGGGTATGATACATGTCTTTTCTTCTGGGCAGCCCATTTCAAGCTGGATTTCCCTATTTGCATTGAATAATGTAACGACTTGATTTGCTGATACATAGGCACCTTTCGATAAACTATGGAAATATTTAATCCAAAGCGTTTTCAGCGGTCCTTTAATTTGATCTGATTTAATAATTTCTTCCTCACGCTCTCTTGTATAAATCCCGTGCTCGGTAAGGACATATGGGCTTCCATAATAATGTTTACAATATGAACCGACGATGCCTGCATATCCTGTTGAAATGCTATGATACAGGTCAGCTTTCGGAGGAGGATAAGAAAGAACAGATATTAAAGGTAATAGCATCGATCTTACAGACCAGTATAACTGGGTGAAAGGCAGTTCAAAGTATGACTCGATGCATAACTCTTTAACAATATCTAAAAAATCCCGGCTTGTAACAAGTTCAGCAGCTGATTGGAATTTCCTATGTCTCCCTTTAAAGATAGAAAACAATGCCTCCCAGTTTCCATGATCACTGACCAGTAAAGATTTTATTGCTTGTTTCTCCCATTCCGCCAGTATATTTCCTTTACCTTGCCTTCCAGACCATGCCATCCCGATGTTTAAAAAGATTTCCCGCACTTCAATCAGGTTCGCTGGTAGTTCGTATTTGAATTTCCCCTTGTCTTTTTCGTCTGCGCCAATGGCATAAATAATAAATTCATGCTCAGGCATTGCCGTAATCAAGGATTGTACCCAGCTCGAGACTCCCCCGACAACATATGGATAGGAACCTTCTGCAATCAGGCATATTCTCATCATACATCCTCCAGTTCAATAGTGAACTTAGATGATAGAGCACGTATCAAATAATGATCACCATCTATTTTTTTTACCTTACAGCCCTTGGAATCAGCAATTTTTTTATCACTGCGGAAAACAAAATCCAACTCCCCTTGAAAACCATTTATATATCCTTCTACTTTTTGGTCACTCTCTGAAATAAATACTTGCGCATCCTGATATTTCCTTAATGACTCAGTACTTTTTGAAGCCGTTTGACTTTTCATCCATGGGTATTTTCCTTTGACATCCTTAAGCATTTTACTGTAATTCGCCGACATGTCAGCCCATCTTTTATTTTCATTCCGCTCCTCATCTAAAATATCATCGGGATGGACGAAATGTGAAAACGCCCCATATAATGTTGCCCCATTAGCTACAATCCATTGAACTTCATCCTGGTAATGGTAATCTGAGGTTAATCTCGGTATTTCATAATATTGACCTGAATATTGATACTCTTGAATGTATGCGATAGCCTTATCGTCAGGTATAAGAAGAGAAGCAAAATTGGTGATTGAAGGGATGGCTTCTTGAATCGCTTTCTTTCCATCTTCGCTTAATACATTCGATGGAGGAATATACGTTTTAAAGGTATGTCCCGGAAACACATCTTGTACAAATTGATCCAGTTCCTTCAAAGAATTGACCATATCCTTTTTATCTTTCCAAGCAGTGTATCCCAGGCGATCCACCTGCTTTTGATCCATCGTTAATGATTGATGATTATATCCGTGAACAGCCAGCTCGCCACCCATCTGAATCAAATCACGCCCGAATATTTTTAAGTTCTCTTCCGATAACCGCTCATTAAAAGGGCCGTCGACATCATCGTTATAGCTCTCAATCATTCCTGCTGTATATTTTACGTCATATTCCTTTGCTGCCTTCAGCATATCCGGCCACCAAACCATATGGAAAAAGCTTTTAATATCCATTTTATATTCCCTATAAATAATCTCATTTGTCCCCTCTGGAAAAGGGGCCGGGAAGTCGTCTATATACATTACTTTTGAGTTTATAATGGGGTAAATGAAATTATTATTTAAATAGCTTAGCGCTCCCGCGATGAATCCACGGTTCATTTCATGATCCAGCATTGTTCCATTGAACACCATGAAAGTTCCTTTTCCATACGGTGTGCTCCAAATAAATGGAATGTGATTGCCGGCAACCGCTAAAACCTTGCTATTTTCCTTCAAGCTAATATCCAGCACGGAATTGGAAAAGACAATCTCATCCTGAAACTTCAATCCCTTTGATTTTAACAGCAAATCCGATTCCATCTTGATATTCGAAGTATCTCTGTATGAAGTATCCGCCGCTGACTCATTGATGCCAAGAATGCCATGATAACGCTCATATATAGTTGAATCTGCATCGGGTCTTATTCCAAAAAACACTTCTCCTCCATCGGAAACATAGTTGGTAATGAGGGGGAAGTCCTTAATCGACTCCAGCTTCGGAGTCAAGATGATGATATTTTTATAATCTTGAAGATTTGATGGTGTTTGTGATACAGAAACTGTAGTATATGTCTTTTTCAGGTAAGCCAAAGTCTTCTCGAAATTGCTCATTAAATCAGAACTCTCTTTAATATTCGGATCATAGACAAGCAGAATATTATCCTGATGTATTGTTTGTATTTCTGCTGGAGAAAGAGCTGCTTCCTTCTTTACTCCACCACCTATTACAGGGCTATTATTCAAATTGAACAAGTGGACTGACCCAAGCTGTGAGATAATCACAACAATTCCAAACAGCGCAAGGAACACCACTATGTTGATTATTTTGATCAAATTGATTTTGTTGATCACTGTCATCCTCCTACGTCCAAAAGTGAAGGGCATTTATCCCCGTTGGCGATAATTGAATTGGCCTCCTCTTCAACTTATTCATAATTTCATAAAGTTTTTTCGAATTTTGCATGGTATAAGATACTTTCATAGCTAATAAATAGGGAACCTCATCATCAGGAAATTCTTCCATAAATAGCTGACTATAATACAGGGATTTTTCTAAATCCCCTATTTCCAAATCACAATTAATTTTTTCAACAAAGTGCTTTTTGCAACGAACAGGGCTTTCCAACAAACGATCCAGAAGCTCTGATAACTGGAACCGGTATTTCATTTTGGTCTCTTGATCAACCATATTACTGTCTACATATTTTTTTAATGTTTCTGCGTATCTATCCATCGCTTCAAAATTGGTCGGATTCTCTTCAATTCTTTTATTCAATCCGTGAAGGGAGGTAACAAATTTCTTCTGAATTTCCATAATGGCTGTAGCAGCATAATGCGCTGTTTCCTTGTCATCACTTTTAGTTGCTTTAAATAGGATATCGATATCGTTTATTCCATCTTTTAGACTATCAATAAGCATACTTCTTTTATGGTGATTATCATTAGAAAGCAAGACTTCCTGGAACGGGATAATATTGATTTCCCGCTCCACATCGATCTTGCTGCTTGGAAAAGACGAAAATAAAAACTCCTTAGCGCTTTCCCCACTACTTTCATGTTGGACATTCTTTGACCTTTTAAATAGCAAATAGGATAGGGCATATCCAAGAACCGGGATGAAGATTATAATAATCGCTTTAATCACCCTATTCTCCCTATTGTTCAGCAATAAATAGCTGACATAACAGAGACAAAAAAGATAATACAAAATGAACCACTTAAACATTGGCTATCACCTTATTGGATATTTGATTATTTACGCCCTTATTTTCCATCATGTACTGGTGCTCATAAGCGCAATTCAAGGATGAGGAAATTAGGTCTCCTAATGTGTTTAACATGTTAATGTAAAATATGGACAGTTGTTCAAACCTTAACCCTTCCACACAGATTACACCAGACACCTTGCCATTTACACGCACTGGAACAATTACTGATGGGTGACCCTCTACCAATGTTTTATTGACAAATGTCTTCCCATTTTTTAAAACATCTTTAAAATATGCTTTATGCTCTACATTAAGGATCTCATCTAGTTCAAAATATTCTGATTTCTCTTGCAATCGTAATTCACCAGTTGATAAGTTGAAAATATAGAAAGCGACTTTCTTTGTCTTCAGGATATTTTCCACAATATGAATCGAAGACTCGTAGATTTCATGCGGTTCAAGACTATTCAAACCCTTCATAATTCTAGATACCGTTCCCACACTATTATCTGTATAAAGAATTTGGTTTTGAAGTTCTTCTTTAACCTTCATTGCATCCTCGTATGTTGTATGTAAGAATTGATATTTTTCCTTAATCTCTGCTGCCTCATTTTGATAATTCATAAGAAGGGTTTCCTTTTTATCCAGTACATAACGTATTGCCACTCCGGCAAATATGTATACACTCACATGCACAAGTGAACTTGGGTCAATAAGCATGGAAATAATATCTCTTCCTAATGATATTTTTTCAGCCACGAACCAGATTGTTGCCATACCAATAGATAAAACGGATTGAGCCTTGCCAAATAGGAAGGATGCCATGATGATATATACAAGTTGATAGTCGACCATATAATAATGGACACCCACCACATCACTGATTAAATATACCATTACGAGCAATCCTATATTCTCTAGATATGGAAGTAAAAGATTGTACCGGTTAAGCCACTCTGGCATTTTTATTTTTCTTTTCTTTTTTTCTTTTTTTAGGACACTCTTATTTTCATTAAACCAATGGTAGGTTTTTGCCAAACCATCCTTGTAAGTATGAAATGGTTCCCAATCCAAATCACCCTTAATTTTTGTATTATCCAGGCGTGAATGCTTTATGTCCCCTTGCCGTTCGTTTTCATAGTTTACATTCTTTATGTCAGCAAATTCTCCGATAGTTTCAATTAGCTGATTCACACTGATCCCAGTATTCGTTGATAGGTTGTAGATCCCTGATAGGTCTTTTTCAACTCCCCTGTAAATGGCTTCTGCTACATCTTGCACATAGATAAAGTCCCTTGTTTGCTCCCCATCACCGTAGATAGTTAAATCTTTTCCTTGAGCAGCCCTTTGGATAAAAATCGAGACAACTCCACCCTCGCCAATTGTTCCCTGTCTTGGACCATATACATTTGAAAACCGATAACAAAGGGTATCAAGGCCAAAGATTTCATTCCACTTTTCGCAATACATTTCGCCCACCCATTTATTCATTCCGTAAGGAGATACTGGATCACATTGTGAATTTTCCTTTAATGGTATTTCTTCATTCAATCCGTATACCGCAGCTGATGAGGCAAAAACAACTTTATTTGCTCCATATTTTTTTGCAAGATTGAGCATGTTTGAAATACCGAGTACATTGTATTTTGAATCAATATAGGGGTCATCCATCGATACCGCCACATTTACCTGTGCAGCCAAATGAATCACAACATCAAACTTAAACTTTTTAAAAATTTCCTCACACTTTGGGTCTTCTGCATTAACTTGGTAGAATACATGATTGAATTTTACATTTTCACTATTGCCTGAAGATAAGTTATCTATAATGTGCACCTCATGTCCTTCCATAGTAAACATCTCACCAACAAAAGAACCAATAAATCCATAGCCACCAGTAATTAATACCCTCAAGTTCTCACCCCAAAATTTAGTATTAAGCCCTATCTAGAAAATGACCTGTATTTGAATAGCTCTTATCCATTGCAACTTTAATACTTAACGACAACTGTTTTGATTCCTTTGATTCTGATTCTCCTACCCAGCAGAAGCTTCTTAAGCATGTTAATTAATGGTTTCTCAAGATGAGAATGCACGAGACATCCGATACTGACCATAATGATAAAGAGAATTACGCTTAAAACCCATCCCCCAAAAGCTTGGTAAACATAATACCTGCTAAACATTTCATTAAAAAAATCCAATGGCATATTATGTGATAAATAGATTGAAAAAGCTGCATTTCCTAAATAGTTCAAGTATCTCGGAATACGTATATCCTTCTTAAGATCTATTGATGCAATCCCTATAATAAGAAGAATGGACATAAAGCCAGTCCCAAGATCAAAGTTGATATCGTAAATTGGATTCAATGAGTTTCGCCACATAAAAGGAAATCCCAGTATGCCTGTTATCGTGAACAAAAGCGATAAGAACCAATTGATCCTAACATGCATTACAAAATATGCGGCACACATCCCTCCAAGCAGGATAAGATTAATCTCGTTAAAAATAAATCCAGTAATAAAATTGGTAACCGGAATGTAACCAAGGAAAACGGCGACACACATTCCTCCCCAAATGGCTAAAATGGCTTTTCCTAACCTAGGCTTAGGCATGAATGAAAGAGAAAACATTAAATAAAAAAGAATCGTAAATTTCAATGACCAGGCAGCAATTAGAATTGGAGGATCGTCACTTGGATTTGGACTGAGCAAAAAAGATGAAATGATTGTACCAAGCTTCGTTTCATGTCCTGCTCCATACCATGGATACAAAAGTAAAAAAGGTAGCAAAAACATCGTTAAAATCCAATAAAGCGGATATATTCGTATAAACCGATTAATAAAGTAATTCTTCAATTGTTTCGGTTGGCCAAAATTGTGTTGGTAAACGTAATACATCATAAAACCCGAGAGTGCAAAGAAGTAACTCACCCCACCCGACATAGGAAGTTGGTATAATCCAAGCAAATTAAAATCATAGTATTCATGCATGGATAAAGATAAGTGAAATAGCATTACCACAATAGGTACGAACGCTCGGGAAAATTGAATCATATTTAATCTCTTTCTTGCCATTAATCCACCTCCCAATTAAACCAATTGTTTACCTAGACCCAGTCTTTTTTTGTTCTCAATAAAGAACTCAGACTTAATGATATGCCATATTGTAAAATCTTACAATATTTTTTTATCTTTATTTTTTGCACTTGAGTAGGATCACAGCATCTAAAACTTCATAAAAATAAATTAACAATCTGACCTCTTTCTATTGAGGCTTTCTCCTCTCACACCATTTAAGTCGTTCATGAGCTTTTTATGCTTATATAGCATAGAAATAAATCTTCTCTCCGAATTCAGATCAGGATAAATTTTGTTCCTTTCTTAATTTAATAATGCTAAATTTCATTATCAACAAATATATACATACAATTTTACTCATATAACGAACAAATCAATTCTCGAAGAGCATCAAATTTAAGCGATAATACTACAAAATCTTCCCATTAATTTCTAAGTCATTTATACTATTCTTGGTTTTTCATTAAAAAAAGACTGATTTATACACTTGTATTAATCAACCTTTAAATCCTTGGCAATTATTCGTTTTCTATGTAATTTAGTAATACTTTATGTCAGATTTTATTGAAAAAACAATTGGTGAAACTCCTCATAAAAATAAGATGCCCTCATAACTGAGAGCATCTTTTTTAGATTAATAGGATAGGAGAGCTTCAAAAACATTAATTTATGATACGGTTCTCCGCGATGTATCTAAATGAGATTCTGATATCAATTCTAACTCGTAAGGAATACAGACCAAAATCAGTTCGAACTGCTGTAATATCGGTTCACTATTGGCTATTATCGATCCATTTTTAACTTAGGTCGATCATTATCAACTAACTAAGAATCATCTCTCTTAGTCTTGTAAAATACGTTTACATGCCCAGGGTAATGGTTAGTTAATCATTCTCGGACTAACCCTTTTCTCCGTACAGCACATTCATGTGCTCCATATGTATCTCTCCCCAATCATTCATCGCCTGTAATACCGTACTTAAACTTTTCCCATATTCTGAAATCGAATATTCAACTTTTGGTGGAATTTGATTATAAACTTTGCGATGCACAATATCGTTATACTCAAGTTCTCGTAATTGTTGGGTTAACATCTTTTTATTTATGTTTGGTATTGCCTTTTGAAGTTCACCAAATCTCATTGTTCCATTCGAAATAAGCTGAAGAAGAATGACTGGTTTCCATTTACCAATTAAAATTTCTAGTGCAGATTCAAATTTACAATATTGTTTCATTTAAACGCCCATCTCCCTTTTATTGCGTAAGGTTACTTTTTATTTACTATGTTTAAATAAAGTGCCTACTTCCTTAACTTGGTTATTCTCAGCTATTATACATTTAGAGGGTATAAAATATGAACTTAGGAGGTTAGTATTGTTCAATGAATATGCTAATATCGATCATTCAATGTCTAGTTGCACTGGTATTTATCTACTCAGGGTGGTTAAAAGCCATTCAATATGAAAAAGCCAGAAAATCCTGGGGATGGGTAAATGAGGTTCCAAAACAGTTGGTCATCTTTATTGGGGTAGCAGAATTATTAGGGGCCCTTGGCATTATCCTCCCACAAGCGCTAAATATTGTACCTATATTAACACCGATTGCTGCTTTTGGACTTGCCACAACCGTACTACTTGGAGCCTTATTTCATGTAATACGTAAGGAATATCGGGAGATCACTATGAACATTGTTTTATTTGCATTAACCTTAATGATTGCAATTTATTATATCTAAGATAGATAAAGTTTTTTTAATTTATGATCACTTGATATTTCGTTCTTATAAAACTTCATCCATTTTTTACTACGAAATGTTTGGATCTTTTTAACCTTTATAGAAAAATAGATGAGATTTATCCTGTTTAGATAGGTCTCATCTTTTTTACAACTATTCATAGGAGGAAAATCTCATTTACTTATGATACGGTTCACCCTCTCGTATCCCAAAGCAGGCCTCGCCGCATTTTCATTTCATTATATTTGCAATACCTTAGAACTTTAAAGCTATTTAATTAAATTCTCTGTTTTCATTTCACTAATCACATCATCTATACAATGTTCTGCTTCTTTAAATGACTTGCTGCTTGTCCAATCTGACTTTGAAACTAAAAAAATAAAGTTGCTGCGTCCTGCCCCAGCTGCTTCTCCCCAGTCTAAAAGTAGTTCATTATTCAAATAAAAGGCATCAAATAAATCTTTTTGCCTCAAGGCTTTCAAACGGTTTAATTATAGGCTCATAAAATTGTTCGAGTTTCTGTTGAAATTCTTTAAATAAGAATTGTAGCTTCTCCTCTTTTAGGGGCCATTCTCTGCCTAAAAAAATATCGTAATTTAAAAAGGCAAATTGTGAACTTTTAGGCTTAACAGTTGAATCCAAGGCTAAAAAGATATAGTGGAATTCCATTTGACCAAAAGGAACATTATACCTTTTGGCTATTCGAGTTCTTGCTTCCAAAGATTCATAACGTTTGGTCTGTTCAACCCCCTCAGAAGCACCCATCTTATTTTCTATAATAATAAGTTTCAATCGATTATTGCTTAGTGCTCGAATCACAATGTCAGGTGTACCAATTCTCTCCCCTAAGCCAACACGTGTATCAATATCGAAGACAGTATTTTGATCTGTCTGAAAACCAGATTCATATAAAAATTGAATTAAAAATTCCTCTGAATCCTTAAAACAATTAACAAGAAAATCTGTGATCGTATCTTCTCTATAAAAAATATTCAATGTAATTCTCCCTATTTGTTTCTTATAAAAACCCGCAAAAGTGCTGATTAGTTAAGTTTTAAACCGTTTGCCGATAATGGCCCCTCATATTCTTAATGCTTATTTTTCTGTAATGATAATAGTTGTATGATTGTTTTCATAACAGAGTCTTCTTCATTAGATTGCGTTATAAAATTAGCTGCATCCTTTAATCTATCAACCGCATTTCGTACTGCAAAGCTGTATTTGCTGCGAGTCATGAGCTCTATATCATTGTATCCATCTCCGAAAGCCATCGTTTCTTCCGGAGTAATATTCAAAATTTGTTGCAGATGTTTAACGGTCGTACCCTTATGTACATTCGTATTGGCAATATCAATCCAAGCTTCTTCAGATGCGATAATATACGCCGATTCAAAAAATCGGGATAATTTTTTCCTGGTTTCAAAACATTGGAGTGCCGGATCATGAATGGTTATCTTAACAAAATCCTCTGTTATTTCTTTAAAATCAGATACATGCCTTACTTGTGCATAAGACCTCCTGACGATTGCTGCTTCTTTAGGAGATAAATGATCTTTTATAAATGCACCGGATCTCGTACATACAATAATGGTATGGTCCAGGCTTATTTCTTCAAGTAAATGAATGATTTCCAGTCCCAATTTATTGCTTAACAGTGATTCATAAACAAATTCCCCATTATGCTTGATTCGAGTAGCACTGTCCCCAAGAATCCATAAATCATCTGCATCCTTGCCAAATAACTCTTCTACCCGTTCACATTGCTTACCAGTGACAGGAGCAAAAACAACACCTTTTTCTTTCATAATCTTTTTTACATCCTTATACAATCCCCTGTTAAAGTCACCGCTATTATTCAAAAATGTACCATCCATGTCCGTCAATACTAATTTAATCATTACATTGCCTCCTGTGGAATACCATTCTATATAGCTATGGTTTACAAACTCTTACCTAGTTAAGAGAATCTATAATTCTGTAAGAAGCAATATATATGGAATGCCTGTTTACCCAACGATTTTCAATTAAAAACCTGTATAAATAGGTATTATTTATACAGGTTTTTTAAGTAATCATTCAGTCTAATAGTATTAACTTATATCAAATACTTTAAGGTATACCATACATTGATTCAATCCATTATTCAGTTAATTGAGCAACCTACATCCATCTTATTTATAGAACTCCACCATTGGTTTCAATCACCTTTTTGTACCAATCAAATGAATCCTTCTTAAAGCGTTTCATTGTTCCTCTTCCTTCGTTATCACGGTCAACATAGATCATGCCATAACGCTTTTTCATTTCACCAGTTGTGAAGGATACGATGTCAATGATGCCCCATGGTGTATAGCCTATTAAATCCACACCATCATAGGCAACCGCTTTTTCTAATGCTTCAATATGCGATCTTAAATACTCAATTCTTGCAGCATCATGAACGGAACCGTCCTCTTCCATTACATCTACTGCACCAAAACCGTTTTCTACGATAAACAAAGGAATTTGATAACGGTCGTATAAACGGTTTAAGGTATAACGCAATCCTGTCGGGTCAATAGCCCAGCCCCAGTCACTTTCTTTGATATAAGGATTCTCCACACCATTCTGCAAACCGCCATTCACTATATCCCCTATATTATCCTTTTTAACATCACTTTTTACAGTTGTGGACATATAGTAGCTGAATCCAAGGTAATCAACGATACCATTACGGAGAATTTCTTCATCTCCATCTTCCATCTTGATATCGTAACCTTCACGTTCAAATTCTTTCATCGCATAAGCAGGATAATAGCCACGAACCTGTACATCCGGGAAGAAATAACGCTGGCGCATTTCTTCTTCCGCAAGCATAATATCTTCAGGATTGCAGGAATAAGGATAAATCGGTACATGCGATACCATCGCACCAATCTGGAACTCAGGATTAATTTCCTTCCCTTTCGCAACCGCCAAGGCACTTGCCACTAACTCATGATGCGCAGTTTGATACATAACCTCTTTGGCATTCTCGCCTTCCTTCAGCATCACACCTGAGTTGGTCCATAAGAAAAGCGGATTGTTTACATCCATTTGGTTATTGATTTCATTAAACGTCATCCAATAGTTCACTTTATCCTTGTAGCGCCTGAAGCACGTTTCTGCAAATTTCACAAAATAATCTACTACTGCACGATTGCGGAAACCTCCATATTCTCTGGCCAGATGCAAAGGCATTTCAAAATGAGATAAAGTGATTACTGGCTGAATACCATATTTCAGCAATTCATCAAATACATTATCATAGAATTGAAGACCCGCTTCATTTGGTTCAGCTTCATCTCCATTCGGGAAAATACGACTCCATCCAATCGACGTCCGTAAACATTTCAATCCCATTTCCGCAAACAACGCTATATCTTCCTTATAATGATGGTAAAAATCAATCGCTTCATGGTTCGGGTAAAATTCGTTTTCCTCAATGGTATCTGTAATTTTTCTAGGAACGCCGTGAGCTCCGGCAGTCATGACATCAACTACACTTGGCCCCTTGCCTCCCTCATTCCAGCCACCTTCAAATTGGTGGGCAGCTAAAGCGCCACCCCATAGAAAACCTTTTGGTAATTTATCCATTTCAATTTCCTCCTATTTTACAACTGTGAATAATTTCTGATTTGATGATAGTAGTGTTTGATTATTTTCACTGATAATTTTTTGGAATGATTGTGTGTTTGTAATGATGACCGGTGTAATTGTTTTTAGGCCATGACTTTCTATCAATTCCTTATTAAACTCCATTAAAATATCATTCTGATGAAATTTATCTCCTTCCTTCACTTTCAAATCAAATGGCGTTCCTTCTAGTTTGACGGTATCCAGACCAATATGAACGAGCACTTCAACACCAGTCTCCGAACGGAGCCCAATAGCGTGATTAGTCGGCGCTACCATCACAACCGTTCCGTCAAACGGGCCATATAATTTGTTATCAGATGGCTCAATTGCAATTCCTTCACCCATCGCACCAGAACTGAATACCGGATCTGGTACCTCTGATAATGGAATTACTGTTCCGCTAAGCGGTGAATAGATAACTTCTTCATTTAAATCAGGCTGGCTCATGGCACCGTTTTGTTCAACAGATTTATTCCCACCGTCTGCTTGTTTGGCTGTATCATCGCCATAGCCAAAAATTTGAATCAATATAATAGGAAGAATAATCGCAATCGCTACGCCGATTAATATTCCCCAGATAGATGTTGGGAATTTTTCATTAATTCCGTTTACAATCGTTAACGGACCCGGCAGCCCTGCATAAGCAAAGTAATATGGTTTAAAAAAGCTTGCGACGATGGCCCCGATTGCGCCGGAAATACATCCAAATATAAACGGTTTCTTGAATCTTAAGGTAACACCATAAATTGCAGGCTCAGTAATCCCGAAAATTCCGGTAATTCCAGCCGAAATACTGACTTTTTTTACCTCTTGGCTCTTCGCTTTTAGATAGACCCCAAGAACTGCACCAACTTGCGCGATAACAGCTATGGTTTGATAGGCTTGAAAGGAATCGCGGCCATATAAATCAAAGTTTGCCATAACCATTGGTGTAACTCCCCAATGGACTCCAAAAATAACAATTACCTGCCAGAAGCCTCCAATAATTGCTCCTGCCAGTACTGGAACATGTTCTGCTAAGAAATTATATCCGTTTGCAATTCCGTTTGCCCCTAGAGTTGTAAGCGGACCGATTAAGAGAATCGTTAACGGTACCATAACGACCATACAGATTAGTGGCACAAATAATGGTTTAATCACATCATTCATACGTTTGTTTAGAAATTTTTCAAGATATGACATTATCCAGACTAAAAACAATGGCGGAAGCACAGACGATGTATAAGTCGTTTCCGATAAAGCAATACCTAAAAATGTAATCGACTTTCCATCTGCAATTTGCGCAGCCATCTCGGCCCATGTTGGACTGACTAGTGCGGCAACACTGGCAACCGCTATAAACGTATTTGTCTTAAAATGTTTCGAGGCAGTAATAGCGATAAATATTGGTAGAAAAGTAAACGGCGCCCAAGACATAAAGCTTAACACTTGATATGTGCCTGTATTGGCGAAGCCGTCAAAAAATAGATTGATAATAATCAATACACCCTGCAGAATACCTGCAGCTGCTAAGATATAGATAAAAGGAGCAAACACCGCCGACATGGTTGCAATCACACGATTTAAGATTGTCCCTTTATTTTCATTTTCCTCATTAGTAGTTTCAATGTTTACAAGATTGATAAATTCCTCGTAGACATCGCCGACATGCTGCCCAATGACTATTTGAAATTGACCATTGTTTTCAACAACGGTAATGACCCCTGGTAATGAGGCAACCTCATCTTTTGCTTTTGGATTGGACCTTTTTAATACTAAACGCAATCTTGTTGCACAACGTGTTACACCAACGATATTATCTTCCCCACCCACAGCTGCCAAAATGTCTTTCGCCAGTTGCGGATAATCCCTCACTTTTGCTGACATATTCTGTCCTCCTTAATTTATACTTCCAAGAAAAATTGTATAGCCACAAAAATTGTTTACGGTTTCATTATAATTGTACATGTATAATTTGGCAATAACGGTATAATTTTAATTTAAAGATAATATATGTATTTTCATTATGCTATAATTGGCGTAAACAAAAAAACAATTAGAGGATATAAGAATGTTAAAATACCAACAGATTGCAAATGAAATAGAAAAATATATTGAGACTCATAATCTCCAGCAAGGTCATAAGCTACCGGTTCTGGAAGCATTAATAAAACAGCATGGAGTGAGCAAGAGTACGATTATAAAATCTTTAGATCTCCTAGAAAAAAAGGGGATAGTTTTTCAAGTCCGTGGCAGCGGTATCTTTGTAAGACGACATAAAAGGAAGGGTTATATCAACCTACTTACCAACCAAGGATTTAAAAAAGACCTCGAGGATTCTCAATTAACAACGAAGGTTATTAAATTAGAAGTTATAAAACCGACACTAGAGATGATGGATAATTTAAACATCGGACCAGATAATGATGTCTATCATGTCAAACGAATTCGCTACATTAACGGAGAGACGTTATGTATTGAGCACTCTTATTTTAATAAAGAGATTATTAGCTATTTAAATAAAGAAATTGTTTCCGAATCAATATTTAATTATATTCGTGAAGGGCTCGGACTGAAAATTGGATATACGGATTTGTTCCTTCATGCGGGTATATTAGACGGAGAAGAAGCAGAGCTTTTAGGGTTAGAAACCAACGATCCTAAGTTCTGTATCGAAAGTATTTTCCATTTAACAAACGGTCAGCCTTTCGACTTTTCAAAAGTTACCTATAACTACAAAAAGTCCTATTTCTTTACTCAGGCTAACGGCCAGTTACTGTAGAAGTTTAGGGATTAGAAATAAGCATATTCAATATAAAACTTTGAATAGCCACCATAATCGTTTATAACTTGCCTTGAGGTTCATGTGTAGCTGTCAATGTACTAAATACGTATTATGAGGGAGGGGACTACTCAAATGGAATATGCGAAACTTGGATAATACAGGATTAAATGAATCTCATCTTTGTCTTGGGAGTATGGGATCTGGAGATATGTTTACAATATATAGTCATATTGTAAAATTTCCGCAAGCTTAACCAATACTTCTAACCACTTTGTTTGAACGTTCTAAGAAAAAAGTGCAGTCATCAAACTAATTGTTAAGATGACTGCTCCTTAAATGCTTTTAGAACATTTACTAATAAATGCCTATTTAGTTTATCATTACTGTTCAAAATGGTACTACCCATGTTCAACATGTAACTATTTCCGCTAGGATATGTGATAGAAGGCATAAAACAACTACTTATAGCTAAGCAGGATTCATCTACTAAATGCGTTTTTTAATAGACGCCTTTTTTAGAGACTTAATAAAACTACTGCTGTTTTGAAAATACCTTAATTCAACCATCATTCTACTATTAAAAAGTGCGCGTTATGTAACTACTCAAGTAGAAATTCCAATTGATGTATGATCATAACTTCTATCTCGTAATGCTTTTACGATAAAATGGGCTACGTCAGCACGTGGGATTGACCTTGATTTCTCTGGTACACTTGGTGTAGATTCTCTGTACTTCCCTGTAAAAGGATGATCTGTTAGCCCCATCGGTCTCACAATTGTATAGTTGAGTCCACTTGCTTGAATGCAATCAACTGCAGCTCGGTGATCTATTAGAGGATTCTTGAGCATTCTCATAACTAATTTTCCACTTAACCCCGATAATTCTTTATGGACTCCTGCAGATGCAGTGTAGATAATTCGTTCTACATTATGCTCCTTCATACCAGTAACAATATTTTTAATCATCTCTTGAAGCTCAGTCGACTTTTTCATTCCTTGGCTTGAACCTAAACATGATACGACAGCATCCTGACCCGCAATCGCTTCTGTGACTTCCCCTTGATTAAAGGCATTTCCTTGTATAATCTTTAAATTTTCATGTGAAAAGTCTAGCTTTGATGGAGTACGTACAAAGGCCGTTACTTCAAAACCAGCCTCAATTCCTTGACGCACAACAGATTGACCTACACCACCTGTTGCCCCAAAAACGATAATTTTCATAACAATCCACCTTTCTACCTCATTATCATACCATCATTCTTAGATTGCTCACTTTCGGACCATGATTTTATTATTTTTAAGCCATTCTATAGAAACAATAAAAATTGTTATCAATATAATGAAAATGATTGCTTTTTTATTTATTAGTTTAATATGACATATCTACTTGCACTTGATGGACCTAATAATTTAATAATATTGTTGTCCCTCCATTTTTTCAATTCCCACTACTTAAGAAATTTACGCTTCGTAATATTCATCGTTTTAATTTGTACACAATCTGGGAAAAGATAAAACTCAAAGTGATGGTTTTCGTTGATATAGCCTTCAAGCTGTTGCTAAAAAATGGATATTCCATCTTTTCACTTCTGTAATTCTTATATCGGTGTTTTAATTGGACCCAAAATATCAACCCATTACACCTGCAGCCTACCAGATGGAAACAGATCCTTTCGATTTGCCAAAGATGTTTTAATCCTACAGTAAAGAGACAAATTTGATTTGATTGCAAAAAAAGAAAGCGAAGATAATGCTTCGCTTCCCTAAATTCCATTCGATTCAATAACTTGCTTGTACCAATAGAAGCTATCCTTTTTGATACGTCGTAAGTCATGCGTGCCTTCTTCGTGCTGATTAACATAGACGAATCCGTAACGTTTTTGGAAACCATTCAACCAACTTAGTAAATCTGTGAAAGACCAGACACAATAGCCAATCACTTCGGAACCATCGGAAATGGCGTCTTGAATTGCTTTCACATGAGCCTGAAGGTACTCGATCCGGTAATCATCATGGATTTGGTCATGGTCCTCTACCTTATCAAATGCACCGAGTCCATTTTCACTTATCAATACCGGCAAATTATATCGGTTTGTGATTCGGCGTAGCGCAGTTCTCAGTCCTTGCGGATCAATATTCCAATCCCAATTCGTCCGTTCCAGGTTTGGATTCTTCGTAGTTTTGTATAGTCCGGGAATTCCAGAATCCTTTGATGTACCTTTGATACCCGTCGTATTCATTTCCCCGGCACCCACCCCGTCTTCTAATGGGTTCATCTCAAATGTCGTGCTTTGATAATAGTTTAAGCCCATAAAGTCTGGTTTGCCTTCTCGTAATAAAGCAAAGTCACCTTCTTCCACTTCCGGTGCTAGACCTTCTTCCGCTAAATAGTTCCACGCTGCCTTCGGGTATTTCCCCCAAGTATAGATATCCATCCACCAATGGCTGTTCAGCTCCTCAGCATTCTCTGCAGCCAAAATATCTTCTGGCTTTGAAGAAGCCGGGTAAGCTGGTCCATAAGCAAAGCTCGGACCAATCTGACCATCCGGAACATAGTGACGGAACGCTTTGATGACACTGGCATTGGCCAGATTTGCGTGATGATTCACCTGATAGAACAGCTTCTTATCTTTTACACCCGGCGGATGCGATCCTTTTTCATATCCATGGCTTGTAAAAATATTTTGTTCATTTAAGCTGACCCAGTACTTCACACGGTCTCCAAAACGTTTAAAACATTCCACGCTATAATTCGTAAAGTCCTCAATGATTCTTCGGGACTCCCAACCGCCATATTCGTCCTGCAGTGCCTGAGGCAAATCCCAATGGTACAAGGTTAAGATAGGCTCAATTTGATATTTACGCAGCTCATTAATCAAATCATCATAAAAAGCGAGGCCCTGCTCGTTGATCTCACCTCTTCCGTTCGGAAAAATACGCGGCCATGATACAGAAAAGCGGTAAGCCTTTAACCCCATTTCTGCCATTAAACGGACATCTTCCTTATAACGATGATAGTGGTCTACTGCCACATCTCCCGTCGTCCCTTTATAGGTCTTACCTGGAATACGTACAAACTGGTCCCAATTACTAATCCCTTTCCCGTCTATATCCCATGCCCCTTCAATTTGATAGGCAGCGGAAGCCGCTCCCCATAAAAAGTCTGTCGGAAATGGTTTTACTGTTTTATACATAATTGTTTTAGTCTCCCTTCCGTCAAATGTTGCCTCATTTCTTTTATTACAAAGTCACTGAGACACTCTCGCAATCTAGCTTCAAACCAGAATGGAGTCCTTCTGCCGCTGTAAAAAATGGTACAAAGCACCGATTAGATTAGAGTCATTTCCAAACTGACATCTTTCGACTTTGACTGTTAATCCCTCTGTGTCATATTTCATTTCGTTTAATGTTTCATTAATCTTATCGATAAACCCCTCACGATGACTAATTGCACCACCAATCAAAATCTTCTCCGGATCAAGAATAAATTGTAAATTATAGATGCCCACAGCAAGCCGCCGCATAAATTTATCAATCTCGTTCTGTACTTCCGTATCTCCATTTTCTGCAAGCTCAAATATCATTTTACCGTTAAGAACATCGGGGTCCATGCTTTTCCGTTTAGCCACCTGCTTAATCAATCCGCCAACGGCTGCCAACGTACTATAGGTTTCCGCTGATTGAGTTCCCAGATAGTTCTCCATCATCATATAGCCAAATTCTCCGGCAAACCCATTTTTTCCATGCCTAATCTTCTTATCAAGGACCACTGCACCGCCAACTCCGGTACCAATTACAATACAAAGATAATCCTTTACATCCTTTGCCGCACCAATCCAGCCTTCTGCCAGTCCAGCACAATTTGCATCATTTTCCAATTCAACCGGTAACTCTGTGCGTTCCTGAAGAAGGTCTTTCATATTGGGACCATGAATATAAGGAAGAGCTGTAATCCCCTCAATCATTCCTGTTTCAATATTCACAGCACCCGGCATACTCACAGCCAGACCTTTTAACTGATACTTTTTATCAAACTCTTTAACGATTGAATCGACCGTATCCATAAATTTGGTGAGACTCTTTTTAGGAGTAGGAAGGGAGGATTTTTCAATAAAGCAACCCGTTTCGTCCATAAGAGCATATTTAATGGCAGAACCTCCAACATCAAGTACCACGTAGTAATTCACCACAAAACCTCCAGTCACCCATTTTTTACAAATAAGCTGCTTCTTCCGTTTTATCGTATTTAAATCAAATAATCTTAAATAGACATCTTTTGTTTTATTTAAAATAGATTCTTGTTTATACCTGTACCTGGGAAGCTCAGAATACGGGAGAATTGTTTCAACATGATTCCCGAATAATTAATTCTGAGTCAATAAATACTGGTTTTAATTGGGATCTGTCATTAATTAAATCATCGAGCATATAGGCAGATAATTTACCAAATTTCTCTTTATCCTGTTTCACCGTTGTTAATTTTGGATGACTATAACGGCAAGCTGCAATATCATCACAGCCAATTAACCGGATATCCTCCGGACAGTTTAAGCCTGCTTCTTTAATCGCTTGCAATGCTCCAAGTGCCATCATATCTGATGTCGCAAAAATAGCCTCAGGTAAGGTTTTAGATTGAAGTATTTGCTTCATTGCCACATACCCGCTTTCCTCGTGAAAATCACCGTACTGAATCCAGTCCTCACGAATCTCTAGACCAAATTGATTCAGCGCTTCCAGGAAACCTTGTTTGCGAAAGATCGAAACAGGAGAATCAAATTTGCCGCCAATAAAACCGATTTTTTTAATGGCATTAAGATAGAGATACTCCACTACTTTTCTCGACAACCCTAAATTATCCGTCATAATGTAACTTGCTTTAGGTCCTTTTAATTCAATATCGATTCCAATACATGGTAGACCGTCTAAGGCTAAAGCGTAGGTGGATTCCTCTACTTCTTCACCCGCAATAATTAAACAGCCATCCACATTAAAATGCCGGCATCTTGCCAAATAACTACCATTATCCGATTGAAAGTTTTCGTTTGAAAACATTAAAATATCGTATCCTAGTAAACCTATATTTTTTTTGAATGAAGAGATAACCTCATTGAAATAAGGATGGGTCATATCTACGTTAATTCTTCCTGCATAAATTAACCCAATTAGATTTGATTTTTTCGTTGCTAGGGATCTAGCGGAAAAATTGGGCTCGTAACCATTTTGGTTAATGATATCCATAACCTTTTTCTTCGTTTTTTCACTTATTCCCTCGTAATTATTAAGGACCTTTGAAACGGTACCCTGAGAAACATTGGCCATTTGCGCTATATCTTTAATGGTTAAATTCATGTAAATCCCTTCTAAATCCGAGTCATATAGTATTATCCAATTAGAGTAATAGGAGTTTTAATAGCGATTGTTTATTTAACAGAGCCTTCCGTAATACTAGAAATAAATAATTTATTAAAGAATAAGAATACTAGTAACAGAGGAACTGTTGCCCAAAATACTCCTGACATAATCATTCCAAAGTCCACATTATGTGTATTGCTTAATTGAGCCAATGCTACCTGAATGGTATAGTTTTCAGGATCCCTTAATACAGTGAACTGCCATAAGAACTCACCCCATACTGCCGTGAACACAATAATACCCAATGTTGCAAATGCAGGAAGCGTAATCGGCACGATGATACTGCGATAAATTCTAAAATTAGAACAGCCATCTAATTTTGCTGCTTCAATAAGCTCATCAGGAACCGATTTACTAATATATTGCCTCATGAGGAATATTCCCAAAGGATTTAAAAAGAAAAGCACCATTACACCTGGTAAGGTATCAAGCATGCCAGCCTTTGATATAAGGAAATATTGTGGGATTAAACCCAGTTGCGGCGGAATAATCATCGTTAGCAAAATTGCGACAAATAGTACATTTTTTCCCCGGAACGTAAACTTTGCAAATGCAAAACCGGCCAATGAACTAATGAATAGTACTACGATGGTTACGATGGCACAAATGACAAAAGAGTTCCACATTGAACCGAAGAAATCAATTTGATTTAATACCTTTTTAAAATTTTCAACTAACATATTCCCCGGTGTAAGGGTGGGAGGAATCGAGTTAAAGGCCGAGCTTGGACTAGTCGCCATTACAAACATCCAATAAAACGGGAACAAGGATAATAAGGAGGAGATGCCCAGTAAGCCATAAACTAATAGTTTGCTTATGGAAAATTTCCTTACTTTTTTATTTTTAGTCATTGCCCACCCCTCCTTTTTCTTCCAACTCCAGAAGTTACGTATACATTGATTGCTGCAATCACTGAGATTAATACCAGCAAAATAATAGCTGTTGCAGAAGCAGTGCCAAAGGATTGCAATCTGAAAGCATCACGATACAGGTACATAACAATCGTCATAGCTTCATCTCTTGTAAAGGCACCTGTTCCCATAAAGATAGTAGGCTCGGAAAACAGCTGCAAAGCTCCAACGGTAGAAGTAAAGACCGTCAGTATAATAAATGGTTTTAACAATGGAACCGTTATGTAACGAAACTGTTGCGTTTTATTTGCCCCATCAATCGTGGCGGCTTCATACAATTCATTGGGAATACTCTGAATTCCTGCTAGGTAAATGATCGTATTATAGCCAACCCATCGCCAAAAGACCATAATGGATATCGCAATTTTCGTTCCCCATTCTGAACTTGCCCAGCTTACTGGATCAAGACCTGCTAAACTAAGAACATAATTGGCTAAGGAGGATTCATGATTACTGAACAGCACACTGAAAATCAGGGCTACCGCAACCATTGATGTAATATAGGGCATAAAAATAGTGACTCTGAAGAAGTTTTTAAATCTTAGGAAGGCTAGATTTAACAGATAAGCAAAAATGATTCCAAACACAATTTGCGGAGCCGTGCCCATAATGCCCATAACAATCGTATTGTAAACAGCCTTCCAAAATAGAGGGTCTGTTAAAACAACCTTAAAATTATCCAACCCCACTGAGACCATGGGACTGAGACCATTCCACTTTTGAAACGCTAAATAAATACTGAAAATCATCGGATACAAACCAATAATCGCAAAAATGATAAAGAAAGGAGCAATGTATAAATAAGCGGAATACATATCTTTTTTAGCCTCAGACATAGCTCGCTTCTTTTTAACTTTGATTTCGTTCATACTAGGATTCGCTTTCACTGGATCCATTTCTACACCTCTTTTCTTATCAAAGATGGGAGCGGCGTTTCCATGAAAATCACGCCGATTCCCACCTTATTAGTAATCTATTAAAATTACCTGCTCAATAAGCCCTTGGAGCGCTTAACAGCAGCTTTCCATTCTTTTTCAGGATCCGTTCCTTTATTTTGAACGTTCTTTAAGCCATTCAGTACTTCTGAATAGATTGGAAAGTATTTTTCCCCTTTATAAACAGCTCCACTGATATCTTGTGCTGCTTTAGCAAATACCGGTGCTGTTGCTTGACCGCCAAAGAAGGCATCTTCGTTTGTTTTGAAAGCGTCCATTTCATATACAGATTGTGCGGAAGGGAAAAGTCCCTTGTCTTGGAAGGATTTCAGTTGATTGTCTGGAGAAACTAACCATGAAGTAAATTTATATGCTTCTTTTGCATTTTTCGTTTCGCTTGGTATGGAGATGAATGAACCACCCCAGTTTGCCGCAAATTCAGATGGCAATGTCGCTACTCTCCATTTACCGGAAGCTTCTTGCGCATTCCCTTCCATCCAGCCTTTTAACCAGCCAGCACCTAATTCAGCAGCAAATTCACCTTTATTTACAGCATTTGCCCACTCCGGTGACCACATTTCAAATTTACCGACAATACCCATTTCATTCAATTTCACAGCATAATCATAAGCTTCTTTAACGGCGTTACCATCCTCTTCAATCAATAACTCCCCTTTAGAATTAAGGAATGTTGTCTCTGCACCATCCAAGTAAGCTCTGAATGCCATTTCAATACTATCTATGAATACTTTTCCTGTTTTTTCCTTCACTTTTACACCAGCTTCTTCAAAAGCTTTTGGTGAATTAATCAGCGTGGCTACTTCCTCAGGATCTGTTGGAAGACCCGCAGCTTCAAATAAATCTGCACGATAGTACAAGGCTTTCGGTCCAATATCTGTTGGCAGACCAATCAAGAAATCTCCACTATCATTCTCACCTGTTTTCCATTTCCAATCTAAGTATTGATCCTGAATGTCTTTTGCACCAAGATCATATAAGTTTTCAAAGCGATCCTGTGCTCCTTTAAAACGGTCCAGTTGGTCAATTTCCAACATCGTGATATCAGGCGCTCCGCCTCCAGCAGATAAAGCGGTGAATAAAGCATCATGGTGATCTGCTGTTTCAGCTGCTCTTACTTTAATATTGACGTTTGGATTTTCCTTCTCATATTCCTTCGCAAGATCCTCATAATTCGTAGCTCCAAATGTCCAGAAATCCAAGGTAACTTTTTCTCCACTTTTACCACCGTTTGAAGAAGTCTTTTCATCATCCTTACATGCTGCTAATGAGAATACCAATGCCGTAGATAATCCGATCGCAGCCAGTTTTTTAAAACTTTTCATTTATGAAACCCCCTTATAATTGTTTTGTCTGCCGTACACCGAATCCAAAATGGCTATTATAAATTCTTATCCTTTCCTACCTCCTTTACCATGCTATTCTCTAAAAATATGATAATAGCTCCACTACAGAGAAACCGGTTTCCTAAAAAGTACAATTGTTATGTAAATGATACATAATGAAACCGCTTTCAACATGATTATAAATCCAAACAAATAGAAAATCAACCACTTATTGGAAATTTAATAAGCGATTATGGAAATCGCTTTCGTTAAAGCTCCTCTTAACCTAAAAATCAAATGGGTATTATTTAATGCCTAGTAAGCTAGCCTCAATATCCTATGTTCTTTTTCGTAGATAACGGCTCTTTAAATTGCAAAGACTATTGATTCCTTGGAGCTTCATGCCACTATGGTTATTAAAAATGAAAGGAACAAACTGTAATATACTGATATGAATGATAGAGTTCGCCATGGTTTTTAGTATAATAGTTTCAATTTTATCTCTATAATTTTAAGATAGGCTCCCTGCCGTTCATGTGTGAGTTGTTCCTATCAAAAATTCCTCCTGCACGGAGAAACGCCTGATACTCTCATGAATATATGAAAGAAGCGCCAGGATATCATTCCTAACGCTTCTTCATCGTCTGAGAGAAAACAAACCTTTATTTTTCTTTTCGTTCTGGTGGGTCTGCCTAAACACCACCAAGAAATGGCTTAATTACGAGCAATTAATTCTTTGATTTTCTGATTAATATCTCCACGCATTAGCCCGCCGTGATAACAGACAACATTCTCGATATCAAAAGGTGTAAACTTCTCTAATGATTGAAGAGCCTGCTCCATGTTTACCGTGGAATACGGTGAGGAAGGTTGGAGTTCACCGTTATGGATTACTAAAGCATCACTCGCTATCAACGTCTTACTTGCATGATGATACAGACTAACATGGCCTGGCGTGTGACCCGGCGTATGAATGACCGACAGCCCTCCTCCCATTGGAAGTTTCATTCCATCCGCCAATAGTTGCTTCACATTTGGCTTGGACGACCTTATAAAGACATTTTCGAACGATATGCGTACTTCGTCCGGTAATGATGCTAACTCTGCGGTAAGATTCTCAGGTGGGAACTTTAAAAGGCCAACTTTTCCATCAATTGTATCTCGATCATCTTCATGAGCGTAGACATCAAATGATGCCTCCCCCGATGCATCTAAAAATCCTGGAAAACCTCCAATATGGTCTATGTCCTGATGCGTAAGAATGATAGCTCGAAGTGGTTTCTTAGATATTCCAGCTTTCTCAACATACGAGATGATATCTTCAGCTAAACCGGGCATACCCGTATCAATTAACGTCCAATCGTCCTTATCATTTACGATTACAGGGTGAATCATCATAGAGCGTCCATTAAGCTTCATTTCCAATTCCAACATTTCTAACCCCTCCGCAATACGCATCATCCTTGCCAATCCCGGCACAAAGACCGAGCCTCGGCACACCTCCTTTTTTAGGAATATTTTAACATTATTAAACAACAAGGTATACTGCTTTCACTAAACGGATTAATTAACTCTTTTCACCACTTCCTTTTTTACAACCCCTAACAATAGGTCAAGTGAGTCAATTTATGTTAAAATTACACTTTATAGATGGGAGGAATTATGATGGTCAAAAAGAAAATATTGGCAGTTGTTACGAGCCATGGATATATGAAAAATGAAAAAAATAAAACAGGTTTATGGTTAAGTGAACTTGTACATTTTTATGATTGTCTAAAACTTGCAGGGTATGAGGTTGATATTGTCAGTACAATGGGTGGCAAAGTACCCCTGGATCCAAAAAGCCTTCTCCCTGTTTTGCTGGATAATAGGACAAAGGAATACTATTTGGATCCGTACTTTATCAGTAGATTGGATAAAACCATTTCGATTGATGAGGTTAAGGCTGATGAATATAGCTGTATCTATTTTGCAGGCGGGCATGGCACGATGTGGGACTTCCCTAACCAGTCCAGTATTCAAAAACTGACTGCTGAAATCTATGAAAATGGCGGGGTCGTTTCGGCTGTTTGCCACGGGCCTGCTGCTTTATTAAATGTTGAATTATCAGATGGGACTCATCTATTGGAAGGAAAAACAGTAACCGGTTATACAAATATGGAAGAAACGATTATGTTTGCAGCGAACAATATACCGTTTAAGCTTCAAAATGAGTTATCCGCTAAAGCAGGAAAATTCACAAAATCAGCTATTCCCTTCACCTCACATGTGGTAGAAAATGAGCGAGTAATCACAGGGCAAAATCCACAAAGTGCACGTGCAGTAGGTGAGATGACTTTACGCTTCTTACAAAATCGCAGAACCTATTAAAAAATGTCGATTCAAACTCCAAACCTTTGTTGGAGTATTGAATCGACATTTTTTATGATTTAGATTTACATAGGCAAAACATACAAAAAGATGGATAAAAAGTGGAGGATTGAAGCAACCAATACCATCAAATGCCAAATTGCATGGTGATAAGGAAACCCCCTCCATACATAAAAGATGCTACCTACGGTGTATAATAAACCGCCATACACCAGCATCATTAATCCAGTTGGTGGAACCGCCATTTTCAAAGGCTCCCAAGCTACAATAATCAACCAACCCATTACGATATAAATCATAGTAGAGAGAACGACAAATTTTCTTAGAAAAAGAGCTTTAAAAATAATTCCAGCTATTGCTAAAGTCCAAATGATTGCCAATAATGTATACCCTGTCTTACCTCCAATTGCAATGACTGCATAAGGTGTATATGTCCCTGCAATAAACAAATAGATGGAGGCATGATCAAAAAGTTCCATAACCATTTTGACTTTTCCTTCAGGAAATGCATGTGTCAGAGTCGAAAATGTAAAAAGCATCAGCATCGATATTCCGTAAATTAGAACTACCGATAGTCTATCTTCAGCTCCATTCGTTACAGAAAAAGTAATCATTAAAATGAGAGCTGCAAAGGATAAAGCTGCCCCAATGCCGTGCGTAATTGCGTTTACAATTTCCTCTTTTTGGGTGTATGTATAGACACGATTCATCATTATGCTCCTTTCTCTGTTGTTATTTGTCTATTCCCGCTTTTTTACTAACTTAATACCTAATTAACTATTTTTTAAGTTTTAATTTTTTTATTAGATAGGGCCAAACCTCCATAATGTCGGTTGCAAGCATTGCACTCGGCTCACGGTCATTTGCCCAATATTCTGATGATTTCCCGTGTAGGAAAACAGCATTCGCCACTGCTGAAGAATAGGATGCTGGCCCACCTTGGCACATTAACCCTAAAATGATGCCGAGCAATGTATCACCCGAGCCTCCTTTTGAGAGTCCACGATTACCCGTTTGATTGATATATCCAGTTCCATCAGGAAAAGCAATGACCGTATTTACTCCCTTTAAAACGACCGTCACCTCATGTTCAATCGCATAGTCACGCGCTACCGTGATGCGGTTTTCATTGATCCACTTAGCAGATAAACCCGTTATTCGTGCCATTTCACCAGGATGCGGTGTCAGAATAATGGGTGCCTGTCGCCCCTTTGGATACTCTCTTTTTTGGAGAGCTGCCGCGTCTAGAATAAGAGGCAGATCTGACTGCTCCAGCAAAAACTGTACTTTATTCTCCAAATGACTATCATGATCTAAGCCCGGTCCAATTGCTGCAGCTTTCATACTGGATAATTGTTTATTCTCTTTTAATTGTTGAAGCGGTTGATACCAATAGGTTGCTTCAGGAAGCCTCTGACAAATGATAGTTGATACACTTTTATCAGTTGCAATCGTCAGTTTCCCTATACCGGAACGCATAGCACCGAGTCCGGCCAAAATTGCACATCCTGGCATCTCTCCACTTCCAGCAATTAACAACCCGGTTCCAAATGACCCTTTGTGCGGATTATTGGGTAAAGCGGGCCAGGTTTTTCTGACATCATCCTCTTCCCACACTCTCCAGCCCGATTGCTGGATTAATCCAATATCAAGAGATTTAACTGTGCCGTAATAGTCAGTCGAGGGTACTAAAAAAGCGGAAGGTTTAATTCCATGTAAGCATAAAGTGTAATCTGCTTTAAAAGCTGTCATTACATTTCCTCTATCTGCTTCTACACCGGATGGGATATCTACCGCAATTTTCAATGCTTTGGATTGATTCCAATAGGCCAGCACTCGCTCTGCTTCATCCGATAATGGTGGTTTGAAACCAATTCCAAAAAGCCCATCTACCAGAACATCATATTCATTTTCAATTGTTTGGGTGTATGGATATCCACAAGTAATAAAATAAGAAAAATGTCGCTGAGCGACTTCAGACTTAGGCAGTCCAAACGGTAAGATAAGCCTTGCCTTGTATCCGTAGTTCAATAACAGTCTCGCAAGGACAATCGCATCTCCTCCATTATTTCCATTCCCGGCGAGTATACCAATCTCATCTTCTTTATGGATTAGATTCGTTACTTCTCTGAACAAAGCCTGCCCGGAATTTTCCATCAAAGTAAAGATAGATAACCCGTCTGCCGCGGCTTTACTGTCTATTTTTCTAATTTCATTCGAAAAATAAATATTCATCAATGGACACCTCTCTTCTACTTCTACTTTTAGTATACAACAATAGCATCGAGCAATTTAAGCGATATGACATGTATCCAGGAACTTTGAGTGAGGATAGAGGTGGGATAGGTGCCTGATAGCCGGGGGATAGTCGCTTCATAGCCGGGGGATAGTCGCTTCATAGCCGGGGGATAGTCGCTTCATAGCCAGGACATAGTGGGGCTTTGGCCAGCCTTTCACACGCCTTTGACCCCGGATAGCTGGAGCATAGGTGTCTCATGGCCCGGTGAAAGCAGCTTTCCCCTCCTTTCACACGCCTTTGACCCGGGATAGCGGGTGCATAGCCGCTTCATAGCCGGATGAAAGCACCTTTGACCCGCCTTTCACAGACCTTTTGACTTGCTATAAGCATGATATAAGCGTTGAAAAGCTACCGAAAAAATTTGGCCGATAAAAAATAAGAAGGCCGGCTCCGCAATCGGTGCCGACCTCCATTCAACCATCTGTATCTAGTAAAGTTTTTCGATCAATACCTGGTACTTTTCCTTTATTTAATGCTTTCTCCCAATTTCCATACATCGGATTCGGAAAAAGAATAAACTTATTTCCTATCCTATTCTTCATTAACTCAACTTGTCTTTTTCGTTCTTGGGAATCTAAAGAGTCAAACTCCTTAGAGAAATCAATTAAATTATCACCGAGGAGAAGAATAACGTCATGGTTCTTTTCGATTGCTTGCCTTCTTGATTCTTTACTCACTTCGTCTGTCAGTAAAATTAGATGTCCATTATCTATTTGCGGGAACCCAGCCTTCTTCAAGTTCTTTTCGGTAGCCTCGTATATGTGCTTTTTCCTATTTGTCACATAAAAGATTGTGATGCCTTTCATATCTGCATATTGAAGGAATTCTAATGCTCCGGGTAGTGGCTTGGCATTTGCTTGAGACACCCACTCATCCCAACCTTCATTAAAGGAAATGTTCTTTTGTACTATTTGAGCTAAAAAAGGACTATTATTTAATACGGTCTCATCAATGTCCAAAATAATGGCTTTATCCTTATCTGTCTTATGTTGTAACGCTTGATCAAGTCTAAGTTTTGCCAGTTCATATCCTTGCCTGTATAACGCATCAGCTTCCGCTGACTGTTGATACCAAAGGACCGACATAACATTTTCATCCTGCTGGCTTTTATACATACTTGCTTCAACACTGTATAGCGGCATATTACCCCAAACACAGAATAGAACGATAACGATAAATGCTTTTCTTATCGTATTCCTTTTCATTCCAATCACCTCTCGAACAGTTTCTCCAATGGTATATAATTTAATTAAATTTTATCGTAAAACAAATCAACACCCACTTGGTTATATATGGTAATATCTGATAAAGGATTTATTTATGAGGAGAGTGGTATTGAAATGGCTGCAAAAGTTTTATTAGAAATTATAAGAATTCTTGCTATATTCTTGCTTCTTGGAGCTATGGGCGGATTCTTCCTAGAGTCGATTTATACATTGATTGGTACGGACTCTAAGTATTTTTGGTTAGGCTATATCGCCATTCTTATTTTAATTTTCGTTCTTTACAGAAATAGGTGGCAATTTAGTGGATGGTATAAGGGAAAAGGGATAAAAAGACTTCCGAAAGTAATCTCAAATACACTTATAAACAGCGCAGTTATCCTACTATTATTACCGCCAATTCTAACCTACTTAATGGACTATCTTTAAATTCAGTAAAAAAACTTAAACCATAAACTAGATGGTTGACCATCCTTTAAGATCATCTTTACATTTGTATAATTATATCCTCTAGCAATATCGTTTGAATAACCATTCCTGATTAACAAAAATAGCGCTAAACCATTTAGGCTTAACGCTTTCACTTTTTCATTCATTTATATCTCAGATCCATTCTTTTCCGTGTTCACGAATGAAGTAGATATCTTTTTGATAATGGTCCAGCTCTCCTCGATTAATCATCTGTTGAAAAGCAAGATTGCCTTTACTAGCTTTTTGAAGCATAGTTTGCCTTAAAGCTTGTAAGCGTAACAAGACCATCTCTAAAAACTCTTCTTTCAAGTCCACCATCCCATATGATTCAAAAAATAATTGCACTCTTTGTTTGATACGTTTGGCATCCGTTGAAGATTTATAATAAACCGCCTCACCTGTTTCCGTATGATAAAGCCTACTTAAAGGGACGCACGTATAAAGAGTATAGACGATATCCCAAAGTCTTGGCCCTGGAGCAGCCATATCAAAATCAATAATACCCACCGGTTTTTTGTGGTTAAAAATGATGTTGTATATGGCAAAATCGTTATGACATATAACCTCCATGTTGTTGTCCGGAGTCTGATCCATCGGTTTCCATTCATCTGATAATGGAAAGTCACTTACAGCATCATGATAGAGCCGCAGCATAAGCGCAATGTCTTTTAAGGTATTATTTGACCACATATACTCTTTTAAAGGATAATGACCAGCTTCTCCTTCAATAAATGACAGGATCTCTCTTCCTTTTTCATCAACACCAAAAAACATTGGCGCACTCTTATAACCTTTGTTCTCCAAATGCTTTAAAAGCTTATGAATTTTAGTCCCTTCTGTCTTTAAGTCTCGTCGCACAGTATCACCAATCCGATATACGTTTGAAACGTTTCCACCTGTCAATACTTCTTCACTTTCGTACTCATTTGCCATTTAAATCCCTCCAATTTTGGGGAACTGGAATTGTGTTAATAAAAATGTGTTTACGCCTTGGTAAGAGGAATTTAATTATCCACACCATAAATCCCTTGAATGATTTCCGCTACAAATATTCTTAACAGTGAAGAATCACACCGGCTGAATCATTTCAAAGGGGATACTCATGAGTACTCCGCAATTTACAAGCTGCAAAGGTATAATCTTCCTCTTTAAAAAACTAAACATCCTCTATACAGTGCCATTCAGAAATTAAATAACTGCTATAAATAAAGAAGGAATTCAGAATATAGCCCTTCAAAGACTCCTTCTGAATTCCTTATCTTTAGTAAATGAGCAGGTTTACACCCGCCTATATTAGTACTGATTAGTCGTAGTATGGTGTTTTGTCAATATTTTTAAAGATTGAATCTGTCCCAGATGTATCGCTTCATGATTTAGTAAGAAGTGAAACAGATCGCTTTTTGTTTCAACATTGAATTTTTTTAAAGGGCCGGTTACCTCTTCTCGCCAGTATTCTGGCGGAAGTTCTTTAATTCTCTTTTCCTGTGTGAGGTAATTGGCTTTTATATCTTTCAGAGAAGGCGCGCTTCTTTGCCAATACTTTGGAGAAGTCCCGCTGCAAAAAAATTCACCATATAACTTTGAAAGTGGTGACCCACTGTCAGGATAATCGAATAAGATTGCTTCCGCACTGACTAGGATATGACCTAATTGCCAGCGAATTGTATTATTAAAACCTTCTGGTTGAAAGTCAGCTTCTGCTTCAGTTAAATCCTCAAAAGTTTCATGCAGTTTGGTTCTGGTTAACTCAAATTGTTTTTGCATACCAGACGTTTCCATTTATACCCCTCCAAATTATCTGTATTCCCTTCATAAAATAATGGGCTTCTGTCCTATATACCCAATTTATTCTGAAGAAAAACAGCAGGAAAACAGTCTTTCACATGGTAAATCATACCTTGCCAACTGTATGGCTGGTGGTTTGTTTTTCCTTATTTCGGTTCAGCTCTCCTATAAATGATTCTAATGCCTGGTGAGTCCCTTGATAGAGATGAGTCACAACCTTACTTCCCACAACAACCCCATCGCAATAGTCATACAATTGATTAGCGGTCGTAGAACTGGAAATGCCAAATCCTGCATAAATCGGACAATTTGTATAGTGCTTAAGTTGAGAAATTTGTTCTTTAAAGGTTACATCATTTAACTGAGCCTGTTCCCCTGTCGTACCATTTACTGTTACGGCGTAAATAAAACCTTCCGCTCCATCACAAAGCTCTGCCATTCGAGATGGATTGGCCGTTAATGGCACAAGCCTGATCAACACAATCCCTTCCTTATTTAGAGCTTCTTTAAAAACCAATTCTTCTTCAAGCGGTACATCCGGTATAATACAGGCACTTACGGATGCTTCTCTGCACTTAACAGCAAACTGATGGATTCCCAATCTCAACACTGGATTGGCATACGTCATAACAATCAACGGAATCGCGATAGTTTCTTCGGTATTAATCAGCTCATCCAATATATCCGTTAAGGTAACCCCTAGTTTCAGGGCACGTAGTCCCGCTTCCTGAATGCTTGGGCCATCAGCCACTGGGTCAGAAAACGGTATCCCTATTTCGATGGCGGATGCATCTAATTCTTCAAAGTATTTAATGGTCGAAATGAGCTGATGCACACCTCCATCACCAGCCATAATATAGGGAATAAACCCTTTTCCTCCATGCTCTTTAGTATCTGAAAAATGTTCCACCAACTTATTAGGCATGCTCTCCACCTCCCATTACGTTCATAACGGTATCCATATCTTTATCTCCTCTCCCGGATAGACAAATCACTATTGACTGATTTTTTTCCATGCCAGGTGCTCGTTTGACCGCTTCTGCTATCGCATGCGAGCTTTCCAACGCAGGAATAATCCCTTCCTTTCTTGTTAAAAGTTTAAAAGCTTCCAATGCCTCATCATCTTGTATAGATGTATACTCCACTCTGCCCTCATCCTTCAAAAAACAATGTTCCGGTCCGACTCCCGGATAATCAAGTCCCGCCGAGATGGAGTGCGCTTCCTCCACCTGCCCAGCGTTATCCTGTAAAAGATACATGAGTGCACCGTGTAAAATTCCCTTTTCTCCTTTTGAAATGGAAGCAGCATGCTCTTTCGTACCTAATCCCTTGCCAGCGGCCTCCACACCAATTAAAGAAACCTGATTATCCTCTAAAAACTCGTAAAACATGCCAATCGCATTACTGCCTCCCCCAATACAGGCAATAATTTGATCCGGTAATCTATCCTGTAATGCCAGGAATTGCTCCCTTGTTTCCCGCCCGATTACAGATTGAAAATCTCGCACGATCTGCGGGAAAGGATGCGGACCCATAACGGAACCCAATAAATAATGAGTATCCTCAATATGACTGACCCAATAACGCAAAGCTTCATTTACGGCATCCTTCAATGAACGGCTTCCCTGCTGAACGGATACTACCTTAGCACCTAACAATTCCATTTTCAGTACATTTGGCTTTTGTCTCTTTATATCTTTTTCTCCCATAAAAATAACTGCTTCTAACCCAAGCAAAGCACAAGCAGAAGCGGTCGCGACTCCATGCTGACCGGCACCTGTTTCTGCCACTATCCTCTTTTTGCCCATCGCCTTGGCAAGTAACGCTTGGCCCAGCGTATTATTTATTTTATGAGCACCCGTATGATTCAAATCCTCCCGTTTAAGGTAAATTCGGGCGCCACCTAAATGATTGGTTAGATTTTTCGCATAGTATAACGGAGTTTCTCTTCCTACATAATCTTTTAACAGCAACCTATATTCAGTGATAAATGCCTCATCCTGAGTTATGGTTTTATACGCTTCTTCTAATACAAGCAAAGCAGGTATTAATGTTTCCGGTACAAATCTACCCCCATATTCTCCATATCGCCCAGTTGCATCTGGATATTCTTTTACATTAATCACTTGATTTCCCCCTCTTTTGTCATTTTTATAAATTCATAGATTCTTCGTGTGTTTTTTCTCCCATCTATCTCCACACCGCTGCTGACATCTACCATATATGGATTTACAACATTAATCGCAGTACCTACATTTTCAAGATTCAAGCCACCCGCAAGAATGATGTTTGGGAATTTATGACCCAGTCCTCTTGCCTTCTCCCAGTCAAACGTGACTCCGTTTCCGCCTCTATATTCTCGAGCTGCAGCATCCAACAAAATATAATCCGCATGCTGCACTTGCCTAATATCTAAATCTGCTTGATTGGATGCAATTCCTATGGATTTAATAATCGGTAAGTTTACCTCCAAATAATCCGCCG
This sequence comes from Bacillus sp. z26, assembly GCF_058313635.1. NCBI lineage: Bacteria > Bacillati > Bacillota > Bacilli > Caryophanales > Bacillaceae > Bacillus > Bacillus sp. z26. Next base: position 153,814 of record NZ_JBZFQM010000001.1, read on the forward strand.
GGTTTTCTTCTCCATGAAGCTGAATTGCTGTCAATCCACAATCCTGTGCCACTTTTTTCACCCTTTCAACTTCTTCATTGACAAAGACACCAACCTTCCAGCTCTTACTATCCAGTTTAGATATGATGTATTTTGCTACTTCTGGTGTAACCCTTCGCTTACTTTCAGCAAACATAAATCCCAATGCATCCGCACCTGCTTTTTCAGCTGTCAGCGCATCCTCCATTTTTTGGATTCCGCAGATTTTCACCTTCACCGGATGGTCCTTCTTTCGATTTGTTTTATCTCTTGTATGAAAAGATCGGGATCTTGATGTTTCATTAATGCCTCTCCCATTAAAATCGCATCTGCCCCTGCATTGGCAACACGCAGACAATCATCCAAATTCCTGATACCACTTTCACTTATAACGATGATGGAAGGGTCTTGGATTAACTTGATTAAACGTTCAGTAACAGCTAAATCTGTACTAAATGATTGAAGATTCCGATTATTTATGCCAATAAGGTTTGGCTGCAGGGACAGAGCTATCTCCAAATCGTCTTCATCATGTACTTCAAGTAACACTTCCATACCAAGATGGACAGCATACTCATATAAAGCAGTTAATTTTGGTGGTGATAAAATTCTCACAATCAGCAGGATCAAATCTGCACCTGATAAAAAAGCTCGATTAATCTGAGTTTCTTCCAATATAAAATCTTTACATAAGACTGGCAGATTGATATGACTGCTTACAGCCTGCAAATCTTCAAAACTTCCGTTAAAGTGTTCTTTATCCGTCAAAACAGAAATAGCATCTACACCTCCATCCACGTACTTATTAGCTATCTCTATAGGATTGGCGAGAGCATGAATGACTCCTTTTGAGGGAGATGACCGTTTAAATTCAGCAATCACTCCAAGTGTCGACTGACTTTTGACTCGCGCAGTAAATGATCCGCTCACTGGTTTATCTTTAACGCTACCCGGTATTTCAATTGCTTTTAAACTATTTAGTTCTTTTCTCTTCTGTTCCACGATCTTTGTTAAATAGGTTGGCATACACCCTCGGCTCCTTTCTTGTTATCCCGCCCTCTAACTTCAAGTAATTTCTTAAAGACAGCACCCGAATCAATTAATTCAGCAGCATACACGACACCCTCCCGAATCGTCGGAACTTTCTCTGAAACAAATAAGCCAATGCCTGCATTCAGGAGGACGGCATCACGGCATGGATTCTTTTCCCCCTCGAAAATCTCAATCATTTTTTTAGCATTTTCAGCCGGTCCACCACCGGCTAAATGAATATTGTCTGATACGTTTAATCCAACATCATGGGGATGAAGGTTTTCTTCTGATATCTTTCCATTCTGAACGAAGTATAGTTTGTTTTCACCAGCTAACGAAGCTTCATCCATATTTCCTGCTCCATGGATGATGGCAGCCCTCTTTCTGCCTGCTTTCAACAATACTTCTCCATACAAACTTAATAGCTTTTCCTCATACACACCAACCACTTGATAGGTTAATTGCACGGGATTTGTCAAGGGTCCGATTGCATTAAAAATCGTAGGAATTCCCAGTTGCTTACGGACAGCAGCGATCCTTTTTAATTTAGGATGGATATGACTGGCATTCAAAAAAACTAAATTAGACTGATGAATAGCTTCCCTCGCTTGTTCCATTTGATTGATCGTATTAATGCCCAATGCTTTCAGAACATCCATACTGCCAGATTGACTCGTCATATTTTTATTTCCGTGCTTAACCATGTTGATTCCTGCACTTGCCAAAACAAATGCCGAGGCTGTACTGATATTAAAACTGTTGCTCTGGTCACCTCCAGTTCCACAATTATCCATCGCATCAGGGATATCCCCAAGCTGGTGTGTCGACTCCTTCCGAATGATTTCTGCGATAATATGCAATTCCTTACTCCCATATCCCTTCAATCCAATCGCCATCAAAAATGCTGCCAGTTCCGCTTCAGAAACAGCTGGACTTAGCATTTGATTTGCAGCATCCGCAATCTCATCCTCTGATAAACTCTTACCTTTACTTAATTCTAAGAGATACTCATTCATGGACGACCGTCTCCTTCAAAGTTATTTGCAGAAAGTTAGATAGAATCGTTTTCCCAAATGGAGTTCCAATCGATTCAGGATGAAACTGTACACCATATAAGGGATATTCCTTGTGGCGAACAGCCATAATTTCATCGTCCTCCTCAGATTTTGCGATAATCTTAATCTCTTCAGGAAATGGGTCTGTTTTTATAATGAGAGAATGATATCTCATCGCCTGAAAACTTTGAGGGAGATCTTTAAAAATCTCATCTCCTCTATGAATGATTCTTGAAGTTTTACCATGCTTGATTTGTCTCGCTCTGCAAACCGTAGCACCAAACACCTGGCCAATGGCCTGATGACCGAGACATACGCCTAAAATAGGTATTCGGCTGCAGAAATGTTTAATCAATTCAGTACATATTCCACTCTCTTCCGGTCGTCCGGGTCCGGGAGACAGGACAATGGATGTTGGTGATAATTGATTTATATCCTGAATCGTAAGGGAGTTATTTCGTTTAACCAGTACATCTTCTCCTGATTCCAATAAAAGCTGATAAAGATTATACGTAAATGAATCAAAATTATCGATAAGTAAAATCATGGATTCCAACCTCCTTAAACCCTGCTTTATAAAGTGTTTCATACCATTCATTCTCTGGATTGGAATCGTAGACAACGCCGGCACCTGCCTGGATATGGATATGCTGATCTTTAATCACAGCCATCCTGATTGCCAATGCCAAATCCAACTCTCCTCCATAAGAGACAAAGCCAATTCCTCCGCCATATGCCCCTCTTCTTTCTTGCTCAGCTTCTGTAATCAGCTCCATTGCTCTTAACTTTGGGGCACCTGAAACTGTGCCAGCTGGCAGACAAGCTTTAATGGCATCCATTGGATGAACTTCTTCCTTTAATACACCTGCTATTTCCGATACAAGGTGAATCACATTTTTAAATTTTTCAATCTCCATATACCTTTTGATGTCTATACTATGCGGATTGCAGATTTTCCCCAAATCGTTTCTAGCTAGATCCACCAGCATGATATGTTCTGCCTTCTCTTTCTCATCCTCTTTAAAGCTGGACATTTGCTCTTCGTCTTCACTAAGATTTACCCCTCTTGGCCTGGTACCCGCAATTGGATTGGAATAAATGACACCCTGATTGATTGCAATCAATCGTTCAGGTGAACAACCCACTAATTTATAGAATCCAAAATCAATATGAAAATGGAACGTTTCGGGATGGTCTTTCTTTAATTTCTGGTAATAATCTTGTGAATCTCCTGTAAATAAACCGGTCCAACGTTGTGATAAAACGGCCTGAAATATATCACCGTTATTAATTTTTGATTTTAATGAGGTGACTAATTCCATAAATTCTTCCTTATTCGTATTGCTTTTAATACCATGAATCACATACTCTTTATTTTCAGTTATTTTACCTGACAATGATAATTTTTCACGAAAGGATTGCATGGTTTCTATTAACTCTGCCTCTGATTGTTCACCTTCATAATCTAAATGGAGATGGCTGCATTCGGAAAAATCGTCACCACTGTAAACAAAATAATCGGTATGATAAAGAAAGTGTAAATCCGGAATACCAACTGGATTCTTTTCCGGTGGCTTCATATTTTCAAAGTGAAAACTATACGAATAGCCTGCAAATCCAATGGCTCCACCTTTAAATGGAAGATCAGGATAAAGAGATGCATCTATATCAAGTGAAGCTTTTATAAACTCATGCGGATCGTTCACTTTCTTTGCCATTTGACCACCTTGAATAAAAAAGGTTCCATCAATATCCGTCTTTATTTCTGCATATCGATTAAAGGCGATAATTCTGTTTCTGCTGCCACTTGGAGAAGGGAACTCAAGCAAAGCCTTATATGGATCAGTAATTCCACTTATAGCCTCAAGTTTTTTCTGTTCATTAGCTGTCAGGTGTACCCTGATAATGGTCGGTTTTCTCATGTAATCCCCCCTGAAAATAAAAAAATCCTCCATAAGCAAATAAATTGCTTATGGAGGACGTATGATCGTGGTGCCACCCCCGTTGGATCTCTTTCAGATACTCGTTATGGAATGATTCCATCATTTGATATCCTATCCTTTTAACGGCGGAATCCCGTATTCCCCTACTAACCATTCAAGGAATCACTCGAAAGCCCATTCACATAAAGTCTGCATACCGGTTCTCACCCACTCCGGCTCTCTGTAGTGCCATACATCTATGCTACTCCTCTTTCTTAACGTTTATTTATTTAATTTTCACCATACAAAAAGGGCCTCACTTCCCCTATTAAAAAGGACGAGAGACCCGCGGTACCACCTTCATTGAATGCCGAAATCAGCAATCCACCTCAAAACAGCTGCTGTCATCAACAACTAACTGTCAGCCCATAATAACGATCGGCTAAACCGGCCTAAGCATACTGTTTTACTCACGTTCTGCCCGGCAACTCCGAAGTCCATTCACAAATGAAAATGTACCGATTCCCACCACCCATCGGCTCTCTAAAACTTTTTCAAATGCTACTACTCTTCATCAACGCATTCATTGTTTAATTTGTTCTTAACATTAAATTAAATATTTTGAACTGTCAATATATTTTGTTAATTTTAGGTAAATAGATGTGTTTAAATTTCCTATATTTTATAGAATGATATGTTCATAAAAAGAAGTTGTTTTTTTACCTCAGAATTCAGTATTAGTTTATCTATTAGTATAAACAACTATTTCCTATATTTAATCGATTATCACTCTTCTGATGAAAACTCAAAGTCATATAGGAAGGTGGCAGTACATGCTTACAAAAAAGAGTGCAAATTCAGTACGAATTTGACACTCTTTTTAGTAAATTTCACTTGAATAATAAATCATTTATTATTCATTTATCATCTATATTTTTTAATGTGTTTCGATTGTCGCATCAAATCTATTTTCGCTTGATATTTCTTTTTTATTTATTTAATTAAACCTCATCCTTCAAGCAATAAAGATTCCGGATCTTCAATTAATTTTTTGACATTTGCAAGGAAGCTAACTGCTTCTGCTCCATCGACAATACGGTGATCGTAGGATAAGGCGATATACATCATTGGGCGAACTTCGATTTTATCATCTTCAACAGCAATCGGACGTTTTTTTATACCATGCATACCCAGGATACCTACTTGAGTACCATTTAGAATAGGAGTAGACATTAGCGATCCGAAAACACCGCCATTTGTGATTGTAAAGGTTCCGCCTTGTAAATCTGACAGAGCCAATTTATTATCACGAGCTTTTTTTGCTAAACTGCCTATTTCTCTTTCAATTTCAGCAAAATTCATACGGTCTGCATCTCTGACCACTGGAACAACCAAACCTTCAGGAGCAGAAACGGCAACTCCAATATCATAATATTTTTTGAGAAGCAGCTCATCACCTTGAATTTCAGCATTTAAAAGTGGATATTTCTTAAGAGAACCCACAACTGCTTTTGTAAAGAAGGACATAAATCCTAATTTCACATCATTCTCTTTTTGGAATGCATCCTTACGTTTATTACGTAAGTTCATAATATTGGTCATGTCTACTTCGTTAAATGTAGTCAGCATCGCTGTATTATGCTGTACCTCAACTAAACGTTTCGCTATCGTTTGACGTCTACGAGACATTTTCACACGTTCTTCCGGTTTACCAGAAGCCGGTGCAGGTGCTGCTTTTTTAGCTTCCGGTTTTGGAGGCTTAGGTGCAGGCGCACTAGGTTGTGCTTGTCCATTAAAGGATTCCACATCTTGTTTACGTACTCTGCCAAGAGGATCAACTGTCGGGATTTCATTTAAATCAATCCCTTTTTCTCTCGCGAGTTTACGTGCAGATGGAGATGCTACCGGTTTATTTCCCTTTTTCACTTCTATCAGTTCTGGAGCTGGAGCTGCTGCTTTTGGCTCTTCTTTCACTTGTTCTTTTGGAGCAGGTTCTTGTTCTTCACTCTGTGCAGGCGTTCCATCAGCATCTACAAGCGCAATTGCTTCACCAACAAGAACTGTATCTCCCTCTTCTTTTAATTGCTCTGTCAAAACTCCTTCATAGTCGGAGATGATTTCAACATTCACTTTATCTGTTTCAAGCTCTACGATATATTCACCTTTTTCAACCTTTTCACCCGGTTGTTTAAGCCATTGTGCAATTGTTCCCTCTGTAATTGATTCCGCTAATTCTGGTACTTTTACCTCTGCCATCTCTATATTTCCTCCTCTATTCGCGAGTTAATGCGCTGTTAATAATACGATTTTGTCCTTGTTTATGAATAGTTGGATCTCCCTCTGCAGGACTGGATCGTCTTCTTCTGCCGATGTAATCAACTTTAACCCCTTCTGGTGCTGCAATTCTTAAACGTGGCTCTACGAAATTCCATGCGCCCATGTTTTTTGGTTCTTCCTGTACCCATACAATCTCTTTTAAATTCGGGTACGAAGCAAATAATGCTTGAACCCCTTTAAGTGGGAATGGATAAATTTCTTCAATTCTTACGATGTGAAGCCAATCAAGATTTTCTTGAGCTTCAATAGCCTGAGCCAAATCAATCGCAATTCTGCCTGTACAGCAAACGATTCTTTCCACGCTGTCTTTTTTGGTTCCTAAGCCCGGCTGTTCTATAAAGGATTTGAATTCACCCTCACTCAGTTCTTCAGGAGCACTCGCAACAATCGGATTTCTCAGCAAGCTCTTCGGCGTCATCAATACCAGTGGGCGCACTTCTTCTTTTCCTAAAATAGCTGCTTGTCTTCTTAAAATATGAAAGTATTGAGCTGCTGAACTTAAATTAGCTACAGTCCAGTTATTCTCCGCTGCCAATGATAAATAGCGCTCCAAACGTGCACTGGAATGTTCCGGTCCCTGGCCTTCATAACCATGAGGCAATAGCATAACTAAGCCGGATTTTTGGCCCCATTTCGCTCTGCCTGCAGCAATAAATTGATCAAATAATACTTGAGCAGTGTTGGCAAAATCACCATATTGGGCTTCCCATAAAACGAGCGTATCCGGAGATTGTACATTGTATCCATATTCAAACCCAATAACAGCTGCTTCAGACAATGGACTGTTATGAACCGCAAAAGAAGCTTTTGCACCCTCAAGTCCATGTAATGGTGAATAGGTTTCTCCCGTTTCACTGTCATGTAAAACAATGTTTCTGTGAGCAAATGTACCGCGCTCTGAATCCTGTCCAGTAAGACGAACCGGTGTACCATCCTGTAAGATACTTGCAAAAGCTAACGCTTCAGCCAAAGCCCAGTCTACTTTATTTCCTTCGTTCAGGGCATCCTGTCTTCTCATAAGGATTTTATCCAGTTTATTAAATACCTTAAAGTTCTCAGGTCGTTTTAAAAGTTCCGCATTTAGCTGTTTTAATACGTCAAGCCCTACTTTGGTATCTACCTTTGGAATCCCGGATTCAATAATCTTTGGAACATCCGCCGCTTCAAGTGGAGAATCTTCCTTAGCACCCACTTGATTATAGTAATCTTTCAACATATCAAAATGATGCTGTTCTAAACTAGAAACCTCTTCTTCCGTTACAAGTCCTTCTTGAACCAGTTTCTTAGCATACACCTCTCTTGGTGTAGGATGCTCATGCACCATCTTGTACATTTTTGGATTTGTTGTCATCGGCTCATCCATTTCGTTGTGCCCATAACGTCTATATCCAATTAAATCGATTAAAAAGTCTTTTTGGAAGGTTTGGCGATATGAAATAGCTACATACGCTGCAGCCAGGACAGCCTCAGGATCATCTGCATTGACATGGATAATTGGGATTTCATACCCTTTTGCCAGGTCACTTGAGTATCGAGTAGAGCGGGAATCACGGCTTTCTGTTGTAAATCCAATCATATTATTCGCGATAATATGAACAGTTCCTCCCGTTTGATATCCATTAAGGCGACTTAAATTCAAGGTTTCAGCCACAATTCCCTGCCCTGGGAAGGCTGCATCTCCATGAATAATAATTGACATACTGGAGTTTGAATCCTGAACAGGGTATCCTTTTCGGCTTCTGTCATCCTGTACAGCTCTTGTGTATCCGTTTACGATTGGATTGACAAACTCCAAATGACTTGGATTATTGGCCAACGTGATAATTGCTTCTCTCGTATTCTCTTCTTTTATTTTTCGATCTGCACCCAAATGATATTTCACATCACCTGTCCATCCAAACGTAACACCGGTGGATCCTTCAGATGGTACCAATTCTTTATTAGGCGCATGCTGAAACTCAGAGAATATATTTTTGTACGGTTTACCCAGTACATGAGCCAGTACATTCAATCTACCTCTGTGTGCCATTCCAATATTGATAGAAGTAGTCCCGCCGCGAACAGATTTTAAAACCAATTCATCAAGGAGTGGCACTAAAGAATCTACACCTTCAATAGAAAATCTCTTTTGCCCAACAAAGGTTTTATGTAAGAATCTCTCCAATCCATCCACTTCAGTTAAGCGCTTCAACAAATTTTTCTTTTTAGCTGCAGAAATCTCAAAATCAGAAGCTGTTTGTTCAACCATTTGTGTAAGCCACTTTTTCTCTTCCATGTCATGGATATGATCGAATTCAAAAGCAATTGTCCTTGTATATAAAACTTTCAAATATTCGATGGCTTCATGGCCATTTTGAATGTGTCCAGGCAAAACATCACTGATCAGAGAAGCTGGCATCGCTTTCAAATCATCAGTGGTTAAATCATATTTACCCAATCCTAAATTAATATCTTTCTTTTTCTTACTATACAACGGATAAATATCAGCGGCCAGATGTCCGTTTGTTCGAATATCCTCAGCCAATTTAACAGCCTGTGATACTTTGTACATCATCTGTGCTGTGAATTGTCCGTCTGAAATTTCCTTACGTTGATTACCCCTTGTTTGTTCGGTCTCCTCTAATGTTGGAGATCCCCACTCTTCAAATAATCTCACCAAATCCGGATCCACTTGCTCTGGGTCCTGTAAAAAAACTTCGTACATTTCCTGGACGTAACCCAAGTTTGGCCCCTGAAACTCTAGCCAAGGGTTTGTTACAGGTGTATCAAGTTTCATTATGAAATCCCCCTGTTTTACATTGTTTTGCCTTCATCCTGCGACTGAATAATATATAATAATAATGTTTATAAAAAAGTCGGAAGGATAAAACATTTCCGACATTATTCTACCATGTTTTGGTGTTTATACTCAAAGGTTTGCACTTAATTTAACTAGAAAATCAAAACTTTCTAAACTATCAGCTATTATAAAATAGTAAAAAAGATGAGTTGTTATATAACCAGCTCACCATCCGGATTAATTCCAAATTGAATCATGCACGTTTCACATACCCCATCGTATCCTATTCCTGAAAGATTTAATTAGAGGTCGGATTCGATAGATCCGTATACAAACTGCAAAATGAGTATTTCTCTAGCCCTTGCTTCGAAAAGGTATGGACAGAGGAGCTGATATAGCCCTTCCCTCTGTTATATTCACTATGCCTCTCCTCCTCCCTTACCATCTGGAATCCTTTTACAATGATGCTTATGCATTCAAAGGGTATAAAAAATAAAAAATAATAATCTACATAATATTTTTATAAATCACTTTAAAATTGTATAGGTTGATTGTATAAAAAAACAGCAACCCCTCCAAAAAAGGGATTGCTGCTAGTACATTGCTATTTATGTGTTGCCTTTACTCATCATATCTAATATTCCATTTTGTGGCAATTCAATGATAAAGTGAGTTCCTTCAGGACAGCTTTCAGCAATGGATATCGTACCTAAATGCTCTATTATTGTTTTCTTAACAAAAGGTAACCCCAAACCCATTCCCCGCTTATCTATTGAGATAAAGGGATCAAATACACTTTCCCAATTAGCTGTCGGAATACCTTTCCCTGTATCTGTGAAATGAATTAGAATTTGTTCATTTTTTAATTCTGTTGTAATCGTTATTTTCTTATTCGCTCGATCTTCTGGCATAGCCTCCACACTATTCTTGATTAAGTTAATGAAAACTTGCCCCAAATTTGTTCTATTCACATAGGTAATTAATGGTTGATATTTGTTCTGAAACTCAATGTTTACCTGATTCGTACGCAACATTTCAGAAGAAAGGTTAATAGATTCCTGAATAACATCTACTAGGTTTTCCTTTTTTAAGACTATATTGGATGACTTCATGTAATCTTTAAAATTATTGGTTAGTTTACCCAGATGTTCCGAAGACTTTTGAATCATATCCAATGTTCTCTTATCTGCGTCATTTAAATCACCACTAAGACTAAGAAGACTAGAAAAACTCTTGATAATTTGGTTGGTATTTTTCACCTCATGGATTAAACTCCCTGCCAAATTTCCAGTATAATCAAGCTTCTTTTGTCGTTCCATCAATTGGTAGTAACTTTCTTTTAGACTGGTGTTCAATTTAACATAAAAATGAAAAATCGATATTGAGAATATAATTACTCCAATACTACTCGTTATGGCACCCATAGCGGAAGAAAAATTGAATAAGCCCAGTAAGATTAGCCAAATAGAAGCTAAAGAAATGGCTGTTAAAAGGTTTCTAAAGCTCTGGTTAGATATTTTTCTCGAAATCAAGTAGACAAGGAAGACGAAGATGATAAAACCAAACATATGGGCAATGAATATCCATCCTAAAGGTCCATATACTGGATAATAAAAACTGGTTGAAGCAGCTTTTTCTACAGTCAACCCACTAATCCCTAAGTTAGTTAAGTTGATAACATATAAGACCCCACTCCAAATTGTAAAGAAAATGAGTGATTTCTTAGTAATCAAAATCCGAGAAATCCTCAACAACCAATGGGAATCTTTTAACAAAGTAGGCTGATCCTTTATGATTGTGTATGCTAAATAAAGAACAATTGGCACTCCAAAGGTAGGCCCTATTCGTAGTACTTTAAATAGTATTAGAATGGTGCTTTCAGAGAAAGTATCTAAAAAATATAAACTTCCAATATCAAGTTGCCAAATTGTAATAAAGGACAAGTATAAAAAGAGACTTGATGATAAACTTGAATTGTTATACATACTTTTAATAACAAAAGAAACAAGTAATGGACTTAAACCAATGCTACATACTAGTAGACCGATAATCATTTACCTTCGCACTCCGTTGTTGGATTATTAGGTATGTATTTTTGAATATAAGCACAAGCATTATTCCCACCATGTCCATGATTGGTAACAGCTACTTCATTAATTTCCTGATATCTTGTTTCAGTTACAATATTCATATCTTCATAGCCTTTTTTTGTTGTCCTTATAGTAGGTGGGATAAAATTATGTTCTACACTCAATAGTGAAGATATAACTTGTAAGATTCCGCTGGCCCCAAGAGGATTTCCAAACATACTCTTAATTGAGGTGTATGGCGTTTGATGGTTAAATAACTCCCTTGAGCACCTTTCTTCTATACGATCATTTACCTGGATTCCAAGTGCCTGACTGTTGATATAATCCGGGGAACGACCATTTGTTATTTCTTTTAACGCACTAACCAATTGTTCTCCAGTTTCATCCGTACTATAAATGTAAATACCATCATTATTCGAGATAGCGTCTACAAATTCCCCTTTGATAGAAGCGCCACGATGAAGTGCATCTTCTTCTCTTTCTAACACCAGAGCACCAGCAGCTTCAGATATCGCAAACCCTTTACTGTCTTCCTGGAATGGTACAGCTCCCTCTTTCATTTCTTGATCCAGTGGCAACACCCGTGTTCTAGCAAATGCATAAGTGACCGTTCTGTCAATGGAACTTTCCGTTCCACCTACTATAGCTACATCAATTTTACCTGACCTTAAATATAGTAAAGCGGATTCGATTGCTTCCAGACTGGAAGTGCAACCAGTAGTAATGGTTCTAGTTATACCTTTTGCACCTAAAAAGTATGCAATGGATGAAGTAATGCTATGATAATTAACATAGTGAGGGAATGTAACCGGCACTTTTTTATATTCATCATTATTGATGTGTATAACAGAGTCCTGGAAGGGCCTTTCCGTAATTGAACCAAGTGAAGTACCAAAGAATACTCCAACTTTTTTTCCTTCTAGATCTATGCCTGCTGATTCCAGTGCCTCTTTCCCCGCTGCGATTCCTAATTTAGACACTTTAGGCAATCGCTTGATTTTTCTATCTTTCTCCAATTCTTCCAATCCATTACGGATTATTCCTACTATATTAGATTCATTTTTGTACCCCTCATCTTCCAATAATTCCAATGAGTTGACACCTTGTTGTAAATTATATAAAAATTCGTCAATATTTTTTGTATTTGGAGCTATTACCCCGTAACCGCTAACTACTATTTTCATGTCATCTTCCGCCTCAGCTGAGAATATTTACCTATAAAGTATAACAGAAAACGATTTGTATTGACTATAGGAAAAATTAATTGAAAAAAATGTTGGAATAGCGCGAATAATTAAATTTATTGCCGATTTAATAGGCGCGCCTATTTATTGTCATGATTCCCTATATTAACAGATGGTTTTTTAGGCGGTACTAGATATCATATGATTATTACAAGTACATCATTTTCTCCAAATAAAATAACTTATGCTTATTAATAGATCAATGCCTAATACTAACGACCACATTTTGAAAATAGCTAATAATGCCTCCGTTCTGGTTGGATCATTTATCAAAAATATGATACCCAGTAATAATCCAGCTCCGATGCAATAAGCTAGAAGATGTCGTACCCATCCTTTAAAATAATGTTTGGCATACTCAAGCCCAACCCTTTTGATAGGTTTATCTCCTTGCTTTACTATATAATATTGAAATCTTTCATCTGCCCATTGAATCATACTTTTGCCAAACGCAATGGATATACCGATATATACAGCTGAAATGGCATGCGCCTTTGTTGCGGTTGCCCCGTTATACAAATCTATCCCCGTAATAACCAGTAATATCACATCAACAACAGGTGTCATGGCCAAAAGAAATAAACCAAGTTTATCTTTTTTTACTATATATCTAGTTATTAAGCCCACTATAATAAACACCCAAAACAGTATTTCACAAGCTACAATACTCCAAGCAATCGCATTCATTTAATTCTCCTTTTCTAGTTTTACGCCTGCGTAAAATCTATCTATTATGATAAGTCAAATGATGACGTAACTTGACATGCAAGCTTACTTTAAAAAGTTTGTTTTAAAATACTGTTTATGTTCCTTGATGTAATTGAGGATCCTCAACTCAAAAAATTTATCTTAGCCTGACTTATAGGTGTAACATCTCTTTTAATCCAGTATTCATAAGCTCTATACTCCCAGTCCCTTTGATTTTGACACTATGGTCATTCAACTTTAAATCCAAAAAAAAAGAAAATGATATATCACATACTTATGTATTCTTTAAACTGTTGAATTCCCCTCCTAACATTTTGCAAATAATGTAGAAAGCAGTCATGAGTCCTAATAGTCAGAGACAAATTTCGAGTAATACAGTTTACTAAAAATAAAAAGCTGCATTCCATAAAGTACGGAATACAGCCATATCTTGCTTCAAAGCATAAAAACCTTATTAGCTTTTACTTTTTCAGCTTCCAATTAGATTCAATAATCTTAATTCTTATTAAGTGACTATTAGAAGAATACTTTTATACTTGCCAGGATCGTAAGCACACCTACAACAATAACGAACACGTTGCTCATTTTTCCTCTATATTTAGCTAATACAGGTACTTTACGAATTGCATACATTGGTAATACACATAAGATAGCTGCTACTAAAGGTCCGCTGAGGGTATCAATTAGACCAAGAATACTTGGATTTGTATAAGCAACATACCAACATGTTAGGACGACAAAAACTAGAATGGATGTCTTAATTGTTTTTTCTTTTATATTTTTTCCACGCGCTTTACTAGTAGCAATCATCATGTCACGCATAACCTCATAAGCTCCTACATAATGACCAAGGAAAGACTTTGTGATGGCCACGAATGCAATAATAGGAGCTGCAATAGCGATTACTGGCGAACCAAGCTCATTAGCTAGATAAGAAAGAATGGATAAATTCTGTTCTTTTGCCGCGACAAGATCATTTGGAGTTAAACTCAAGACACTGCTCCATACAAAGAACATAACTACAGCGAATGTCATAATATAACAAACTTTTTGTATTTGGGCACATTTGGCATCAGTCGCATCTCTTCCATAGGTTGCCCTCTGTTTCATAACGAAGGACGATACGATAGGAGAATGATTAAAAGAGAATACTATAATTGGCAATATCAACAATATCGTTCCTAAATATCCCGACCCTGATGAAGCAGAAGAAATACTTGAAGCAGTAAAAATCGACGTATTCCATTGTGGAATCAAAGATATGGCGATAAACATCAAAGAAGCTATGAATGGATAGACTAACATACTCATTACTTTTACTGTAATATCTTGTCCAAAATTCAGTATAACGATAAGACCGAGCACCAATACAAGCGACAATATGGCCCTTGGAGGCTCGCTCATATGTAATTGATTCACCATAAAGCTACTTGCCGTATTTGTAAGTGCAACAGAATACATTAGTACAATCGTATAAATGGAGAAGAAATATACTATATTAAAGATGATACTTGCCTTATTTCCGAAATACTCTCTTATAGTACCTGTAATTCCTTCATCAGCTGAATTTGAAGCAGCTATCATTTTAGCAAGTGCCCTATGCGAGTAATACATGACAGGAAAGGCAAGTAAGGTAATTAACAGTAAAGATATTAAACCACCTGAACCTGCGTTTATGGGTAAAAAGAGTACACCCGCTCCAATGGCTGTACCAAAAAGGCTCAAAGTCCAGGTAGTATCTTGTTTATGCCATTTACTGGAGTCTGGAAAATTTTCTTTCACTGAAATATCTTCAACTGGTAAATCGAGTTTTTTCGCTGTATTTCCATCCATAATAAAATTCCTCCTATTATATACCCTTGGGTTTCCCTTAAAGGTTGTAAATATGGAACAACATTCCTTTAAAATTAATTACTTACCAGATTAACACAATCTGAATGGATAAAACTTGATTACAAGATCCTCTTTTATAATGATCAACTTCATTGAATCTCCATAGCGCCCATTCTAAGATGTCTGTTAGCGTTTACAAAATATATAAAAATAAAAAGGTATAGAATGATATTTCAATAAGATTAATAACACTATCCTCTTGCAAGGGTTTTCATTTTTATCTAAAATTTTGAAATCGCATTTATTTTAACTCTCTATCAAAAAAGTTATCACTTCGGATGTATCCTGCTGTAAAACAATAATTGACCAATTCCTAATAGGTTAAGGTTAAATAAATCCGACTCTTGATACACCACCTTTAGCATAATTTGGAAAAGCATAAGGTAATACGGTACCGCAATCTGCTAGAGAACGAACCTTTATAAGTGTTCATTCTACTCTGGAAATCTATTAAATAAATTTCCAATAAATTATTACAGTAGTTATTATTTACTACTGGCTCAAAGTATCACATATATGGATTAATATGTCAATATAAATTAATAAAAACTTATTTCTATAAAAATTTATTATTAGTATGCCTATACGTCTGTTATAATCATTAGTATAAAATACATAAATTGGATATCACTGTAATTTTAGACAATGATTATCAATCATTTCGAGGTTTATTTAAAGCGCTTTCTTTTGCCATATATTTTAAAGATTAAAGATATTCCACTGAAAATTAGTTTCGTATAAGGAGGATTACTTAATTGGATAACGAACTATTTCGACACTATCAAAATATAATGAATTATTTTGGAGACATTTTGGGATCTAATTATGAATTTGTATTACATATTTTAAATCCAGATGGCGGTTCTCATATCGGACATATTGTTAATGGGGATTTAAGTGGAAGATCCTTAAACGCAACATTGACTAACTATGCAAAAAAGTTAATCAACGAAAAAGTTTATTTAAACAAAGAATATGTTGTAGATTATGTTGGAGAAGGCCCACAGGGTAAAAAATTCCGTTCATCGACTTTGTTTATAAAAGATCATAAAGGTCAATTACAAGGACTTTTATGTATTAATTTTGATGCAGACGTTTATCGGAAAGTCGCAAAAGATGTATTAAAGCTGGCTAATCTAAACTTTGACATAAAACATATTGAAATGAAAACTGAACAAGAACAGCCTGTCGAAAAACTTCAGGACCATGTAAGTACTATCATATATACAGTAATCGACAAAGATATACTAGAATCCGGTGCCCAATTATCACCTGAGCAAAAGAAACTTGCTGTTTCAAAATTAAAAGAATATGGGATATTCGATATTAAAGGCACAATAAGTGAAGTTGCGGAAATAATGGGCATGTCGGAATCAAGTGTCTATCGTTACCTTCAAATGGTAACCCGGAACGAAAAAATAGTCCGGATGTAAAAAATGCCGAGGATTGAATTAAATAAGCTGTAGAGTCTGAGAATTTAGACTCTACAGCTTATTTTAAGGATTCATTGATTGAGTTCTTCAGTGCATCAAATCTGTTACATCGTACGGGAAAATATATGTCCACCAAATCTTGGCTAGATTGATTTCCTAATGGATGTATAACATGATCCCAATTACTCCCACTTACCCAATTTTACTCCTGGAAAGTTATATTTTTATCATGCTCCTATTAGTACAGCTTTTGATAATGCTACTGGATGAACCCTTTTAGTTATGTGCGTTCCAATTTTGCGTAAGAAGAATTTCAGGTTTTATCTTTCTATTATGGATCCCATACCCGTTTGTACTATACTAATAACGAAACAAAATACCAAAGGAGGAGACCTCATCATGAACGTAATAATGAAAACCTTATTATCTCACCGCTCCATCCGATCTTATAAAGACAAAACAGTAAATGATGAACAATTGGAACAAATCATTCATGCTGTCCAAGCTGCGCCCAGCTGGATAAATGGACAACAAGTTTCCGTTATTGCAGTTAAAGACCCTATGAGGAAGAAAAAGTTTGCAGAGCTATGCGGCGGGCAGAAACATATTGAAGAGGCCCCTGTATTCCTCGTATTCTGCTCAGATTTTTATAGAGCTTATCTATCCAGCAAAATCGAAAATACACCATTTGCTGTCCCAGAAAATATTGATACATTATTGGTCGGGGCTACTGATGTAGGAATTGCTCTAGAAGCAGCCATTACAGCATCCGAATCATTAGGCCTTGGGACAGTCTGCATTGGCGGTATACGGAGAAATTTAGACGAAGTCATAAAAGAGCTCAACCTACCACCATATGTTCTGCCCATTGCCGGCTTATGTATCGGCTATCCAGCAGAAGATCCGGGATTAAAACCACGCCTCCCACTTAAAGCTGTCTTTCATAGCGAAACCTATCAGCATGATCTACAAGAAGAAATTGAAGCTTATAATCAAATATACTCAGATTATCTATCAGAGCGTACAAAAGGTAAACAGACTGGTTCCTGGACAAAAGCGGTAGCCAGCTTTTATAGCAAAATTTATTATCAGGGTATTGATGAAGCAATTGATAAACAAATGCTGAAAAGTCATAATAAAAAATAGATATTAATCAAAAAGGAAGAGAAGCTTAATACGCCTCCTCTTCCTTTTTGATTTTATACTCTTTAGTAAGTGATACGATATAAAATTCTCTTGGAATTTTTAAAGATTCAATCTCTTTAATCGTTTGGTTAAATGGGGAAAGAAGTGATGAAATTCTTAATTTATAAGAGTAGGCCAAGCACTAAGCCCAACCTTCTTTTCCGATTTATTATATTAAAGTTTAAATTTGTTAACTAAATGATTTAATTCTTCTCCTAATTTAGCCAATTGTTCGGCACTATCTTTTACTTCTTCCATAGAATGTCCAGTTTGTTCTGTAGCTGCAGAAGTTTCTTCAATGCCAGCAGAAGATTCTTGACTAATGGCTGCCATATCTTGAATGGAATGATTCATGGTTAAACTGTCAGATACCACTTCTGTTAAATTCGAAGAGATACCTTGTATGCCTTCAACCATAGATGCTACAGCCAGGTTAATTTCTTTGAATGTATGACTTGTTTTTTTGATTTGCGATGTACCCCTTACTACTTCTTCTGAACCTTTTGATAACGAAATCACAAGGTCTTCAAATTGACTTTGAATGTCTTTCACAATGAGAGTAATGTCTTTTACAGATAAAGCCGTTTGACCAGATAGTTTTTTAACTTCATCGGCTACTACAGCAAATCCTCTACCTGCTTCTCCTGCTCTAGCTGCTTCAATCGCTGCATTTAAAGAAAGTAGATTTGTTTGTTCTGCAACAGTATTGATGACTACGACAAGTTGTGAAATCTCCAGTGATTTTTCATGCAGAGCTTCCATTTTCTTGACGGCATCATTTACAACGGTATTGATGTTTTCCATTTGTTGACTGGATGCTTCCATTAATTGAGTTCCGTCATTTGTCATAAGTAAAACTTCCTTAGAAGAGGCTTCAATTTCTTTACCATAATGGTCTGCTTCTTCTACTTTGACTGCAAATGTATTCGTGATACATGCGATTTCAGCGGATTTAGTAGCTAATTGTTCAGAACCGGAAGATAACTCTTGCATAGTAGCAGAGATTTGTTCAGAACCGGAAGATACTTCTAAAGCTGATTGAGTGAGTCCTTCACTATGATTTGCAACTGTTTCTGAAACTCTGGAAATGTCACTTAGAATATTTTTCAACTCTTCTTGTAATTGATTCATAGCTAATGCCAAGTGACCAGCTTCGTCAGTTCTATCAACAACAAACAATTCATTTGTTAAATCACCTGCGCTAATAAGTTTCAATCTCTCAACAATTCTTTTTATTGGAGCTACAGTTGATTTTATAGCCGTATAAGCGATTAACACGATGATAAGTATTATTAATAACGTAAAAATTACACCGACTAGACGAGCACTATCTCCATATACAACTGTTTCGTTTCCTAACTCTTTAATCTCTTTTTCACGATCAGTCGCTACTTCTTTAAAGCCACTAATTAGTTCACTTTCTAATGGCTGAATTTGAGTTGTTAAAATTTCGATTGCTTTTTCTTCGTTATTATTGTCTACTTCCTCAAGCACTTTATTGCTTAGAGTACCCCATTCGACCTTTTTATCTACCAGTTCTTTTACCTTATCTGATTTAGTTGATTCTAATAACTGAGTTTCCAAAGAAATACTTTCTTCCACACCAGATTCGAATTCTGTTCGATATTTTTCATCCTTCGACAACAAATACCCGTGTAAAAGGCTTGTTCTCTCGGCCATATTACCTGCGATTTTTTCATCTAAAATGAGTAAATTTAACTGCTCATCTACCGTATATTCTACTTTGTCATTTATACTTCCAAACGCTAAGTAACTGTAACCAGTTGATAAAATAACCATTACTACTACTAAAGAAAAGCCAATAGTTAGTTTAGTAGTCAAGCTCCATCCATTTGATAAAGATCTTAGAGATTTCATGTTGTTTTCCCCTTTTATACAATTTTTAAAAAAAATTTAATCATACTCTTAGTAATAAGAAAGTGTATGACACTTTCAGTCTCCAAAATAACAATTAACGTTCATTCTCAGTCTCATATAATAAGCTACTTCTGCTTTGATCATCCTTTAGTAAGGGTTAGATTCTTATTAACGGAAAGTGGCAATCTATCTAGTGCCATCATCATCTATCAGATGGTTGATTTATTAAAAGGTTAATTTTATAAATGGAAGGATCATAATTATGTTCTTTAACCTTCTTTCAAAACCATATAAAAGAGATCCACCTTGGCAAGTGACCACCTTTCTAATTTCTATTAGTCGTTTATCTATACCATTCACGAGTGCATAGGATTATTTATCTTACATAGCTTGCTAAGTACATCAATCAACAAAACTATATAGGCTTAATTAGATAATTCGCTCTACCTTTTCTTTTTTATTATGAAAAACATCCTATAAACCAAGAAAGCAATAGCTTTTCTTGAAATGATAATAAAAATAGAAATGAATCTAATAGAGTTTGTTCACTTGCCACTCGTAAGGTTAAAAATTTAATTGGTGAACGAAGTATTCATAAACTATATCGACAGAAATATTTTTGTTTATAGAGACTTTTGACACATTTATATAAATCCAAAAAGTTGTCTAGTATAAAACTGACCACCATTTCATCTAAAAATACACAAAAAGGTTGAAGTACGTTGGAAAACTAAGAGGCACTTATTCCTCTTAAATCCTTGGTACTTCAACCTTTTTCTTTATATTACATCCAGGAGAGATTCGAACTCAAAATCCTTAGAATGCCCGTTTCTCCTTCCAGCCTGTGGAGCTACCTTTTATTCTAGCAATGAAGGAAAATATATGTATATAATACTAGTATGTGAACGATTTTAAAGCTGCTTATTTATGTAATCGTTTTCAAAATATGAGGAGGTTTTTTATAGTGCAAAGATTATTAAATAAAGTAGCCATCATTACTGGAGGTACAGGAGGAATAGGGAAAGTAACTGCTAAACGCTTTCTGGAAGAAGGAGCAAAAGTTGTTTTAGTAGATTTACTCCAAGAAACTTTAGAAAACACAAAAAGAGAATTAGAAGCTTATGGTGAAGTGCTAGTCATTCAAGCTGACGTAACAAAAGAAGAAGATGTAAAAAACTATGTGAATAAAACGGTTGAACACCTTGGACGAATTGATGTTTTCTTTAATAATGCAGGTATTGAAGGTAAAGTAGCCCCAATAACTGAACAAAAGGTAGAAGACTTGGATAAAGTACTGGCTGTTAATGTTCGTGGCGTTTTCTTAGGACTAAAACACGTACTAGCTGTTATGAAAGAGCAAGGTTCTGGAAGTGTTATAAACATGTCTTCAGTTGCCGGATTACATGGAAGTCCAAATGTAACACCTTATATTACATCTAAACATGCAGTAGTTGGATTAACAAAAGCATGTGCAATAGAGGTAGCTCCTTATCAAATTCGTGTGAATTCTGTTCATCCATCTCCTGTGAATACCAGAATGATGCGTTCTCTAGAAGAAGGATTTGCACCCGGCCAAGCTGAAGCAACCAAAGCACAATTAGAAAAGTCTATTCCATTAGGAAGATATGGAGAATCAGAAGATATTTCAAATATTGTACTCTTCCTTGCTTCCGATGAAAGTGCATTTATCACTGGCGTTCAATATCGTGTAGACGGCGGTATGGGGGCTTTATAAGCTACATAGAAATTATAATAAAGCCAGTCCCTTTGTTCTGCTAACGAGGCTGGCTTTATTAGTTTTTATGTAATAACTCTCGCTTATTTTAAAGCTAAGATCGCTTACTCCCACAGCAGATACTTACTAGCTACAGGTTCATTCGTAATTAATGCAACAGTTATTTTGATCTCAACTTCTCTGGGTAATAATGATTCAATATCACTCCTCCCTCCCCACATTAAAATACCTCGCATCCGGATGCGAAAATACCATTGCCGAAACAGATGCTTCAGGATTCATCATGAACCCTTCCGTCAACTGAATTCCGATATCCTCTGGTTTCAGCAACCTGAATAGCTTACCCTGATCTTCAAGATTCGGGCAGGCTGGATAGCCAAATGAGTAGCGCTGGCCGGTATACTTGGCACTTAGTCGTTCTTTCATAGTCATGTCGATGGGATCATGGATTCCCCAAGCATCCCTCATAAGCTGGTGGACTCGTTCGGCTAGGCCTTCTGCACATTCAAGTGCGAGTGCTTGGATGATATGGCTCTTTAAATACTGTCCTTCTTTTTTCCACCTTTCTGCTATTTCTTTTATACCTTTACCAGCTGTGACAATCATTAATCCTACATGATCCTGTACACCTGACTCTTGGTCCTTTACATAATCAGATAAACATAAATACGGATTTTTGGATTGTCGCGGGAAATCAAATGTTTCCAGCACTTCATCTGGATCGGCTGGAGAACAGATTTTCAGGATATCTCCATCACTTTTCGCAGGGAAAAATTGATACATGGCTAACAATTTAATCTGATTGTTTTCGAGAATCTCATCAACTATGGCCGCAAGTTCCAATAATTTTGGATTCTCTTCCTCAAACAATCGATCCACTTTCCCCTTCATTCCGAGGTGATGGCCATATAACATTTGTTTATTTACATATGGGTACACCAGAGACAGTGGGTAATCCTGTAGAATATGCCGGTTTAAGTCCTCGGGGACTGGTATATTCTCTTGATCCTTCACTGTTTTTACACGTTTTTCTGCCCCTTGAATATCCCTATTTGTTTCAATCGAAATCACTTCTGCTTGCTTATTCGCTTCTGCCTCTAGTTGAGCGAGAAATGATGGCCTTTTCTCTTCATCATGGAGCTGATTGATTAAATCGAGTCCGTTCATGGCATCCTTTGCATAAAAGACCGGTCCATTATATTCAGGAGCGATTCGTCCCCTTGTAAATTTCCTCGTAAGGGCAGCACCTCCCACCACTATCGGTACATGTATTTCTGCTTCTCTTAAATCCTGAGCGGTAATGACCATCTGCTGGGCCGATTTTACCAACAAGCCAGACAAGCCAATAATAGTTGGGTTCTCCTTCCGGACGGATTCAATCAAGGTTTGCGGAGCTACCTTAATCCCTAGGTCAACGACTTCATACCCATTATTACTCATGATGATATCAACGAGATTCTTCCCGATATCATGCACGTCCCCTTTCACGGTTGCCAGCACCATTTTTCCTTTTGTTGACGTTGTGCCCGATATAGTCATCAATGGTTCAAGCTGAGAAACAGCTGCTTTCATAGCTTCTGCACTTTGCAATACTTCAGCTACGATTAACTGGTTATCATTAAATAGTTCCCCAACCTTCGACATACCGGCCATCAATGGTCCGTTAATGATATTAAGTGGCTCCATCCCTTGTGCAAGAGCTTCATCAATATCCTCCTTCAACCCGTCCTTTGTCCCTTCGATAATATATTCAGGCAGGCGCTCCAATAATGGCAGTTTATCTTTTGTTTCCTTTTGAACAGGCTTTTTCGTCCTATAAAAAGCAACAAATTCAGCTAGAGATTCTTCAGAGTTATGAAATAAAAGATTCTCTGATAAGCGAATTTCCTCTTCAGGGATTAAAGCAAACCGCGTTAATTTCTCGGTATTAACAATCGCGTAGTCTAAGCCAGCCTTTGTACAGTAGTATAAATAAACCGCATTCAGGACCTCTCTTCCCTCATTAGGCAGTCCAAACGATACATTACTGATGCCTAAAATCGTTAATGTTCTTGGAAGCTCTTTTTTAATCGCTTCCAGTCCCTTTACCGTTTCCGCAGCGCCTTCCCGGTATTGTTCATCACCAGTACCAACCGGAAAAACGAGCGGGTCAAAAATAATATCCTCCGGTACGATTCCGTATTTTTCTGTCAAAAGTTGATAGGATCTGCGTGCGACCTCGAGTTTTCGTTCTTCCGTTACGGCCATTCCTTTTTCATCAATTGTTCCCACAACTAAGGCAGCTCCATACCGTTTAGCCAATGGCACAATTTTCTCTAAACGTTCTTCCCCATCCTCTAAATTAATCGAATTAATGATAGCTTTCCCCTGAGAATGACGAAGTGCCTTTTCAATGACGAGTTCATCGGTTGAATCAATGACAAAAGGTACTTTAATTTTCTTAGCCGCCTCCTTCATGAAATCTTCCATATTGGAAACTTCATCGCTATCCGGGTCAGCAAGGCAAACATCTATTACATGAGCTCCCTTTTTAACTTGCTGTCTGGCAATCTCGGATGCTTCTTCGAACTTTTTGTCCTTAATCAGATTCTTAAATTTTCTGGACCCAATCACATTGGTCCGTTCCCCTACAAATAAAGGTCTCATGGAGTCGTCATATATCAAAGGTTCAATACCAGAGATCGCATGAATACCCTGTTTACCTATAATTCTCCTCGCCTCCATTCCATTAACCGCTTCTTTTATCGCTCGGATATGGTCGGGAGTCGTTCCGCAACAGCCGCCGACCAGATTGATCCAGCCTTTTTCAGCAAATTGCTTAATCTTCTTGCTTAGTGAGGATGGCGTTTCGTTATACTGGCCAGTTTCATCCGGTAATCCGGCATTTGGATAACAACTCACTGCGACAGTGCTTAATTCAGATAAACCTCTGATATGTTCAGCCATGAACTCTGGTCCGGTTGCACAATTAAGCCCGATCGCAAGAGGATTCATATGTTCGCACGATATATAAAACGCTTCAATCGTTTGACCGGAGAGAGTCGTACCCATTGGTTCAATCGTTCCTGAGATAATTAATGGCACTTCCCTGTCTAAAGACGAGAACGCTCTTTGCATTCCGATATAAGCTGCTTTCACATTTAATAAATCCTGCGACGTTTCCAAAAGAAGCAAATCAACTCCGCCATCAAGAAGCCCTTTCGTTTGTTCTTCATAGGAATCTGCCAATTGTTCAAACGTCGCTCCGCCTGTCACGGATAAGGTCTTGGTGGTGGGTCCCATCGAACCGGCAACAAAGCGAGGACTTTCAGGAGTTTCAAATTGACCAGCTGCTTTTCTCGCTAATTGGGCTGATTCTTTATTCAGCTGATAAGCCAGATGCCCAAGATGATATTCATCCAAGACAATTGGAGTCGCGCCAAACGTGTTTGTTTCAATAATATCAGCACCAGCTGCCAAATACTCTGCATGAATGGATTGGATGACATCTGGACGGGTAATCGATAAATATTCATTACACCCATCATACTGTTCCCCGCCAAAATCATCCTCTGTTAAGTGGTGTGCCTGAATCATGGTGCCCATTGCTCCATCTAGAATTACTATTCTTTCAGCCATTAAGTCTTTTAATTGTACTGCTCTCATGATAAATGCACTTCCCTGTTTACTACTGATTTTTGTTCTTTGATGTATCGCACCAATCGCCCGCTTAATTCATATTTCATAAAAGGTGTAATGATGTAGATTCCATTAAATAACTCACTTGCCGCGTCTACTAATTCTTTTGAAATGGCAAAGCTTTCGCGAGCACAGGCTTCCTTATCCGCTCCGGCTCTTTCCATCGCCGTTCTGATATCCTCAGGTAAGGAAATACCCGGTACTTCATTGTGTAAAAACTCTGCATTCCTGTGACTCGTTAAAGGCATGATGCCAATAAAAATCGGTTTCGTAATATGCCTTGTTGCTGCGTATATTTCTTCTAATTTTTCAATACTGAACACTGGCTGAGTCAGAAAATAATCCGCACCTGCCAGAATCTTCTTCTCCATTCTCTGAACAGCTTTATCTATGTACTTTACATGCGGGTTAAAGGCAGCAGCCACCTCAAAATTCGCCCGGCTTCCTAATGATTTCCCTGAATAAGACCGTCCCACATTCAATTGCTTAATTAATGAAATCAGATCGATGGAAGAAAGATCATATACGGAAGTAGCTCCCGGAAAGTCACCAATTTTTGAAGGATCACCGGTCACGACTAACACCTCTGACAATCCGAGAGAATGCATACCCATTAAATGAGATTGCAAGCCAATCAGATTATGATCCCGGCAAGTTAAATGGACAAGAGGCATGGTATTTAACTTTGATTGTAAAATAGAGGCTACCGCAAGATTTGATATTCTCGGAGATGCCAATGAATTATCCGCAAGTGTGATAGCATCCGCACCAGAGTCCAATAAGTAACGACTTCCTATCAAAAATTCCTCCAGGCCCAGCGTCTTTGGCGGGTCAAGTTCCACGATGACCGTCGTTCGTTTTTTTACCTTACCTGAAATCGTATCTGGCCCATTTCGTTTGTACTGAATGATCTCATGTGAAATAGACTGATGCTTCGGCTGTGCAACAAAATCTTTTTCCTTAACAGGAAAAAGGTCTTCGACTCCTTTACGTATGGCCTGAATATGTGCAGGCGTCGTACCGCAGCATCCACCTATCAGCCGTACCCCCTGCTTCACCAGTTGCCTGGAACTGTTGATGAAATAGTCCGCCTCTGTAGAGTAGACATATCTTCCATCAGATAAATCAGGTAAGCTTGCATTCGGGTATGCCGCATAATAAGTATCTTCTATAAGCGGTACTTCTTCATAAGACCGAATCATATGGTAAGGACCCATCCTACAATTAATCCCGACGACATCGGCTCCCTCTTTTTTCAATAGTGAAAATGCTTCACTGACATGCATCCCATTTTGCAATAGACCCGTTTCATGCAGGGATATATTCGCAATCAGAGGAAGACCACTGGTTCTTCTTGCTACTTCTAACACCATTAACAATTCCTCTAAATCATAATAGGTTTCTAGTAAAATCCCATCTGGTTCTTCCTTCAATAAGGCGAGCAGCTGCTCTTCAAAATATGCCTTAATTTCATTTAATGTTAATTCTGATTTTCTGAAGCTTCGTAAACCTCCGATTGTCCCAACAACAAAGGTATGCGGATCGGCAGCTCTTTTTGCCAGCTTTATTCCGGTCCGATTGATCCTGGATACTTCCCTTTCAAGACCATACCGCTTTAATTTATGGTAGTTTGCACCGAATGTATTGGATTGAATAATATCAGCACCTGCTGCAATATAACTCCTGTGCATCTTTTCAATTTGATTGGGATCAGTCAGATTTAGTTCTTCAAAACAGCTATCGATCCCAAATGAATATAAAAGTGTACCACTAGCCCCATCAGCAACCAGAATTTTTTCATTTAACGTCTCTAATAGATTCACTGTCTTTCCCCCTAATTTGTTAAATTGAAAAGTTGATGAGAAAAATAGACGATAAGAAAAGAGCTTTCGCCATGAAAGCCCTCCCTTCCGGTCTCTCATCTTTCAAGCTGCGCTTGCTGGATTTAGCACCTTGAATTACCATCCAGGTTGCTGAGATTTCAACGGGCCAGTCCCTCCATCTCTCTAGATAAGGATATAAAATTATATATTTACTAAATTTACTATAAATTATCAGTTTTTTCAATCTATTTTGATAATTAATACAGAGGAGTTAATGATTTATTATTTCGGGTATGTATCGTGTAGGAGTGATGTTAAATGAAAGAGATATTTACAAATCAATTTAAAAATCCAACAGGTGTACTTGGAAAACTCGCAGGTAAAATCATGGCCTATGAAAATGAAGAATTGTATGATTGGACATTTAATCAATTGTCTATTACACCGAATGATACGCTGCTTGAAGTAGGGTTTGGCCCTGGCGAAGGAATGCATATGCTTTTTGATAAGTACCCAACCATCCAGATTGATGGCGTCGATCCATCTGAAGAAATGGTGAAAAATGCGAGCAAGCGCAATCAGGAACAACTTGATCAGAATCAGCTGCGTTTATTTAATGGAACTGTTCTCGAGATACCTAATCCAATGGTGTACGATAATATTTTCAGTGTAAACAGTTATCCACTATGGGACAACCAGGAAGATTGTATTCAGAAAATACATTCCTTACTAAAAGAGAATGGGCAAGTGACCATAACGGTACAGCCAAGGCAGGAAGAAGCAACCGAAGAACAGGCTCATGAATATGCCGAAGAAATTAAAGAGGTTCTTACTAAGACAGGATTTAAATCAGTTAAAGTTCAAACGAAACCAATGAAACCGTGCTTATCCATCAATGTAACAGCCACCAAATAGCCCTTTTTTAGGGTATTATACACATATATTAAAAAACCAGAGAGCTGGTAACTCCCTGGTGCTACTACTAGCAAGTGGTAAGCAAATCGTTTAATTCTTAGATGAACCACCCTTATGCTTTGGTCGGCGCGGGGTGGTTTTTCGTTTGCCTCTTGAGCTTTATAGATTGGCGAAATTGCGTAGCGCTGCCGGCAGCAAGGGGCGTGAAAAAGATCATTGCTTCATCTTTTGCCAGAGCTTTAAGAAAATTCATAGTCTATCACCTCCCTTCTCTATATAAGGAAAAGAAGGTGCATACCACCCGAACCAAGTAGTTGTATGAAAACCATTCCATATCTGTTGTTTATGACTTAATTACCCTGGCTCTCTTTTTAAAGTATTTGCATTTCATCATAGATTGCTACTTTAATCTCCAGTATTTATAGGAAGTAGCAAAACCATAAAAAGAAAATGCTCAGTTAGTTAGTTATTCACAGAGGTTTACATAAAAAACAGGCGTCTATAAGCCGGCATAGCTTACAGACAGCCTAGTTATGATTTCAACCCTTTTGTTCTCCTATATTCCCCAAACTTAAACACAATCGCAATGATTGCCAGCCATGCACATCCCACAATATACCCTGCAATCACATCGCTAGGATAATGCACCCCCAGGTAAATACGGCTGTAGCCAATCGTTAAAATCATAAATATACAAATCGCATAAACAGCCCATCGAATCGGCCAATTCTTGGTGATTCTGGTTGTAATGATCATCAGTGCACCATAGAGGATGAAGGAGGACATTGAGTGGCCGCTCGGAAAGCTAAAGCCATTTTCTTGAACCAATGGATTTAAAGTTGGTCTCTCCCGCTGGAAAATCCATTTTAAATATTGGTTTACATAACCACCTGACCATGTCGTGATGATTAAAAAAAGCACACTGAGAAAACGTTTTTTAAACAGTAACAACGAAGAAAAAACGATAACCAGTAGGATATTGCCTTTTACTGATCCTAAATTCGTTATAAAAGTAAGCACTTTTGTACTCATTTCATTAATACTGCCCTGGATTGCCTGAATGATCGTCATATCAAACCGATATAGCTCATGTTCGTCTAGGTCATCAGCAATATCTACGAACAAGAGCGTACACACAATAAAGAGAGCAATCAGCACGAAAAAGGAAATAATATGAACATTTAAAAAGGTGTTTTCAGGCTTCTTCAATTTACGCCCTCCCCTATTGCGAACATATTGTTTAAAACGTCTTAAGTTCATCCTATTTTAGAGTCTAGATAGGTTTTGACATGTTGTTGGAATGATGAATAAGCCTCGGCCTCTTCTTTATAGACTTTCCTTTCCCCAAAGCTAACATGTAGTGTTTCTAAATTTAACTGAATAACCGTTTCGTATTCATACGTTGCATTCCCAATTAAATCAATCCAGGTTTTATCCTGCAAATCATGAACCTGGCATAGTACCATTCCACCTGGATTATAGACATGCAGTACGGCTTCATCATCGAGTTCGTCAACCCATTTCGTTACGAGACTGGAAGCTGACATTGCTGTTCCGCAGGCATTTGTAAAGCCTACGCCTCTCTCAAACGTGCGGACAAAAATAGCCCCCTCCTCCAGGCGGGAAACGAAGCTGACATTCACACCATCGGTAAACCAATCATTCTTACCATTCAGCATAGTGGCTATTTTTTCTTGCCTATCCGAGTGGATCAACTCTTTATCAACCAGACTGATCAGATGTGGATTTGGTACAGATAGGGTTGTGAATGTAAGGTCCTCATCAATAAAAGGCAGGCTTTTGTTGATGATTTCATCCATCTCCGTGTTCATAGGCAATGCACTGGTTGCTTTGATAACTGGAGATATTTCGACTCGGTATGTAGGGATATCCTTATACATGTCAGGTTCTTTCGTTACCTGCAGATTTGCTTTCATCGTTTCAATCATCAGATTATTTTTCTTCAGTTTTTCCTGAACATACCGCCCAACACAACGGAGCCCATTCCCACACATGGAGGCTTCCGAACCATCCGTATTAAAGACTCTCATTCTGGCATCTGCCTTCTCACTGTTCATCACAAAGAGAATCCCGTCTGCCCCCTCGGTACCGGTGCGCTCACACATACTTATGGCTAATTGGCTTCGTTCTTGATCTGATAATGGTAGCTTGGTATCCATTTCATCAATTAAATAAAAATCGTTATTGGAACCATGTACTTTAATTATATTAATATCCATTCTCCTGCTCCCTTCAAACAAACATGAATCTACCTATTTCACTATTATAAAACAAAACAGGACTGGATGAGTGGTTAATGATTTTGCTGCTGAAGGTAATCAATACAAAAACAATATCCTATTCTTTTTTCATCTTCTGTGGCGCCTTCCGTAAATATGAGGAAAGGCGTATTGGGATCAAGGAAATGCTGACTATAATAGGAGGGCATCCATCCACTTGAATAGTGAACAATACTTCGCTGATTATAGGTTTGTTTGACAATAAATTCTGAACCATGTCGGATTTCCCCACCATATTGCCGAATGCCGTAAGAATTGGTTATATGGCTTGTACTACTTTTTCCCAACTGTTTTGATTGCTTATATGTCCCTATTTTTTCTTGTTCACCCGTCAGAATATCAATGGTACCATTTAATCCAAAACGGCTTCGATATTCACATAAAACAGTACC
Organism: Bacillus sp. z26; assembly: GCF_058313635.1. NCBI lineage: Bacteria > Bacillati > Bacillota > Bacilli > Caryophanales > Bacillaceae > Bacillus > Bacillus sp. z26. The sequence goes on from NZ_JBZFQM010000001.1 coordinate 184,231, forward strand.
ATGACTGTCTGATAAAACATATCTTCTTGGTAAATAAATGAGTAGAAAGGATGGTACAATCCACATCCATATATTTTCTCGTTTATCTTTCAAAACGCCAACCATATTCCCTTCCGTTGAGAAAATGGGCATATGGAGAGTCGGCGCAGGTAAAAAACCAAGAAAATATTGGCCGTTTTTAAGTGGTGAGTCTCCTTCTCCTACCTCTTTTTCTTCCGGAAGTTTCTTCATCCTGTATTTCAAGCCGACAATTCGATTGAGAGAGAAAAAAAACAGCATATGGAATGGTAGCGTTATGATTGCGGCAAGAATCACATCAAATCCAATCAGCCAGGTAAGCAAAAAACAGAGGAGACCGACTACAAAGTATGCGACTAATTCTGCTGTATATATACGATAGATTTTTTGGTAATAATGCTTAGTAGTCAAAGAATATTCACCGCCAATTTTATAAGCCTTTACTCCATCTGTACATTCTATGACCGGCATGTCCAAAATAGTAACTGGATACAAAAAAGACCTCGGCAAAAAAGCCGAAGTCTTCTTAAGAATTTTATTTGATGATTCGAATAGTTAACGGGATCTGATAATAATGACCATAATAAGCCTTTACTGCCGCAACAATGGTAAATACCAGTACATAAATACCAATCAGCCATGCAAGGATAAAACCAATTCCGATAAACATCAATATAAATGCTATAAAGGTGTAAATCGTGTAACTGATTAAAAAGTTAAAATACTCCTTCCCGTGATAATCAATAAAATCAGAATCGTTCTTTTTAATTAACCATATAACCAGTGGGCCAATCAGAACAAAGAAAAAACTGCTGAGGTAAATTGTCATTGCCCATAATTTATCATTAGTATCTTGCACTTGTTTAAACCTCCTGTTGACTCTATATCATTTTATACGTTGTGATTTCATCTTAGGTTTCAAAACTTTCATGAATTCTTTCATTACCTCATACACTCTATACATATACATAGACAAGTCCATAATTGGAAATTGGAACCTGCAAGAGGGAGGCTGGTAAATTTGTTTGAAGAATGGAAAGCAATTGTACTTGGGATCATCCAGGGTTTGACTGAATTTCTCCCCATCTCCAGTACTGGTCATTTATATTTGGGAAGGCATTTATTCGGCTTAGACGAGGCTGGATTATTGTTGGATACATTGCTGCATACAGGTACACTTCTTGCTTTACTCGTCTTTTATTGGCATGAAATTGTCAAACTTATTAAAAAGCCATTTTCTAAACTGATGTTCCTTTTGCTGCTTGGAACAATCCCTGCAGTTTTGGCAGGTGTGCTCTTTAATGATTATTTTGAAAGCATTTCGAAATCTGGAATTACGGTGGGCTGGGAATTCCTTATAACAGGATTGGTTTTATGGTATGCAGATATTATGCCCAAACAAGATAAAAATTTAGAGAGTATGACATATAAACAAGCTTTATTTATTGGAAGTTTCCAAGCAGCCGCTATATTTCCTGCCATCTCCCGCTCCGGTTTTACCATAGCTGCTGGATTGTTTAGCGGACTGAATCGAGAAACTGCGGCTTACTTCTCCTTCCTCTTATCCATTCCCGTCATATTTGGAGGAATATTATTTAAAGGAAAGGATTTACTGACAGGACCTATTGAAGCCATATCGTTTCCAGGGTTATTACTTGGCACTATATTTTCTGCTTTTTTTGGGTATCTTGCTGTTGCCTGGATGATTAAATACATTAAAAATCACTCATTAAAACCATTTGCCATCTATGTTATTACCTTGGGTATTGTCATAATATTACTTCAGAAAATGAATATATTCTAATCATTTTACCAGTAACATGTTGAGGGAAAATTCCGAATAAAAATTATTCAAAAAATGACGAAAAAAAACTGTATCATTTTACTAAAAAATCTTGTATGATACTTTCAGAAATACTTATTTTTACTAATCGTATAAGCAAAAATTAGGGAAGGCAAATGGTGCGCCACCAGAAATGGTCCTAGTGGGTTCGATTCCCACCCCGAAATTTTTTGATATTACATTAAAAAATTTCGAGGGGAAATCGCAGTTAGCGGCTGCCCTCATACGGAGGGATCTGTATGTTGAAAAAACGTGATTTATCTGATTGTCCTGTATTGTTTGATTTAATGATTCACCCCGATGTCTTCCCTTATGTGCGCCATAAAACGCATCAATATGAAGAATATCTCTTTCTTACTAAACAAATGATCGAAGCTGAAGAGCGAGGCGAACTGATTTCACGCACCATTATCGATGAGTGGGGAAATCCGATTGGCACCATTACACTTTACGATGTATCCGATCAGGCTGGATTTTTAGGTACATGGTTAGGGAAACCTTATCATGGCAAGGGATATAATCAATTAGCCAAACAGCACTTCTTTGAAGAACTGTTTTTTGAGCTCGATATTGAAACTGTATTTCTCAGAATCAGAAAAGAAAACATCCGATCTCTGAAAGCAGCCCAAAAGATGCCTTATACAATGCTTGCAAATGAAAATCGAAAGGCTTTGTATGAAGAAATTAACGCTGGAGGGCACTTGTTTGATTTATTTGAGATAACAAAGGACCACTTTACTTTATCTCAAATGCGGCAACCAACAGAGGTTTCTGTATTTGATCTAAAAGAAGCTTAAAAAAGGTGTTATGCCCGTTTTTTATAGACTGGGCATACACCTTTTTTTCCTGCTTCAATTTATTTTTTTGACTGCACTTGTTGAACGTATAATTTCCTAAGGATATACGTTTTATATAATTCCAGCTTCTTCCTTTCTATTGGATGCGTTCGTATTCCCAGTTCTTTCAACTTGGCAACATACCAGCTCTTCGAACCTGTGTATGCCATTCTGTCCCTCCACTTCACTAATTTCTTAACCAAATATATGAGTGAATTTACTAATTATGACATAGCATAGGAACATTATAATACCTGTCTTATTTAGAATCACTTGTGGTATAATTTTTCTCATTGTCATACATACGAAGTGCGGAGGCATTCAAATGGATTTATCTATTTTTACAAAGAATAATTTTTCTAGAATTATCACGGTCTTCTTCCCGATTTTAATTACACAGCTGGGTCTGTTTGCTATCAGCTTTTTTGACACGTTTATGTCCGGGAAAGCCAGTCCTGAAGATTTAGCAGGAGTAGCGATAGGCACCTCTATATGGAGTCCATTCTATAATGGATTTGCCGGGATTTTATTAGGCGTTACACCAATCGTGGCCCATCTGATTGGTGCTAAAGAAAAAACCGATAAAATTCGCTACTCCGTTACGCAGGCTATTTATGTAGCTGCCGTGATGTCCTTTATTCTGATTGGTGCAGGTGCCTTGGTACTAAAACCGTTATTAACAAGTATGAACCTTGAGCCGGATGTATATAGAATTGCACATGGGTATTTAGTCGCTCTGGCATTTGGAATCTTACCAGTTATGATTTATAATGTCCTGCGGTCTTTTATAGACGCACTTGGCAAGACCCATGTTTCGATGTTAATTACCCTTATAGCCATCCCTGTCAATATCGTTCTTAACTATATGTTTATTTATGGAAAATTAGGTGTCCCGGCATTTGGCGGTATTGGTGCTGGGATTGCTGCTTCTATTACTTATTGGGTCATAGCCCTGGTTGCAGCAGTGATGATTATGAGGATACAGCCTTTTTCCGGTTTTGGTATTTTAAAATCTTGGCCAATCCCCGCTTTCATGGAATGGCTTGGTTTAATGAAAATCGGTTTTCCAATCGGTATGTCCATCTTTTTTGAAACCAGCATATTTGCAGCGGTTACGTTGGCTATGAGCTCCTATGATACCATCACCATAGCATCCCATCAGGCTGCCATGAACTTCTCATCCTTCTTGTATATGGTACCATTAAGCTTTGCGATGGCATTGACCATCATTGTCGGCCATGAGGCAGGTGCGAAAAACTATAAAGCAGCAAGAGAATATACGTTGCTCGGAGTTTTATGTGCGGTTGGTTTTGCGGGAATCAATGCGATATTCTTATTTATTTTCAGAGATTATATAGCCCTTCTTTACACGAACGACCCTGCGGTAGCATCATTAATAGCACATTTCTTGATTTATGCAATCTTTTTCCAGCTATCAGACGCTCTGCAAGCACCAATCCAGGGTGCTTTGAGAGGCTATAAAGATGTGAATATCACGTTCTTTATGTCTCTTATATCTTATTGGATTATTGGATTGCCGCTTGGGATTTTCCTGGCAAATAACACGAATTTAGACGCATTCGGTTACTGGATTGGATTAATTGCAGGCTTAGCAGTGGGCGCAACCGGTTTAACAATCCGGTTATTATATGTTCAAAAAAGAAAATTCGTACAAACCTTGAATTAGACTGTTAATCTAATATAACTAGAAAAAAGTTCGCTTTGGAAAATCCAAGCGAACTTTTTCTACTAGCTATTGCATTGATATTCATAGTCAGCAAAGGAACACAAAAAATAACACATCAGAAATATGTCATTCAATCTGTCTCTTATCTGCTTTTGGATAATACGTCCTGCCCACCCGTCACGGGAATAACCGTCCCTGTAATAAAGTCGGATTCTTCGGCACAAAGAAAGGAAATGACACGTGCTATGTCGCCACCAGTTCCCGGTCTACCAACCGGAACCTTATCAGAAACCACCCCATCCTCCACACGAAAGCTCTCCTTAAAGGGATCTACAATATCTCCCGGACAAACCATATTAGCCGTAATTCCATACTCCGCTTCTTCCAATGCCAAGGTCTTTGTTAATGAGGTCAATCCCGTTTTGGCTGCAGCAAAAGCCGAACGATATTTCCATCCTGGAGAATGATCTGATTGATCAAATCCCATTGTGATAATTCTGCCCCATTTATTTGCACGCATATATGGAATAGCCGCACTGGCTAAGTAAAACATACTCGATAGATTCCCGTTAATGAGATATTCCCATTCTTCATCCGTATACTCCAGCATTGGTTTTCGTTCCTGCATATATGGACCGGCATTATGTATAAGGATATCAATTCCATCACATAACTCATAACATTTATGGATGAGATCCCGATGGTTTTCACGAACCGTTACATCATATGGTAAAGCATATGCTTTCACTTTGTAGGTTTGAGCCAAATCCTTCATATCTTGAATGGCTTTGACTTGATTCTCTCGATAGGTCGTTATCACATTTATCCCATCTTTAGCTAATTGCTTTGCTGTAGCTTTGCCTAATCCTCTTGCTGAACCAGTAATTAAAGCTGTCTTTCGAGTCAACTTCTTCCCCCCTACAGGCAGTATTTCTTATATGTATTATACATGGAATACTTACAAGTTCGTTAATTAAAAGCTACAATGCATTAACGATTATCACCCTTATCGCATATAGTACCTTAACCTAATATGTCTGTAAAAGTTGAGGTGATTAATTGTTACCGTGGAATCTATTTTCTAAAAACCAGAATCAAATGCCGGATTGGATGAAGTTTATTAATCAGTCAGGTATGGAAAAGCAGATGGAACAATTATTCTCTATGCTTTCACCTGAACAATTAGGAGGATTTATCAACCACCAATTTAAGAATAATCAAGAGCCAGACGAACATTCAGTATCCAGTTCACAAAGACCACTTTCCGTTGCTATTTTGGAAACTCATGATTATCTTTTTATTAGAATCTCAATTAAAGAAGAACAATTACCAAACCTTAAGGTATACCATACGTCTACAAAATTACTACTATCCGGCCTGCCTCCGGATCCAAATGAGAAACAATCCTTTCAATTGCCGGCGCCAGTTAAGAAAAAGGGGTCTAAATCATCATATCGCGATGAAATACTGGAAGTCATTCTCTTCAAACTGAATGAATCACATTTGTCTGAAATTTCCATACCCGAATGGTAAAAAAACCGGCCTTTTATTAGCTGGCCAGTTTTTTTACTGTTATTCATTTTTCCCCCTGTAAAAATATGAGTGCTTTGTCCCCCGCTTTACCGGTGAGTTCAACCTTCATGTATTTCAGCCTGTTATGACAGTCCAATATTTCCAATTTCTCTGGATTAACTACTTGCTTTTCAATTAAGGAAGCATACATCACATTATCAGGGCTTACCAATAAGGATACATAAAGTGCTTTATCATTTGGGTTTGCCGCTGCTACCGTAAAATACCGAAGTTTATGCACATCAAAAATGATATATGCATCCCCGCTTGATTTAAAAAACAACTCTTTCTTAATATTTACAAATTCATAATCTGCCCTGCTTTGGAAAGAGCGACTGGTAAACTCTCCAACATCCAATCCAGTAATTTCTTTTAATTTAAATTCTGTTTGATTATTTGTTTCAACTGTATATTGCTTTTCTTCCTTATGTAACCTGTATACCTGTGATGGGTCGAGTATCTTTTTATCATTCTCCTGAATTGTCAAGATTGACCATTCCTTTCTATCGGTGCATAACTTAGTTAACTATATATGTATGCACCCATCGTCCGAAAAAGAAGATAGATAAAGCACTAATAAAGTGTTTTTATAAAAACTAGTTGTTTTCTTTACATTCTATTTAATGAATACATACTTCTTATATAAAAAAACTGACTAAGTGTCAGTTCTGATTTTTACAGTTACCTATGAACCTATTGAACCATTTGATTTAATTCCTAAATCCTCAATTGCAGACAATACTTCTAAACTTTTGTCTCTCTTTCCTAAAACCTCTTGAGTAAAGGATAAGATGATTTTACGGATTCTATTATCTCCAAACAGGTGGATTTAAACGAACTATTATTCGTTTAATCAGAAATTTTAAACTCTTTCTTTGGCATAGCATGCATTCCTCTTGCTGTTACATGCGGAATTAGGTAATAATCTCCAGGTTGACTGAATGCCTTTTCGAGACTATATATGCCGTTCTCTTGATGATTAACAGCAATTTTTTCTTTATCTGCCCCATCCTTCTTCCCAAATTCGAATTCCACAGATGAGGCGTCTGTAACTTTATGATCCCCCTGTGTTATGGTGACTTCGAAAAGCATATTTTCTTTAACCTTAGCATTTTCAGGGGAAATTTTTACATGCACATCAATCATGGCAGGAACTTCTTCATCGGCTTTCTTCGATTGGCATCCAAACAGCGTGCTTATCACAGTTATACATATTAAAATAAACCATACATTCTTCTTATACACTTCAATTCCATCCCCTTATTGATTCACCATTTCATTTCTAATCATACTCCATAACTGGAATTGTAAACCAGTATAATTGATGAAAAATGATGAATTATCATACATAATTGTTGTACCAATTAGATTTAACTAAAACGTCCTGATTATTTCTTCTTCCTCTATCTGTATATTTCAAGTATAGGTAACAAAACCTATAGTAAAAGGAGGTTAGGTATGTGAGTCATCCATATTGTTGTCCAAATTGTAAAACGAACCGATCTCGATTTAATGTAATTGAACAAACTCCCATTTATGTAAAACTTGATCCCCAATCAGGCACCATTATCCAAATGTACGCAGATGATGAATTAGATGCTTTCCATTTGCCTTATAATGGGCCTGTCAGAAGAATTCAATGTGCAGCCTGCGGATTAATAGAAGACGAAAAGACATTTATCGCATTTGGTGAACGCTCATTTAATTAATATCGTCTATATCATGGCAAGTTAGCCTTCCATCGTGTTTTAAAGCCGTTAATATACCCACCCACATAGATATGAACAAATGAAGAAAAATGGAATCCAGCCATACTGAGTCGGAATCCAGCCCAAAAAAAATCGCCTCTCCAATGTGGAGAGAGCGATTTTTTATTTTATTTCTTCAGCCACTTTTTTCTTAGCTGCTTCAATTTGTGGGTCTTCTTTTGTGATTTTATTCCTTAATTCAGTCATTAATTTATTTGTGGTATCTCCCTGAATCATACCTGTTTCTTTTAAATCATGTTCCTTCTGGAATTTTTTAACCGCTGCAGCTGTGTCTTCATCAAAATATCCATCTGCTTTACCTGGATCGTATCCGATTGCCTCAAGCATTTTCTCCGCACTCTCCACTCCTGGTGACATCGTGGAGATTGTAAGTTTTTCTTCTGGATTAATGAACGACAAATTAGCATAATCAGGCATTTTGACATTGATGTCAGGCTTGATTCCTTTTTTATGAATCCAATTACCATCCGGAGTCAGCCATTTCGCATACGTAAATTTCAAATTAGATTTATCCGTGAAGTCTATGGCAGATTGAGCAGTTCCCTTACCATATGATTTAACGCCTACCAACGGAATATCAGCAGATTCATTTAACGCAGCTGCCACTATTTCGGAGGCACTTGCACTTCCTTCATCAATTAAAACAACAGTCGATAAATCAAACTTATAACCTGTGTCTGTTGCTTTTGATACTTGTCTGTTACCACTTCTATCCTCAACCTGGAAGAGGGTTTTACCAGCAGGAACAAACATATTCGCTATGATTTCAGCCTGATCTAATAAACCACCCGGATTTTGCCTTAAGTCAAGGACAATCCCCTTCATTCCTTGCTCTTCTACCTCACGAAGCGCTTTTTCAAGCTCTTCGGCGGTATTTTCAGAAAAACTTGTTAGTTGAATGCTGGCTATTTCGTCAGTCAGGTTTTCTTTATAGACTGTATTAACCGGAATGGTATCTCTTACAAGATTAACTTCCATTGTTTTACTTGCTCCGGGACGTTGAATCAATAAATTAACCTTTGTTCCTTTTTTTCCGCGGATTTGCAGCACAGCATCACTCGATGACATTCCCTGCAGGCTTTTATCATTTACTTTTAAAATAATGTCGCCTGCTTTTAATCCAGCTTTTTCAGCAGGTGCTCCCTTAATCGGTGAAACAATTACAATTTGATCATTTTCCGACATTATTTCTGCCCCTATACCTTCAAAGGAAGATGAAATGCTTTCATGAAAGCTCGCTGCTTCTTCTTGTGTCATAAAATCTGAATAGGGATCATCAAGTGATTCCACCATTCCGTTTATAGCACCATCAATTAATTTATCTCGGTCTACTTCTTCAAAATAATTATTTTCAAGTGTTTCCAGGGCACTCTTGATTTTATCCATATCGCTTTCAGATCCACTGAAAGTAGTCTTAATTCCTGATGTCGATTGTTGTGAACTATTTACTATGTATCGTGTTGCAATAACACTAAGAATAATTAATAAAGCCGCTCCTAAAATAAGATAGACCCATCTTATCTTTAGATAACCCTTAGGCTCATTTGCTTGTCCTTGCTCTGAATCCAACTGGTTCACCACTTTCACTGAACTATACTGCCATAAGATTTATCTATATTATAACAGAACCACAAATTATATCCTACTCAGTTGCCAACTGGATATACTCTTCGAAGGTCAAGTCCCTGTTCTTCATATCTGTAGCATATTCTTTTCTCACATATCTAATATGCCAAGGTTCGTGCATATAGCCCGTTATTTTTTCTCCATTTTCTGGATAACGAATAATAAAGCCATATTCTGCCGAATTTTCCGCAAGCCATTGACCTGCTGCCGTTGAACCAAAGGCTTTATTCAATTGGTAATTATTTTCCGCACTTGAAACATCCATCGTCAGGCCCGTCTGATGCTCACTCTTTCCAGGCTCCGCAACCGATTGCTGAGCATGTTCGATACCGGATACTGCAATTTCTGCATTGTATAGTTGAACCTGTCTATCATAGGAACGGAAACCGGAGACCGCAGCGATTTCAACTCCATCTTCACTTGCTGCAGCAAACATTTTTTCAAGAGCCTCAGCAGCTTCTTTCCTCATAAACTGTTTTTCATGTTCTCCTGAGAAGGAAAACGTCACATCTGGTTTTACTAAATCACCTGCTCGATAACCAACTGGTAGGCTATATTCTTTGTTAACCAACACAAGTATATTATCTGGATTTTGGATGTAGTTAACACCATCCTCTACCTTAATATCGTTCAATAGATCAGCACCTAACTCAACACTGTTATCCTGTTCCTCCTGACCATTCGTTTCCTGTGCTTCGTTCTCATTCTCTTGATTAGATGAATTAACCGAATCAGTAGGTAATCCATCACATGCTGTGAGTAATAAAGCTGTTGCCATCATCATCTTTAGAAGTATTGTTCTCATTTCTCTTCCCTCACAATTTCTTTGCTCTAACTGCCACCAAGCTATTTCGTCTAGAATTATTCGTAGCTATTATTCTATTGGACCATTCAACTTAATCTGTTTATATGTATGTATGAATCCATTCTCTTAGGCGCGAATCCCATTTATCCTTTTATCTTTTTCAAGTATATATGAAACGATTGCTGTATGCTCTATTTTTTATAAAATCAATTTATTATACCTACCACCATTCATCCTATAATTCACCAATAGCACTATTATATAAAAAAAGCCCTGGTTTTCACCAGAGCTTACTTGATTTTTTAATATTAGGCTTTAATTGCTGTGTCTAATGCTACTTCAATCATGTCATTAAATGTTGTTTGTCTTTCTTCAGCTGTTGTTTCTTCACCCGTAATAATATGGTCACTTACGGTCAAAATGGATAATGCCTGTCTGCCATATTTAGCAGCTAATGTATATAGTGCAGTTGTTTCCATTTCAATCGCCAAAATACCATATTGCGCCCATTTTTGATGATCGGCTTTATCATTATAGAATTGGTCTGCTGTAAATACATTACCGACTTTAAGATGTAATCCTTTATCAACACCAGTATCATAGGCAGTTTTTAATAAATTAAAATCAGCTGTTGGCGCAAAATCTATTCCATCAAAAAGTAATTTATTCATATTGGAATCAGTAGATGATGTCATGGCTAAAATAACGTCTCTTACTTTAACATCTTTTTGAATCGCACCGCATGTACCGACACGAATTAATTTTTGTACATTGTAGCTTTGCATTAGTTCATTAACATAAATAGAGATGGACGGAACACCCATACCTGTTCCTTGAACAGACACTTTTTTACCTTTATATGTTCCTGTATAACCAAACATGTTTCTGACTTCATTATAACAAACTGGGTTGTCTAAAAATGTTTCAGCTATATATTTTGCTCTCAATGGATCTCCCGGTAATAAAACTGCTTCCGCGATTTCGTTTTCTTTAGCTCCTATATGTATACTCATGTTTGAATATTTCCTCCTTTATGTAACGACAATACTGTCTCTATTCAAATATAACTATACCACAAGCCATTAAGAAATAGAAAATGACGGATTATTCAGATTTTAACAGACGTAAAGACGGTTCACTATAGCCCAGCCACCTGATTGAAGCTGATAATAACTCTTTTTCTCATAATTATCACCAATCATAATGATATCCCCGCTTGATATGGTTCTCCCTTGATAATTCTCAGGTATCATATCTCTTATATTAAATTTCTTAAACAATTTATTAATAACATCCGTATGGTTATCTCCATCGATTTGCCCTTGATACACAAGTTTATAACCTTTTTTCTCCCGAGGGTGTTCGGTCTGAAATATGGCGATTTCATATTCTCTTCTTCTCAAAGTCGACCACTGTAAAATTCTTTGTTTTAGCATACTTTCCCTCCTAATGTGTTTCTTATTAAATTTACACCTTCCCTTAAGAAATTCCTGCAATGAAAAACTTCTATTTTTGTCGAAAGAAAATTTTCGTAGTCAGATGAGCTTTTTTAATACATTTTTTTGCTTTTTTTCAATGTTCTGTCGATTGGCTGGATTCTGCCGGAGTTTGGCTGAATAATCGGGGGGTTGGCTGGATTCTCACGAAGTTTGGCTGAACTATAGACGAAATTGTCTCATTTATTCTCAAATTCAGCATAAATAAATCTATATATGAAAAAACAGACCACTCTTGGTTTGAGAAGTCTGTTTTTTGATTAATGAGGTTCTTTTTTTTCCTTTGTGGTTTGATCCTCTACTAGTTTTTTCAGTTTTTTTACAGCTGTATTCATCACTTTACCATAGGTATCGTCGCCAAACATATCAAGCAATATTCGATAATCATTATAAATGTCGAGAAGATGATTAATCATGTCATCTTGTTCCATATCCTGGTTATTCTTTCTCTTTGAACTTAGCATGGGTGATATCTCTGTTGTCTTCTTGTAATGATTGACGTTCATTTTTTGATTAAGAGCATGTTTTTTTAAAAACTGTTCGGCATCCTTGGCATATGCCAGAAAAGTCAAATCATCTTCATTGCATTCCAGCCACTCATTATCATTAATCCTTGATAATTCATATATAATATCTTCCCAAGATTCTTCTTTGTATCTCCAAATCTCGGTCCGAAACCCCATGACTTTAAAGATTTCCTTTCCGTACCCTTTCACTTGCACCAGATCACCAAAAAAGAACTTATAATCAATGTTTACTTGTTCAGCTTCAAATAATAATCCTTCAAATTCTTCTACAAGTATTAAAGAAGATTCCGTAAATACACCATCAGCACCTTGAACCTCATATACATAGGTTTGATTAAATTCTTGAACAGATTTTACTACACCGACGATTCCATTAACCAGTATGACTACAGAATTTCCAATCGCAAACTTTGGTTTATTATGCTTGCCCATTGCTGCCACCCCTTGAAGTTCGGGTAATTTTTTATCAGTATATGCAGTTCATATATGGAGGGGGAGCCTATAATTCTATTGTCTGAATTTTCTTAATGGCAGTTCTGTAAATTTAAATTATTAATCTGCTAATTCCAAATTCCTCAATGCCTTGCTGAACCTACTTTGTAACCATAATTTTTTTACATTATATTGACATTGGAGGCATTACTCGTTAAATATCCTTCAATATTGGTTAAGTTTCAGCAAAAAAAGAATCCGCTTATTCTATGTAATAAGAATAAGCGGATTTTCAGATCGGGTGTTCACACTATTTATAAAAAGATGCTTTCATCAGATGGTATCGTTAGAGTAATACTTGTGCCTTCACCTTCAACACTTGTTATTTCAAATGAGCCTTTTAACTCTTCCATGATTTTCATGCTTGTAGTCAGTCCAAGTCCAGTACCGTTTTCTTTTGTAGTAAAAAAGGGAGTGCCAAGCTTTGTTAAAATAACTTCACTAATGCCGGGTCCATTATCCCGTATTGTCAATTTCACTTTACCTTCCGCACAATCCGTTAAGATACTGATTGTACCACCCCCTGCCATTGCATCGCAGGAATTCTGAATAATATTCAAGATAACTTGATAGAGTCGATTTCGATCTGTATAAATCGTCCCTTCACATTGTATATCTTTTAAAATTGTAATATTTTTTTTATTCAGTTCTGCTCTTTGCAGCAGAATGATTTCTTCAATCAACTCATTAACCGAATACTTTTTTAAAATTAATTGATACGGTTTGGAGAGATTCAACAATTCACCAACGATTTTATTCATACGGTTAAGCTCTTCTATAATAATATCAATATAATTCTTAAATACTTTTTCATCGTATGGATGATCTCTCAATAATTGGAAAAGTCCCCGAATTGTTGTAATGGGATTCCTGATTTCATGGGCTACACCGGCTGCCAGTTGTCCGACATATTTAAGTTTTTCTGTCCTGAGAAGCTCCTTTTCCCGTTGCTCAAGTGTTTCAGTCATCGATATAAACATTTTATTAAGAACCATTAGCTCATAGTATGTGTTTTCAATCTGAGTATATTTCTCTCCATTTGTATATCTTTCTACACCTTCAGCCATGCTTTCAACAGGTTTAACCACTGTTCTGGTTATGTAATAGACAAATCCCAAAATAGCAAGCAGCATTAACAATCCAATAAATATATATCCATTTATCAGTTTCAATAGCGGTGCATATACAATCTTTTTATTGGCTGCTGTAATGACATACCACTGCTCCTGTGCATCGGCTCTTGTCTTGATTGACTTAACTGCAAATAGCTGCTTCCCATCTTCAGATTGAATTAATTCATTGTTTTCATCAGATACAATCAAATCATTAATAGATAAATGATTATCCTTAAGAAAATTTGATTTCAAAATATTTTCTTCATTTTGCTCTGATACAATCCAGCCCTCATGATTTATCATAAATGCCTTATAAGGAAATTTTTGACGTTCAAGCGTTAAATTGGATTCAATGGTTTTCCACAAATAAAACAAATCAAATGTAGGAGCAAATACTCCATTCATTTCGTTATTATTCGTATACACAGGAGTACTAATCCAAAAAAAAGGTTTTTGATGGTCAAATTTATATACTTTTGATAAATATTGTATACCTGCACTTGATTTTTTAAAGGATTCACTTGTAATGAAATTAGCAGACAAATCACTATGCTCTTCTGAAGGGTATACCTCACCATTCTTATTCACATAAATATACCCCGAGTAAATCGATTTTGACTCAACGTACTCTTTCAAAAACTGTAAGGAATCTGCTTTATGATTCGACTGTATACCCGAATGCTTACTTAAGTAGGCAAGGTCACTAATTCTCTCATCTATAAATCGATCCGTTGTATCTGCCGCATGATAGGATGCTGTTCTTAACGTCATTCTAACCTGATTTTCAATTAACCCTTTCTGGGTAGAATAAGAAATAAGCCCAAGGCATACTAAAGGCACGGATGAGATAATAAGCGAATACCATAATAAACGCGTTTGTAATCGAACTGGCATAGTAACACCTGTTTCTTTCTGATAAAATTCATTGGCTAAAAACTCATTTTATACTATTAAAATTGATTATACATTTTAATTAGATAGGGTTACTATGATTTTAATGTAATCGTACCCTATACTTACTGACCAATATGCTGAAGGTATAAATTCCAGGCATCATCAAATAAGCTCATGTCCAATATATATTCACCATTCATTTCTAAATAAAGGCTTATTTCATGATAGTCAGATGAATTTCTAGGAAAACCTGGATCATGAAAGACATTTTCAGCAAAAATGGACATTTCACTTTTCTCCAGGGCATGCCTATATGTGTTTAAAAATTGATAAAAAGATTTCACTTGCTTCCGCTCCACTCATTTAACATTAATCAGGCAATATACATATTACCTAAAAAAACTCCATAATGCTATTATTTACCCAAATACTTGGCGGTTATGTGAAAGCTGTCTAAATCTTATTTTACCTTTAATCTAACATGTATAAATGTTAACAATATGGATAATTTTTAGCTAAATATGTATTGAAAGGATAATTTTTCGTTTCATCCAGTAATAAGTATACATGAAAACAAACTTTTTCGTATTATATTTAATAAAATTTTATAGATTAACAATATTTTTTGTATAAAAAAGACTTCGGCTAAGCCGAAGTTCATCATTTTATACTAAAGCTGGTTCCACCTTGACTTCCGTAACTTTACGGATAATATCACGTGCTACCCAAACACCGCAAGCACTTGCTTGTGCTAGCCCTCTTGTAATACCGCCTCCGTCTCCACCCACATATAAATTTACTATATCAGTTTGGAAGTGCTCATCCAGATTTGGACGTGCGGAGTAAAATTTCGCTTCTACTCCATAGAACAGAGTGTGCTCAGAGGCTAAGCCAGGCGTAACTTTATTTAATGCTTCTGTCATTTCAATTAAACTCTTCATTGTATTGTACGGTAGGACTAATCCTAAATCTCCTGGGACCGCCTCTTTCATTGTAGGTTCTATAAAGCCTTCTTTTATTCTTTTTAAAGTAGACCGTCTACCCCTTAAGATATCACCATACTTTTGAACAATTAAACCGCCATTTGAAAGAGCATTCGCCAGTCTTGATATATCTTGTGCATATTCGGTAGGTTTATCAAATGGCTCGGAAAATTTATGTGATACCAATAATGCAAAATTTGTATTATTACTCCCAAGCTTAGGATCTTTGTAGGCATGTCCGTTGGCAAGCATAATTCCGGAATGATTCTCGACCACCACATGTCCGGATGGATTGGAACAAAATGTTCGAACTTTTGTACCAACAGACGTATTATAAATAAACTTACCTTCATACAAATACTTATTAATTTCTTCCATTACGATATCAGACGTTTCAACCCTTACTCCTACATCCACCTGATTGCTTGTCATCTTAAAACGGCGTTTTTTCAAAATTTCTGTCAACCATATTGATCCATCTCTTCCCGGTGCAACAATGACGTAATCCGAGAAAATTTGTTCACCATTTTTAAGCAAAATTCCTTTTGTAACGATTTGGTGATCCTGTTTTTCCGTGATTACATCCTCTACTTCTGTTTTGAATACCATATCAATTCTATCTTTTAAATATTCATAAATACTTTTTAATATTTCCAGATTTTGCTCTGTACCCAAATGGCGCACTTTTGCTCGCAAAAGTTTTAAACCAGCGGAGTATCCACGCTTTTCAATTTGACGGACTTCCTCACTCATCGGATCTGTAATTGTATCAGTTGCTCCATGTTTTAAGTTAATTGCATCCACATACTTAATTAGTTCAACAACTTGATTATTTGGCAAATAATCCGTCATCCATCCGCCAAATTCACTGGTGATATTAAATTTCCCATCTGAATATGCCCCTGCACCACCAAAACCGTTCGTAATTGAACAGGCAGGTAAGCATCCAGCAAAGCTCTTACGATTAGTTGGTGGTGGACATTTTACAATTTTCTTTTGCAATATAGGACAATTTCTTCTATATATATCATGACCTTTATCAATTAAGAGTATCTTCGCTTCCGGTAACTTTAATGTAAATTCGTAGGCAGCGAATATACCAGCAGGTCCAGCGCCCACGATAATCACATCATAATTCGTTTTCATATGAGGATCTCCTCCGTAAAAATGGCATTTCTTCCAATGAAAACTATATCAAAATGAATATGTAACGTCAACTAATAACACGAACATTAATAAATTTATAATGAATTTCATTCGTTTATAAAGGTATTTTATATAGTATTTTAATCAAAATAGGTTAATTTTTTCGCAAATTACAACAAAAAAAGGGACGGGTGACCGTCCCGTTCTTATCAATTAGTACAATCAGCAGAAAGAAGCACCAATAATGATAAGAAGGATAAATAAAACAACAATCAGCGCAAATCCGGAACCAAAACCGCCTCCGCCTCCGCAGCCGCTTCCATATCCGTAACCTCCAGAACCATATCCACCATATCCATATCCTCCACCGTAACAACCATCTTGACCGTAAAACATTTGCTTCACTCCTTCAGAAGTTCATCCTTACATTTTCACTATATGTGTTAAACGCCCTTTGGGTATGTGCATATGCCTAATTCTGTTGTAAATTTCAGGAGAACGTTGTAACATCAAACTAGAATAGAGAGAAGTATAATGGGGGTTAGTTTAATTTTAAAGCGTAAACAAGCAATATTTCTCGGTATGATCTTAGTCGTGGGCATACTCATATTTTTTAACATCAACATCTTCTATAGTAAAAGCCAAACACAGGACTTATTTAATAAACTACAGAACGCCCAAAGAATTCATTATGTAGTAATTGGAGATAGTATTGGTCGAGGCTCGGGCGCAGAAACACCTGAACTTACCTGGTTTTCACAATTAGAAGACAGGGTGGAAGAAAGCTATGGCAGCAGAATGAGCGGACAATATATCGTTCAAAGTGGGTCTACATCATTTGAAGGAATCTATAAATTACAAAACACGAAAATTTCCCCTTACGCAGATTTGATTTTTATCGTATTTGGGGAAAATGACCGAAAATACATGCTGAAAGACGATTTCGCCGAATTGTATGAAAACCTAATTCGACAAACTAAGATGAGAGCACCGCAAGCAACCGTAATAACCGTCATTGAGAGTAGCTTACCAGATGAAGGATTTGCTCAAACAATTCAGGAAATCAGTCACTACTATGGAGCCATGACGGTGGATATGCGGACAGTTTTTAAAGAATCCCCCTTTTCCATAGCAGAATTAACAAAAGACTCCATCCATCCAAATGGTAAAGGATATGAATTATATTCGACTGAAACCTTTGAAACTCTTAGTGCATTAAAACAAACTCCAAAAACAGAAATTCTTCCTCCAGCTAAGTGGATTAAAGATGATTTCCAGTTAAAAATGAAAGAACAATATAAGCATAATAAGGGATTTATAAAGAAAGCCGCATTCCTGTACTCAAATAAAGAAAACCATCACCTAATATACCAATTTAACGGGCCAATGGTTGGAATCACTTTATTGCGTGGTCCGGATGGAGGAATGGCCGATATCTACATAGATAATCAATTTCATAGCACCATCAGTACATGGTGGCCATTTCAAAAAGAAAGATATATTTACCTGGAAAATAACGTAAGTGAAGGCACACATGAACTGAAAATTATTCCTGCTGGCATTCAAAGTAAAAATAATGTAACGAATGAATCCTATATTCGGATTTACGGAATCATTGAAAAAGAGTAAATCTTTTATTGGAGCTGTCTTTAAATGGACACTCCTTTTTCCAATATATAATCTTCACAATAACAACAACCAGCAGATCACGCATTTAAGACCGCTTCTTTACTATTATTCAGCCAACCGATTGATTTTTGCTTAGAACTCCATATTCAAAATAACGAAGAGCATTGCAGAAGATTTCGGTAAGCTATTTTAAACATAAATATACTCTCATTTTATGGTGAAATAATGTGTCCGTTTATGAACTAAAAAAAGATTATTCATTATATAAATTCAAGAATAATAAAAAAACAGCTGGCGTGAGACCGGTAAAAACCCATCTTCACACCAGCTATTTATCTGTTTTATTTGAAACTCTGACCTTTCGGCTTCACGCCACAAAACACTCACAGAATCGGTTCTTCTCGTTTTTCATCACTTAAATAATTTCTTATATTGTCCGTATCCTTGAGTTTCCAAATCTTCTTTTGGAATAAACTTCATTGCTGCAGAATTGATACAGTATCTTAATCCAGCTGGTCCTGGTC
This sequence comes from Bacillus sp. z26, assembly GCF_058313635.1. NCBI lineage: Bacteria > Bacillati > Bacillota > Bacilli > Caryophanales > Bacillaceae > Bacillus > Bacillus sp. z26. The sequence goes on from NZ_JBZFQM010000001.1 coordinate 203,193, forward strand.
CATCTGGAAAAACATGCCCCAGATGAGAATCCGCTTCATTACTCCTGACTTCTATCCTATGTGCGCTCAATGAATAATCGTCTTTCTCAATTATTTCAGATTCATCAATTGGCTTTGTAAAACTTGGCCATCCACATCCGGCATCATACTTATCCAATGAACTGAATAGTGGCTTTCCGGAAATAACATCTACGTAGATTCCGTCTTCCTGATGATCCCAGTATTCGTTACGAAATGGCGGTTCAGTGCCGTTTCGTTGTGTAACATCATATTGAATCGGCGATAATTTTTTCAGACGCTCAGAATAATTAGTCATTTTTTTCACTCCAGTGCTCGTTTATAAATCCGGCACGACCAGAACCTACTTGATAGGATTCATAATGTGCCTTGTTTTTCTTATAAAAATCTTGATGATATTCCTCAGCTGCATAAAATGGCTTGGCAGGCAGAATCGGTGTCACAATGTCTTTTGTGAATTTTCCGCTATTCCCCAAATCTTGTTTTGACTGTTCCGCAACTTCCTTCTGTTCCTTAGTTGTATAAAAAATGGCTGTCTTATAAGATTCCCCGCGATCACAAAATTGCCCACCATCATCCGTTGGATCAATTTGCTGCCAAAATAACTCGACAATCGATTTATATTTTATAATATCTGGGTCAAATGTAATTTCAACTGCTTCGACATGCCCAGTTGTTCCTGCACAAACTTCTTCGTAAGTAGGATATTCTTTATGTCCGCCTGTATAGCCAGCTATGACGCTTTGTACTCCCGGGAATGTATCAAAAGGTTTTACCATGCACCAAAAACACCCACCGGCAAATATTGCTTTTTCCATTATCCTACCTCCATTTTATTTCATTTTATTAATGTATTAGTTATTTTACTCTTTATCTGCCCATTAAGAAAATGGTTTGCTTATGACTTTTAACATATATAGACACTTGCCTAAGCTCTATTGCATATAGCTAAAGTAAAATTAGGATGTTCGAGGAGTGATAGCAATGTCCTCTATCAGTACAGAAGAGTATAATCAAAAGGCTCAAAAGTACGATTTACTATCTCAATATTATAAATACTCCAATCCTGGACTATTTATAGACTATTACTTTCAACACTTATCTTATATGAATCAGCTCAGGCATCAACTTCCTGTTCAAAGAGTAAGTACAGATCGCTCCACGATTGGAAAGGTTAGATTTTTTCATGCTCTATCATCTGTTAAGAATATAGATATGTATCTAAACGGAACAAGAATTTTCCGTCGTGTTCCCTTTAAGTCGGTAAGTCATTATTTATCACTTCCGGAGGGGAAGTATCAAATTAACCTTTATCCAAGTGATCAGTTACAAACCGTTTTATTGAGCACAAAAATGGAAATTAAAGAGGGTTCTCCTTACACCGTCATTGCTACAGGAGATAATCTATTTTCCATAAAGGACGATCTTTTCCTACCCAGCAAAGAGACAAAATTAAATTGTCTGAATCTCAATCCTGATTCGGGCGGAATTGATATAGCCGTTACAGACGGAGATACCATTTTTTCTAATTTAGCCTTTAAAAAGCCCAGCTCCTATCTTGGATTAACCCCCATGACAATAGAATTTTTAATAAAATGTTCAAAATCAAAAAAAATGATACTCGATCCTTTTTCCGTCACCCTTCATCCGAATCAAATATATACAATGACAATCTTAAGTAGGGGAACTGATCATCGAGACGCTGAAATACAGTTTATTTATAACTAATAAAAAGAGGAATTGAGCCTATGGATTCCATAGTACACAATTCCTCTTTTTTAATTATTCTACCGGTACTAATAAATTTAATTCAATATCATCATTTTTCAAATCAAAAGATTTTGATTTAACCGTTATACCACTTTTTAAATCCATTTTACTTAATGCCAAATAAATCGTCTTATCACTCGGTCTGATTATCACCCAATCAGGCATCTTATATTTTTCATCAATATAATTCAGGACAAATGTTGCCGGCAAACTCATCCCGCCAATTTGTATAGATTCATGCTTTAAAAGCAAGTCACCATTCTCTAATGTAACTGGGTCAAATAACACCTTTAGCTCGACATTCCTTCCAAACGCTGCTAATGTTCCGTACAATTCCAGATTATCCTTTAAAAGTACCTCATATTGGATAGGGCTATCTGAACTTTCTTCCTCAATATAATGATTAATAATCCGATTAAGGTCTTCCTTGTTTGAAGTAAACGGAATTTCAACTGTTTCTTTGTTTTTGGCTAGCTTATTTAATGATTCATCATCTTTTACTGGACGAGTTGTCCAGTAGATCAGAATACATGCTGCGATTAAATTTATGGTTAATAGTCCAAAAAAAAGTAACTTCCACTTATTATTTTTATTGAAGATTTCCCCCATTATTCTCCCCCTCATTGACCATCCTCATATTATTTATATTATCAACGGTACGCTCTTTCATTTCGTCATATATTCGCTTTGCAATGATTTCATAACCCCTGTCATTCGGATGAAAATAATCTTCCTTGTATAAAAGATTTTCATCCGAATCTGAGAATGCATCATCTATCTCTATGAAAAATGCATTTGAATCCTTGTTAACAATTTCTCGACTGATGCTATTCCAATCATCCATAATCTTATCCAGTTCCTGAAAAGTAGAGATCCATTTACCGAAAGGGTTATACAATCCGACAAAATAAATTTCTGCATCCTTATTATACTGTCTAATTACACTAAAAATCTCTTTTAATCGCTCCTCATAATGCTCGGCCTCGAGGTAAAAATCTTGCATTGTTAAATTTGTAAATTGATCTTTTACAACTTTCATGATATCATTCCCGCCAATGGTGATCACAATGACATCTGCCTGTTGAATATCAGAAATTAATTGTGGTGTTTGCAGTTTTTTCAAGAGATCTGTGGTTCTATTACCGCGAACACCATGATTGGCAAATTCAGCTTCTTTAATCCCTTTATTTTGTTCTAAATAAGATACTAAATAAGGAATATATCCACCACTTTCACTGCTGTCCCCGACCCCCTGTGTCAAGGAATCTCCTAAGGATACAATATTTATATCAGTTGGAAAGAAATCATCGGGTATTTCTTGTTTTACTGCTTTTGTTAGATAAGAGGTTGAGTGTTCTTCCACTTGCTTGCCTAATAATGTTTGGACAATATTACACCCAGAAAGCATAAAAGACAGCATCACAGTTATCGAAATTTTCCAAAACATAAGATGTCACCTGCCTTAATAATACTCTTATTATACTCATTATATTTACAACAATTATCAATATGATATAAAAAAGGACAGGTTTCCCTGCCCTCCCCTATTTGGATTGTAGTATTTTTATATGCTTCATAATATCATCGATGGGTATATCTTCAAGTCCGGAATATTGCTGAACCACTATTCCATCTTGATTCACCAATGAAAAACTGGTTCCATGAATGACCTGATCTCCTTCAGCGGGCTTCGAGACCATTAATTTAAAGCTATCTTTTGCCAAGCTTTCAATTGTTTCCTGGTCATATCCCGTCAAAAAACTCCAATTATCGAAATCCGCCTGAAAACTTTCCCCATATTTTTTTAAAACAGAAGGTTTATCAAACGCTGGATCCACACTAAAGGATACAATATGTACATCTTCAAGACCTTCTTCAGATATCTTATTCTGAAGCTTTTTCATATTAGATGTCATCGGCAAACATACCGTATTACAATTTGTAAAAATGAAGTCAGCAATCCAAACTTTTCCTTTTAAATCAGCTTTTGATAAGGTATTGCCACTTTGGTCAGTAAAGGTAAATTCATTTACCTTCCAATTCTTAGCATTAGGTATTTCTTGTTCGGAACATGCATTTACAATCATAACCAGAAACAAAATCATTGCTATTTTGCCAAAATATTTCATGGATAACCACCCTGTGATCAATCTCTATTAATGCTAATTTTATCAAAATCTGTATTTTCACAAAAGTATTTTGCCTATATTTCATGTATTTTCTTTTAAGATGAGGTTACATGATAATCAAACAAATTGGTCATCTATTCCAAAAATTATGAATAGCTTTGGCATTCTTCAAAATCTATAAAAGGCTTAAACATGTAGTAATAGCGATTATTCTATCCATTTCCTACTCAAACTGGATTTCAATTGATACAATTTCAGAGCGTGTACCGATTCTAATAGGTGGTCCCCAAAAACCATAACCAGAGGTCACGATTGTGTGCATCTGTTCCTGTTGTAAATAACCCCAATCATTTTCATAAATCGCATCAGTGATTAAGTTACCAGGGAAAATTTGCCCGCGATGAGTATGACCGGACACCATTAGGTCAATACCTTCCTGTTGTGCAATGTTAAGTTCATAAGGCTGATGTTCCAATAAAATAGCAGGTTTTTCAAGATCCACTCCGCTCATTATTTTTTCTAATGGCAATCTGTCCTCTTCGGTTCGATCTTTACGCCCAATGAGTGTGAATTCATTTTCAACTTTTACCGTTTCATCGTACAATACATTGATACCACTGCGTTCCAAGGCTAGAATTAATTCCTGCATGGTACCATCATGCTTATCATGATTGCCAAGCGATGCATAGACTCCATATGGTGCATGAAGCTTGGATAATATTTGATCAATTTTTTGATCAAGGAATGGTTGAACATCATCATCAAAAAGATCGCCGGGAAGCAGGATTAGATCTGGGTTGAGTTTGTTGATTTGATCCACTAAACGCTCTGCATGATCTTTGCCTGACAGCAGACCAAAGTGTGTATCAGCCGCCATTACAATATCTAGGGTATCAAGGGAAGATGATCCTTTATCCATCTTAATTTCATAGCTGCGAACGACAGGGCTGTATGCATTATATGTGCCGTATAATAGAAAGAACACAAGCAACCCCATAGCGACGATGCCTGTCCATTTTTGTGTTCCATGTCGCGGCAGGCGGGTTAGGCGTAAGATTATAACCATAAGATGGGCAAGAGGAACTAACAATAACAGCAAATAAAAGCATGCCATCCAGTAAGCACCAATAATATTTAAAAATGTAATCCCGGAAATGCGGCCGACAATAAACGAACTCCCTGCAAACACGAAGATAAGGATGTAAAGGATCTTAAAACGACGACTTGATGATTCTGGTCGGAGCAAAACATACCCCCGCCAGCCAATATAGTAAACAAGTCCGCCATAGAGTAATAGTGCGATAACTATAGTGAGAATGAACATATGTATTCTGTAAACTCCTTTTCGTATAAATTGTGTCTTTATTTCAATAAAGCAACGACAGGCGGGATCTTGTTTCTGTCCACGAGATGTTGCACTAATTTTTTTAATCACTTTAATCATAATAACCTTTTATCGCCGATTTAAGAATAAATTTGCAAGATTGGAATACATCCAACCTAATAGATAAGCCATCATTCCAGAGGAAGCACTGATTGACACTTTCCTTATAAATCTATTCCTGTTCAGTTATGGTACTTAGCTATGATAAAACTTTTTTCACCTAGGTGGGATATACACTCTAAATGTTGTACCACTTTCCACTTCAACTTCCTTTTCATTCTCTCGATGATTGTTAGCACAGCATGAAACCATTACTAGTCTCTTTATCTTTTAACGGATAAAAAGCCGTTCCCAATTATTGAGAAGATAAAAAGGACTATTCCCATAAAAATAGCTGTTAACATGAGAATTTTACGTTATTATGTTAATCAGCTTTTTATATTTATCAGAGGACCTTGAAAAATCTCGTAGTATCTATGTATAGACAAAATTAGGCAGGTTACCTGTAAAAAATAAAAAATATTATTAAAATCATAAAAAATACACTATCCCCCATGTAATAGTGTATTTTTACATTTATATAATTTATTCTGCATAATACATAAAACCTATTGCCCCTATACCTGTATGTGTACTGATAATAGGCGTTGTATCATAGATTGGTACATCATCTATTCCAAGTTCTTTTATAATCATTTCTTTAAGTTTCGTTGCAAGTTCTATTGCATCGGCATGAGTAATGCCAATCCCTTTCAGGACTTTCCCCTCCGTATCCTGCACAAGCTGCTTAACCAAATACTTGACAATTTGGCTTTGACTTCTTACTTTTGCTACGGGAGTATATTCACCTGTATCCAGTGAAGCAATCGGCTTAATATTTAAGAGTGAGCTTAACATAGCCTTTCCTTTTCCGATTCGGCCACCCTTCACTAAATTCTCCAGAGTATCTACCACTACAAAAAGACGCGTATTTTCCCTAATATGATCAATTCGTTCAACAATCTCATCCATTGTTTTGCCTTCATTTGCCAATTTAGCTGCTTCTAATACCTGAAAGGCTAATGCATTGGATATATATTTTGAATTAACGACAGTAACTTTCCCGTCGGCCATCCTGGCGGCGGTCTGAGCCGACTGAACAGTTCCGCTCATTTGAGCAGTCATATGGATAGATAACACTTCACTTCCGTCTTCCGACAGTTTATTATAAACCTCTAAGAATTCACCTGCCGGCGGCTGTGAGCTTTTTGGAAGTTCTTCCGATTGCTGCATTTTTGTTATAAACTCGTTTGGTGAAATGTCAACGCCATCAATGTATGTTTCGCCATCTATTGTAATTGAGAGGGGTACAACCGTTATGTTATTCTCTTTGATGATCTCTTTTGGCAGATCAAGAGTTGAGTCAGTAACAATTTTAACATTTGGCATATTTTCACATCCTATATGTATGACTATTCATATTATACACGGTAGAAATTAAATTTTAAATGCATTTTATTATTACCTTTATAATTTAGATAGGGATTGCCGATACGGGGTAAACTCTCTTTTCTATCTATTGTTTACACAAATAGCACGCAATCACTTGTCCTGTTATTGAAACTTGTACGTAATTGAGTTGTTTCAATATTTCCTATATTTTAAAAATACAACCTACCTCGATAAACCATTTTGAATTTAGATAGAGAAAGAGTGCAAATCGTCGTCGATTCACACTCATCTGTTCAAATAAGTCTTTTTAAGATTAGCTAGTTGCTTTAAAAAATAAAAATACTCTCGGTCCAATCTGCGTAACTCACCTACCTCACTCCAGCACTAATTCAGAATGCTCCGCTTTCTTTAGCTTTCGTTTATATACATATTTTGATAGTGATATACTAATTTCATACAGCAGCAGTAAAGGAACTGAGACAATAAAATCAGACAGAAATTCAGGCGGAGTAATCAGGATTGCGATCACAATTAATACAAAATAAGCATATTTTCTATACTTTGCCATTATGTAGGGATTGATAATCCCAAGAGACGTCAAAAACATCATGACAACGGGCAGTTCAAACAGAAATGCAAATGGCAATGACATATTAATGATAAATTTAAAATATTTTTCTGCCGTATAGGCTGTCGTCATCACATCATTCCCCAGATCTGTTAAGAAGCTTATAACAATTGGGAAAATGACAAAATATCCAAAAGATAATCCGGCAATGAATAAAATAAACAAAGCAGGTATATAGGATAATGCAATCTTTTGTTCATGTTTCAAAAGCGCAGGTTTTACAAACAACCAAAGCTGAATTGCAAGAACAGGTATCGTGCAGGCAATAGCCACAATTGAAGCTATTGTAAAGTAAATCCACATAACATCACTAGGTCCAAGTACAATAAGCTTCTCTTCGACATTACGAGTAAAAAATTTATATATATCTTTTACAAAGAAGAAGGATACACATAAAAATAGTACAAAAGCAGTTACCGTGATGATTAACCTTGTTCTCAATTCATCAAGGTGCTCTATGATATTTAATTCTTTCTCTTCCAAACTAGAGTCACGCCTTTCTGAATCCCTTTAAAGAGGTGTAAGAATTTATTCTCACACCTCTCTTAAATTGAAACTATTCAATTATTTGTTGGCTTCTTTTTTAACATCCCTTATATCATCCATTACATCACTGGTTAAATCTTTTGTGGAATTTTTAAATTCTCGTAACGTTTGACCAAACGCCCTGCCGATTTCAGGTAGCTTCTTAGGTCCAAAGATAATCAGTACTAGTAATAGGATTAATATTAATCCCGGCACCCCTATATTTGAGAACATGCTTTTCTCCCCTCCCAAGCTGATATGAATCTACTACTATTATAATTGTTTTAAGAGTAATGAAAAGAAATTATTTCATATAAAAACAGTTTATTTCAACTTTTACTTATTTAGGAATCAATTTTCATGGGTTAAACACGATTTAAATTCTTATATCAAAAACTGATAAAGACTGCTCCCTTTCTTTACTTCAAAAAATTGGAATCCTTTTTTCTCCATGCGCTGCATCAGTTCGTTATAATCCTCTCTTTTCTGTAATTCTATTCCAACGAGAGCAGGACCATTATCTTTATTATTTTTTTTCGTATATTCAAATCTGGTTATATCATCGTTCGGACCAAGCACTTCATCAAGGAATTCTCGCAGAGCACCTGCACGCTGTGGGAAGTGCACAATAAAATGATGTAAAAGACCTTCATATTGAAGAGAGCGATCTTTGATATCCTGCATTCTGCCAATATCATTATTTCCCCCGCTGATGATGCACACGACTGTTTTTCCTGCCAATTTATCTTTATATAAATCCAGTGCTGACACGGACAATGCCCCGGCTGGTTCTGCCACTATGGCATGCTCATTATATAATTCAAGAATCGTACTGCATACTTTTCCTTCTGGGACGGTCACAACATCTTTTAACAGTTCACAACATATAGTAAAGGTTTGCTGTCCAACCTCTTTTACGGCAGCTCCATCCACAAAGGACTCAATTTGTGATAATTTAACTACATGACCTTCCTTTATTGCTGTTTGCATAGAGGGTGCACCAACCGGTTCAACACCAATGCAGGCTGTGTTTGGGGATACACTTGAACTGTATGAAGCAACCCCTGACATTAATCCTCCGCCCCCCACACTGCCAAAAATATAGTCTATAGGCACATCAATATCATGAAAGATCTCAACGGCTACAGTACCTTGTCCGGCAATTACAAATTGATCATCAAATGGATGAATAAATGATCGTTTCTCTTCCTCCTCGCATATCCTGGCTTCCGCAAAAGCATCATCAAACGTATCACCAATCAGAATTATTTCCACATATTCTTTTCCAAACAACTCAACTTGGTTAATTTTTTGTCTCGGAGTAGTTGTTGGCATGTAAATTTTCCCATTTACCTTTAGTTCATTGCATGCATATGCCATACCCTGAGCATGATTACCGGCACTTGCACATACTATGCCATTTTCCAATTCTGCTTCCGATAAGTTCATCATTGCATAAAACGCCCCGCGCAGCTTAAAAGAACGCACATATTGAAGGTCTTCTCTTTTGAGATAAACATTGCAATTAAACTTCTCGGACAACCGTTTGTTTTTTTGTAAGGGAGTATGAGCCACTTTGTCTTTTAACTGTTGGTAGGCAATAATAATTTGTTCAAGCGGTACTCCTTGATTCGTATTCACCTGATGATTCATTTGCTCTCCTCCATTACTTTTATTAATCCATAAATTATAGCAGGTGCGGACAATAAATCAACTGAATTTTCAGAATAATGGTTTTTTAGGTGTGCAAAATATGAATTCGATAAATGAACTTAAGGCAAATTATCATGTTTGCTTTTATAGTTATCAACTATTATCGTAATTCTAAAAAAAACGACAAAACAGGTGAATAAAATCCCACCTGCTTTATCGCTTAAGCATAATTATCGTAAGTACCTTGGCAAGCAATCTATTTATGCTCCCTTTAACAGATTGCTCCGTTCTTCATTTATTTTTGTGTGGATCTGTTCAGCCACTGCAGCCATTCCCTCTGCGTCGTAACGTTCAGAAAAAATCGCAGGTAAAATAATAAGCTTAACCTTCCCCGGCTTAATCCTATTATGATTATTTTCGAAAATATCTGCTGAACCTTGGATCACAAAAGGTACAATCGGAACTTTTGAATCTTTTGCAAGACGTAAAGAACCAGCCTTAAATTCACCAATCTCCTTGCCTCTATTACGTGTACCTTCTGGAAAAATGAGCATGGAGTGACCATCCTTTAACTTTTGTACACCTTGTCTAATCGCCTGTACAGAGGCTCGGCGGTCTTTACGATCCATAAACACGCAGCCCATTACCTCCATCCAGTCTGCAACGATTGGAATTTTTTTCACTTCAATTTTAGCAATAAAGCCAAAAGGCTTGGGAATTCCATCCAGTAAAACCGGTATATCAAAGTCTCCTTCATGATTTCCAACAAATAACACTGGACCTTCCGGGATATTTTCGATTCCTTCCACTTCCAGCTCACAGCCTGATTTCTTTAAAAACCCTTTTGCCCATTTTTTCGGGACTTGTTGAATAACCACATCGTCACGAGCATCATTGTGCGCGTAGACCTTTTTCATTTTCTTTAATTCCGGTAAGCTATACAGTAAAAAACCGCATAAATTGAAAAACATATAAATTAAACGTAACAATGAAACTCAACTCCTATATTTAATCCTTCTTACGTATGTACTCTTTAAAATAATAATCATATGGATTTTTTTCGTCTTTAGGCCCTTTTTCAGAGGAGATCAAAATCCAGTCTTTGTCATAATTTTGGATAGGGAAGAATGTATCTCCTTCAAAATCATGATCAATGTATGTCAAATAGATTTTTGAGACATATGGAAGAAGCTGTTCAAATAAAACTTGACCGCCAAATATGATACATTCAGTATCCGTATTTTTTTCAATTTGATGAATTTCATCCACGGAATGCACAACTTTAATCCCATCAAAGACCCAAGATGTATCTTTTGTTAAAACTACATTTGTCCTGCCTGGAAGAGGCTTTCCTATAGAATCAAACGTTTTCCGCCCCATAATGAGGATTTTCCCCATCGTTGTTTGTTTCACATGGGCCATATCAGCAGGAATACGCCATGGAAGATTATTATTTACGCCAATAACCTGATTACGATCATGTGCTACGACAATTGAAAACATAAAGTACCCTCCGAACAAACTTTTACCTCTATTATATCAAATTTCGAACCGACATGTTATTTTGGAAAAACAATATCCCCCTGTAAAAGGGGGGATTCAGATTGCAGACAAAAGGAATTCAGAATGGCTCTATAGGAGCCCAATTCTGAATTCCTTCTTTATTTTTTTTGCTTTTTCACGATGGATAGAACGATCCTTCTCAATTATTTAGGCCATTTTTGGACTTTCCTACGTCCAATTGGCCATCTTCTTCAAGTTCATGGCGGCGAAAGTAAGCATCCGCAAAGACACGTTCAATCGTTTCTTTGCGGATGGCATATATCATTTTATTCTCACAAAAAACACAGAGAATTTCTGTCTTATACCGTGGAAACTCATATATGAAGCAGTATCCTATTTTCTGCAGAATGGGAGAGACTCCTGCGGGAAAAACAAGCGTACCCTAGACCCCGCAGCGCAGAGCGCGAGGAGGCTTGATGCTTGTCCGCGGAAAGCGAGCCCATTCTGTAGAAAATAGCGTTAACATAATAGCCAAAACAAAAAAAGCTGTAGACAAGGTCCCTAAAAAATTAAGGGATTTGTCTACAGTCTGTATCCCCCTGTAAAAAGGGCGGGTATTACCGATCTATATAGCGTTTCTATAATAGTCTAATATATCAGTAAGACTTTCCTTCAATTTATAATTTTGCTGACAGGACACTCTTACCACTTTTTCTCCCAGTATATGATGATTTCTCTCCTCATCCTGTTTACTTGGTGGTTCATTCAGATCTATAGATTCTTTTTCTATCGAGCAGGAACTTAAAGATTCAAAGTGCTCTACTATCTCCATCAATGTGTATCTATCTAATCGATCCAATTCATAAATATTTCCCGATTCACCATGCTCTAATAAATGAGCATAAATCATTGCTGCGTCTCTGACATCCAAAAAGGCTCTTTTAATCCCTGAGTTATTAACCTTCAAAGTGACATTCGGTTTATTATCCTTTTCACTTTTTACAATTCTTTTAGCAAATTGCGAGCAAACACCGGTTGAATTGCCTGGTCCTATTAAATTTGGTGGCCTGACCACTGATATAGGTAGTTGATACAAATAATGCCATGCCATAGCAACCGTCGATTGTATAGTTTTACTTAAACCATAGGGATGATTTGGTTTATCATCAGCAAGAGCTGTTTCCAGCATAGATCCAGTCACTAAAATTTTCGTGTCTGGCTTGTATTTTCTTACTGCTTCCAAAATATTAACTGTTCCTATCACATTGGTATCTACATATAACCCAGGGACATGCCATGATTCCCCTGCATGATTTTTTCCTGCTAGGTGGAGAATAAAATCAGGACTTGTGTCTGTAATTACCTTTTCTACATCTGACAAATGAGTTAAATCGCAATACACAAAAGTTGACGTTCCACCAGTTTGCTTATCTCGAGCTACTGGAATCACATGGTAACCCTGTTCATGAAAATACTTGCAGGCATGCTGGCCAGTAAATCCCTGAGCACCTGTTATGAGGATTTTCTTATTCATAAAGTGACATCCAATCACGCAATTCTTCGAGCATCTTAGGATAATCTTTTGCCTCATACAAACAATCATTGCGAGAATTAATTAATGTTTTATTAGAACACACTTCACTATCTGGAAGTATATCTACATCTTCTTTTAAAAAATAATTTTTAAAGTGAACCAATAAATCGTACTTGTTAATGGGCTCCAGTGCACTTAAATGATACAATCCCCCAATCTTCTGATCTATGGCATATCGAATGAACTTTGCTAATTCAAGCGTTGTCACTCCATTCCACCAAACTTGCTTATACCCTTTTATCGTACCAGTTTGTTTTAGAAACCACTGCAGCAAACCAATCCCATTATTTTTAATCTCAGGGCCTATGATGGAAGTCCTGATCGTTAGATGGGAGTCTAAATCCACTTCTCCAAGCGCTTTCGTTTTTGCATAGGACGTTTGGCCATCCTTCATATCGGTTTCAAGATAATTTCCTTTTTGGCCGCTGAATACACAGTCTGTACTAATATGAACAAGCTTACCACCATATCGGTCAAGCTGTCTGACAAGATGATGAGGTAATAAACTGTTCACAATAATAGCATCATAGATATTTTCATCGACCGCTTTATTCAAGATTCCTATACAATTGATAACGAAATCTGGTTTAGTTTGTTCAATGATATGATCCATATGTTTGAAATCTGTGGCATTCCATTTAATACTCTCATTATCTTCTTTACGAGTTGTAAAGTGAACTTGTAAGGTTGGATCAGCTTTTAAATAGTCAACCACCATATGGCCTGCCATTCCATGACCGCCTAATACAAGTACCTTCATAATAAAAATCCGCCTTTTGCCAACATTTTCTTCAATTCTTCTTTACTCAACAAGTCAAATTGAGAACTGTAGCTCCCATGCTCGACGGGTTTAAACTGATTGTAATGTTCTTTTAACCCCTTAATATCCAAGCTCGGTAATACTACATAATAGTCTTCATTATAATGGACTGTTTGATCACTCTCATGCTCCGAAAAAAGGATTTCATGAATCTTTTCTCCAGGGCGTATTCCCAGTTGTTTTATCTTCACATCTTTTATACCAGAGTCTTCAATCAATACTTCAGCCAGATCCTTTATCAGGCATGTAGGCATCTTCATCACAAAAATTTCCCCACCGATACTTTCATTAGAAGCCATAAATAGTAGTTCTATAGCATCTTCAATTGTTAAAAAAAAGCGAGTCATCCGAAAATCTGTAATCCCTACTTCACCTTTTTCTCGCATATGCTTCTTAAAAACATGAATGACACTGCCAGTTGTACCTAGTACATTTCCGCCCCTTACCGTTACAAAACTGGTTTCAGTATTTAGGGTATTTGCATGAATAATTAACCGCTCACCCATTGCTTTCGATAGACCATAAAAATTGGATGGGTTAGCTGCCTTGTCCGTAGAGATATAAATGACTTTCTTGATATGATTGATAATAGCTGCTTCTATTACATTTTGCGTACCAAGTACATTCGTTTTCATAGCCTCTAATGGCTGATCTTCACATACCGGAACATGTTTCAAGGCGGCCAAATGAAACAGATAATCTATATGCTGACAAGCTTGTATTAAACTTTCACGTTCTTTAATATCACCAATAACAAACTTTAATCGTTTGTCAGAATAATGCCTCATCATCTCTACTTGCTTTGATTCATTCCTTGAGTAGATTCTGATCTCTTCTGGATCCTGTTCTAACAGCTTTTTTACTAGCTCATATCCCCACGAACCAGTTGCGCCAGTTACTAAAATTTTTTTATTTTTAAACAAACCCCTTCACTCCCATTAGGTAATTGACAACTTTTTGAGATACATTCTTATCTCCATATCCATCCGGAATCTCCCAATCTGTAGACTGATTAAGCATAATTTCCACACTATTTACGATTCTGTCTGCCTCTGTGCCAGAGATGATATTACTTCCACATTCGACTGTTTCGGGTCTTTCAGTTGTGTTTCTGATCGTAACCGCTGGAATCTTAAGAATGCAGCTTTCTTCCTGGACTGTACCGCTGTCAGTTAAAACACAATAGGCATATTTTTGTAGTTTAATAAAATCAAATAATCCAAACGGTTCATGGAATTCAACCAGCGGTTCTGCCGTTAAATCTGTTATAGCTTTAAGTTTTGATTTGGTTCGTGGATGTATGCTGCAGATAATACGTTTATTATAGAACCTGGCGAGTTTATTTAACCCTGTAAAAATATCTTTTAAAACATCAGGTGCATCAACATTTTCCGAGCGATGAATGGTTACTAGAAAGTAGTTTTTCTCTCCTAATGAAAGATTTTCAAGTATTCGGCTCTGAGCAATTTGATCTGTGTAATGAGTGATTACCTCAAATATTGGGTTGCCAGTTAAAAATATCCGATTAACTGGCATGTTTTCCTTTAAAAGATTTTCGCGGCTTTTCTTTGTATAAGGAAGATTAAATGTACTGATTGAATCAATGATTCTTCTGTTTTTCTCTTCAGGAACCCGCAGGTCAAAACATCTGTTTCCTGCTTCCATATGATAGACAGGTATGCCATGACGCTCCATTAATATTGCACTCAATGCACTATTGGTATCGCCCAAAAGAAGGACTCGGTCTGGTTTTTCAATACTTATTATTTCTTCAAGAGAACGGAACATCGATCCAAGTTGTTCACCTAATAAATAGGAGTTCATCTTTAAATAGTAATCTGGTTTTCTAATTTTTAATTCTTCAAAAAAGACGTCACTTAATGAACGTGTGAAATTTTGCCCGGTATGGACCAGTGTATGTTTATCGGCGTATTGATCAAGTTTTTTTATAATGAGGCTTAACCTGATGATTTCCGGCCTTGTGCCTAAAATCGTCATAATATGCATAAAAAGTAGCTCCTCCGCTTCATTATCCGTGCTTTTAACAAACTATGTTCATATGCTTGTGTTTGCATAGACGGATCCACTAGATTTCCAAAAACATGTTAGCGTGTAACCCCAGTCACCTCACGAATCGTATTCAAAAGGTCTGTTACTCTTTTCTCAGTTGAATGTCGTTTTACCATTACTTGATAGCCATTTCGAATGATTCTTTATCTAAGTCACCATCCTGATTCCGAATAATCAAATTCACATGGTTAATTAATTCATCTATCAAATAATCCGTACTTTTCTCTATACCGTTATGAAAACGTTTCGTAAAAAACAAAATGGTCATACTCTCTTCTAAAAATGCTTCATGTCAGAAACATGAAGTAAAATAATCAACTGGTTTCTATCGCTATAACATCAGCCAGTCTTCCGGTAATCAGGCTACCACCGTAGCTTACTGTTGGGGCAAATGTAACGGAGTAAAAAATATCAGCCTGTATGGAAGACCTAATTACCGATAAAAAATAGACATTATTACACAATGTCTAAATAAAAAGGGTGTTTATTTCTTCTTCAAATTTTTCAGTGCTTTTTTCCCAAGTCCATTTTGCCGCCTCTATTTCACCTTGGGCAGAGATTCTTTGGCGAAGATTTTGATCCATTATTAACCTGGCTATATGATCATATAAGTTTTTCTCATAAGCATAAGAGATAAGAGCTGTTGATTCATGTTTACAGTAATCTATATTTCCACCGGAATAGTATGAGACAAGTGCCGCACCACAACTCATAGCCTCAAGCGGCGGTAAGAGAGCTGCTTCAAACATAGAAGCAGAAACATATATATCCGATTGGTTATACAATAGGTTTAACTGTTCATCATTCTGAGGCAGTTCAAAATTAAATGGACCTAAAAGCTTAATAGTTTGTAACTTTATGGAAGAATTAAACTCATCCGGAGGACATATTAAGTTAATGGAGACATCAGGAAAATTGGCTTTAATCTTTAGAAGGACCTCTATTAATTCATCCTGGTTACGTTGCCAGGCATAGCCGCCCTCCGTCATTCTCATAATAGCTGAAATAGTTAATGTTCCATTTTGCTGCCTTATACCTAAATTCCGAAAAGAATCACTGACTCCGACCGGGATGATACTGCCTTTAATTCCATGAGAAAGTTCAATTATTTTTTGCTGATACTCAGATAAAACAAATAAGTTCTTTGTGATATTATACGAAGGAAATGTACGTTGCTGATCTGGCAGAAACATAGGTTCATAGCACATACTGAGTCTAACATGTTTACCTTTCCCTTTTTGGCTGGCTTGCTCAGCAGAAGGCACTGTTAAATGGAAATTTGATACGATACAGTCAGCATACGGGTAATCCGCTTCCTCCAAAAATGTATTTGGCGTTCGAATGAGTGCAGCCATGATGGGATAGTCTACCACTCCAGACGAAGGCATAATGATTTTCACTTCATGGCCTTTAAGGACCAATCCATTTGTTATTTCGGCAAGCATCCGCTGAGCTCCACCTTTACAAAGGGTAAAGATTGGAAAGACAAATTTCACACCCAACCACTTCTTTCTAATTTTTCAAGAATAGGTTTATATTTAACACGAAGTTCGAGGACCTCTGCGATTTGATAGCGGTAATGCTTTTTACTACCCATTTCTGGATGCACCCTGTATAAAGTTAATGGTTCATTTAGAAAATGGAAAGGATAGCTTTGGATAACCCTTAACCAATACTCATAATCCTGTGTGTATTTATACTTCGGGTTAAACTCTCCTATCTTCTGGTATACTTCCTTTCTAAACATAACGGTACATCCATTAATATGACATCCCTGTTGGAAATGTCTGATAAATTCAGATGGTACTTCATAATGGATACCGACTCTTTCATATGTGATGTTGCTTTTTTCATCAATATAGGAATAATTCGTATAACTGATTGCGGATTGGCTCTCTTCCATAAACCGTACCTGATTCTCGATTTTTGTGGGCATAAAAATATCATCAGAACTTAACCATGCGAAATATTCGCCTGAAGCTACGCGCATTCCGGCATTTAAAGCGCTTCCTGTACCGCCATTTTCTTTCACAATATACCTTATGTCTTTCATATAGGGAACGACTTTTTCTTTAAAGGAAGTAGATCCATCATCCACAACGATTACTTCAATATTCTTATACGTTTGGTTTAAAGCACTTTCTATGGCTTGATTTATATAGGCACAATTATAAAAAGGTATAATAATAGAAACCTTAGCGCTCATATACCTCACTCCCTCACTATTTAATAAAAACTTCACATATGAACAGTTGTTTTATCCTATGCTTTCACCAAAAATTATGTGTTATGAATAATTCATTATCTTAATGAGAGAGAGCTACATATAAATAAGAAGAGTCAAAAAATATATGGAGTGATGATCATTTTGAGGAAAATGCTATTTATCTTCAACTATCCGAGTGGCGGAGTTGAAACATTAGCCAGACAGCGGAGCCAAGCTTTAAAGCCTTTCGATATTCACTTTGAGTTTTTATATTTAATGGAAGGACCTGGTTTGCAAAACATCAAAGATATCACCACATTTATTATTCCTAATGATGAGGGTATTAAAAAATTAATTCTCGAGGAAAACTACGAGGCTATAATCGTATGTTCAGATTATTTAATGTTAGAAAAAATTCGTCGGTTTGGATACAGTGGAATCTTAATTTATGAAATACAGGGACTAGGCAGTATGGATACAGCTAAAATTTGGCTTTCCGCTTATTCTAAACACTATCTCGATCAGTTTGCCAATGCCATATTGACTCCTGTTACTCCTCACCTTGTTAAATTTACGAAAGATTATTATCCTGATAAACCGAGTTTTCACTTTCATAATGGATTGGATCTCAACCAATTCAAGCTGAATATACATGTACCTGTAGAACCATCACCAATTATCGCTTGGGTTGGACGGATTGAGAAAAATAAGAATTGGAATGAGTTCATACTAATTGCTTCAACTTTAATCCACCTTCATCCTACGCTCCGTATTTGGTTTTTCTTAGATAGTAAACAGTATGATCCAAATGAAATGATCCTATTTCGCAACCTAATAAGTAAGGACCCACTATCTGATAAAATTACGCTGCACTATGATATCCCACATGCCGAAATGGCAAATTATTATTCAAAGATTGCAAAATCATCTGGTTTCTTGTGCTCTACCTCAATCACAGAAGGATTCGGTTATGCCTTGCTTGAAGCGATGAGCTGCGAATGTGCAGTATTAACAACCAATTCAGACGGAATTTCCAGTTTTATCCACCATGATCAAACTGGAAAAGTCTATCATCTAGGACAGATTGGCGAAGCATTGGTTCATGCCAAAGATCTATTGGAAAACCATGTATTAAGAACACAATTAACTGCCAATGCTGTCCATTATGTACGTGCCAATTTTTCTCTGGAACAATATGGTCATAACTTTGTTCAAATGATAGACCAATTAAAAAAACAACCCTGATTGATTTTTCAAACACCTGTAAGAACTTACTCTATCCATTTTTGAACCAATGTCTCGATTATACTGCCAACTGCGGATATGCTTAAAATAAGGATAAGGATATAAGCTACTGATGGGACGAATAAATATAAACAAACTAAAAATGTACTTATCCAAATTCCAGTACACCAGTGACAACTAATTAGTTCACCAACAAAATGCCGAAATCCCTTCTCCCGGGGAATTAAATAGGTGATTTCTTGACCGGTTTCATCTATTTCTATCTTTTCCTCAAAAAATGGATTCCTAATAAATTCAGTAATTTTATCGAACACAAATAATCGTGTTAATCGAAAGGCTGCTAATCCAATAATAAGTATTTTAATAATATCCAGCTCCATCATTGACTACCATCCTCTTCATTTTTATAAATACATGCAAAAATAGGCTAAATACTCATACAACAATACTCTTGTTTTCATAATCTGTTAGGGAATATATCATCAAGGAGGAGAAGATATGAGTTGCGGTTCTAATTATGAAACATCTAGTTGTGTATGCGATACTTTACTTGCTATTGCAGAAGCACAGGATTTAATAAACCCAGAAGAAGAAATTCTCTGTAAAGGTTGCGATAGGGCTATTAACGAATTAAACAAAGGCCAACTAGCTGTAGGACACAAATATAACACGATTCCAGTTCTGCTTACTGTATTTAACACCGGAGAGCTATTTGAAGGTCATGGATCAACCAGAAAGAAGGATAAATGTTATTTTATTGAATCCAAACTTTTCCGAGTCGATAATGTTGACCCCGATACTTGTTGTGCAACATTAGAATTATTAAGAAAAAAGGATCATTATTCAAAGGGTACAGACAAAGATGACCAGCATATAGAAGACCATAGTTATGATGAACTCGAAGGTACTAAAGCTTATATTACTGTTGATCTAAATATGTTCGGTGCAGTTAGTTGTCTATGTCCTGTATCTATCCATCATGATTGTAAATAAACTGGCAGGTTATTATTTACTTTCATATACTACAGCCTGGGGAAACCTCCTCAGGTTTTCTTTTTGTACGTCTTAGGGCTTTAATCATTTTCAATTTAAGATTTTTATCTACCTTTAGGCTTATCCTTAACTTCTTATACATCTTATGAAACTCCTCTTTTTTTGTTTAGGCAAAAGTAATTATATTCATAAAAAAGAGGACCCTATTTTTCAAATTTTGAAAGATAAGGTCATTATTATTTTTTTTACAGAGTAGAAAGTTCATCAATTTCATCTATCGCTAATAATCTTATTTCTTCACCTACTTTAATCTTTAAAATTTCTCCACGTTTACTCTCTATTTGCCCAATAATTGATTCTCCTCCAATTTTTATTTCACAGAATGGCTTTTGAACTACAGCTGGATACCTTGCTAACCTTATTAATTTTATGCGGAGATTATTTTTTAGCATTTCTCTTTCAGCTTGAACTATCTTATTTTCTTCCAAATTCAAGTTTTCTTCACTCAAATGATCATCTATGATCATAGAGGTATTTTCTTCGAATGTTTCTTCAATTTGTAAATCCTCTTTATATTCTTTTCTTACTGCTTTAACTTTTTCTAATTTTTTTTCCTCTTCCTCTTTAATACTTCCCTTACTATGGTAAATTTCTTGCATATTCTGAACACTTAACTTACTATTGTTCACTGGTTGAGTAATATAAAATAAAGGCATGGAAGAATTTATACTTTTATTGTCATTCATTTTCTTCCCTCCGTTTCATAAAAGTTAGTCATTAATATATGTATGCAATAGGCCTTTGTCCTTTGACAAATTACTTGCAACTAACTGAGCCTAATAGATGGGAGTGTTTTTTGTTAAACGTAATTCTCTCTGCAGGAACAAAGTAAAGCCGATTGCATATAGAAT
The DNA here is from genome assembly GCF_058313635.1 of Bacillus sp. z26. Lineage (NCBI taxonomy): Bacteria > Bacillati > Bacillota > Bacilli > Caryophanales > Bacillaceae > Bacillus > Bacillus sp. z26. The sequence goes on from NZ_JBZFQM010000001.1 coordinate 224,073, forward strand.
CGCAATCGGCTCACTTATCTCTTATCCTTTTACTTCTTTCCAGACAACCGTCTGTTTTTCATTCCTTCAAGCAATTTCTGTTGAAGACGCAAGTATTCATGCAATTCGTCTCTGGAAAGTCCTTCGAACAGTTTCAGAAAAATAGATTCCCCAATTTTTTGTGCCTCGGTTAAAGCAATGATTCCCTTATCCGTAATGCCTAAATAAACCGTACGACGGTCTCCTTCATCATACAGGCGCTCAGCCAACCCATAGTTAACGAGTTTCGTGGCAATATGAGTGATAGCACCCTTCGTATAGCTAAGCATATCAGCGAGATCACTTTGCCTGATAGCCCCGTTTTCTCTCAACTCAGCCAACACGAGAACAGCTGATACACCAATTGGATAGGAGTAACGTGACGTAAATTCCACGATATGTTCATTGGATAGCTGTTCAATAGAATGAATTAAGTCAAACAGATTTTTTTGGTTCATCATAATCCCTACTTATCTGAGCATAGTTGCTCCGCCATCGACCATGATGGTTTGTCCCGTAATATATTGAGAATCAGCGCTTGCAAGGAAGACTGCTACACGGCCGATATCATCTTCCACATCACCGAAACGTCCAAGCGGAATCTTATTCACGACAGCTTGGTGATATTCTGGCTGTGCTTTTGCCCAAGCCCTTACACCTTCAGAATTAGCAATTGGACTAATCAGATTGACATTGATGCCATAGACTCCCCACTCATTAGCAGCTACACGAGTGATACCACGAATAGCCTCTTTCGCAGCAGCATAGGCTGCTTGCGTTTTGTCTCCATTTATTCCTGCTCCTGAGGCAAAGTTAATGATATTCCCTTGGGTTTCCTTTAGATATGGAAGGGCTGCCTGCATTAGATAGAATGTAGGATAAAAACCTGTTCCAAAGGATAGATCAAGATCTGCCTGTGTAGTTTCTTCAATCAATTTCTGTTTGGAAGCATGTGCATTGTTAACAAGTACATCCAATTTTCCATATTTATCGACAACTGTTTTAATAATATTCGGTAAATTTTCACGGTCCATTAAGTCTGCTTTTAAGAACATAGAATTCGGAGATATTTCCTGTACTACTTTCTCTGCAGCTCTTCCTGTTTCTTCATTCACATCAACAAGCACTAGGACCGCATCTTCTTTAGCCATTGCTTTCGCCATTCCTAGTCCGATTCCACCTGCACCACCTGTAATAACGACAACTTTTTCTTGAAGTTTCCCCATTTAAATCTCCCCTTTATTTTCTTATCTAACTATATTTTAACAGTAAATTGTTTAATGTTAAACTAATATGCTCACATATTCTTAAAGTTCAGACTAATCTACTTTTTTTCAGACAGAAGAATTAGGTCCTAATTTAACTAAATCAGTCTAGGAAATACAAACAATTCACACGAACTCACACTATCATCGCATACTTTTAATGACGGTTTAGAAAATCTGAACTGTTTTAATAGGTATCATCTTTAATAATTTTGGCTACCCTATACATAAATTTACTTAATTTTATTAAGGAGTAAGATATGTACAGAGGTATTATATTATTGGATGAAAGCTCCCCTTCCATCCAGGAACCAAATTTCGCAAAAAATTGTCCGATAAAATCAATTAACGATTTTATCTTTCAAAATGATATAGAAATAGCGATTTTAAATCCTTTCCAGATTACCAATTATTACACCCGTCCATTTGCCTTATATTTTGATTTGAGAAATAACAAAAAAAATCGTAGTGCCTCTTATGATTTTTTAATCATAAATTTCCATCAAGCTTTTCTCAAATTCACGGATACCTATCCGGAGTATTGGCATGAAATCCAGCGTTCATTTCAAATGATTCAATTCATTAAATGAACTCATTTTTTCTTAATTTTTACATAAACTCAGAAAAAAGCCTACAGAGTAGATATTCTGCAGGCCGTTCACACCACTCTTAGGTGGTATTATTTGATTATGATATTGTTAAAAACTAAACAGCGATTGGTGCTTTTATGGTTGGATGGGGGTCATATCCCTCTATTTTTATTTGCTCCAGATTCATATCAAAAATACTTTCAAACGAGGAATCAATGAACAGTTCAGGAAGTTCTCTTGGCTGTCTTTCCAATTGCGTCTTCACTTGTTCAACATGGTTTAGGTAAATATGTGCATCGCCAAGAGTATGAACAAATTCACCAACTTCAAGACCGCATTCAGCAGCAATTAAATGAGTAAGCAAGGCATAACTAGCGATATTAAAAGGCACGCCAAGAAAGATATCAGCACTTCTTTGATACAATTGACAGGAAAGCTTGCCATCTGCCACATGAAATTGGAATAGACTGTGGCACGGCGGCAAAGCCATAGTTGGTACATCTTCAGGATTCCATGCGGAAACAATCAACCTTCTGGATGAGGGGTTGCTTTTAATTTGTTCGACAACATCTTTAAGCTGGTCGATTGTTTCACCCGTTGATGTCTTCCATTCCCTCCACTGTTTCCCATATACATTTCCAAGCTCTCCATATTTTGCAGCAAAGGCATCATCACTTAAGATTTTCTCTTTGAACAATTCCATTTGTTCTCCATATGATTGATTAAATTCTTCATCCCGCAAAGAACGAATGCCAAAATCAGTCATATCAGGACCTGTATACTCGGAACTTTCAACCCATTTCTTAAATGCCCACTCATTCCAAATATTATTGTTATGCTGAAGCAGATATTTAATATTTGTATCTCCCTTTATAAACCAAAGTAATTCGCTGGCAATCAGGCGAAATGGCACCCTTTTGGTCGTTAATAAGGGAAAGCCCTCTTGCAAATTAAACCTCATTTGATGGCCGAAAATAGAGATTGTCCCTGTCCCTGTACGATCCGCTTTTTTTATTCCATTATCTAGCACATGCTGGCAAAGGTTTAAATAGGCCTGTTCATTTTTCACCACTAGTTCATCCTCCTACATCATTGTTGCTCTTTTAAAGTATAATCATTCTTTTCAATACTTTCTAGAAAATTATAGGTGAGGGGAGCTTTTAACAACAAATTGGTCCTGGTTTTTTCATTGTAATAAAGCATCGCAAAACATTCTGCAAAATACTCCTCCGGGTAATCGATAAAGTATGCTTGATTTGGAAAGAGATTCTGCACCTCTTTTGACCAAATTGCCTGAAAACCACTTGTTTTACTACTATCATTCAATATAATTTGATCGACCGAATGGCCAAGCTCATGCAGTTCTAGATTGACTGAATCATGATCCATTCCTTTTTCACTATAGCCGATTTTAACTAAGACGGTCTTGCCTCCTCCCATCCCCGGGACTTCATCCCAATTTTTCAAGGAATATCCCCTTGGCTGGATACCTTTTAGATGAGAAGCCTCTCGTTGATCAGTTAATGATCCGGTAAATAACTTTATTTTTATTTTATTAACTTCTAATGTTTTCAGTAAACTCTCAGGTAACTCACTTAACCTTTCTATAATACCGGTAGCCTCATCCCATTGATTGCGGTCATCAGGCAAAACCACTATTTTTGAAAGCAATGCTTCATTTTCAACTGAAGCTAAATTTTTTATATAGACAGACTGCGCATAGTTATCCTCTAAAGGAAATAGAATAAAAATAGTCATCAGTACGCAAATAAAATATAAGGCTGTTAATCTTTTAGTTTTTATCATCTGTTACAACTCCAGGAGAAGGGTAATTAGGGTTCTTCAAGATTTAGAGCACAAACCCCAAGCTCACCAACCAAATACGGTTCGTATAAAAATAGGTTTTTAAGGGGTATGTAAATAATCTCTTGGAGAGAACAGACGGACATATATGTAGGTTCATAAGAATTACCGCTAATGGACGTGATTGTCCAGTTAGCCAAATCATTAAAAATTATACCATAGGATGAGAGTTTACCAGTATGCAAAAAAAAGGAAATCTATGCTAACCGTTTGAACCTAAAAATCAACTTTGAGGCCTGATTAGCATTCTAGAATTTAGGGAGAGGTGGTTAATATCCGGTTCCATCCAGATAAATATAATCTTGATGAAGAAATAATGGAAGATCTGTACTCAGCTATGACCGATTGGAGATTAATTATGATAGACAGCCTAATTGCTCTTGGCTTCTGTATCGTTTTTGTCTTTATCCATTTATAAGAAAATCCCTGATCGAATCGATCAGGGATTTTCTTACATATTCAATGTTTGCTGATTTTTTTTCTTTTTGTAAAAGTGCAATAAAATAGTTACGCCAAAGATTAAAACAATTACGAAAAAGAACATGGCATGATCGATATGAAGGCCAAAATTAGAACCAACCATCTTAACAGCGATAAAAACAATCAAGATATAAGCGGCACTTTCAAGCTCTGGTATTTTATCAATAAGCCGTAGAAATATGCCTGCCACACCTCTCATCATTAATACACCCAAAATGCCCCCTACAAATAAAACCCAAACTTGTTGGCTCACACCAAAGGCCGCCAGGATACTATCTACAGAGAAAGCAATATCCATTAATTCTACTGATACAACTGTCCCCCAGAAGGTACCGAACAATCGTATAAGTAAGCCGGACTTTTTCACGTTTGGGACATCAGGAGTCGTTTCAAAATGTTTGTACTTTTTGTAAAAATACTGAATGGATAACCATGCAAGATAGGCTCCACCAATCAATTTCACCCACAGTATTTCAATCAGATAGACACCTACTCCAATAGCAAGGAAACGGAATAAATAGGCACCGATTAATCCGTAAAATAAAGCTTTTCTGCGTTGCTTTTCCGGCAAATCTTTAACCATTACCGCAAGGACAAGGGCATTATCGGATGATAGCAATCCTTCCATCAGCACTAACGTACCAATTAATCCCCAGCTGACAGGATCAGACAATACCTCAATCCACATTTGCCAATCAAAAAACATAGCGTATGTTTCCAGTAGCTGTGAAGTAAACTCATTCATGTTGTATTCATCTCCCATTTTTACTTTAACACAAAAAAGAAAATACGTTGATTGCAACGTATTAATCTGAGAATTTCAACCTATCAAATTTCTTTTCTTGCTCAGCTAATCCACTTTGGCGGTGTATTTTGGCTCCAATAAATTCTTGCCATAGAGTTATGTGAATCAAAATTATCTTTATATGTATGGTAATGAAATTCAAACCAATGACCTTCTCCAGGCGGGTTTTCTCTTCTGACGTGGAATCTGATTAAATCCTTATTTGTTTTCCGATCATACAAGTGAAATATTTTTTCGCTTAAGCCCCCGCTGGGCTTCTCTGATATCGCAATATTCAGCAATTTCTCTTCCGGAAACTCGGATGAGAATTGCTCCAGAATATATTCCATTTGTGGTAATACATTCGTATAAAATTCATCTTTTATATAGGGACCGATTCGATCTCCAAATTTTTCAAAGGATTGTTCCTCAGCACGAAGCATAGCATATGACAAAAAATCGCTTTGACTAAATAATGAAATGGATTCACTGTCATCGTAATGATTCTGGCCAATAAATGGATTGGTTTTGTTCTCTTTTACACTGTTCCCTTCATACCAATCTTGATATTGAGACGGAGATATTAATCCAAAGCTTAAAACAGAAAGTCCAACTACCAATGATTTCTTTAAGATGCTTGACCAATTTTTCACATTTAATCACCTGCCTATCTATCAAAATAAGCTGTATCATCAACCTCTTTACTCAATATCGAAAATTAAATTTTAATTTTTTCACTATTCTAATTCTATCACACCAAAATGAAATTTTGCAGTTTTTCTTTTTTCAACAGTAAAACCATACTTAGCAAACCGTTCACTTTTATAATGGTCTTTTAGTATAATCCGTTTTTTGGCAACTCTCATGGCCTGTTGAATGGCCTCTTTCGTCAAGTCCTCATATGAAGCAAATATTCCCAGTGATTGGATCCCCGTACTTTCAATCACTCTTTCAGTAAACATTGGATCAAAATAAACCACATCATAAGACCGATCGCTGGATCCTTCAAGAAAGCTTACATAATCCATATTGACCGTTTCGATCCTCTTTGCAGCCTCCCTCAGTTGTTCATTCTTAAATGGGTATCTTTGTAATCCATCATTGATAATAAAATAAATAAATGGATTTACCTCTAAAGCCGTAATTTTACCGCCATTTCCAATCATATAAGAAGCAATCAGCGCATCTGCCCCCATACCAAGTGTACAATCCAGGATTGACATCCCTTCGCATAAACCGGCAGCTCTGACAAAAGGATCCTCTTCCCCTTTATCAATCCTCTTCATACGGATGGCGGCCATATTGGGATGAAAGAATAGCGGATCTGTGGCATTTCTATCATACAATTCTGTCTTCATCTTCCCGACTACAAGACAAGACTCCTTATAATGGGCTTGCAATTGCTTAATCGTTTTTTTATTGCGTTCAATATAAGGAATTCCTAACTGATTTGCTGTATTTATTGCTTTTTGGATAAGTAAATCATTCGTTTTTTCAACCGTCGTGACAAACAAATTAATAGCTCCTTTAAATTCAATTAAAAAAGGAACACTCAAATGAGCATTCCTCTATACTTATTTGCAATACTCGGTAAAAGCGTTCAATAAATTCTCTCTGACGTCTTCTAATGTAAAGCCTTCGATCTCATGTCTTGGAATAAAATGAACCACTTCATTCCCTTTTAATAATGCCATAGATGGAGAGGATGGGACTTCTCCCAGATATTCTCTCATTCTTGCGGTGGCGTCCTTATCCTGACCTGCAAAGACTGTTACAAAATGATCCGGTTTAATTTCAGCATTTATCGCCTCTGCAGCAGCTGGTCTTGCCAAACCGCCAGCACATCCGCATACTGAATTTACTACTACCAGTGTGGTACCTTCTGCTTTTTCCATAAATTCATCCACTTGTTCCGGCGTTGTAAGTTCTTCAAAGCCTGCTTCTGTCAGTTCTGCTCTCATCGGCTTGACCATTTGTCTCATATATTCTTCATATGCCATAGACATTTTATATTCCCCCAATCAAAGTCTTTCATATGTTAGGATACAGTAGAAAGCTCACTGGTGCAATCAATGTATTCCCTTATATTGTATGTACGATTTCTATTTAGAATAAAACTCCAGTTCAGACAGGACTGCCTTCTTCTAATTAAAAACAATGCTGATGATTTATCCAATAAATTTTTTGATAGATAAAAAAGAGAGCTGCCGGAGCATTAGGCAGCTACTTCAAATAATCACTGTATTTAATTTTTGTTTTTTCTTGCTTCAGTCATTTGTTTCCATACAGATCCAAGCGCTTCATCGCCATTTTCAATGCGCTCAATAGCCATTTTCGCTTGCAAGGCCACTTCGAATTCTTCATCATTTTCAGCTTTACGCAATGCTGGTAAAGCCATTTCTCCTCCAACTTCATATAAGAACATTGCCGCTCTCCAGCGTACCAGCTTACTCGAATCAGCCAAAGCTTCGATCATAGCTGGTTCTGCATCAGGAAAACCTAAATCGGATAAACAGTCTCCGGCTGTTCTTCTAACCGTCACACTCTTATCCTTTAGTCCTTTATATAAATAAGGAAGTACGGAAATATCTTCAATCATTCCCAAGTAGACAACAGCAAGCCTTCTGATAGAGGCTTTTTCGTCCTGCAGTGCTTTATCAAGTAAAGGAAGATCTATTAATTCGGGATTTTCCATTTGATCCAAAGCCTGAAATCTTGCCTTCCAATCATCCTGTTCCAAATCACTTTCTGTTAACTTCCTCCGTTTAACTTTTACGGTTTCCGCTTTTTTGATCACATTCTTCGCCTCAGCAACGAGTTCAGCTAAACGTTCATCAGGATATAAGGCTATTAATTCATCCATAACCTCTTTCCCAATTTGCTCAAGCTCCCCGTACCGATTGCCGAAGTCACTCCATTTACGGATTAAAACAGCATTATCATCCTCTAGCTGTGCATCCCCAAAGGCATCAATAAAGTTTTTTGGCATGGCCCAGCGCTTTTCTTCCAGCTCACTATTTGCTTTTAGTTGAATCGGTATTCCTTTAAAAATCTGGATCTGTACTTTGACTTCTCCAAACCCTTTACCTGAATTCATGGGATTGCTTTTGGTTCCTTGCACTGACTCACCAAAAACGGTCCGAACCTGAGCCAGAATGCCAGGCCAATCATATTTGGCATTTCTCTCTACTGCCAGAAAGTCTGCTACATGATAGACACCTTTGACCCCTTCAATTGTTAAGACTTCTTTTATAAATGGAGGTGCTGTATCTAGTGTATCTTTTTTATAATTTGTACTTTTCCCTGTCGGTAATTCTTCATTTAGAATCACCTTCATTGTGTTCGGGCTTGGTGTCGGCTCAATTGAGACAATCCTCATATAAAAATCCCCCTGATCTATTAATCTAGGGGGATTGTAGCATATTCATTAAAATATTTACATTCTGACGATTTAACCTTCTTGAATTTCTGATAAATAAGACCAGCGTTCAATTAGATGCTCCAGCTCTTCATTTAATTGAATCTCTTCCTCGGCCAACTTATTCGCCAGTTCAAAGTCGCTGCCAACTGTATTTAATTCGTGTGCGACTTCTTCCAATCTTTTTTCTACAGATTCTATTTTTGCATCGATTCCTTCCCACTCACGCATCTCATGATAGGAAAGCCTCTTTTTGGTTTTAGGTTCTTCTGTACGTTTTACTTTGGAAGTCAATTCTTTTTCAGTTGCGATTACAGACTTATCCTGCTCCTGTTTCCATTCCAGATAATCACTAGCCTGCCCATAATATTTTTCTATATGGCCATTTCCGGTAAATACCCATAATTTATCACATGTTTTGTCCAAGAAGTATCGATCATGTGAAACGGTTATTACAACGCCGGGAAAATGCTGCAAGTACTCTTCTAAAACTGTTAATGTTTGAATATCCAAATCATTTGTCGGTTCATCCAATAACAAGACATTTGGTGATTCCATCAATATTTTGAGCAGATAGAGCCTTTTTCTTTCACCGCCTGAAAGCTTTCCAATAACTGTTCCATGGGTATGCGGTTCAAACAGAAAACGCTCAAGCATTTGTGCCGCTGAAATTCGCTCTCCATCCGCCAGCGTAACTGCTTCACTCGTCTCTCTAATATACTCAATCATCCGCTTATTGAGCGGTAATTCTTCATTTTCCTGAGTATAATACCCGACTAAAACGGTTGATCCCCGATCTATAGACCCAGCACTTATCGGTTCTACACCCGCGAGCAGTCTTAATATCGTCGTTTTCCCACTGCCATTAGCTCCGAGGATCCCAATCCGATCACCTTTTTGCAAGATTGCAGAGAATTGATCTATTAACAATTTATCCTCATAAGATTTTGAAAGGCCAGACAGCTCCAACACTTTTTTACCCAATCGGGTGGAGGCGACATCCAAGGTTAATTCCTCAGTGTTTTTCCCGGATTTTGCTTCTTCCTGTATGGATTCAAAACGTTGAATTCTAGCTTTTTGTTTGGTTGTTCTTGCTTTGGCACCTTTACGCATCCAGGCCAATTCCTGCTGAAAAAGCCTTGATAGTTTATGTGTGGATTTCGCTTCCATTTCGTCTCGTATCGCTTTGATTTCTATAAACTTCTCATAATTTCCATCAAATGAATGCAATTCACCCTTATCAAGCTCCCAAATCTTTTTAGTCACCGCATCGAGAAAATATCGATCATGGGTAACGAACAAAACTGAGCCTTGATATCCTTGGATGTATTCCTGCAGCCACTGAATGCTATCATAATCAAGATGGTTCGTAGGCTCATCCAGAATGAGTAAATCTGCTTTTTCCATTAATGCTTTAGCTAAAGCACAACGCTTTTTTTGGCCTCCGGATAAAGATCCCATTTTTGCATTAAGATCTTTTATTCCAAGCTTATTTAACATAATTTGCGCATTCGAATGGATTTCCCATCCTCCATTTGCATCCATTTCAGCCTGCAAATGAAACATGTTATCAAGAAGTGCCGAATCATTTGGCGACTCCTTCATACGTTCCAATAATTCCTCGTATTTTCGGACAGTCTGAAAAACAGGTGAATCATTTCTATAAATAAAGGCTAATACCTTCTCTTCTTCATTTACTTCAACATTTTGTCCAAGGTAGGAAATTCGATAATCCTTTGGTTTATCCACCATCCCGGCGTCCAATTCTTCAATACCGGCGATTATTTTTAACAAAGATGATTTCCCAGTCCCATTTAAACCGATTAAACCAATCTTTTCATTTTCACTGATGGTGAACTCAATATTCTTAAAGAGGGTTTTCTCTCCATATTCTTTTTTTACGTCTATTCCTTTTAAAACTTTCATTCAATCAATTCCTTTTTAAACTGTTCTAAGAATAACAGGATAAATTGATGACGATCCTCTGCCATCTTTTGTGCGGTGCCTGTATTCATCAAGTTCTTTAATAGTAGTAATTTATCATAAAAATGCGTGTAAGTACTAGAGGCAGAATCATCGTTTGGTATATAAATAGGTTGCCCTTTATAGCCGCCATATGTAAAAGCGCGCGCTATCCCAATCGCTCCAAGTGCATCTAATCGATCTGCGTCCTGTACAATTGCTGCTTCAGGAGATAATTCCTCTTTCAAGCCCTCCCTGAATGATATACTGGCAACATCTTTTTTTATCTTATCAATAATGGCTTTATTCTTCACATTTGATTCAAGCCAATTACTCAGAATCTCATCTCCCGCTTTTTTTGTCCCATTCAGTTTGGAATCAGAGATATCATGCAGGAGGGCAATCAATTCGATTAGTTCTGGGTCACCCGTTTGTTCTGTCTGGCAGATGAGTAATGACAGCTTCCTGACGCGATTCATATGATGCCAATCATGCCCGGTCGTATCGGTTAAGAATCTTTTTTTCACGAATCCTTCAGCTGCTTCAATCACTTTTTGCATAGCAAACTCCTTTACTTTTCCATCCATCCAATTCCAACCGTTTCCACGCCTGCATGAAGACATAGCGCAGTTCCAAGCGGATGGATCGTAACTGCTATTTCCTTATTCAGCCTATCAACCATTTGGGACCAATCATTTGTTTGGCTGATATGTTTCCCATACAGCATAAATACTTCATCAATTTGGCACAACTCAAGTGATTCTTTTAAATAGGATTGAATCCTTTCAGTTGCCTTTTTCCACGTACGAACCTTGGTCTTAATGTGCATGCTTCCGTCCTGGAAGGTCACAATTGGTTTTATATGAAGAAGGCTTCCCAAATAATAATTAGATGTGTTCAGTCTGCCGCTATTATGCAGCTGCTGAAGTGAACCAATCCATACAAATACTTTTAATTTTGATTTCATGTCATGTATAGCTTCAACTACTGCCTTGGGTTCATAAAAATTTTCCCATATTTTAATAGCTTTCTTTATTAAAAATGTCATTGGATAGGAAAGGAAATGAGTATCTACATTATAGACAGGAATATTAACCATTTCTGCCGCCTGAATACTTGCAGAATATGTACCGCTCAATTTAGCAGAAATATGAAAGGAAAATATGAAATCATACGTTTCAGCAAGCTGATTATATAGATTTTTAAAATCACCGACAGATGGCTGTGATGAGGTAAGCGCGGACCCTTTATCCATTTGCTGCACCAACTCATCCGTTGTTATATCCACACCATCCAAATATGAATGACCATCAACTACAATGTGAACCGGTAGAATATACACATCCTTATTGGCTTTAAGTTCATCGTCTAAAACAGCTGAACTGTCTGTTACCCAGGCTACTCTTTTCATAGTACTCCCCCACCATTCAGGAATATAGAACACAGATAAATGATGTTTACCCTATTATAACCAAAAGTTTTTTCAAAAAGATACAAATATAAAACCCCTCCACCCGAATGGAGAGGTCCGTCCTATAATAAATCATTAATGCTTTTCTCTACTTCAGACAGTTTTGTGGACGGGGCGAATCGTTTCACAATCGTACCCTTGCGATCAATGAGAAATTTTGTGAAATTCCATTTGATTGCTTTCGAACCCATCATACCGGGTGCCTGTTCGGTTAAGTAGGTAAATAAGGGGTGTGCTTGGTCTCCTCTGACATCCACTTTAGAAAACATGGGGAAAGTGATGCCATAATTTGTTCGACAGAACGAATGGATCTCCATGTCATCGCCTGGCTCCTGATTCATAAATTGGTTGCACGGAAATCCCAGGACAACCAAGCCCTGACTCTTGTACTTTTGATATAAATCTTCCAACTCTTTGTATTGCGGTGTAAACCCACATTTACTGGCTGTATTAACAATTAGCAAGACTTTATCCGTATATTGTTCAAAGGAGATTTCATCTCCATTAATTAAGTTTGCCTTAAAATCATATATATTCATCATCTTCACTCCCGCTGAAATTACATCACCGATTCATTATTGTTTTTATACTTGAAGAACTAGGCATCTGTTTTTAGTATATGCAGGACTTGTTTTACATAGGAATGCAGCTGATCAATTTCATCCTCGTATAACGGTTTATCCTGTTTGATTTCAATTGTTACGAAAGGATCTTCATGCTTAAATCCAATTGGTGTATGTTTAAAAACCCTATAGGTGTAGCCTTTATCCCATATTTGTTTTAAAACATGAATATTGCGGAGAGGGTGTTCAGGATCAATATACCTGAATTTAATTTTAAGATCGCATCCCGGCTCGCGTTTTGTTATAGAAGTAAGTTTTTCTGATGAAAAAGATTGTAAACCTGCACTTAAGGATAACGTGCATTCCACCGCTTTTTCTTTTGACGTTTCAAGTCTGGTGCTAATCTCAAATATTCGCGACATATAAGCCAAATCGACATAGTCATGCCTGTCAATAATGGCAAGCTCGCCCTCCAAGTCCAAGTCATAAAAAGCACCTTCTACGACTACTTTCAGGTTTTCAAAAACAGATGGATCAAACATTAGATCACCCCCGATTAATAGATTTAGTCATCCGATTAAAAAAGTCCTGCTGCATTGCCACTTTCATCAACATCCATCTTTAAGGCTGCCGGGCTTTTTGGCAATCCGGGCATAGTCATAATATCCCCGGTAAGTACCACAATAAATCCAGCTCCAATAGAAGGTTTTAGTTTTTTAATATACAATGTAAATCCCTCAGGCCTTCCTAGCAATTGAGGATTGTCAGATAAAGAGTATTGAGTTTTGGCCATACAAACAGGGAGTTCTCCCCATCCCTCTGCTTCGTATTTTTCCATTTGTTTCAGAGCATCAGGAGAATATTCGATTTTTTGGGCTCCATATACAATTTTAGCTACTTTTTCAATCTTTTGCTGAAGGGAATCCGATGGTTCATACAAACGTTTGAATGTATTGGCTTTTTTCATCATAAGTTCTTCCAATTTAGTAGCGAGATCTATACCACCCTGTCCACCTTTTTCCCATACTTCTGTTAATGAATAAGGTAAACTATACTTCTCACATAAAGAGTTAAATAACTCCACTTCTGCTTCAGTATCAGCAGAAAATTTATTTAAAGCTACAATATATGGCAAACCGAAAGCCTGAATGGTTTCACTATGCTTTATTAAATTCTGAAAACCTTTTTCTAATGCCTTTAGATTTTCTTCTTTAAGTTTATCCGAGTTTACTCCACCATGCATTTTTAAGGCTCTTAACGTAGCTACAATGACAACGGCATCCGGTCTAATATCCGCCGCTTTTGTCTTAATATTCAGGAATTTCTCCCCACCCAAATCAGCTCCAAATCCCGCTTCTGTCACACAATAATCTGCCAGTTTAAGGGCTGTTTTTGTGGCAAGCACGCTATTGCATCCATGTGCTATATTCGCAAATGGACCGCCATGAATAAGGGCCGGGGTATGTTCAATGGTCTGAACTAAATTAGGCTTTAATGCTTCTTTCAGCAATAAAGTCAATGCTCCTTCCACCCCTAAATCAGATACATAAACAGGCTTATCATGATAGGTATATCCAATCATAATTTTACCTAATTTATTTTTTAAATCGTCTAAGTCTATCGCAAGGCACAAAATGGCCATTATTTCAGAAGCAACGGTGATATCAAAGCCATCTTCACGCGGTATCCCGTGCTTGTCCCCGCCAAGACCGATGACAATATGGCGAAGGGAGCGGTCATTCATATCAAGAACCCTTTTCCAAATGATTTTACGTGGGTCAATTTGTAGTTCATTTCCCTGGTGAATATGATTATCTATCAGAGCAGCCAGTGCATTATTTGCTGTCGTAATAGCATGAAGATCTCCAGTAAAGTGCAGATTTATTTCATCCATCGGCAGCACCTGCGAATAACCGCCGCCAGTTGCTCCCCCCTTAACTCCCATAACAGGACCGAGGGAAGGTTCTCTCATCGCAATCATTGATTTCTTGCCAAGAAGCGAAAAAGCATCTCCTAAACCAACGGTTACTGTTGATTTTCCTTCCCCTGCTTTAGTAGGGTTAATAGAAGTGACAAGAATTAATTTTCCGTCCTTTTTTGTACTTCTAGTTTTTAAAACGTCCAGAGAAATCTTCCCTTTATATTTACCGTATGCTTCCCAATCGTCCTCATTTAAGCCAATGGTTTTAGCAATTTCTTTAATGGGTTTCATTTTTGCATTTAATGCAATCTCAATATCACTTTTTATAACTGTGTTTAAATTCATGTTGTCCCCCCTAAACAATAGTCATAATTAGTTTAACAAAAAATATATATCAAACGCACATTATTATTTACAACCTCATGAAAATATGAATACAATAGGTAGTATTATTCTATTATTCCAAATATTTTAAACAATTATAAACAGGGAGGTCCATATCTTGCCAATTACTATTCCAAATAATTTACCAGCCAGACACATTTTGGAAGAAGAAAATATTTTTGTAATGGATGATAAACGTGCACACCATCAGGATATACGACCTTTGACAATTCTTATTTTAAATTTAATGCCAGAAAAAGAGAAAACTGAAATACAACTATTGCGGTTACTCGGAAATACTCCTTTGCAAGTTAATATTACCTTTTTAAGGATGAAAACACATGAAAGTAAAAATACATCCCATTCACATTTAGAGCGATTTTACTCAACCTTTCATGAAATATCGGACAAGCGTTTTGATGGCTTAATCATCACAGGCGCTCCCGTTGAGAAAATGGAGTTCGAGAGAGTGAATTATTGGAGTGAACTAGTGGAAATTATGGATTGGTCAAAAAAACATGTAACATCCTCTCTCCATATATGCTGGGGAGCTCAAGCTGCTCTATATCATCATTTTGGAGTATCAAAGCAAGTATTAAACAAGAAATGCACTGGTATTTACAAGCATAAAGTCCTGCAGCCATATGAAAGCCTTGTGAGAGGGTTTGATGATGTTTTTTTCGCTCCACATTCAAGATATACAGATGTTGAAGAACAAAAAATAAAAAATCATGAAGATTTGATTGTCCTGGCAGAATCTGATGAGGCTGGTTTATTTTTGATCGCCTCTAGGGACAAACGGTTAATCATGGTAACCGGTCATCCGGAATATGAGGTTACAACACTTGCTCAGGAATATAGACGGGACTTAGCGAAGGGACCACTTGCCCCCATACCTGAAAATTATTTTCCTGATAATGACCCCGATTCGCTGCCTTTTCACACTTGGAAAAGCCACGCCAGCCTTCTATTTTCAAATTGGCTGAACTATTATGTTTACCAGACAACCCCATATCAGTGGTAATTATTTAAAATGGTTAATGTAAAAAAGACAGCGATGGGTAGTGACCCCTAAAAGTTAGTTTTTTTTATTCTAACTTTTGGGGTGCGGCACCATGTGTGCTGTCTTTTTTCGATATATGATTATTAAACTTCATTGATGATTTTAACAATTTCTATTTCCGGGAATGCCATTAGGTCAATGATCCCTCTCTCTGTCTTCACTAGAGACTTGAGTGGATTATAACGATTTAGGAGAAGGATGCACCCGCATTCACCATTGCTCAATTTTACTTTTTTCCCCACAAGAGCCTGGAGCAATCCCTCCATGAAAACCAATAAAATATGGGCGTCTAATCTTCCATATATATCATTTTGCATTTGTTCGATGATTAAATAAAACGGAGTTGCTTCATGATAAACTCTTTCTGAAGACATAGCATGATAGATATCGGCAATGGCTACAATTTTAGAGAAATAATGAATTTGATCTCCTCTCAAGCCAGAAGGATATCCCATCCCATCCTCTCTTTCATGATGCTGGAGAGCAACAATGCCGGCTGAATCTGGAATCGTATTCAATCCACTTAATAATTCATGGCCATAGACAGTATGTTTCATCATTATAGTGTATTCCTTAGATGTTAGCTTACCTGTTTTATTTATAATTTCTTCAGGAATCATGGTTTTTCCGATATCATGCAATACTGCGCCAACCATCAATTCTTCAAGCTCTCCTGAAGTCAGTCTCAGCCAATTCCCAATAATGCCGGACAGAATTCCAACACATATGGAATGCCAGTAAGTATACTCCTCTTTACTTTTATTTTGATGAAGTAACTCAAAAATTCTGGGACTGGATGAAGCATTCTTTATAACTGGGATAATCTCCTGCCTGATTCGCCTAACAGATTCTATTCCATTCCTATTTATATCATTAAAAATATTGCGAAAGTCACTGCATGCTTGATCCATACTTAAAGATACCTCTGCTATCGGCATTGATCGCACTTGCTCATCCCTTTTCTTAGCAGATAATTTTCCCTCTATATTTCCCCTTAAATCTTTTAGCAATTGGTCCGTATAGACCGTTTCCAAAAGATAATTAGATAAACCTTTTTGACGTGTATCCATCAGGTCCCCCCGAAAATATAATCCGCTTGTTTTTAACAAATTATACCATACTTATCTACCCATTCTCCAAATTCATAAAATTTTCAAAAATTTTTTAAAATCCATTTTGACACCGGATATTTGAATGTTGTATATTGAGATTATCATGGCTTATCTAAAAGTTATGATAAATAGTAATTGGCACAAAGTGGCCACAGTTTTAGGAGGAATAGTTTTATGCAAAACGGTAAAGTGAAATGGTTTAACAATGAAAAAGGTTTTGGTTTTATCGAAGTTGAAGGCGGAGAAGATGTATTTGTTCATTTTACAGCAATTCAAGGTGAAGGATACAAATCTTTAGAAGAAGGCGAAGAAGTTACTTTCGAAATCGTTGATGGAGAAAGAGGACCACAAGCAACTAACGTTCAAAAAGTTCAATAAGGAACCAAAATTAACAGCCGTCTACTGAATAGGCGGCTGTTCTGTATTTTGATTTAAATTTTCTCCAATTTGTTTCAATGATTCACCAACCGTGCACTGATTAATACAGAAGCGGTGTGCATAAGTGCGACCATTATCAAGGACATTTTGTTTGTGTAAAAAGCAACCCTCACAATACATGTTCAATAATGAATCGACTTGTTTTAGCATGGCCTTTTTCCTTTTTTTCTTTTTCATAGACCTGTCACCCCATGTTTGGTAATTCAATTTGGCTGTCTATCTTGATGTCTTCAAGTGCCTGAGTTGCCAACCGATGCGTTTCTTCATTTTCTTTTCTTGGAATCGCCATGACCTCGACATGTAATCCAAGATCTTTAAGTTTTTGTTCAATCCGATCCAACCACTTATTCAAATTTTCCTCATAACAGGGCCATTCTCCTGTTAATTGTTTCAAAACAACTTGAGAATCACCTTTAATCATAATTTTTTGATGCTTCACACCCAATTGCTCCAACTTTTGGACAGCTGCCAGCAACGC
Organism: Bacillus sp. z26; assembly: GCF_058313635.1. Taxonomy (NCBI): domain Bacteria; kingdom Bacillati; phylum Bacillota; class Bacilli; order Caryophanales; family Bacillaceae; genus Bacillus; species Bacillus sp. z26. The sequence continues at coordinate 241,883 of NZ_JBZFQM010000001.1, forward strand.
ACAATATTCTGCCTCATTATTGTTTTCGATATAATCAAAACGCTCATTGTTACGCAAACGGTATTTTTTATTGTTTTGAGTGTAATAGATTGCAATACCCGCCCCTGCAATCGTTTCACCCGGTTTATGGCTTCCATCAAAATAGATAGTGACATTTTGAGGTGACCCATCAATATCTTCCGTTAACTTCTGAAATTGTTTCCTGGTCCATTCCTGACCAAGTTCATCAATAATAATGAGTTCACGCAATCTTCCGGTACTTTCTAAATCATTGGCAATTTTTAAAGCAAACTGGCTATCCAATTCTTCTGATGTAAACGTTACCGAAGGCATTTTCGATTTATGGTACACCCACTTCAATATTACTTTCATTTCTTTCTTCCTTTCCGGTCCGAAATCCTAATTACATACCTATATATAAATTATCCTGATGACATAAAAACTATTACTGTAGACAATTGATAAAAACTGATGTACCTTTTATTTTGAAAGGATGTTTTTGTATGATAGAAGTATATGTGGACGGCGCAGCAAAAGGAAATCCAGGTCCAAGCGGTGCTGGTATTTTTATAAAAGCAGATGGAGAAGTCTATCGGTATTCCATACCCCTTGGCATCAAAAATAACCATGAAGCTGAATATCTGGCTCTCATTCATGCTTTGAAAATATGCCTGGATAGAAAGTATGAAGTGATCTCTGTTCGTACAGATTCAAAGCATGTCGCTGATGCAATGGAAAAAGAGTATGTTAAAAAAGAGCCATATAGACAATTACTTAATCAGGCTCTGGAGCTTTCGTCACAATTCAGTTTATTCTTCATCAAATGGATACCTGAGTCTCAGAATAAATCAGCTGACCAGTTATCTCGTAAAGCAGTGCAAATGAATGAGGCTGAGTAAAGCACTTGATCAATGATTTTGAAAATCCAGACAAAATGAATGTACCCTGACCTCTTTATTGTGAGGTCTTTTATTTTGCAATTGTAAAACATTAGCAGACTTCCCGAACCTCAAGCATTGGTGGCAAATCTTTATAACGTTATTATTTACTCTGACTTACCCTATAACCGTTCGCCAATCATATATATGATCATCTTTAAATTAGTGGAGCTATATCTAAAATAAAAAAGACATCTTTTTAAATGTCTTTTCTCTACCCTATACTCATCCATCTACTGTTAAAACCATTATAACCAGTCCCCATTTTCTTATTAATGGGATACCTTTAAAAAGTTTAGTGCAAGAATGACATCCATTGTGATGAATTGAACCAAAGGTACTTTAAATTATTATAATCAGAATCACATAAAAGAACCTTACCCTGATATAGTAAGGTAGCTACGATACTTGTAATCCAAGTTTTTCCATTACATAATCCGCTTCTTTTCTGTTGGTGATTTTACTATTAACTAATGTTTCTAGTAAGGATATATAAAACCCGCCATCAAATCTCTTTTGAGCCTTTAATGTATATTCTAACGCTATACTTACGATCCAATCTGGTGCTGAAGTTAACTGTTTTCCAAAATAGATAAATCCTATTGCCTCTTCTCCAAGTTTAAAGCCTTTTGAAGATAACATACATATATAATCTTCTAATTTTTCCATGTATCCCCAAACACACTCCTTGTTTAAAGTACTCTATCATTGTAAAACATTTTTTATAAGTTGGATATAGCTTTTTGTCGAATTATCTGAAAGTGATGATCCCTCTCTACTCTTTTCATAAATCTAAAGGGAATCTGTTTTATTTATGCGCGACATGTTTAGATAGATATTCATCTATAATTTTTTTATGGCTTTTGACGATTTTTTGCGGTAGCTCATCAGGATAGAAGTATTCAAATTTTATCGATTCACGATCATCCACATTTAGTTCACCTGTATATTCATCTGTATAATACGCTACCGTTACGCAATAAAATTCATCACCGTTTTCAACCTTAACAAAATAATCCGATCCTGAATAAACATTTATAAAATGAAGCTTGCCTACCTTAAGGCCAGTCTCTTCCTCGACTTCTCGTCTGGCCACTTCCTCAGTCGTTTCTCCCAATTCCATTAATCCGCCAGCCAGCCCCCATGATTCCATGGGAAATTTCCTTTGTTGCAATAATAATCTGCCCTTTTCATCTATAATAACCGCAACTGAACCGACTAATATTAATGGTCGATGGCCAACAATCGTTCTCAGGTCTTCAATATACCCCACTTCACATCTCCTCCTTTGGCATTCTATGCTGCTTGCTATCAGATATAGTAAATGTTACACCGGTTATTTTGTATGTTTGAATGAATCAAAAGGATAAAAAAATACGAGCTTTAAACCCTTAGGTATAAAGCTCGATTGTTTACGGATACAGTCATCTTTTAACTGACACGAATTTTAAGTTCCAAGTCATCCAGCTCACTTGCCAATATGTCATAATCGATATCAAACATTAGATGATCATGAGTCCAATCCTCAAATACATCTATTTGGCAAATAATTTGGGCTAATTCTTTACTGATAAAGGCTGACTCCTGTCCGGCAGCCAGTTTCTTTTTACATCGATTGAATTTTGGATCTAATAATTCCAGCTGTTCATAGACACCTTCAAGTGTTTGATAATGCTGAATAAGTGGCAGAGCTGTCTTTTCACCGATACCCGGACAACCAGGAATATTATCACTTGTATCCCCCAGTAACGCTTTAACATCCACCCATTGCGCAGATTCGATTCCAAAATCCTCGCGGAAATGATCAATTGTATAAACCTTGTCACCCGTCTTACTTGCGATTATTTGGCTCGTATTCTCATTCAGCAATTGAAAGAGATCGCGATCATTACTGTATATGAAGCATTTTCCCATGTTACTTGCGCTCCACATAGTAGAGATCGTGCCTATCACATCATCTGCTTCATAGGATGGTACAGACAGTTGCGGAACACCAATCCGTTCCAGACTCGAACGCAGTGTCTCATATTGCATGATTAACGGTGCAGGCAATTCTCCGCGTGTTGCTTTATAAAAATCAAATTTCTGTCTGCGGGATGATTCCTCACGCTTCACATCCCATGCTACCCCTAAATGAGTGACTTGATGTGTTTTAATGAGGCTGAACATTTTTTGAAAAAATACCCGTAACGCATTCGTATAGACCCCGTTTTTATTTCTATATAGTTGATCTTCCGTTTTTCCGTAAGCAGTCGCAAAATAACCTCTGCTAAGTAAGTTGAAACCATCTATTAATAATAATGAATTGTTATTTTCACTCATCCTAATCCCCCTGCAATCTGACTCCATGTTATCAGATTGTAACACATCCTGGTTTCATTCTCCTCTAAAAAAATTCCCATCAAACCAATTTATTGGTCAGTTTTTATTTCACTTTCAGGATAGGATATCCAATCACTAAAACTGCCGGCATATAGTTTTACATTCATAAAACCAGCTTCCTTAAGTGCAATAAAATTTGGAGTGGCTGTAATGCCGGAACCGCAATACACAATGATTGGTTCATCCTTCTGTAAATGTTCAAAACGTTTTTCCATCTCTGCTTCAGACAAATACTTGCCATCCCTAAAATTTTCGGTCCAAACCATATTAATTGCGTCTGGTATATGCCCGGCTTTATGATCAATCGGCTCATGCTTGCCTTTATACCGTTCGGATTCTCTTGAATCAATCAAATAGCCATGCCGATTACTTTCTGTCCACTCCTTTACCTCAAGATAAGTGGCTAAGAGATTCTTGTTTGCAGATGGCATATAATCGGACGGAGTGGGTTTGGGGATATTTGGTGTTACTGGATACCCTTTCTTGAGCCAAGCTTTTAATCCTCCATTCAGGACATATACATGATCATAGCCGTAATACTGAGCTAACCAAAGGAAACGTCCTGCAAAAGCTCCTTCCCCTCCATCATAGGCAATTACGATGGAATGCTCCTCTATTCCGGCAACTTTCATTTTTTCGATAAACTCTTTTCTGCCAGGGATAGGATGTCTGCCGCCATGTTTTGAAACAGGCCCGGATAAATCCTGAGCGACATCCATAAAAAACGCACCAGGTATATGGAGCTCCCTGTACTTTTCTCTTCCCAACTTTACATTTGACAAACTGAATTGGCAATCAATCACACGCACATGATTATGATTCAAATGATCAAAGAGCCACTCAGGTTCTTTTACCAGCTGCAAGCTCATTCTCCTTTCCTGATTCCAAAATCAGCTTAATTTTCCTCTCTGACTCCAAGTACATTTCCGTATTCGCTTGCTTATTCAAAGTCATTTCCATACCCTTCAATCGTTCCATTCCTTCCATTTTCATTTCGTCAATCAAAGAAAGGCTCAAATAATGAATGGCTTTTTCAAAGTGGCTTATTAACTTAATCTGCTGTTCAGAATAGTAAACGTTGAGTTGTTCATTTAATCTACTCAAAAAGGCATCCGATAATAATTTCCTGCCATTCCTTTCAAAAAAGTGTTGTGTTCCTTTAAAAATTTTCAATTCTTCTTTAAAATGGTCTGCCGTTAGATTGGGGAGCACTCTTTCCGTTCTATATTCAGATTCAATTGCTATATTCGGTTCACTGAATGACCAATCTTTGTGGATAGATTGAATATCTTTAACCAACTCGATATAGGCATCCTGTATGCTTTTTCTCATCATGACTTCTAACCGTAACGATGTAGCCTGTATTTCATTCTCTAATTCGATTCGTATTTGATCAAGCAGTCGGTTCGTACACATTATAAGGGATTGACGATTATCCTTTAACGTACCTGGGTTAAAAATTTCTCTGAAATAATTCGAGAAGTTCAGGTTGATCCGTTGCTTACTAAAATGAATCAGCTCTTCTGTTTCCTGTTTCATTTGGGCTACTTGATGATTAAATGTTTTTTCATTTAATTTATCTAGGACTTGTTCCCAGTCTTCATGCAATTCGGCACGCCTTTTTACCTTTTGCTCCTGACTTTCACTCGACAGTTCAACCAGACGGCTCGTAAGCTGTAGCGTTTTTTTCAAATCCTTCTCGCCTGCATGAATTAATATCCCTTTTAGTTCGTGTTGAATGAATGTATAAAAAGATGATTCAAAAAAAGTAAACAGCTTGGTATATTCCTCATTCTCTTGATTGAATACGCCGGTCCTTCGTTGAAGTTCTGCCCGGCTTGAAATCGGATATATACGCGGATTATGGATGCCAGATGTCTGTAATTCACTCCGTAAGTAACCCTCAACCAACTTCCTCTCATCCAAATTCTCAGCTAAATCTGCCGCATTTAAAAGAAAGAACATCTTGTCCATACTGAATGAATCCTTTACCCGTCCAAGTTGATCAAGAAAATTACGGTCTGCTCGGGAAAATGGGTGATTATAATACGTAATAAAACAAATGGCATCCGAATGTTTTATATAATTGAATGACGTACCTGTATGTCTAGCATTAACAGAGTCCGCTCCAGGTGTGTCTACTAAAATAATCCCTTTACGAGTTAGGTCGCAATTATAATATAAATCTATGCGTTCAATAAAGCATGATTTTGACTCGTCCGTTGCAAATTCAGGAAACTCTTCAATTGACACTGTAAAATTTTTACCAAGGTTTTCTTCAAATGAATCGATCCCCTCGATAAAGGCCTCTAGGAAAGAAACCTTCAGGCCAAGTGCATAACTTTGTTTCTTCAGCATGATTTTTGCCTGTTTTTTTGCCATTGCTATATCTTGTACTTTCAAACCACTCTCAGACATCAGCTCATTTAAATCATCCAGCAGCATTGCCTCTGTTTTAGCATGAATGATCGCTGTACCGTGCTTATAAATATCGTTTGGCGGCAAAATTCGATTAATCACCGCGGTCGTAGGATTCGGCGATACTGGTAAAACATTTGCTCCGAGGAGCGCATTGGCGAATGATGATTTTCCAGCGCTGAAAGCACCAAATAGCGCTAGAGTATAGGTTTGATTCAGCAAAGAATCTGCACGATTTTTCAGTTCCTGCGCGAGCTTTTCCATACCCGGCAGCTGGATGATCGCCTGGGATGCGTTTTGCAGCTTTAGAGCCATTTGCTCCGGAGTATAGACAGATTTCGTCTGCTCAATATCCGTTGAAACCATTTTCTCATTTGGTTCGGGTTCTTTGCTCAGAAGCTCTTTATGATTCATCTCCACTATAGTCTCAGCTATCTGTTGGCCCTGGAGGAAGGTCATTACTTCTGTCATCGGATACTTGGAACGTTTCGTTAATTCAGCTTTTATTTTATCCTTATATTTCCGTTGATTAGACAATTCTACTTGCCATTCCTGCCAGATTTTTTGAAGATTAGACTGTTCGGACTTTAATTCCTCTTCAATCTGATTCATACGTTGCTCCCTTTCCTCTTCCCAAAGGTTCCCCAAGGTTTCAAAGAGAGTTAACGCTTTTTTACCTGCTTCTTTTTTTATGGAGCCTGCCAAGTCTTTTGAAAAGTTCAGCACCAAATCCCCAGTAACAGAAGCAAGCGATTCCATCTGGATAAAATCCTCGTATGGAATTGTGTAGTCATAAGATTGGATGATATCTAAACCTTCTTGTTTTTGCCCCGGATAGTCATTCATCATTCTTTGAAAATAGTCATTAAGATTCCATAAAATCGTAGATTCTGTCTGCTGTTTAATCGTTTGAATCAAATCCAGCTTACGCTTTCCTTTTTCCTGTTCTGTTTTACTTTTTCCGAATAATCTCCCAACTTTAAAGGACGAAACATTAGATTCTAGATAGGCTTTTGCCAATTCTCTTGTTTCATAAGGAGTAATATTGCTATTCTCGATAATATGGCCAATTTGTTCGTCAAATACACTTTCTTCTTGATCACGAAAATCAATTATACTTTTACTGAACACTTCAGCAGAATCAATTAATTCTATAAGGTGTTGGTTCTGATTGTCCTGCAACTGATGTTCCAGGTGATTTCTTGCTCGATTGGAATCTGTTTCTTTCCAATTTAAATGCTCGGTCATCAATTGATCAAGAAGTACCTTCACATCGTAAGCCGGTGGAAGACTAGCCAATTCAGATATTTTTTCAATTACTTGATCTACTTGATTATATGGATGTTTCTCTTCCTTCATAGTGGTAAAATAGAATTCTTCAACGGAGATATCCCATTCCTTAAAAGCTTGCTTTACACTTTGTTTGAGTGAAATAAATGAAAGTTCATCTTCATTATGTTTGTCAATTTGATTAATGATGACAAATATACGTTTCCCCATTCGCGCAAGATCCCGTGTGAACTGAAAATTTATTTCAGATTGTATATGATTGTAATCGGTCACATAAAAAACCGCATCAGCCAAATGGAATGAAGAGGCAGCCGATAGTTCATGAGCTTCATCTGTTGAGTCAATTCCTGGAGTATCCAATAACACTAACTGGTCACTGTATGGAAAATTCTGAATCCTCAGCTCAATTTTTTGTATAGATTCACCGTTTCTCGCAAATTCCTTAATCCTGTTAAAATCGATTGGCGGCTGAAAGACTAAACATTTTTCATTATTTAAGAAGACTCTTGCTTCGCCATCTCCGCTTCGTATTTTAACAATATTGGCACTCGTAGGAATTGGACTGGAAGGTAAAATTGCCTGTTTCAAAATATAATTAATGAGAGTAGATTTTCCGGCTGAAAAATGTCCGCAAAATGCTAAACTATATTCATTTTCATTTACTTTATTCATAATATCAGTGATTTTTTGTGCTCGAACCTGATCTCCATCTTGTTCAAAGTACTTATAAATTGCGTAAAGCTGACTTAGTGTTGCTCCCCTTGTATGCGCTGTCATCATTATCCCCTTACTTGAATTCATTATCTTTTTTATTTTAGCGAAAATTGAGATAATTGCCCATAATTTTGTATTAAAGTAAAAAAAATAAGCCTGGACCTATCGTCCAAGCTTATATATTTGGATTCGATTGTGAATGAGCTTCTAAAACTTTTGGATTCGCTACATTATTTAGTACATAAATCATGACTCCGCTTAAGGCTGTTACCGTTGTTCCAACAAATAACCAAACCATTAACATTCACCTTCCCTGTCACGAAGTTAATTGATAACGTCTCTCATTATAAATTCAGTGTATCATCAATGATAATCATTTTCAATCAAAATCCGATTTCATACAAATATTACCTCTCCCTCCCCGCTCCTCTATGTAAATGATCCGTATCATCACTCAGATACAAAAAATCCACCCTAACTGATCAAGGCAGATTCTTTATCAATTATATTCGGTTAATTGTCACCCTTCTTCTCATTATGCTGAATCGTAATAAAAATTTCTTTCATCTGATCCTGTCCACAAACATGACAGACTTTCAGCGTTTCTTGGATAGAATGACAATGCCCACAATAATATTTTTTCATATGTGAATCCGCCTTTTTTTACATACAGTATATGTAAAGATGGTTTGGCAGGTTCTTAATTTAAAATCTATTACCACACTTTACACCAATCGGAAATTGAATAAAGATATTTTGGATTTATTATTCGTAAATTATAATTTTGAGTTCTCATATCAACTTTTAAGTTACCATCTATAAATTAGTTAATTACTATTCTTTAATTAATTGTATTGAAGCTAAAATTTTATAGAAACCTCAGCAGGATTTCTTATATGTTCGATTTAATTACGATATGTGGGCTAGTCCCACTCAGAGGGTTTAAGTGAAACGCTGGTCGAAAAGGCACATTCTATCAACTGCAGTGTGCCTCTTTACTTTTAAACGTTCTATTTTTTTATTTTGTATGTAAATTGTACAGGAATAACAATGGGGACTTACATATCATAATCCAGATTATATTTCAATTAAAGGAGTGAAATTTGTGAGTGATGACCAAAATCAATCCCCACAGTTGATCCCTCAGCAGATTATTAATTTACTGGTAAGTGATCTTTTTCGGAAAAATGGAATTAACGTCGAGAAGGCCAAAGAAAATTTATCCGATGAACAAAAGCTAATGATAAAAGAATTAGTTAGTGATTTGACCAACCAAGTAGAATCATTTGTAAAATCATCAACTGGAGATAACAAAAACACTTAAAAATGATTATTTTGAGCGCCTGATTATCAGGCGTTTTTTATTTCAGGAAGACACGTTACATTTGAGCTTTTTGTCCAATCAAAAAGTGAAGAAGCTCATATTTTATAAGGACTAAATCACAAAGGAGTGGTAGAAAAATGTCAAAATATTTTAGCCATAAACATGATGTTAAAAGGGAAGAGGATAATCGGCGCATGGCAGAGATAGTCCAGGACGCTGATCAGTTCACTGCTCAAATCCAAGAATCAGATGAAGTAATCTTTATTAAAGATTCAGGTAACATTTTTGTTCATACTACCGAATCTCAAGCAGCTGTTTCCCTGCAATTAGCTTTACAGCTCGCAATCGCATTGGTACTCAAAATTACAATTGCAGATTCAGATGACAGCGATAGTGTTGTTCAAGACCTTCTTCAACACTTTGATTCTGAGCAAAAGAATATACAAAAAATTCATATCGAAAATTCAAAGGATGTTAGGATTACAACTACTGACACAGATATCGCTGCAAGCCTTCAAGTAATGCTGGAAGCTCTTCTAGCTATTGTTGTTAAATTAGATATCGCGTAAATTCAATAAATTAAAATAAGAGGTGAGAAGAAAAAATGAGTGAAAATAATTGGAGAGCATTAGACAATTTCCATTGTAAAGATGATGCAGAAGTCACGCAAGAAGCGGATCAAATCACATCAATCACACAGCAATCCTTCGAGTGGATCGTCGTCAAAGATTCAGAGAATGTAGAAGTGCATACAACAGATACTCAAATAGCATTATCTTTGCAAGCAGCTATTCAAGTTGCAATCGCAGTTGTTATTAGTATATCAGTTGGTGACAATGAAGTAGGAAAAGGGGTAGTTCAGGATCTAAAACAACTTTTCAAATCTAAACAACGAAATACACAGAAAACCATTATCATAGGTTCAAAGTGTGTAAACGTTACAACTACGGATACTCAAGTAGCTTTAAATATTCAAGTATTAGTCCAAATTCTTGTGGCTATAGTTGCTAGACTTGATATTGCATAAACGTGTGATTAAGAGACTATAAGTGAGCAACCTGAGAAAAAACATGTAATTATGAAGTGACACTCAAAAGTTAAAGTTTCTATTAAGCCGCTAATTGGCTGGTGTGAAGACTGTATTCAACGGGCCTCATGCTAGCTAATTTTCTTTAATACATTTGTAACTATACTAATGATATATTCTTCTCATGATTCGTATGCTTCTCTCTATCATTTTTATAGGATAATGATAGGTAGACTCAGATAGGTCTGACGTAAAACATCTATAAAAATGACATTTCTTTTCAAGCGAGCTATTTCTGACAAGAATTGAGCGAAAATTGAATTAATTAAGCTGACACCAACAACAATTTAAAATAGGTACATATAATTGAAGTGGCAAGTAACCAAACCGGCACTCCTGAGTAAATCCCCATTAATAATAAAAAGGCCCGCTAAGACCTTATTCGACTTAACGGACCCACACTTTTTTATTTACAATTCATACAGTGCTGTATATTTATCTTTTAAATACGTAATTAAATAATCTGGATTTAATCCTTCACCAGTTGCATCCTTTATAATCTCTAAAGGTAATTTCGTCTTGCCATACTGATGAACATGCTCGGTTAACCACCCAGTAATTTTTGCGAAATCTCCATTCTCAATGATTTCATCAAAATTTGGAATATCTTTTAGCATAGCAGCTTTTAATTGAGCTGCATACATATAACCAAGGGCGTAGGACGGGAAATACCCAAACATGCCACCTGCCCAATGAACATCCTGCAGAACTCCTTCACCATCATTTTCCGGTCTGATTCCCAAGTATTCCTCATACTTATCATTCCAGTGCTTTGGCAAATCCCCTACTTTCAAATCCCCGTTAAATAATCCCTTTTCTAATTCATATCGAATCATAATATGTAAAACATAAGTGAGTTCGTCTGCCTCAATCCGAATCAGGGATGGCTTCGATTCATTAATAGCCTTATAGAACGTATTGAGATCAATCTGATTAAATTGTTCAGGCGAGGCGATCTTCAATTTATCATAATTTCGTTTCCAAAAGCTAAGATTCCGACTGATAAAATTTTCAAAGAACAAGGACTGTGATTCATGAATACCCATTGAAGTTCCCGTACATAAAGGCGTGCCTTCTAATTCTTTATTGATATTCTGTTCATAAACGGCATGTCCGCATTCGTGTATCGTACCAAATACAGCAACACGGAAATCTTCCTCTACATATTTCGTAGTTATCCTCACATCATTTGCGTTTAAAGCAGTCGCAAACGGATGGACTGTTTGATCCAAGCGACCGGCTTCCAGGTCATAACCAAGTTCCTGAATCAACTCCAAGCAGAAATTCTTCTGGGCTTCTTCACTAAATGGTTTATAAATAAAATTCGTTACCAGGTTCTTATTCGAATCCCCAATCTTTTTCACAAGCGGAACAATTTCTTTTCTTAGCTTGGCGAACACATCATCCAATATTTCTACTGTCATACCAGGTTCATATAAATCGAGTAATGCATTGTATGGCTGATCTGATTTACCCCAATAGGATACAAATTTCTTATTCACTTCAATTAATTGCTCCAAATAAGGCATAAATAAAGAAAAATCAGATGCTTCCTTTGCCGTTTCCCATATACTTTCAGCTTTAGACTGCAATTCAACATATTCTTTATACTCATTTGCCGGGATTTTACTCATCTTCTCGTACTCTTTTTTACATTCCTGCACGATGGCAATTGTATTTGCAGCCAACTGCTCCAACAATTCAGGTTTTGATAACTCATTTATGTATTGTTCCATTTGTTCCCCGGTTGCCATTTCGAAATGTTCTTTTGATAAAATGGACAACACCTGGCTTCTCTTATCAATCGTTTTCTTTGGTGCGCCTGTCCGCATGTCCCATCCAATCAATGCTGAAGCCTCTCTGAATGCATCCATAGTATGTATATAGTCTAAAAACTCAGTTTCTAATTTATTTGTCATATAGAGCCCCTCCACCTTAAAAGTATACTGAATATTTTACCATATTCAGTATACTTTTAAGGTGGTTTTATTTAATTTCACTGACCGTTCATTTTAGAAAACTAGTCATGACTGCTTTTATTTTTCTGTATACCTTCAAATTACCTGATTATAGTATTTCCAAAGAAAAAAAACACCAACCCTCAGGTTAGCGTCTATGATTTCTATTAATCATTAACTTCGGAATCACTTTGCATCTTTCTTGGTGGCCTCTTTCCTCAGTACTGATCATAATCCGTATGGATGAAACAATTAACCAGCTTTCGTACTTTAGTGGATGGTTTGCTGTAACATAAGGAGTTCTTTCTAGACCACTTTCGATTATTGTTCCGGACATGTATACCTGATTACTTTTTTGCATATAGATTACAATAAACAGGCTAAAAAAAAGTGATGGGTACATAAAGCTATAGCATAAGCAGTATACACAAAATAATCCCCCCTCTTTAGGGTGGCTTATTCCCGCCCTTAAGACGAGCTCAATTACCTTTGCCTCCTTTATTGGTTCTATTTATGAAGTCACTGATTGCATCTCTCTAGGGCCTTATTTTAGCGGATAAGAAGCAGTCCTTATATTTGGATTATTGACAATAGAGGAAAAGGGATTAGAAAATGTAAATCAAACAGGCTATGATGATTAATACTACAGCGATAGTCCAAAGCATTAGAATCAACTCCTTTCAAATAGAAGAGAAGTAGTGACTATGATTTATTTGTATAACAAGATGCACCAAAATAGACCACTTAGAATTGCATCGATAATAATTTTTAATTACATACTGATTATCCCCTGGATAGACGTGGACCAGAGCACTAAAAAAGACGATTCAATAAAGAATCGTCTCGGTATAATTTAGTTCCAAAATAAGCTAACTAAAGAAACCATGTCATATCAATCGTTTCTTGGCGGTCTCTTTCCCCAGTACTGATAATAATCCGTACGGATGAAACCATTAAACAGTTTTCGTTTTTTGGTGGCTGGTTTGCCGTAAAACTGTTCAAAGTTTTCATCAGAAGTCAGCATGTACACTGACCAAGTATCAAATGGACGGAGTGCTTCTCCCATCTCTTTATACATTTTTTCAACGGTTGGACGATCACTAAGTCGTTCACCATAAGGCGGATTTCCAACAATCACACCATATTCCTTGTTCGTTGTGAAATCACGGACTTGCATTTGTTTAAAGTTAATTAAATCACCAAGCCCAGCTTCCATGGCATTCTCTTTCGCAATTTCAATCATTTTATGGTCAATATCAAACCCTGAGATATCTAATTCCTGATCATAATTGGCCTGTTCTTCCGCTTCCTCTCTGACCTTATCCCAAATAGACGAATCAATTATAGGCCAGTCTTCCGAAACAAAATCACGATTAAATCCCGGTGCAATATTTTGGCCGATTAACGCTGCTTCTATCGCAATCGTACCCGATCCGCAGAATGGATCGACAAATGGACGATCCGGAGTCCAATTCGTCAGCTTCACCAATGCAGCTGCAAGAGTTTCTTTTAATGGCGCTTCACCTTGCCCTGTTCTGTATCCACGTTTATGCAGAGCCTGAGGGCCGGTTGTATCAATCGTTAATGTGGCTTTATCTTTTAAAAGCGATACTTCTACACGATACAATGGTCCATTCTCATCTAACCATCCATCTTTTTTGTACGCTTTTTTCAAACGTTCCACTATGGCCTTCTTGGCAATCGCCTGGCAATCTGGAACACTGAATAATTTAGATTTAACCGATTTTCCTGATACAGGAAATTCAGCCGTGACATCCAAATAATTCTCCCATGGAAGCTTTTTTGTCCCTTCAAATAATTCATCAAATGTATAGGCCTTAAATTCACCCACCAGAATTTTCACCCGGTCTGCTGTTCTAAGCCACATATTGGCTCTGGCAATGGCAAGCTCGTCTCCCTGAAACAGTACTCGTCCATTCTCTACGGTACACTCATATCCAAGGTCACGTACTTCTTGAGCGACAATTGCTTCAAGACCCATTGCTGCTGTAGCTATTAATGTAATCTTCATTGTTTCACCCTATCTAATCGTATTACTTTTCCATTAAATTAAGTCGTTCGCGTCTATTATCATACAACTCATGCATGATGAATGCAAACCAAATAAGCGTTCCAGCCACATATAAACGAATCAGATGGCAGATGGTTTCATCCATAGCTTTGAAAAATCTGCATAGCCAAAATTTTTGATAGTAATATTCATAATATTATCCGAGAACAACACACTTCGTTTCGAATAATATAGCGGAATGATCAAGGCGGAATTTAGTAAAGTAAGTTCCATTTGTTTATTAAGCTCCCCCCATTGTTCAAAAGGGGTTTGGGCATACTGGCTTAAAAAACCAGCTCTATCGCTTGTCTCTTCTATTACCCGGGCAAGAGGCGAAGAGTTCATCAAAAGAAAATGAAAAAAAGACAAGCTTTGGTTCATCTCAAATACTTCTCCATGAATAAACAAATCTGAATCATGATCTGTATACCCATTTTGTAAACTTTCTTTAAATGTAAGCTCTTTTAAAACAACCGGTATCTCTGCCGCTTCCAATATTCCCTTTAGCCAGTTAGCCAGCTTTTCTGTATATCGCGTAGCCTGAAGAACAAGTGGATTGGATATCTTAGGTATTGGGACTTCATTTACTATGTAAGGGTCTGAGGGAGGGTGTAGAATACTACTATCGTTCGATATTATTTTTGGATCAAGATGTTTGATATCATTCCTATTTAGACTGATTACGTAATGAATGTAATCTCTAACATCCTTCCTTTTAATGGCTGAATTACGATAAGCATTCATTATCACAAGCCCAAATCCTGAATCGCTTTCCACCTTAAATGTTTCAATATCTTCTTCTTTTAATGAGGAACGGTAAATCGTCTCAAATCCGCTTGGCATCTGTAAGAATTCTATAACATCCAACAGAGCCCTTTCCTTATAATAGTCTTCAAAAGCACGCAGAACCGTTTTTGTTTCATTATTCTTTTCAAGATAAAAGCTGCCCGTTCCGATTAACTTCCCATTGATTTCTTTAAAGATGCTTGAGTGTATCGTGCTTAGGAGATGTAATATATAGCTGCAGTCCTGATTGAGCTCTATCTCAACTACATACGATCCAGGTGAATGAATCCTTTGAACAGGTGACCAAATATCCTTGTGATTGGGATGTTTACACAAGGATTGTAATGATTCCACGACATCCTCTGCGGCAAGGTAGGAGCCATCATGGAATTTGACACCCTTTCTTATATAAAGTCTTAACAGATGATTGGAATGTTCCCAACTATGAGCAAGTTCAGGCATT
The DNA here is from genome assembly GCF_058313635.1 of Bacillus sp. z26. Taxonomy (NCBI): domain Bacteria; kingdom Bacillati; phylum Bacillota; class Bacilli; order Caryophanales; family Bacillaceae; genus Bacillus; species Bacillus sp. z26. Next base: position 257,314 of record NZ_JBZFQM010000001.1, read on the forward strand.
ATTTCATTCTCTTCTGTAAGGTATATAAGACGATTGTATAAATTGGAAACTAAGTTGGCACTATGAGTATCAAGAGCTTCAAGTGGATGAAAAGATAAAAAAGGATGCTTTCTGGGAATGATTAACTTATCCCTGACCTCCTCATTAAATCCAAGCTTCGTTTGAAAAAGCTTAATAATACGAAGCTTGCATTCAGTTGACCAGTTGCAGGTTAGCCATTTTGCGCTTTTTTCAATCGATTCCTGATGAATGATGGATTCCATTTCTTTTTCATAGATTTCTTCTACGTTTTTACTCCACTCAATTTTAGTCGAGTGCCCCCGTCCTTTCCCCGGTTGTAAACAAAACCAGCCTTCCTCATGCCATTTTTTTAAATACCTGGATGTTTGCTTTGGACTGAGGTCAAGTAAATCAGCTAACTCCGTTTGTTTGACAGATCCAGATTGTACATGTTGCCATAAAGTCAGTAATTTAGGTTCCATTGTATACCCCGTTTCACCAATAAAGTAGACATTTATTTTTATATTGTCCATTTTCAGAATCATCAGTCTTGTTTAATATATATGATACTAAGGGGTGACACAATATGAAAGTAAAGAATTTGCCACAAAATGTAAAAGTTCGCTTAGGAACATCCTTTTTCAACCGAATGGCATCCAGTTCTGTGATGCCTTTTATGGCTTTATATTTTGCTCATGAACTGAACAAAATTTGGGCCGGCGTCTTCTTAATATTTACCGTACTCATTACATTCGCTGCTAATCTGCTGGGAGGTTACCTCTCCGATCGATTTAAAAGGAAGAAAATCTTATTAATCACCTCGACTACAAGCGCCTCCATGTTTTTCATCATGACCATCACGTTAATCCCTCAAGATGACTGGGTTTGGCTGTTCGCTATTTGCTATATTGGATTTATGATTTCGAGCAGTCTGGGAAGGCCAAGTATGAGCGCCATCATTATGGATTCCACAACAAAAGAGACCAGAAAATCTGTATATGCACTAGATTATTGGCTGGTTAATTTATCTATGGCGATTGGTGCGGCTATGGGCGGACTTTTATATAGCCATCATCAACTCGAATTATTTATCATCTTAACGTGCACATCCACCATGATTGCTTTTGCTTATAAAATTTGGCTGATTGACAGTAAGGTCCGCCAATTAAAGGCAAAACACGAAAATTTTTTCATTGATTTACTTCAGAATTATAAAATTGCCCTTCAGGATACTCGCTATGTAAAACTAGTGCTTGGGTTTATGTTTATCCTTTCTGCTGAGTTATCATTAAATAGTTATATAGGGGTGCGACTTTCAGAATCCTTTGAAACTATACATATATTCGGATATCAAATTGAGGGTGTTCAAATGTTGAGTTTGATGAATATAGAGAATATGTTATTAGTAGTCCTCCTAACGTTTACTGTTTCAAAGATCACCGACCGTTTTTTAAATAAAAATGTATTAATCACGGGATTGATCATCTATGGAATCGGCTATATTTTCCTTACTTCAGCAAACAGCTGGTATACGCTTCTATTATTCGGATTTATTGCTACAATTGGAGAATTAATGTATTCACCTATATTCAATGCTGAACAGGCAAATATGATACCTGAGGATAAAAGAGGGTCTTATTCGGCCTTTAGTAGTGTATCCTATAACGGTGCCGAATTAATCGCAAGATCAGCAATCATTATAGGGGCTTTCGCAGTCCCAATGATGATGTCCGTTTATGTCGGACTTATTATAGCTGCAGGAACTGCCTTGGTTTATTTAAGTATATTTTATAAAGAAACCTATAAAAAGAGGATACAGACCAGTATTCAACGATAGATATATGACTTTGCCTATCCTATGTCTACTATGATATGGTTCGTTATTTGTTATTATTTTAATTTTAAGGAGAAATAAATAAGGCTGCCGACAGAGTCGACAGCCTCTTATCCTTCCTTTACGGAAGAAGTTCATTCAGGTTTATTTATACATTTCCAAGATAACGTCCTGTAAGCCATGTTCTGTTCCTTCGTACTGCAATCGACTGGAAGGTCTCGTACTCCGGTGGTAATCATCTATCTTCAGACTTATAAGTCTGCCCTTTCCCCTCGTTCATTTCCTTAGGAAAGGCGCCCCTACCAAATTTGGGTTTCTCGCTCGCGGGGTTTACCTCGTTCCACCCTTTTTGTTTCCAAAAAGGCTCCGTCACTGTGGCACTTTTATAGGTACCGGTGCCATATTCCAAAAGAACTTAGGCACTTTCCCGGCCGTCAGCCTAAAAATAGGCTGCCCTAGCTTATTGGTCTAGGCACGAACACTACAGGCATCTCAGCCTGTGCGAGCATGGACTTTCCTCTACAATTTACATTGCAGCGATTACCCAGACGTTATCACATGCAAAATACATTATACCCTGATTTTAAAAATAATACAACTACAATTATTTGGAAGGTTTTTATTCGTAAAGTTTACTTCCAAATACATGCTTTTCCAGATTGGAAAGGCGTTTTAGGATATCGAAATTAGTGGTTCCTGTAGCTTGTTGTACTGGTTGTACTGGTTGAACTACCCTTTTCGGCTGTTCCTCCAATTGCTTTTTCAGTTTCATATTTTCTTGCTGAAGTGATTCAATTTCCTGATGAAAAACTTCATAATCTTTTATAACCAAATCCAGGAACTGGTCAACTTCTTCTTGTTTGTATCCTCTGACACCAGTTTTAAATTCTTTCTCTAAGATATCCTTTGCTGTCAACTTTGTTTTATCTGAGAGCATTTTTTCACCTCAAATTCATACGACTATTACTTAATATTTTTTCAAAAAAAGTGCTATTTGTCAATTTCCTCTTTATATTATTCCCACTGTGCCTCATCAATTAAACTTTGCAGGTCCCAAAATGTTATTTGAATAATAGGATAATCTTGTTTACCCTGTTTCTTTTTCCCTTCAAACCAACTGTATTTCGGGCTTCCATCCTTTTCATCATCATACAGAATCAGCATTTCATCGCTCTTACTCACAATAAATTGGTTCTTCAGCTTTAATTGCCATGGCCCTTCATAAGCTTTCTTAGAAATAGCCTCAACATAGTCAGCCTGAAGAAGTATCTCTTCATAGAGCTCTTTGACTGAATCTTTCCATTTTTCTTCCTGATTTAAGTAGGGTAATAATACCCCGAGTTTAAGATTGGGATACTCTTCCTGTAAATCAAAAACGACCTGCGCAGCCCAAAGCTCCACTCCTGGCTGCCCTGTAATAAGCACCCATTCCATTCCTTCATCAAGAAGCGTTAACAAGCGGCCCTGCAATGCTTTTTTTATGTATTTAATACCTTCGTGATTTTGATCAAAAATACCAAGCTCATGCGCCTTATATCCTGTCACAAATACCACTTTTCCCATTATGCGTTCACATCCATTTACGATCTCTTCTTATTATACATTAAATAATAAAAGAAGAGGCTTTACGCCTCTTACTTTTAAAAGCCAAATCCACTACCACTTCCTGAACAACCAGGTCTTGGTGGGTTTGGAGTTCCAAATTGCTGGGATTGATTCTGAACATTATTTGCCGTTTGGAAAGAGTGTGGGAAGTGATGTTGATGTTGATATACATGATTATTCACTTCAAGAGTTTGCACCGGATGCACATGCGGAACTACATGTGTAATGCAATTTTCCTTAACGAACTGGATAGGTTGGTGACAAACCGGCGGGCAACACTGCACTTTATGACAACCAGGGATTTGTATTGGCCCACAATGTTGATGATGACGACGACCGAACATACGCGTCTCTCCTTTCATTTTCTATATAGATTACATTAATAGACTATGAAATGTTGGATAAGACCGTACTGAGGCAGTCACCTATTTTCCCTTTATAAAAAATGTTTCAGGATAAAAACTGTTACATTAAAATTAAATAAAATTAAAAATTAGCATCGATAATCCGATCACGACAAAGAATAAATAAAAGACCACCTTATACATCCGTATTTGATCCACTTCCTTCTGCAATTCATTATTGGTGTATAACATAAATTTAAATGGGATGAGAAAACATAACAACCATTATTTAGATTTTCTTTCTTTCCAATTTATTCATATTTAATTTACGCTCCAAACGGTGTATGCGGTGATGGGTTGATTCCTCATGAATGCCGTGTTTATTAAACGAATAGTCTCTTATTGAATCCAAAGCTTTACGCGAATACTCCAATGCAGTAGCAGGATCCTTTTTCTTATGTTCATAGAATTTAGCCAGTTCAATTAAGGAGCAGCAGACGTATTCTGGTGTTTTTGAGTCAGCTACTTCTTCCCATATCTTCACTGCGGCTTCTAGATTTTTATTCTTTTTATGTTCGTTCGCTAAATGAAAGAGAACCGTCATACGCTCTTCATTCTGTTTAGATTGGGTAATTCCTTTTTCAAAAGAATCAATGGCGCGCTCTCGATCTTTTAAGGAAGAAAACCATCTCGCTAATTCAAATGAATCTTCATGCTCCACTGCATCATTATTTAATAATAGGGCAGAAAGATGAATATACAGCGTGATTAATGATAAGATATCCCATTCATTATGCTTCATAATCTTAAAGACAGCTTCTGGATCCTGCCTTTCCACATAATCAAAATAAATCATCGGTGCCAAGTACCCCGGCACGTCATCCTTTCTTTCAAAACCAAGTACTTCATTTTCAACGATAGAAAGCTTTACACGATCCAATTTATTTTTCCACAATCTTCTTGAAGCATGGTATAAATCGAAATGGCCGAAATCCGGTAATTTCGGCAAATGCTGACGCAAAAGAGTATGCTGCGTAACTACTTGCGGCCAGTCAAAGGCTTTTCCATTATAGGTTACCAATGTCTCATAATTCACTTTTTCTAAAAAGGTCTTATAAAATGGAATTTCAAAGCCTGGTCTCGGCAGGAAATGCTGTCTGACTTTAATATATCCATCCTCCAAAAAGGCATAACCAAGTAAAAAGATGGAAGTCCCTGCACCTCCGCCCAAACCTGTTGTTTCTGTATCAAAGAAAAACATTTGATTTGCTTCAAAACCAGATGATGAGAGTGGATGCTGGAGGTTACTCTCATTCCATAGGTTTACAATTTGCGGCAACATATCAAATGTATACTTTCCATGCTGATACTGCAGGGGATAGCTAACCTCCCTGATCAGGCAATATTCTTTTTCGTAAAATACGGCAGAGGCTCCAAATTCACTCCATTGCTCTAAGAAAGGAATGTCAACGTGCGAAACTATGTCTTTACGCACATCGATACTTTTCTTTTTTGCCTCTCCTTCGCCAACATTTGTATTTAGGTGTTTTTTCATCCTGTTTAGTTTATTTTTAATGGACATTTGAATAGTCACCGGCCATTTGGTCTCCAAGAATAGACAACACTTTAATGGAATCCTCCTTCAAAGACGAACCAGTGCCTTCCATTCCCACACAAGACGGGCAGCCATTTTCACATGGGCAGACTCTTATCGCCTGAATCGTTTCCTGTATTATTTGTTCACTGTTTTCATACATATGCTTACTTAGACCAATTCCGCCCGGATAATGATCATAAACAAAGATGGTCGGGAGCTCATTATGAGTTGCTTTCACTTGGGGATAAACATGAATATCGCCTGGGTCACACAATACATAAACAGGAATAATGCCGCGTAAGGCATGTGAGGCTCCCATCAGGCCTTCTTCAAGCCGCTCTTCCTTCCAATCAACGCTCCCATCCTTTAAGGAAAGCATACAGGCATTTGTATGAATTTCTTCTTCTGGTAAGTGGATAGGTCCCGATCCAATGTTTTCGTGAGAATCGAAACGGATCTTCTTAAAGATGGTAGCCATAGCCCGCACAGAAACATCTCCAAACGTCATTTCACTTTTGGGATTGACATTAGTCCGGTCAATTTCCAGTACATCGACCTGGACTGCAAGATTGGCATCCGTATAATAATCAACATTGACCTCGCGTACGTATGCCTTCTTCTCCTCCCAATCTAAATGTTCCACCTGGTACTGAACTCCCTGATGCAAATAAATAGCTTCATCATGCAAAAGAGTCATGGCTGAGAAACGATCTGTTTCTCCAATTACCTGAACTTTAGGCTTGGTTCGATCAATAATAATCACATTCTCCTGGGAGGCAGATCTCAAACTGATTTCATGTGCCGGAAAAGCATCGTTCATCCAATGCCATGTATTTTTATTTTTGTGCAATACATGTTCCTCAGCTAAATAGTCCAAAATCTCCGTAATCTCAATAGCTCCAAATTGTTCCCCTTCTTTAAACGGGATTTCATAAGCCGCACATTTAAGATGGTCTACGAGGATGACAAGATTATCAGGATTAATCCTCGCTGTTTCCGGACTTTTATTGAAAAAATAATCAGGATGCTGGATGACAAATTGATCTAATGGACTGGAGCTGGCAACCATAATGATAAGCGCCTCACCATGCCTTCTTCCGGCCCTGCCTGCTTGTTGCCAGGCGCTGGCTATGGACCCCGGATACCCAGTCATAATACATGCCTGCAGTTGCCCAATGTCCACTCCTAATTCAAGAGCGTTTGTGCTGACAACGCCATAAATAGTACCATCACGCAGTCCCTTCTCAATTTGCCGTCTTTGCGTTGGTAAATATCCACCCCGATACCCACTGATTGCTTTTGGTCCCAATTGTTTCGAGATTAGCTCCTGTAAATACGTAACTAATATTTCAACACGTACACGGCTGCGGGCAAACACAATCGTTTGGATTTTATTTCGAAGCAAGGTGCTGGCAATCTTCCTGACCTCTAAGATCGAGCTTCTGCGTATATTTAGAGGTTTATTGACAATGGGAGGATTGTAAAACACAAAGTGCTTTTTCCCTGATGGCGCACCATTTCGTTCAATCAAGACCATTTTGGACTCTGTTAATTGTTCGGCAAGTTCTTTGGGATTGGCAATGGTAGCCGAGGTACAAATGAAAATGGGATCACTCCCATAGAAACGGCATATCCTCTTTAACCTTCTGATTACATTAGCCGTATGACTGCCAAATACACCTTTATACGTATGCAACTCATCTACAACAATATATTTCAGATTTTCAAATAAACTAACCCATTTTGTATGGTGAGGCAATATCCCTGAATGGAGCATGTCCGGATTTGTAATCACTATATGACCCGCTTTCCGTATTTTTTGCCTAATACTTGTCGGGGTATCTCCATCATACGTATAGCTGTTTATGTCAGCCTCAGCAGCATGGATCAGTTCCTCTAATTCGGATTTTTGGTCATAGCTCAGTGCTTTTGTCGGAAACAAATATAGAGCTCTTGTATCTGAGTTCTCCAGGATAGATTGGAGAATGGGAAGGTTATAGCACAGCGTTTTGCCTGATGCTGTAGGGGTGACCGCTACAATGTTTTTGTTGTTTCTAATATATTTATAAGCTTCCGCCTGGTGGCTGTACAGAGCCTCTATCCCTCTTTTTTCAAGGGCAGACTTCAACTTTTCATTTAATTCAGCCGGGAAGGGGGAATAAGTAGCTTTTTTTTCATCGATGGTATGCCAAAAAGCAATATTATCCTTGTATTGTTCATCTTGAATAAAATCATTCATGAACTCCACTAAATTTTTCTTTCCAAACATCATGCACACCTCATTTCTGTCATCATTGTACCGAATGAACGTTCCCTTGAAAAGGAAAAAGTCGTATCTTCCGAGAGATACGACCTTCCAATTATTGTTTACTTTTCTCTAAAAATGAGGCAATCACTTTCGACACTTCTTCCGGGGTCTCAAAAAGGCCCATATGACCGGCTTTTTTAATCACCGCCTGTGTAATATGATCCCCACTTACTGTAAATACTTTTTCAACCGGCACTACCTCATCTTTAGCACCGGCTACGAGAAGAGCGGGAATATCCATCTTCTTCAGAACATAATTTTTATCTTCGCGATTTTTCATAGCTATTAAAGCACCAATGAGGCCTGCCGGTCTGGTTTCTACCCCAATATTTATTAATGACTTAAGCATCTCTTCTTCATTTTTACGCGTTTCTTTTGACAGCAGCTTTGGAATCAGATCATGGATGAAAAGGGATACACCCTGTTCTTCCACTGTAGAGACTCCTGCCGATCTATTTTTCTTCGCTTCCGGAGAATCTGGCAATGCAGTGGAGTGAATAAGCCCATATCCTCTGACAAGCTCGGGATGATGTTCAACGAAGTCAAGTGTAATATAGCCACCCATAGAATGGCCAAATACATAGGCATCATTTAAATCATGCTCCCTAAAGAATTCATATAAATCCTCCGCCATATCATGAATACTGTATCCAATCTTTGTCGTTTCCGTTTCTCCATGCCCTCTTACATCAATTGCTAACACACGATAGGTTTCTTTTAAATAAGGAATGACTTTTTGCCAATATTCCTTACTACCGCAAAAACCATGAATCAATACTATTGGTTCGCCTGCCCCCTCTTCCTTATATGCTAATTTCACACGGGTACTTTCCATGGCCGCTACTCCTTTATACATACATATTATCGTATTATTTACTTTTATACGTCCAATAACTTCATCTTCACTTTTTTCTAAAAAGCTGCTTTTCTACAAATAAGCACATTCCTCAAAAAATATATGGAATTCCCTTACATGCATGTTTTATTGCTCGATTTCTATCCCCTAATATCCCACTATTTCCTCTTTCCTATCTCCACTTATTAACATTTAAAAATATTACGCATATGCTAAAGATAGATCATCAGAGGGGGAGATTGTATGGCTCAAAATAATAAAAATGGTCCGCTGGAACCACTCCGTAACTTTATCTCACAAATGGATGATTTATTAACTGAGAACTCTAGGAGCGGAATATTACAGTCGATGGATGGTTTTTTTCAAAACCAAAAGCTTTTTGCTAGTTTTCCTGTTGAATGGGAAGAAACAGATACACACTATATTATACAAGCACATATTGCAGGTGTAGATAAGAAATACATTGAAATTGATATATCAGGAAACAAATTAACTATATCATATGAAAGTATGCGAAAAGTGAATAAGGATGATCAAACCATTGCTACAGAAAAGCAAAAAAAATCAAGAAGCTTCACATTCCAATATCCGATTGACGAGGAACAAATTGAAGCAAAACACGAGAATGGATTATTATCAATTAGAGTTCCCAAATCAAGAAAGAAACGGATATCTATTCAATAATAAACAAACTGCCGATTCTTAACCGGCAGTTTTTATGTGGTCACTTTAAAGATTGAACCTACACCCTTTACTATATTGGATACCTGATTCACTGAATTTAACATCATTCCCGCAGTATCAATCATTTTATTAAAATCTATACTGCCTTCTTGTGTCTTAAATTGATTAAGCACTGATGAAAAATTATTCCCCTGATTTTTCTGCATAAAGTTTTGCTTCGGGTATGGATGTGTAATAGCGGGATTCGCTTGCTGAGACGGATAAAAATCTTCATCCTGCGAATATAATGGGTTTTGGAATGGATTCACATGCTGCTTTGGGTAATGATTTAGCATTTCCTGTTGCGGGGCCCCATAATAACCTTGAACATCCGGCATACCGCCAATCACAGGCATCGTTCCTAGATTCTGTTCCATAAAATAGGGATTATGTGAAGGCTGCTGATATAGTTGGTTATGATAATAGGGTTGATAAGAAAGGGTGTCTTCAAACGGATGCATTTGTCTCTGAACTCCCTCGTTTGCCCAAATGCCATGTGGATGAAGCTGGGGTGAAACAGCTATCCCTGGCCCAGGATATACGGTTCTATATTCATAGGGGGACGTGTAAGTTCCACCCGGCATTCCATAATAGGTACGAAGATCACTTTTACGCTTTCTGGATTTCTTATCATGAAGTTTTTTAAGCATACTCTCCCTCCGCTCTTACTATAATATACAGTATGCAGCAGCAGGGATTGGGTGCCACAGACAGTCACTTATGCTCTGGGCTCTCCATTTGAATCTGTTCAAGTACAAACAAAGCTGCATTACAGTGTTTAATAAATCTCGACTTACTTGATTCAGGAAAATAACAATGGACCGATACTTGTAATACATTATTATGAGTATTCTTTATTTGCATAAGTGATATATATTTAGGGCGGTTTTCCGCCACCCATTGTTCGGCATCCACCAACCATTCATCAACGGAAAACTTGACACGGTCGGCAAACGGCTTAACCACAGTGTGGAAATCAGCATGCGAATCATTTTCGCGCGCGTTTCTATAAATTCTTTCTGCCTCTTTTACCATCTCTATTAATTCACTATTTTTTTGATAGAAGTTCGCTTTCATTAGGTTCCATCCTTGCTCTTTTTACCTTATCTAAACAGAATTTCAGAGAAAAAGAAACTATCTAGTTTTTGATTATGTTATATGAACCAGGCTCATTCTGGTGAATGGTACATCTTTTAAGTAATCCCCCTTCGTGTTATTTACTTTATGATGGATAGCCGCCATATCCATCTCCATCTTTCTTGATTCTTTTTTAATGGTATACGTATATTCCGCTATTGTATCTTTCACTTCAGTTTCTGTTTTTTTTATCATTTCTTCTTCCAGCGCCAGTATTTCCTGCTCCAGTTCCTTCAGCAATGTGATGATATTTTCTTTGGAATTCATAATCTTCACCCTTCCCTCATTCTTTATATGTAAGTTTCGATTTATCTAACCTAATCCCTTCATAGACGACAAAACTAGAAGGGTATCGGCAAAGAAAATAGAGAATTGCATAGATATCCTTCCTTCGACAACCTGTATAAACTAACAAAACATAGACAACCTAATGACAGGAGGTGTAGTTATGAAGAAAAATACATCAGCAGCACAGGAACAAAAAAAGAAAAATAACAACGAATCCAGAAAACATACGGGCAACCCAAAAGTGGATGGACCAAATAAACCGTCTACTTAAAGAATTTTACTCATCTTCCAAAGCCGGAGTACTAAACTCCGGCTTCTATACACTGATTCCTCACCGCCATTTTGATTTTAAAATGTGTAATCGGTAAGTATTCTTCGTATTCTCCTCCAAAAAGAATTCCACCAAACGATTTTTAGCTAAAAAGTTCCTTTGACGAATACGGTCTATTATTATAAACTTCGAAGTGCCTTAGTTTCGTTTAAATTCTATCAATTTAGTATTTTTAATAAGAGAAAGCCGCTTTTTTTACTATAAAATTACATAAACGCGAAGATTTGTCTGCTATAATAAACTTTCTCTAGAAGCGGTAAGGAATTTTACAAATTTGATGCTATTTTTGTTATGATAAGGATGGGTTTGGAGGGATACTATGTCTATAAAATATCCTAATGGTAAACAATACAATCCGATTAAGAATACCACCAGTAAAGTAATTAAACAGAAAAAAGTGGATTATTCTAATCGAGGAATGACATTGGAGGATGACTTAAACGAAACAAATCAATATTATATACAGAATAACATTGCAATTATCCACAAAAAACCTACACCTGTTCAGATCGTGAATGTATCTTACCCAAAAAGGAGCGCTGCTGTTATTAAGGAAGCCTATTTTAAGCAAGCCTCCACAACCGATTATAATGGTGTTTATAAAGGACGGTATATTGATTTTGAAGCGAAAGAAACCAAGCAAACAACCTCCTTCCCTTTAAAGAATTTCCATGAACATCAGATTATTCACATGCGTAATATCATCAAACATGATGGAATAGCCTTTATTATTATGCGTTTTAGTGTCACGGAGGAAATTTATTTTTTGCCGGCTGAAACACTGCTTTATTATTGGGAAGAGATGCTCTCTGGCGGCAGAAAATCAATACCAAAAAAGGATATTGAAAATGTAGGTGAAGTGATTCCGCTTGGATTTTCGCCAAGAATTGACTATATTAAGATAATTGACAAAAAATATGGTACCCAACTATTTTAATTGGTCCTTTATCCTGAAAGGAAGGTATGTAATACAATGTCTGATCAATATAAAACGAGGACAGAAAAAAGGAATCTTGCGAATTCCAAAAAGAATAATCGAAAACAAAAGCAACAATCTAAATCATTAATAAAAAGGATATTAATTGTTTTGGCAATGCTATTTATCATAGCGGGCATTTCAGTAGGCGGAGTCTTTGCTTATTGGGCTGTTACGGCACCTGAAATAGATGATAACTTGCTGATTGATCCTATATCTTCAAAAATTTACGATAAAAACGGAGATATATATACAGAAGTAGGCTCTGAGACAAGAGATTACGTCGACTATAAGGACGTCCCTAAATTAATGGAAAATGCCATCCTGGCAACAGAAGATGTGCGGTTTTATAAACATCATGGAATTGATATTATTCGTGTGGGCGGAGCTTTAATCGGTAACATAACAGGCGGCTTCGGATCTCAGGGAGGAAGTACCATTACCCAGCAGGTCGTGAAGAACTCATTCCTTAAATCAGAAAAAACGATTAAACGTAAAGTACAGGAAATGTACCTTGCTTATCAACTCGAGCAAAAATACTCGAAAGAGCAAATATTTGAAATGTATGTTAACAAAGTATATATGTCTTCCGGTGTTCATGGGTTTTCAACAGCATCCAAGCTATACTTTGGAAAAGAATTGAACGAGCTTAACTTGTCAGAAGCTGCCACCCTCGCAGGTATGCCGCAAAGTCCAAATAACTATAACCCTTTTACGAATCCTGAAAAAGCAGAAAAACGCAGAAATATTGTACTTGGGCTTATGGAAAAGGCAGGATTTATTTCTGCCGAGGAAAGCACGAAAGCGAAAGCTGAAAGTGTAGAAAAAAGCTTGGTTTCAGAAGATAAACGTGAGAATACAGCAAACACAAAATATAATGCCATTATTGACCAGGTGATTGACGAAGTTGAAGATATCGGGGATTACAACATATATACCGATGGCCTTCAAATTTATACATCTATTGATCCTGACGCACAGGACCTAATGCAGGAAATACTGGACAGTGATAAATATATCGCGTATCCAAACGATAAATTCCAAGCGGGTACTGTCTTTATGGATACGAAGACAGGAGAAATCATGGCAATGGGCGGCGGAAGAAATCAGGAAGTTGCCCGTGGCTTTAACTATGCAACAGATTTAAAAACAAGACAGCCGGGTTCTACCATTAAACCAATCCTTGATTATGGTCCAGCGATTGAACATTTAAAATGGTCGACCGCTCAAATTATAAAAGATGAACCATATAAATATAGTTCCGGACAATCGATCGGAAGCGCGACAGGTACCTATAAAGGAGATGTCACCATACGTGAGGCCCTTTATAAATCCCTTAACGTCCCTGCCGTGAAAACACTCCAAGAGGTTGGTCCAGAGCGAGCTGGTGAATTCGCCAAAAAATTAGGTGTTGACTTTGGAGATATATATGAAGCATCGGCAATCGGCGGTGTAGACAAAGCAGCGTCCCCTCTGCAAATGGCAGGCGCCTATGCAGCTTTCGGTAATGAGGGTATTTATAATAAACCGCATGTCGTGAAGAAAGTCGTTCTTAGAGACAATGATACTGTTATTGAAACGGCTCCTGAATCACAAGTAGCCATGAAGGATTATACAGCCTTTATGATTACAAACATTTTGCAGGATGTGGTGACGAAGGGTACAGGGACTGCAGCCAATATTCCAGGTCTTCATATTGCTGCAAAAACCGGAACAACAAACTACTCTGCAGAAGACCGGGCAAAATATAATATTAGTAAGAGCAGTTCACCGGATGCATGGTTTATCGGATATACTACGAATTACACCATGTCTGTTTGGACGGGATATGACCAACAATTAAAAAATCCGATGAGCAAGCAGGAAACAAAAATTGCCGCAAAAATCTTTAAAACAATGATGGGCAAAATGTCCGAGAATGTGACAACTGATAATTTCAAACAGCCTAGTTCGGTTGTGAAAGTTGCCATTGAAAAAGGAACAAACGCTAAAGCAAGTGAATATACACCGAGCGATCAAATCGTATATGAATATTATGTAAAAGGACATGAGCCTTCAAAAACATCGCAAAAATATACAAAACCGGATGCCCCTTCTGGACTTAACGCTGCTTATGATGAAGCATCCAATCGAATAAATGTCAGCTGGAATTATGGTTCTTCTAATGACGCTGAATTTAATGTTCAGGTTGCCGTGGATGGTGGAAACAAGCAAACATTAACCACTACAAAAGAAACATCATTCAGTCTTGATGCTCCTAAAGCTGGCAGTAAGTATGTCTTCTATGTAACGGCATCTGTAGGTAGCCAGGAAAGTGATGCAGCTTCTGCTTCTGTGTCAATTCCTGAAGCACCTGTTGAGGAAGTGGAGCCACAACCAGAAGAACAACCAGAACCAGAGAAGCCTGAACCGGAAGAGCCAAAACCAGGAGAGCCAGCAGATGATCCGACTACACCTGCCCCAGATAGCGGAACAGGCAATGAAGATGGTCAAACTGAAAATCCTGAGGAAACTAAACCAGAAGAAGGTACAGACCCAGGGGCAGATGAAGGAACTGGAACTGGTACCGAAGAAGGTAACAATCTGGAAAATGGTAATGATAGCCGCAATAACGACGGTAATGGTAATGATAACGGTAACGAGGAGAGCAACACTAATTCCAATAACAGTCGGAACGGTGATAACGGTAATAGAAGCGTACCGAGCAGTACGGAGGATTCTGAGCCATCAGAAACATCCCTTCTGCTACCCCCGGCTATTCAAGAGTTACCAAGAAATTTACGTAAAACCGCCTAATGCAAAAAAAGAGATCGGACAAAATGTCCGATCTCTTTTTTTGCTTTTCATTTTGAATACTTATTTAAGGCAGCCATTTTGGCCGTAATCTTAATTTGTTCCTCCATTAAACTCTTTAACTGCATAAAGCTAGGGAAAAAGTGCGGCCTTGTCATAATGAATGGTAAACGCTCTTCCACATTCACAGGTTTACCCTTTAATTCCTTCAAACATTCTGGGAACTCGCGTAAATTAACAGGCACCTGATTTGACCAATACATTAAAGATATATACAGCACAATCCCTTTTAACATATACGGTTTAATTTCATTTTTTTCTCTATTAGAAAACATCACTTCTAAGCGCTGAACGACTTCCGCCCATTCCTTCGTTATTTGTTCTCTGACATTCAAAAAATCTTCCCAGGGTCTGTAGCATTCTGCATTTTTATAATAAAAATATTCATATGGGAAACCAAAATTAAAGACAAGATGATTCCACTTTGTCAAATCAAGTTCATCAAGTTGATCAAATTCAAAGTTAAAAAGTTCATGAGTCAGTTCTGGAATATTCATTTGCTTTTTCCCGCTGCTTTCATTCTTTTTTTTCCTTCACGGCATAATAAGAGCATTGGACATTGCTCACATTTTGGTGATTGAGCTTTGCAATGGTACCGACCAAAGAATATCATCCGATGGTGTGTAAGGGACCATTCCTCTTCAGGTATTCTTCTCATTAACGTTTTTTCAACCTCTATAACAGAATCCTTCCACCGGCATATGCCAAGCCTTTTACTCACTCTCTCCACATGGGTATCCACGGCAATCGCAGGTGTACCATACGCGACTGAAACAACTACATTAGCTGTCTTTCTTCCTACCCCTGGCAGCTCAATTAATAAATCTCTATTATCAGGAACAACCCCATTGTATTTCTCCAAAATAATTTGAGATAGTTTCTGGATATTTTTTGCTTTGTTTCTATATAATCCGATTGAACGAATATCATTCTCCAATTCACTAAGTGGTACAGAAAGGAAATCCTCTGGTTTTTTATATTTTTGAAAAAGATTTTTTGTTACTTTATTAACCAATACATCCGTACATTGCGCTGATAAAACAACTGCCACTACTAATTCAAATGGATTGGAGTGATTTAATTCGCAATGGGCATCAGGAAACATTTTTCCCATTTCATCAAGACAATATCGAATTTGTGTATTTGTAAGCATCTATCTATCCCCTCCCTTTTTACACCTTTTTTAACGAATAAAAAGACCGGATAAATGGTACTATCCAGGTCTATCAATTACTGTTTATTCGAGCCAATTATATAAGGGTAACTCTTTGGCTACCGGTACGGTTTTAGCAGGACTTTTCTTCGTAAAGCTTCTGAACCGCTCACTGTGTACTTTTGCTTGTTCCAAATTCTTGATGCCGTTCTTCTTCCAATCAAACAAAATTCGATCAATATATCTAAAGCTAAGCTTCCCTGAGATGACCGCTTCTTTAAGAGCAGCTTTGACTAAATCAGTTGAATGTTGATCCTCATCTAACCACATTGCCAATGTTTCACCTTCAAAGGGCGATAATGGGCGACCAAATTCTTTTTCAAAGATGGTATATAAAGATTCACTCTTGATGACTTTCTCTTCAAAATCAGTTTGCTTAGCATCTTTTAAATAATGATAGGCTAATTTTTCAAATAATGGCTTTATTGAATAGCTTTCAAAACCTGGTTTTTCTTCCTCTGTAATATCTAAGAACCCATGCTGAACCAGTTTTCTGAGGGTGTTGGAACATTCCATTTCTGTCAGATTCATGACAGATGAGATTTCAGCAGGTGTTGGAAAATAATTTCCGTTCATCGAAAAGTTTTGAACATGCAGTAAAAGCATCATTTCTTGCTCAGTGATTCCCATCTCTTTGTAATTGGTTAACAAATAAGAAGGTATGACAACATTCGCCTGCTTAATCCAATTCGACAGATTTTTTATAGTCATAATTCGACACCTCACATTTTAGTATACCATGTATGCTGATTTTGAAGTACGGAAAAGTAAAACCTGACAATAAAATAAATTGCCAGGTTTCAATTGACTATTAAGGATACAGACGGTTTAACAAACGAGGGAATGGAATAGTTTCACGAACATGTTCCACGCCGCTTATCCAGGCAACTGTTCTTTCGAGTCCAAGCCCAAAGCCAGAATGAGGAACAGAACCATATTGTCTTAATTCATAATACCATTGGTAAGCATCCATACTTAAATTATGTTCATCAAGTCGGGCTTTCAACAGATCCATATCATGAACACGTTCAGATCCTCCAATGATTTCTCCATAGCCTTCAGGAGCAATTAAGTCCGCGCATAACACAACATCATCACGATCAGGAGCAGGTTGCATATAGAACGGCTTAATTGCTGTAGGATAATGCGTGATGAATACAGGCTTATCAAAGCTTTCTGCAATCGCTGTTTCATGAGGAGCACCGAAATCATCTCCCCACTCAATATCATCAAAGCCTTTTTCATGTAAGAATTTAATCGCATCATCATACGTAATTCTAGGGAATGGTGCTTTAATCTTCTCTAATTTAGAAGTATCTCTACCTAAAGTTTTCAGTTCAATTACGCAGTTTTCCAGTACAGCTTGTACAATATAAGAGACATATTGCTCTTGAACTTCAAGATTCTCATTGAATTCAACAAATGCCATCTCAGGCTCAATCATCCAGAATTCAATTAAATGACGTCTGGTTTTGGATTTCTCTGCGCGGAATGTAGGACCGAAGGAGAATACTTTGCCCAGAGCCATCGCTGCCGCTTCCATGTATAATTGACCACTTTGTGAAAGGTATGCATCTTCATCAAAGTATTTTGTTGCAAACAATTCTGAAGTTCCTTCCGGAGCACTTCCTGTAAGAATCGGCGGATCTACTTTTACAAAGCCCTCTTTATTAAAGAATTCATAGGTAGCACGAATAATTTCATTCCGGATTTTCATCACGGCATGCTGGCGTTTTGAACGAAGCCATAAATGTCTGTGATCCATTAGGAACTCCGTACCATGCTGTTTTGGTGTAATCGGATAATCAACCGATTCTGCAATGACTTCAAGTCCTGTTACAAGGAGTTCGTAACCAAATGGTGAACGCTCATCTTCCTGAACAACACCTGTTACCCACACGGAAGTTTCCTGTGTAATCTTTTTAGCCATATTAAATAGTTCTTCATCTACCTCTGCTTTTACCACTACACCCTGAATAAAGCCAGTTCCATCACGCAATTGCAAGAAAGCAATTTTACCGGAAGAACGTTTGTTGGCAATCCAGGCACCTATTTTAACTTCTTCATTCACATATTTATACACTTCATTAATTGTACACTTCACATTTTTTCCCTCCAAAGCTTAAACAAAACCAGGTTATGTACCCCTATTCATTATACAAGTACAAAAATAGACAAGCAAATACAAAATTTCACCTGTAAATGAAATCAATAATTCCTGTGTTTTATCTTTTATCCATCATTCTCTGCTTATTTAAAATTTATCAATATTTTCGTTTTACATCGCTCTGTTTAGACTCGTAATTCTATTTTATCTTTACTTGGAATGTCAAACCAATTTAATTATATAGCATTTTTCAATTTTATACATCTATTCCAATTATTCATAAAAACACCCCTTAAAGGCAGATTAGGCATCTTCCTTAAGGGGCCGTTACATCACTGGTTACCAATCAATCTCTATTTATTCAGCTTTAGTGGCTGCTTTATTTATAACATACTCTTTCATACGTTTAACAGCTTCAATAAGCGCTTCTAAAGATGTTGCATAGGATAGACGAATATTATCAGGTGCGCCAAAACCAGAGCCAGGAACAACCGCTACAAGAGCATTTTCCAATAAATCTTTTACAAACTCATCAACATTCTGGAAACCACACATTTCTGCTGTTTTTGAAACATTTGGGAATAGGTAGAATGCGCCCTGAGGTTTGAGACAAGTTAAACCTGGTATCTCCAGCAATTGCCCGTAAATGGCATCCAGTCTTTGCTCAAATGCGCTTCGCATGACTTCAACTTGATCCTGAGGCCCTGTGTATGCTTCTATGGCTGCAAATTGAGCTGTTGTTGTCGGGTTGGATGTACTATGGCTGGCCAGGTTCGTCATCGCTTTAATAAGCGCTTGATCACCAGCCGCATATCCAATTCTCCACCCTGTCATGGAATGAGATTTAGAAACCCCGTTAATCACGATAGTTTGTCGTTTAAGCTCCTCTGAAAGCTCGGCTATGGATACATGCTGATGGTTGTGATACACCAATTTTTCGTAAATTTCATCCGAAACTATTACTATATCATGTTTTAAACATACTTCACCAATCGCTTTTAATTCTTCGGCCGTATAGATCATCCCGGTTGGATTGCTTGGTGAATTGATAATAAGTGCTCTCGTTTTTTCAGTAATGGCCTTTTCAATTTGTAAAGGTGTCACTTTAAATTGATTCTCTTCCTTACCCTCAATGTAAACAGGCACCCCATCTGCCAATTTAACCTGTTCCGGATAACTTACCCAGTATGGAGTTGGGATGAGCACTTCGTCTTCTTCATCCAAAATTGCTTGAAAAAGAGTATACAAGGCATGTTTAGCACCGGAAGCAACAAAAATTTGGTCAGTAGTGTATGTTAACCCCTGATCCTTTAAAAGTTTATCAGCTATCACTTGTCGTAATGATTGCAAGCCGGCTGATGGAGTATATTTTGTTTGTCCATCCTGCATTGACTTTTGTGCCGCTTCGAGTATGTTGGCAGGAGTATTAAAGTCCGGCTCTCCGGCTCCCAGACCAATAATATCGAGCCCCTCTGCTTTAAGCTCTTTTGCTTTTGCTGTTATTGCAAGTGTTGTTGATGGTGTTAATGCTGATACTCTGCTTGCTAATTTCATCTTCGTTCCATCTCCATCCTACAAATTATCATAATTGCGTATTAAATCCCCTGTTTTAAAATTCAGGTAGTAATAACCATAGAGTCCTTTATCATTTTTATAGGTGACTTCCCATAAGGCTTGATTATGTTCCATTCCCAATTGGACGGATACAATTTCACTTACTTTCTTTTTCTCTTTCACTATTGCTACGGCTTCATTTTTACTGATGCCTTCTGAAAGAATTATAACCTGGCTTTTTTTCTTTTTATCATCCGGCACCCAAACGCCAATCTTTTTACCATCTGCTGTTTTGCCAGTTATGACACTCCACGTCTCATTTCCATTATATAAATAAAAATCATCCACTTCTGTCATTTTGGCTGTTTCCCTGGCAATTTCTTCAGCATTCTTTTTAGCAGCATTTTTCGGACTGTCACCGGCATAAATAGCCTGTATAAACAATGCACTGCCAATCAGGATAATAGCCACTAAGCTCCAAATTATTTTTTTCATTTCTGCATCCTTTCAAGTTATGTACGATATATTGAAAAAACGGCTGTTTGGTGGTCTTCTTTATCCAATGCTAAACCAAACATTAAATCCTCTTTTTTCAGCGTTCTATTCAGAGAATCAACGATTTTATATAAATCATTTGTGTAACTCAATTTTACACTTGATAGCAGTTCTACTTTACTTTCCACATTAAAACCTCCCGATATGTAACCTTCTATTTATTCGAATATCGTTCAATTATATCAAAATAAAATAACCGGAGTCTTATTTTAGTCAGAAAGCGAACTCTTCACCTCATACACACTACTTATTCTTGTATATTACCTTAATATAATTTAAACCATGATTAAACTGTTCCTTCTCCCGCCTAATCAATCTATTATCAAGTAAGGTCCAAATACCGCTATTATCATAATCAGGAAAAGCGTTTAACTGGCTTCTTAGATTGATGATTAACTCTGATAATAGGGCCTCATCTGCCTCATTCCTGTTCATTTGGACTGGCGCCTCAACCATTATGATTCTGGAACGTCCATCATAGGCATACCGAACCTCGTCCCAGCCTGAGTATGTCATAAATAAAATGGAATGGTTAACAGCCAGATGATTTCTCAGCATTTTAATAGAAGAGCCGGAAGATAGTCCCTGTGCCTGCAATTGTATGTGTTTAAGATCAGCCAATTCCTTTATATCATTATATATTTTTTTCATCGATTCTTGTGAATGAAATAAAAGAATCAAATGATTTTGTTGCTTTCGTATCAAATCTTTAACAGAATCAACCGATTTTTCTTTTGGTGTAGCCATTATCGTTAAATAATGTTGTTTTACAGGCGGAATCACTTTTTTAAAAATACTGTTTTCCGAAACACCTAATTTACGTGAAATGTGTTGAAAAGATTCTCCCACTGTCAGGACATCTGAAATAAATAAAGTATTGTTCTGCTGTAGGAGGTTGCACTGAATCCATTCTGATACCGATAAGGGCTTTGCATAAAATTGCAATGAATTTTTATGTCCTTTTACATTCCAGCTCATCCACACCTCGTCATTTGATTCTTGATTTTCAAAAAATCTTTTTATATTAGAGAGGATTTCATACATTTCCCCAGTTAATTTAGCTAATTCATCGATAATGTTGAGCTGGCTTCGCTTCAATTTCTCGATTGGTATTTGGTTTAACTCTGCAAGGATTTGCTGGAATTGTCCAAATAAATCACTCAGCGACGCAGACAATTCACCAGCTTCTTCTCTTAAATTATGCACGATATGTATGTGGTCGAGACTGGTAAAATCGAGTTTGCACTGAGCTCTTGGTCCATCCATATCCGTGTTGTTTTCTATTCCATAGATAAAAAGGGATTGAAAAAAACGTTCAATATTCAACCCGACCTCTTCTAAAATAACTACAACTTGTCTATCATCAAAATGATCAGTCATTTTTTCTTTTAAAAGCCTTATAACTGCACGCAATAGCTGCCGATTATCCAAAGTACCAATTTTATTTATGAGATTTCTCAGCTCTACGTAACTCATCTCTTTTGTTAATGCTCTTTGAACAGATGATGGAAAATAATTAGCTTCTTCGATTATAAAATATTGATTGCTGCTTAATAAATCACCTGTCTGTATATCTGAAACAAGGCTATTATGAGTAGTGAGAATAATCTTTGATTGCTTTGCATTCGTCATTTGTCTAGTATAAAAATCCCGTTCTGTCCAGGGTTTAAGCAAGCGTGGGTGCAGAGTGGCATGGTGGGATACTTCCTTCCAAAACTCTTTTCCCCCGGATGATAAATTCAGTTCTTCCACACAGCCTGTATTTGTCATCGTGAGCCAGACTAATAATTGCATTTTTGTGATAGTACTCTCATAATTTTGTTGCTTTTCTCGCAATGATTGCTCAAATTTCGGCAAACTTAAATACTGCTCTTTTGAATGTAAAATACTCATTTGATTATGGATTGGATTTAATGACTGTACCCTATGCGCAGAATCCATTAATTGTTTTATCGTGAATCTTGAATGAGCAGCGATTGTTACTTGAACTTTATTTTCACAGGCAAACGCAAATATGGCATTCATATGATCGGCAAAGTTTTTCGTACCATCTTCTACTAAACTGATGTTATGACTTTTAAGGGTATTTTTAAGGATAGTCTGGATACCTTGCTCATCTAGAGAATAATGGCTCTCCTCATTCTGTGGATGTAAGGGATTCGAATTTGATTTCTGTTTTGTGATTGCGATTCCACGATAAATATCTAAATCTGGCCTCCAAGGCTCACTTATCGTTGAATACTCTTCTATAATCTCAGCCAGTAATTCTTTCAGCTCACTCTTTAATAAAAAGGATAATCTATATAGTGATTTTATAGTTGGTTTCGGCAATCTCTTCAATTGACTGTAAAACTCTAAAAATAGAAGGGCTGTTACATATGCATCACTGTCAGCCTGATGTGGACGATCATGAAGAAAACCATAGGCCTTACCTAACTCCTCCAGTCTAAAACTCGACATTTCAGGATTGACGATTTTCGCTAATTCTACTGTATCAATTGTATCTCCCAGGAACCCTTCATATCCTACCCGTTTCAATTCAGCCTGTAGAAATGTCAAATCAAATAAAACATTATGAGCAACAAAGACAGCCTCATCCAACACACCAATAATGTAAGGTGCCAACTCTTTAAAGGTAGGAGCATTCTCCACATCTTCTTCAGAGATACCTGTTAATTCCTGTATGAATAAAGGTATGGATCTCCCTGGATTTATATAAGAGGAGTATTGGTTTACTATTTTTCCTTGTTCTATGACAATAGCAGCAATTTGAATAATTCGATCACCATTTTTAGGATTATTACCTGTTGTCTCCAAATCAATCACTACATATTTACTTTTCATCTTTACACACCTGCTTACTTCTTCTCTAACTTGCCTTTTTTTACAGCCGATTATCGTTAATTCATAGTAAATGGTACTGTATCTGTTATTTTTAATCATACTATTTATCTGATGGTTAGACCACTGATGGAAAGTACATGGATTATTTCTTTTAGCGTAACCCATTACCTACTGTTATATCAAAATCAATCTTATTTATCAAAGAAGATTGATACGTATTGAATAAAAATAAAAAACAAACTCTGATTCCTATAACAAAAATGGAATCAGAGTTTGTTGAAAATCAACTACATTTAAATGATGGTTGCTTCAGATTCGACTCCAAGCATTTCAACAATCTTATTCGTTTCATCTAAAAAGGCAACTTTTGGCTGGTGACTTCTCACATGGGCCTCTCCTATTAATCCGTAGGAAATAATAATCACTTTATCCCCTTCCTGAACTAAACGAGCAGCGGCTCCATTCAGGCAAATCACACCACTCCCTCGTTTTCCAGGAATGATATAGGTTTCAAAACGGGCTCCGTTGTTATTATTTACAATCTGTACTTTTTCATTTGGAAGCATATCTACTGCATCCAATAAGTCTTCATCAATCGTAATACTGCCAATATAATTTAAATTAGCCTCTGTAACTGTTGCTCTGTGAAGTTTTGCCTTCATCATGTTGCGAAACATGATTTCACCCCCTAGTATGATTAAAGATTTATGATAATGTTGTCAATTAAACGGACGGACGTGTATTGAACAGCTACTGCAAAGATTATTTTTTGATCATGCGCTGTAATCTCGCTTAACTCAGGGTAGGACAAACCTTCAAAATAATCGACTTTTCCACTGATGTAGCTTTGTAAATAGTGTTTCCCCTCTTCAAGAGCAGCCAGTGGACTTGCACCATTTTGCAATTCTTCTCTTATTTTACAAAGACTTTGATAAATAAATGGAGCTTCTTCTCTTTCTTGTTCAGTTAGATTAATATTTCTGGAGCTGAGAGCAAGACCATCTTCTTCACGCTTAATCTCTACACCTACCAGTTCAATCGGAAAATTAAAGTCATGAATAAGCCCTTCTACTACAGCAACCTGTTGCGCGTCTTTTAACCCAAAATAAGCATGGTTCGGTTGGACGATCGTGAATAATTTTGTTAAAACGGTTGCCACTCCATCAAAGTGCCCCGGTCTAGATTTACCGCACAAGACATCGGTGCGTTCATGGACGTTTACTGTCACCGTTTGCTTATCCCCATACATTTCTTGTACAGTCGGGTAAAATAGATAATCCACGCCGGCTTTTCGTGCCAGCTCTTCATCCCTCTCCATATCACGTGGATATTTATCAAAATCTTCACCAGGTCCAAATTGCAATGGATTTACAAAAATACTGATAACTACTACATCATTATTCTCTCTGGCCTTTTTTATTAGAGATACATGGCCATCATGTAAATAACCCATTGTTGGAACGAACCCAATCGAATGTTTCTGTTCCCTCTCTAAATTTAGTACTTCACGCAATTCTTTTATCCGGCTGAAAATTTTCATTTTTCCCCTCCATACAGCGAGGCAAGTTCTTCTTCTTTCATCGTAAATGAATGGTCACGATCAGGAAAAACTCCGGACTTTACTTCTTTTATATGCTCGGATAAAGCATGGCCAATCACATCATTTAAATCTGCATATGATTTAACAAATTTCGCCACTCTGCCAACGCCATATAACAGAACATCATGATAAACAAGAACCTGGCCATCTGTTCCGTTACCTGCGCCAATCCCAATAGTAGGAATCGTTAATTGATTAGATATATTTTCAGCGACCTGATAAGGCACACATTCGAGCACAACAGCTATGGCTCCGGCTTCTTCGCATTTTCGTGCATCATCCAGTAACTTATTCGCCGACACACCCGTTTTCCCCTGGACTTTGTATCCTCCAAGTATGCCAACTGATTGCGGAGTTAAGCCTAAATGCGCCACTACCGGTATACCTGCTTCTGTCATCGCTTTCATTTTAGTAATAACATTACCGGCTCCCTCCATTTTGACCGCATCCGCTCCTGCAATCTGCAACAGACTGGCAGCATTCTTTAAAGCTTCATCAATCGTTGTGTGATACGTTAAAAATGGCAGATCCGTTACGATAAATGTGTTAGGGGCACCTCTTTTTACAGCTTTCGTATGATGAATCATATCTTCCATGGTGACGGGAACCGTAGAATCATATCCCAACACAACCATCCCAAGGGAGTCACCTACGAGAATCATATCGACCCCAGCTTGCTCTGCCAATTTGGCAGATGGATAATCATACGCAGTCAGCATTGAAATTTTTTCTTGCTTCACTTTTAGTTTCAAAAAATCTGCAGCAAATTTCATCCTTTTTCTTTCCTCCTTTTCCCTTCCGAGGAGAGAAAAACCTATTTTCCCAAATAAAAAATCCTTCCTATTTCAGAAGGATGAATGGCATAATAGCTTTTATCCCTCTGTCCCGGTCCTTACATGGATACAGGCAGAATTATAAATCTATTTAAATGACTTTAATGCAAAGGTGCAGGTCGTTTCCGCTCCCGCCCTTCTATGAATTATAACATTCAGTCATTTTTATTTGCCATATATTAACTTATTATTGAACGCTTTCTCTTCAGATTAGCTAACTTCACAATTATGACTATTCCAATTTTGAAATTTACTGATGCACGGTTATATCTCCGGAGTATACCAAATGGCTTTTCTGGTCATCATCCTCTACTTTTAAAACACCATCCTGATTGATTCCTGTTGCAATGCCGGTCAAGGTCCCACGCGGATTATGAACGGTTACTTTTCTTCCAATTGTAATAGAATGCTCTTCCCAAATTTGTTTAATTGGTTCGAAACCTTTTTCTAGAAAAATCATATATAAATCTTCCAAAATCACAAATAAATCCTGTAAAAATTCAGATTGATCTATTCTTTGATTTTTCTCGATTTTTACCGAGGTGGCGATCTCTTTTAACTCATTAGGAAATGATTCATAGGTCTGATTGATGTTAATACCAATTCCGATAATCACATGATGAATTTGATCAGATTCTGCATGAAGCTCGGTCAATATGCCCGCAATCTTCCTGCCCTGAATCAATACATCATTGGGCCATTTAATACCAGCTTCGACTCCAATTTTTTTTAACGCTTGAACAACAGCTACAGCCGTTAACAAGGTAAGATGAGGAGCATGGTGAGGAGGAATATCAGGTTTCAAAATCAAACTCAGCCAAATACCTCCATTAGAAGGAGAATGCCACTTTCTTTTTAATCTTCCCGTGCCTTCGGTTTGTTCGTTACTTATCACAACCGTGCCATCTGCAACGCCACTATCTGCAAGTTCTCTGGCAATGGTTTGAGTGGATGTGACGGTCTTGTATGAATAGATGGATTGCCCTACAAATTCAGTCTGGAGGCCCATTAAGATATCAGTAGCTGTTAACGAATCCAATTTATTCAGTAATCGGTATCCCTTTTTCTTAACCGCCTCGATTTTATAGCCATCCTGGCGCAGTTGATCGATATGCTTCCAAATGGCTACTCGTGAACAACCCACTAAATCTGCCAGAACCTGGCCCGATATATACTCATCTCCAGCCTTCGCAAATGCTTTGGCAATTTCATTCTTTATAATCTGTTCCTTTGAATGAGCCATTGTTTAATTAACTCCTTTTTATTCAGAACCTTATGATCCAGGATTCCATTAATCACTTCAATCATGAGCTCCTTAATCCATGGTCCTCCCGCTTTGTCAGCCCAACTCATGAGATCATTGCCCGTGACCTCTAAAACAGAATCTTTATGGATCGGCATATGATTATGTATAGTTGTAATGGCTTCGAAATTAGGCGGGACATTATGGAATATAGACCAAACACGTTCTACACTCCGTGTATTTTCAAGGCCAAGCTGATAAATCGCGTAGGATGTGAATGGGGCGATTTCTCTTTTCTTTGTTTCACTAATAAGCAGTCCTATTTTTTTCAGCTGACTGGATGATAGTTTCCACTGTTTATACATGGATTGATCCTGATTACTAAAAAGCGCAATTAGGGCCAGGCATTCTTCAAATGATTCACATCGTTGAAAGGGGAGCGTAAGAAACTGCTCCATTTGATCAGCAAATCGGCCTAATTCCGGAAAATACATCATCAACCCTTCAGCAGCAGCTATTTCCAAGCCTTTATGTGAATACTGACCACGTATTAGTTTTTGGAATTCGGCTGTTTTCCGTTCCTGTGCGATATGGAAAAGTAAATGAGCATTCTTCCGTAATGCCAACCTTGTATCCTCATGTAAGGTAAAACCTAACTGGCTGACAAATCGAACTGCCCGAAGGATTCTTAGCGCATCCTCGCTGAATCGTTCATCAGCTTGACCAACTGTTTGGATCATTTTTGTACGTATGGCTTCTTCCCCATTAAACGGATCATACAATTTACCGTCTTGGTCCATCGCAATGGCATTCATGGTAAAATCTCTTCTTTTTAAATCTTCATATAAAGAGGTTACAAAAGTTACTGAATCAGGCCGTCTATGGTCTTTATAGGCAGCTTCCGTTCTAAATGTTGTTACCTCAAATGACTCCCCTTTATAAAGCACCAAAACGGTTCCATGATCAATACCAACGTCCACTGTATAGGTAAAGATCTCCTTTACTTGTTCCGGGGTCGCAGAGGTCGCGATATCCACATCATCAATCGCTTTGCCCATTAATGTGTCTCTAACCGCGCCTCCAACGAAATAGGCTTCATAGCCTCCTGAGGCCAACTCTTCCAGGACAGGGAGCGCCCTTCTAAATTCATCATTCATTCCTCTTTCTCCCCATTTTCCAATAATGAATAGTACAAATCTTCATATTGATTTACGATATATTCCGTTTGAAAATGATCCTTTATCATATGAACTGCCTGTTGGCCCATTTGTTCTCTCATTGAATCATTTTCAAGTAATTCTAATAACCGATTGGAAGCTGCCTTTATATCTCCCAATTCAATGATATGTCCGTTCATCCCATCTTGAATCACTTCAGGAATTCCGCCAACCATTGTTCCAAGACACGGTACGCCATAAATCATTGCCTCAAGAAGAACCAGTCCAAAGCTTTCTTTTTCTGACATAAGCACACAAACATCACTGATGGCATAAAGCTCCTGTAAATTTTCCTGTTTTCCTAACAAAATGATTTTTTTCTGCAGTCCCATTTTTTTAACTTTTTTACTGATAAACGACATCTCAGGCCCATCACCAACCAGTAAAAGTTTACATGGAATTTTGTCTGCTACAGCGGCAAATGTATCAATGATATCTGGCACACGTTTTACCTTCCGGAAATTTGATACATGAATAACGACCTTTTCATTCCCACTAATTCCAAGTTCCGCTTTCAAATTATCCATATTATCAGCATCCGGTTCAGGCGCTGGATAATCAATAAAATTATAGATCGTTTGGATTTCTTTATCTGGTTGAATTAACTCATAGGTTTCTTGAACTAGCGCATGAGAGACTGCTGTAACAGCATCTGATTTTTCAATAGCAAACTTAATCATGTCCTGCAGGGAAGCATCATACCCCAGAATAGTGATATCCGTTCCATGGAGAGTCGTAACTACTTTTAAGCCCTGAGCTGTCATTTGTTTGGCCAAAATTCCACAGACCGCATGTGGCATGGCATAATGGGCATGGATGATGTCCAGCCCCTCCATTTTGACAACCTCTGCAATCTTACTGGCTAAGGACAGTGTATAAGGAGGGTATTGAAAAACGGCATACTGATTAACTTCAACCTGGTGAAAGTAAATATTTGAGTATCGTTTTTTTAAGCGGAACGGTACACTGGATGTAATAAAATGAATCTCATGACCTCTCTCCGCAAGCTTGATACCTAATTCTGTCGCAACAATTCCTGACCCGCCTACCGTCGGATAACAAACAATTCCAATCTTTAACTGTTTCATATCTTTCCACCTAACAAATCTTGATCTAGTAAGAGTGTATGTTTCGTCTTAAAGCCTTCTGCAAATAACACGCCTACCTCTCTTCCATATGCCCGTTCTCTGCCTTCAATTGCTTCGAGGTAGCCTTCTGTCAAAGGCGTTATTACCCCATCATCAGACTTAATAAATTGTGAAGAATAACATTTTAAACTGGATAACTTACATTGAAAATAGCTACTGATATCCACACAAAAATCTGGTGGATGGAAGCTATTAATCATGTAATAAAAGACGTGTTTTGGTTTATGCGCCTCAAGCTTACATTCATCCTCATATTTCCGAATACCGGCGGAGAAGACAGCCTCTTCTACCAGAGATGCGCAATGTCCATGATCCGGATGGCGATCGGGAACGGCAGGGATAAAGATAATTTCAGGCTTGTACATTCTTATGGTTGAAACAATTCTTGAGATGTTTTCAGGCGTGGGATATAATTGCCGATCCCCCATCTTCAAATTGATTCGTTCCTTTACTCCTAAGATAGCAGCTGCTTGATTCGCCTCTTTCATTCTATTTGCAGGGATACCATTTGACGAGAGTTCAGCTTCCGTCAAATCACAAATCACAACAGTATGACCTAATTCTGTATATTTAGCGATTGTGCCGCCCATTCCGATTTCAACATCATCGGAATGAGCGCCAAAACATAGTATATCTGTTTTCATTCTGAATAAATTACTCCTTTTCCCTAACGATATTTCTCCATTTAAGGTCACCGCGTTCTAACCCGTGAATTAATATTTCAGCCGTACCCATATTAGTTGCCAAGGGGATTGAATACACATCTGCCAATCGCATCAATGCGGAAACATCAGGTTCATGTGGCTGCGCTGTCAATGGATCTCTGAAAAAGATAATTATATCAATATCATTCTGTGCAACCATCGCCCCAATTTGTTGGTCTCCCCCCAATGGTCCTGATTGATAACGATGCACAGACAGACCTGTCTCATCCTGTATTCGTTTCCCTGTAGTACCGGTCGCAAAAAGTTGATGTTCTGCCAGTGTGTTCTTATAGGCAATCGCAAATCGAATCATGTCGTCTTTCTTCTTATCATGTGCAATCAAAGCAATCTTCATAGATCAACCGCTCCCTTAATCGATAATATTTTCAAGACCATACACTAATTCATCAATGTTCATAACCGTATCCACCGACAATTTAACTCCGCTCATAAAAGAGTTTCGATCATACGAATCATGTCGAAGCGTAAATGTCTGGCCTTCTCCACCAAACATAACCTGTTGATGGGCAACAAGTCCTGGTAATCGTACACTATGTATTCTCATTCCGTCATAATCGGCACCGCGTGCTCCTTCTAACGTTTCTTTTTCGTTCAGATGTCCCTGTTTTTTTACTTGTCTTTCTTCAGCTATTAATTGCGCTGTCTTAATGGCTGTTCCTGACGGAGCATCAAGCTTTTGATCATGATGCAATTCAATTATTTCTACATCCGGAAAATATTTTGCTGCCTGTTTGGCAAATTTCATCATTAAAACAGCACCAACGGCAAAATTCGGCGCTATAATACAGCCAATTCCATATTCTTTCGATATTCTTTTGATTTCAGCCAAATCGGCATCTGAAAAACCAGTCGTACCTACTACAGGGCGTATACGATGCTTTAGGGCAGACAATGTATGAACTCTTCCTGCCTCAGGCGTTGTTAAATCGATGAGCACATCAGCCTTTGTTTCAGAAAAACACAATTCGTGATCGGTGTAAATCGGCACATCTATGTCGCTGTATCCATCAATCTGGCTTAACATCATTCCTTCATTCTTATGATCCAAAACGGCCACCAAATGGAAATGATCTGTATTCAACACTAAATTAACTGCCGCTCTTCCCATTTTCCCTCGTGGCCCTGCAATAATAACATTTATCATTAGTTACTCTTCCTTTCTTGTCCAGCGGTTTTTATCTCTTGAATTGAATTTTTCCATAACCATGTCATGTGCCTCTTGAAGATCAATATTGAGGGAATTAGCCATACAAATGAGCACAAATAATACATCTCCCATTTCCTCTTCAATGGCTTTTTCTTTTTCTGACGCTTTTTTTGGTTTTTCGCCATAATAATGATTAATCTCTCTTGCCAGTTCTCCCAGTTCTTCTGTAAGTCTCGCTGTCATGGCAAGTGGACTGAAATATCCTTCTTTAAATTGCCCTATGTACTGATCTACTTCCTTTTGTAAATCAGCCATTGATTTCTTCATTTCCATAAAAGAATCACCTTCTTATCTTCATGTTAGCGTATTTCTTAGGTTTCGAACAATAATATGATAGAATGCAAAAGGATGTCATTCATTAATTTTACACAATTGTACACCCTAATAATAATTGAGTTAGCAAGGAAGTGGTATTATTAACATGATTTTTAACTTAAAGCTCAAAAATATCCTATTAATATTGATAGGAGCTGCGATTATGTCTTTCGGTCTTGTTCATTTTAATATGCAAAATGGACTGGGTGAAGGCGGATTTACCGGTATTACGCTTTTAATTTATAACTTAACAGGCTTGAGCCCATCGATATCCAATATCGTATTAAATTTACCGCTCTTTTTTATAGGCTATAAACTGTTAGGCAAAAAAACTTTTTTATACACTGTTATCGGTACGATTGCGGTATCTGTATTTATCGCGATTTTTGAAAAATTTCAAATCGATATTCCTTTAAAAGATGACCTTATGCTCGCCGCCTTATTTGCTGGTGTGTGTATCGGTGCCGGTTTGGGTATTATCTTCCGTTATGGAGGAACGACTGGCGGAGTCGATATCATCGCACGGCTCATGTTTAAATATAAGGGCTGGAGCATGGGGAAAACCATGTTTATGTTTGACTTCTGTGTTATTGTGTTATCGCTCGTAGCATACCTGGAATATAAACAAGCCATGTACACGCTGGTCCTGGTCTATATTGGCAGCCGAGTGATTGACTTTATCCAAGAGGGCGCTTATGCAGCCCGCGGTGTTATGATCATAAGCAATTCCAATTCTGAAATTGCGGAAAAAATCAATCAGCAAATGGAACGCGGTGTAACATTGCTCAAAGGTGTCGGTTCGTATACAAAGCAGGAACGCGATGTGATTTATTGCGTTGTTGGCAGTAACGAAATTGTACGTCTAAAGGGTATTATCACATCCATTGATCCACATGCGTTTGTTTCTGTATCTATTGTCCATGATGTCCTTGGAGAAGGATTTACGTTAGATGAAAATAAGAATCCACTTGATCATTAAAGGACATAGAGAAACCCCCTTCAAATACGAAGGGGGTTCCTTTTATTAATCTTCACTATTCATACCCGTTAGCATAAATACAAATCGTAACAATTCAAGTACAGCAACCGCTGCAGCTGCTACATAGGTTAACGCTGCTGCATCTAAAACTTTTTTCGTTTCTTTTTCTTCATCAGCATCAATTACACCCAATGCCACGACTTGTTTCATCGCACGGTTCGAAGCGTTGAATTCAACTGGCAGTGTGACAAATTGGAATAACACGGCTGCTCCCATAAACAAAATTCCAAGCCAAGCCAAATTATAAATCCCGAGCAACATACCGGCTATAATTAAAATCCAGGAAAAGTTTGAGCCAATATTGGCAACCGGTACTAACTTATGACGGATTCTCATAAAGGTATAGCCTTCTTTATCCTGAATGGCATGCCCGACTTCGTGTGCGGCAACAGCCGTACCAGCCAAAGAATGTCCATGATAGTTACTTGAAGATAATCTTACCACTTTACTTGTTGGATCATAATGGTCACTTAAAACCCCATGTGTTTCTTCTATACGTACATTGTACAGTCCATTTTCATCCAATATCTTACGGGCAACTTCGGCACCAGTATACCCATTCGATGCATGGACTTGAGAATATTTTTTGTAAGCCCTTTGTACTTTCATTTGTGCATAAATCGGGATGATTAATAGCAATATAAAATAAATTAGAAAGCTCATTTATATCCTCCATTTCATTTCTGTTATCATAATTGTAATAATGTCCTTACCATTCTGTCAATGGATAGATAATATTCTAAAATTTATCAAAAATTCTGTTTCTTCTCCTTGGTATGAAACTCATCATCTGTAGCATTATATTTTTTCCATCCGACATAAGATAAAGTCATAATAATAATGCTTCCTGTCGAGATGATTACCCACCACAAAGAAGGATCTGCATCATCTTTTTCTGCCTCCTCGAACATAACACGTAACTGCTCCTCCAGAGAAATCAAGTCGCTTTGCGATTGATCTGAAAAAACTTGCGGACGATATTGATCAATGAATTTTATATGAGAATCTACTTGCTGAAAGCGCTCAGGTGTAACATCTATTTTTAACGATGGATATAAAATATGGTAGATGGATAATAAATGATTTAATTTTTCCTGAAATTCAACAGAGTCCTGCTTTTGGATAGATACCTTCGTATCACTTGCAGCCGAGATAATACTATCCTTTAAACTTGTCCATAACGGTGCTCCTTCACTGTTGACTGCATCGAGCGCTAAGCGAAATTTTGTTATTTCATCAATAACCTCTTCATTCGTTTTTTCTTTATCTTGCAAGGTTTGTAACGCTTCCTCATAAGCAATTGTGATAATATTGATCTCATCCATCGAATAGTTTGCCCCATCAACTGCCAAATCATAAAATTTATCTGAAAATGCCTGTAATAATTGCTCCGATTCCTCACGCCTATCCACTTTTGCAAATTGAAGGGATTGATCAGCAAGTGTCTCTAATGATTCACTTTTATATGATCCATTAGCATAAGTTGTGATCAAGCCTGATGAAATAATAATTAATATAGAAAAAAATAAAGATTTAATCTTCATAAAAATACCCCTCCTCATACTACTTAATCGTATGTAGGAGGGGACAAGGCTAGAACTAATTATTGCCTGGATTGGAAGGAGAATACCTCCCTGCCTTTACGTAGAGTAAACCAGTATCCCACACCAATTGAAAGGACACTCAGCCAAAAGGTAAAATAGGCTATTTGAGGGATATAATGATGAAGAACACTGTAGATCGGCATCATCCCGTATACATAATCAATGATTTCATTATGTAAAGCTACAATGCCCGCCACAATTAAATGCCACGGTTTAACTCGATAAAAAGGAGCATAGAGTATTCCTTCAATCGCCATGGCTGCATGGGACAGGATTAGCATAATCGCCATGATGGATATAGATCCCTCCACAAAAAAGGTCAGAATATTCATCACAACTGCCCAAATTCCATACTTGAATAAAGATACAATTGCCAAGGCCTCAAATAAACCATAGTTACGCCCTATAAGCCATCCAATTATAGCAAGACAAAAAAACAAACTTGCTGTTGGGCTGTCAGGAACAAATGGAATAAAGGCAATAGGTGTAATTTCAAGCTGCCCTTCATACCAATAATATCCGTATATGGTCCCAAACATATTAACAATCAATAAAATCCATAAAAAAGTCCGATTTCCTAATAAAACATACAGCCAGCTTTTCATTATTTCCTCCATCTAAATTCTTGTACATATTAGTCACTCAAATAACCTGGTTTACGTCAAAACAGGATTTCCCCCTGATTTTTACTGCCATTATGACAAAGGTAAAATCATATCTGCAGGATTAACTTGCGCTCATTCCACTCTTTATAATACAAACAACTGCACCTCATTTGTCAACTTGGGTACAAGCTCAGGGAGAGGGATTTGAATGACTTATTTAAAAAGATAAAAAAGAGTACTCAACTGAGTACCCCCTTTATTTAAAAACATTATTCCCCTTTTGAATCCCCGTCTCCATTTGCTCCCTTAATAAATTCTGCCAGTGTTTTTAATTCTTTTTCAGATCCTTTAAAAACTGGAGGCATTTTTTTATTTTCGGAACCATTTACAGCGATATGACCAATTTCATCAACCTCTAGTTTTGTACCAAGTAATTTAGGTCCATTACCACCCTGCAAGGAGTCGCCATGACAACTTACACAGCCTTGACCTTGATATAATTTATATCCTTCTGATTCTTTATCGATTGCTACATCTTCTACAATTTGTCCTTGCAGTTTCGCAGCTGCCCAGTCATGTTGAGAAACAGTTTCCCATGTCAGGTAAAATACAGCTGCAATTGCAAGCAACATAAAACTTACAGAAAAAATCCGTTTGGTTGGTTTGCGTTCCGGTCCGCGATCCAGAAACGGTGCAAGCATTAATGCTCCAAAGGCCAACCCTGGAATAACCAGAGCCCCGATTAAATTATAAGGCCCGGAAGCATATGAATATTTAAGCAATTGATATAAAAACATAAAGTACCAGTCAGGTAAAGGTGCATATCCCGTATCTGTTGGGTCAGCAATCCTCTCGAGCGGTGATGGATGGGCTACTGTAAGACATAAAAAGCCGACTAAAAATACAGCACCTACCATCCATTCTTTCAGTAAGAAATTGGGCCAAAAGGCTTCCGTTTTTCCTGGGTACTCTGAATAATCTTTTGGAATATTCGGTTTTCTATCCGCACTAATCCTTGAATCCCCTACAAATCTCATTCCTTTACCACGATGCATAAGGATATCCCCTCCTTCGTAACATTTCCATTTTCAACTGAATCTTATAGCGGTCCAGAAATTCCCTGTTTGCGTATCATTAAGAAGTGAGCTGCAATTAGTCCAATAAGCGCCGCCGGAAGGAAGAATACATGAATCGCAAAGAAACGCGTTAAGGTTTGCGCTCCAACAATAGTAGGATCACCCGCAAGTAACGTTTTTAGATACGGACCGATAAATGGTACCGAATCGATAATCGTTAAGGTTACTTTTGTGGCAAATAACGCTTTCATATCCCAAGGAAGCAGATATCCAGTTAATCCTAATGCCAGCATGATAAAGAATATTAAAACTCCGACAATCCAGTTTAATTCACGAGGCTTTTTATAGGCACCCTGGAAGAAAACACGAAGAGTATGTAAAAACATCATAACAATGACGACACTTGCTCCCCAGTGATGCATTCCCCGAACTATTTGACCAAAAGCAACTTCATTTTGTAAATAATAAACAGATTCCCATGCATTTTTAATATCCGGCACATAATACATGGTTAAAAACATTCCGGATAAAATTTGAATGACTACAATGAAAAACGTTAATCCCCCAAAACAATAAACAAATGCCGAAAAATGATGGGCAGGGTTTACATGCTCAGGGACTTCATGATCAGCGATGTCGCGCCATAAGGGCGTGATATCTAATCGCTCATCAATCCAATCGTACATTTTATTAAGCATTGATTATGCCTCCCTACACTTCATTTTCTTTTGCACTGCCTAGGTATAATACCCCATCTTTTTCCTGCTTGTCGTAAACATCGAGCGGTTTGATTGGAGGTGTTTTCGGAATATTTTTCCCACTCTTTTCGTATCGACCCCCGTGACATGGGCAATAAAACTCATTTTTATGATCCTCTGACCCTTCCCAGTTCACCGTACATCCCAGATGTTTACACTCCGGAGAAAGGGCAATTATCTTGCCGTTCTCATCCTTGTAAACCCATGCTGTTCTTGTCTCTTCAGCTTCGTACCATCCATCTTTAACCTCAGTTTTATAATCGACACGAGTTGGTTTTTCAGTAATCTCGGATATTTTTAATCCAGTATTAATGAACTCCCCAGATGCATTTGCTTTTAAAGCTGGATCGACTGCAAAACGCAGCATAGGCATAAGCATTGCCGCACCCATGAATCCCCCAACGCCGGTAAGCGTATAATTCAGGAATTGGCGTCTTGACACTTTTTGGCTGCTCATAAAATTTCTCCCCCCCTTATATCGAAAAAGTCATACAAAATAGAAGATTGCACAAACTTCCATAAAACTAGGACATTACAATAATATCCTAATATTTTTAATAGGTCAATAAACTCCCATTTAAGGAAATAGATGTTTTATTTTTCTTTTTTATACCATTTTATAATATTAACATACTTTAAACTTATTTAACCCAGAATTCGGCCAGTTTGCCTGCAAGCTGTTTTGTTTGTTCGCTTATGACTGATTTAATAGCTTCGAGAGGCATTTTTTCTATAGGAATAGCTGGAATCCATACAACATTTCCACCCTCATCCAGGCTCGTCCATTTACTATCTGTCGTGAGAAACTGTATATATTTAAATCCCTCACCTTTATAGTATTCCACCCAGGCTGACAAGAGATTTATTTTATCCTCTGCTGTACTGTTTTTAATATAGGAGAGAGGCTGGGATAAGAATAAGCGGCCTTTTAATTCTTTTTCTAGTTCGTATGTCAGCAACGTCATAAATTCATAGGAAGAGACTGTTTGACTAAATGAATCACCAAAGGCTACCGGATTTAAAGGAATGACGACAGTATCTATATATTCTCTGGAATCGATAAACTTTTCTACATCAATTGACTGATATTTCATAATTTTCCTCCTTAACTTCTTTTCCATTGTAAAACAAAATAAGTAAAATATATACAAATAAGCTTGTGATTCAGACAAAATCTATAGTACTTCATTCTCGAAAAATCCAGAACATATGGACACTTAAAGAGACGATACAAAAAAAAGGCCACACCTATTCTCTTGGGCTTTAAGAAAAATAGGTGTGGTCATTTTTTTAATTATAGGATTTTTGAGATCGGATTTTATTAAGCTGACTGCTCAATTTATTAAATAGTTCTATATCACGATTATCAATAGCCTCATCAATTAACTGTGTCAATCGTTCCTCTTCAAATCTAGATAAACTAAATTTCAATATATTCTCTGCAACATATTGATCCTGTTCATTACCAGGTAGATTTTTTGGCAGAAAAGAATTTTCCTCAAGTACTGCTGCATATTGATAGGAAGAGTAGGCTGTCCTGAAATTCAATTGTATGAAGATATCTTCTTCCTTATTAAGCCTGATATCATGAAAGGATTTCTCAGCATCCGTTGTCATGATATTACTCTTATAAAATCTAAAAGGGACATCTTCAACACAATGAGTAGACATAACCATCCCTTTTGGACAATATTTAGCCCCTTCCACGAAATGAACATTCGTCATCAGTTGATCATGGCTCATCAAGTAATTTAATATCC
Organism: Bacillus sp. z26; assembly: GCF_058313635.1. Taxonomy (NCBI): domain Bacteria; kingdom Bacillati; phylum Bacillota; class Bacilli; order Caryophanales; family Bacillaceae; genus Bacillus; species Bacillus sp. z26. Next base: position 295,569 of record NZ_JBZFQM010000001.1, read on the forward strand.
ATACACATTCTCTGCGTTTTAATTGATAATGGTTTAAAAACCAGCGTATAAATTCCTTCTTCTCATCGACAGAAACAGGGGTTTTCAAGGTGGAGCCCTCCTCTGTACAAATTAGTTAAATTCTTTCTAATATATCGATATACTCATCATTACTCGGGTCTTCTGCAAGCAATTTTTTAAATATCGACTTAGCCTCTTCAAATTTACTATCTTCCAGCAAGAAATAGCCGTATTCATGTAAAAAATCTTTATTCTCTGCAAAAGAATCATGCGCCTCTTTGTAGCATGCAAGTGCCTCAGAATACTGTTCAAGTTCAGAGTAAGCCGTTGCCAGGAGCCAATTGAATTGAGGATCATCTTCTCCCATTGATCGGACAGAAGATACGAGATCAATGACATTGTCGAACATTTCTTCGTGTAAGTAAAGCTTGCCTAAAGTAAGGATGGCTTCGAGGTAACCTGGATCTATCGCAATAGCTTCTGAGAGCCATTTAATGGCTTTGTCAGTGTTACCTACCTTACTTGCGAGTTCAGCTCCATAAAGGAATATTTCCTTATTGAACGGATCTTCCTTAATACCTTCTTCAGCAATTTCTAACGCCTTCTCCAGATTGTGGTTTTCTTCATAAGCCATTGCTAAATACATATAGAGCGAATGGTAAGCTGGATCTATTTCTTTCAGCTCAGTGAATTTGGCTATAGCTATTGTGTATTCCCCTGCGTGATAAGCAGCAAAGCCATGCTCAAACAATAAATTTACGTCATCATCTTTGCCAGCTTTTTGGAAATATTGAAGCGATTCTTCAAATTCGCCCAATGAGACCAGTGACAAGGCCAATCTCTTATTTATCGAGATACCATTTATAACTGTCTCATTCTTTAAGATACAGGTATATAATTCTACAGCCGAACGGAAATGTCCTTGTTGATAATAAAGTTCTGCAAGAGCAAATTTTACAATGGGTTCATCCGGTAGAATGCGATTGGCTTCTTTTAGTTTTTGGACACTGACTTCCTCCATACCCATGCCTTGATATAAATCACCTAATAATAACAGGGCACCTGGGTACATAGGATCTTCCTCATCAATTTTTTCCAAATACAGCAATGCTTCTTCTTCCTGCCCTAATTCTGTTGAAACTTCAGCCAAGGAAAATAAAATTTCTCCTTCATCAGGATAACGCTTCAGCAATTCTTCAAAAAGCTCCTTTGCCTCTTCCATAAATCCCAGGGATGCAATTTCTTCTGCCAGGGTATATACATCGTCATCGTTATTTGATTGCTTAATCTGATTTATATGTTTTTTAGCTTCTTCAAATTCACCTTGCATCAGTTTTTTTATAATTGAATCAATATTCATGCGTGGCAGTCCTTTCCATTTCCATAAATCTTTAACAACTCTGCTGTTCATTCTGCAGAACCATGTTTGTTTAATCCAGTATTCCGGATTTTCATTATTACCTCTATTATACTCACTTTTTGTAATCTATATAAAGCGCTCTGTGGAGTAGGCAGAAAATAATTTTTCAAATTGAAGTTTTACATATCTGTAAAATAGACTTTTTGAGGTAGTAGAGCTTGGAGTCCTTAACATGTAAGGTTAGATAAGTATACTGTATCATTAAGCAAAAAGCGACCGAATCAGCTTTTTTCGTTTTCTTCCATCTTTAAATACCGGTATAGATCGTTCACCACCAATCTACTATATAGTGGAGTATTGGCCCAGACTAAAATAACTTTCTTTAAGACAAGCTATGAAACCATCACTAAATTTAGTACCAAATAAAGAGAGGCATAATCCTCTCTTTATTCCTGAACCGATATAAGTTTATTTAAATCTTCAAAAAAGCCAGGATAGGATACGGAAATGGCTTCTGCATTTCGTAATTCTACTGGTTCATTGGATAGCAATGACGCAATTACCAATGTCATACCGATTCGGTGGTCTCCAAGGCTGTCCACAACACCGCCGTGCAGTGTTTGTCCACCCTCTATGATTAATCCGTCATCTGTTGGCGTGATAGCTACTCCAAGTGCCCCCAGTTGGGTGGCAATGGCATCAATTCGATTTGTTTCTTTAACCTTTAGCTCAGCAGCGTCTTTAATAACTGTTTTACCCTCGGCCTGTGAGGCTAACAAGGCAATCACAGGAAGTTCATCAATCAATCTTGGAATGATGTCTCCGGCAATGGTCATCCCCTTCAAAGAAGACGTCATAACCGTAACAGTCCCTGTTTCTTCCGCCAATTCGCCTTGAGAATCAGGCTGAATCTCTATATTAGCACCCATTTCTTTTAAGACATCTATAATACCAGTTCTTGTTTGATTTAAGCCAACATTCCTTAACGTAACCTGACTGTTGGGCACAATCGCACTGGCCACCATCCAAAACGCTGCAGAGGATATGTCTCCAGGTACATGGATATCCCTGCCCTGTAACACTTGCCCGCCTGTAACCATCCTTTTTCTTCCATCAATATAAATTTTCCCTCCGAATGATTCAATCATTCGTTCGGTATGATCCCGGGTAGATGCTTTTTCAATGACCGTTGTAATACCTTTTGCATTTAACCCTGCTAAAAGAATGGCTGATTTCACTTGTGCGCTCGCTACCGGAAGCTCATATTCAATTCCTGACAGCTCACTTCCTATCATTTCAAGCGGAATATAATTACCATCATCCTTACCAACTATAGTTGCTCCCATTTTCCGAAGAGGATCTACCACTCTTCTCATGGGCCGCTTGGCGATAGAGTCATCGCCTGTGAACGTAACAGAAAATGGCTGGCTGGCGAGCAATCCTAAAAGAAGCCTAATGCTTGTCCCCGAATTGCCGACATCCAATAATTCAACCGGCTCCTTTAAACCAGCCCATCCATTTCCATGAATGGTGACAGTATCACCATCTCTTTCAATATCCACCCCCATTTTCTGAAAACAATCAATGGTACTCAAACAATCCTGCCCTTCCAAAAAATGATGAATGGTGGTTTTTCCTTCCGCTACTGCCCCGAACATGACTGCTCTATGTGATATAGACTTGTCTCCCGGGACCGTTATCGTACCTGCCAACCCATTTGGTTTATATGAAAGGATTTTATCCAATACCTCTCCTCCTTTTATGTCAGTCATAATAAGTATCATAATTTGTTGCTTCTCGTAAACATTCAACAGCAAGAGAACGATCCTCATCCGTTTGAAAAGAAATCACTAATACACCATAAAGTTCTTCTCGTGTCTCAATGATTCGAATATTTGTAATACTAATGGTTGATTTAGCCAGATAACCGGTTATCTCAGAAATGATGCCTGGGTAATCCGGGACATCCACATATAAATCGTAAAAGGAAGGAATAGCTCCTTTTTTATGAGCTGGCAACTCATCGCGGAAAGCTTTTGCACTTAAGAAAAAGGAATATAGTTTTTCCTCATCTTTTTTGACTATCCAGTCTCTGATCTCCATTATTTCATCTATCCAGGTGTTCAAGAGGTGGATTAACACTTGATCATTTTGAATCAGAATATCTTTCCACATTTGGGGATTGGATGAAGCAATCCGAGTGATATCTCTGAATCCCCCGGCAGCAAGCCTTGCAATTAATGCATGTTTCTCTTCTGCATGTTCAGCTTGCTTAACGATGGAAGCAGCCATAATATGCGGCAGGTGACTGATGACACCAGTCATTAAATCATGTTCAATTGCGTCCACTTCTATAAATTTGGCTTTTGTGCCTTTCAGCCACATTTTTAACTCAGCCACTTCTTTCACATCAGTATGAGAAGCTGGCGTCAGCATATAAAATGCATTTTCAAAAAGATGCACTTTTGCTGCTGCGACTCCACTTTTATGGGAACCAGCCATGGGATGACCGCCTATAAAGGTATATCTTGAGCCAAAGTATTTGTCTGCCTCTTCCATAATCTTTGCTTTCGTACTTCCGACATCCGTGATTAGAACTCTCTTTTTAAGCGAACAAGAGGACAGGTTCTTCATTACTGCTGATGTGACTTGCACAGGAACACCTATAATGATGACATCTGCTATTCGAGCAGCCTCTTTATAATCTGTAATCTCTTCATCTATCACTTTTAAAACTTTTGCTAATTGCACCTGTTTCCAGTCCAAATCATACCCTTGTATAACGGCTTCAGGATGTTCTTTTTTAATAGATAGAGCAATGGATCCTCCAATTAGCCCAAGACCTATCATCAATACATTCCCACGCATGGAGGCACCTCACCTGACATCTATTTAGTTTCTTTAGCCTTCTTTTCCAAAATAAAATACTCCAGTTCCTTCAAAACTGCTTTATTCTGTGCATGTGAACCAACTGTGATCCGTATGGATGTTGGGAAACCCAAAGCCTGACCGGAACGAACAATATACCCTTTTCTCATTAAGTAATGAAAGACCTCGTTACCATCATATCCCGTATCGATTAAAATAAAATTAGCTTGAGATGGATAATAGTCCAGCCTATGTATCTTACAAAATTCATAATACTGTTCAAGACCTTCTCTATTTTTTTGCCTGCATTCCTGAATGAAGTCCTGATCTCCAATGGCGGCGATAGCTGCCTTTTGGGCTATTGAATTCACGTTAAATGGTTCTCTGACAGGTTCAAGCATACGAATAATATGGGGATTAGCCACTCCATAACCAATACGCAAAGCCGCCATTCCATAAATTTTTGAGAAAGTATGCAAAACAATCAAATTATCAAACCGGTCAATTAACGGCAGTATGTCCGGATAATCCTCAGCCGTCACGTATTCATAATAAGCAGCATCAAACACAACTAATACATCTGCAGGTACTTGATTAAGAAAAGAAAGAAGCTCATCCTCAGGAATATATTCTCCTGTAGGATTATTAGGGGAACATATCCAGACAATGCCGGTATCAGCATCAATCACTTTAAGCATGCCCTCCAGGTCGTGTCTGCCATTCACATGTGGTACTTCCCTGACTTCTGCCTGTTCGAGTATTGCATTATGACTGTATTGACTGAAGGTACCCGTTGCCATTACCGTGTTAACCCCGGGACTAAGAATCGCTTTAGCAATCATTTGTATTAAATTATCCGAGCCATTTCCAAATATCAACTGATTTTCTTTAACCCCTAAATATGTGGCTAAGACTTTACGCAATTGAACTGCACCGCCATCCGGATACATGGGAAGGGTCCAATCCGTTTCTTTCAAAATTTTCGAAACTGCGGATGAATAACCATACGGGTTTTCATTCGATGCCAGTTTGATAATTTTCTCCAAACCAAACTCCCTTTTTACGTCCTCAATCGGTCTGCCTGGTTGATAGGGTTCCAATGTATATAAATGATTCTTCCATTTCAAGATGAGCTCCCCCTTTTTTGCTTATTTCTCTGTTAAATCAGGTCTAAGGATCGTGGCTCCCTCCAGATAAATATGTTTGATATCCTTTTGAGCGGTATCCACATTGGCGTGAATCATAATCCGAATTGCCATAGGCAAAGAACCCGAAACAGGAATTTCACGCATACACATCACAGGAACATATGTAAATCCAGCCAATTTCCTTACTGCGGCAGCCGGAAATCCTGCATCTATGTCATCCGTTACCGAGATAAAGATTGAAGCAATGGACTCAGCCAGCAGATTATTCTGGTGAATCATCTCTCGAAGAAGTATCTCCGTTCTGCTTTCAATATGATCTTTATGATTTTCTTCTATGGTAATGGCCCCTCTGATGCCTCTTATCATCATGAATTCCCTACTCCTTTTCACCTAATTTGTTTAAGAAATATGTTTAATTCGGTCTGTATTTCCCTATCAGTATAGGACTGTAAAGTTGGATTGCCAAAATCGTTTAATAGGACCATCGTGATTGAACCTTGTTTATTTTTCTTATCAAGTTTCATAAACGGGATCAATAATTCTGTTGAAAGAATCTCTCTTGGTATTTGAAGGTATCCCAAATTCCTTAACCAATTCTCAAATGATTGCAGATCAAATTGAAAATTCGTATACTTTATGCTCAAATACAAATCAAATAACATGCCAAAAGCTACAGCCTCACCATGGGTGACCACACCATAGCCTGCTGCTCCTTCAATGGCATGTGCCAATGTGTGCCCTAAATTAAGAAAAGCGCGTGAACCTTTTTCTTTCTCATCCTCTGACACAATATCAGCTTTAACAGAAATCCCTCTTTTTATATACGGAGCTAATGATTTATTCCGTAAATCAGAAATAACAGTATAACGGTCCCGTAATTCATCATAAAAAGATTTACTGTAAAGGAAAGCATGCTTAATTAACTCTGCAAAGCCTGACCGCCACTCCTTTTCCGGTAAAGTCGATAAAAAGGAACTGTCATAGAATACGGCTTCCGGCTGATAAAAGCAGCCAACTAAATTCTTTCCTAATGGATGATTAATGGCCACCTTTCCTCCGACAGCACTATCATGGGCAAGTAAAGTCGTTGGCAGCTGGATATAGGGAATCCCCCTCATATAAGTGGCAGCCACAAATCCGGCTAAATCACCGACAACTCCCCCACCGAGCGCTAATATAAGACTATCGCGATCAAGCTTATTTTCTAATCCAACGGTCAGGCATTCTTCATAAACAGGAAATGATTTTGCCTTTTCTCCGGTCGGTACGGCGTGGACTATTACGGCGAACCCAAGATCAGTCAAGGATGATTGAATCACCTCGGAATAAAGAGAGGAAACCACTTCATCCGTTATAATATAAACTTTTGGCTTTCTCTTAAAATTCTTCTCTATAAATAATGGAAGTTGCTCAATAATCCCATCACCTATAAAAATTGGATACTCCTTTGAAGAAGTCTTAATTTGTATAGATTCCATTTAAAATTCCCTCGCATATGCTCTTTGCTGATTGACGGATTCCAACAATGAATCCATTCGATCTGAATAAAATTGTTCAATGATGGCGTTGGCAAGTTCCCATGCTACCGCATGCTCGGCAACGACCGCTGCTGCAGGGACAGCACATGCGTCAGATCGTTCAATCGAAGCAGTAAATGATTCTTTCGTGTCAATATCCACACTTTTGAGCGGCTTGTATAACGTTGGGATTGGTTTCATCACTCCACGTACCACCACAGGCATTCCGGTAGTCATTCCACCTTCAAATCCGCCTAAACGATTCGTCTTACGACTGTAACCCTGACCACTCTCCCAAACAATTTCGTCATGAACTTGACTGCCTGGGATTCTCGCTGCTTCAAAACCGATGCCAAACTCGACACCCTTAAATGCGTTTATACTTAGAATGGCTCCCGCAATTTTCGCATCTAATTTCCGATCATAATGAACATAACTTCCTACACCTGCAGGCATTCCGGTTGCCACCACTTCTACGACGCCACCTAGCGTATCCCCATTCTTTTTAGCTACATCAATGGCTTCCATCATTTGAACAGCTGCCTTTTCATCAAGGCAGCGAACTGGAGAATCCTCTGCCAGCTGTTGAATCTTTTTTATATCCTTCATCTCTGTTTCAGCAGCTTTAATGCCGCCGATTTCCACGACATGCGAAACAATTTCTACGCCAAGCAGACTAAGCAGTTTCACTGCAATAGCCCCGGCTGCTACTCGGACAGTTGTTTCCCTTGCAGACGAACGTTCCAATACATTACGCAAATCTCTATGTCCATATTTCATTCCGCCATTCAAGTCAGCATGCCCTGGGCGTGGTCTTGTTATTTTACGTTTAATTTCTTCTTCAGCCTTTTCATCAATCGGTTCAATTCCCATCACATGAGTCCAGTGTGTCCAATCACGATTTTTTACTTGTAAGGATACAGGTGAACCCAATGTCCGGCCATGACGGATGCCAGCAGTGATTTCTACTGTATCTTTTTCAATTTGCATTCTTCTACCGCGGCCATATCCCTTTTGTCTCCTAGCAAGATGCTTGTTGATATCTTCCTCAGACAACGGCATTCCTGCTGGCAGTCCTTCTATTATCGTTGTTAATTGGGGACCATGTGATTCCCCCGCAGTTATGTATCTCATAAGCATCCTCCTTCATCACTTTAAAGCATTTGTGTAATAATATCATATACCGTTATATCTTTGGTAATAATTTTGCTTTTCATTGTACATCAGAAACTCTATAGATCCATTGCCTATACTGCTTTTATTGTCCATGATTTTTATCTTCTCGGACAGAGTTATGGCAATGACACAGTATCTTTCTTTTTATAGAAAAACGTATTTGTACTGACAAATTCATATGCATTTGGGTGGAAGATTTGCTCAGTGCTCCCAACAAACAGAACTCCACCAGGCCGAAGTGATTGGGAGAATTTCTTATATAAAGAATCCTTCGCTACATCCGTAAAATAAATCAGTACATTACGACAAATAATTAAATCATAGGATTGACCAAATGGATCACCAAGCAAATTATGTTTATCGAATGTTATCGCCTTCTTAATTTTTGGATTCAGATGATAATACCCATCCGCCAATTTGAAATATGTATTTTTTAATTCCTCTGGTACCTCTTCCAAGGATTTTTCCGAATAGATGCCTCTCTTACAAATTTCCAGAACATTCTGGTCTATATCTGTAGCCAGGATGACGGCACGGTTTAAGGCATTTAAGCGCGATAGTACTATGGCCAGTGAATAAGGTTCATCGCCAGTTGAACAAGCTGCACTCCAAACTTTTATAGTCTGTTTTTCAGATAATAATCTAGGCAGGATCTCCCGTTCTAAAACCTCCCACCTTTTATAATTCCGAAAGAAATTCGTTACATTAATCGTCATACGATCCAGAAATTCATTTAATAGATATTTATCTTTACTAAGATGACTATAATAGTCCCGGAACCCATTAAAACCCTTTTTTTCATATAAGGATGTGATGCGCCTTTTCATTTGAACTTCCTTATATAAGGATAGATCGATATTCGTTAGATAATTGATTCCTTTAATAAACCCTTGATAATCATCGTTTATTGTGATCATAATCCGCTTTGTCCCCACCCGATTTTCTTTTACTATTAGTATACAAAATATGAAGATTTAAAGATATAACCAGTCATTTCCCCAACGTTAAAGACTAACTAATGAAATCATCTTCCTACCTATTCTTTGTCAAGGTTAATAAAAAAGGCTGCCAACCCTGTTGACAGCCATCATTCACTATAGTGTTAAAAAATCATATCCATTCAATAAATCCACTGATTTGCCAATTTTGTATATTCATTTAATTCATCTTCTTTAAAGAAAATACCAAGTTCTCTCTCAGCGCTTGCCGGTGAATCAGATCCATGGATAATATTTTTACCTACTGTCACACCGTAATCACCACGGATAGTACCAGGAGATGCATCTTTAGGATTAGTAGATCCCATCATTTGACGCGCCGTCGCAATCACATTTTCTCCTTGCCATGCCATTGCAAAAACCGGCCCGGACGTAATAAAATCAACTAATTCACCAAAAAATGGGCGTTCTTTATGTTCCTCATAATGTTTTTCTGCCATTTCGGCAGGAATGAGCATTAATTTTGCCCCAACAAGTTGAAAGCCCTTTCTTTCAAAACGTGATACAATTTCCCCGATTAAATTTCTCTGTACACCATCTGGTTTAACCATTAAAAATGTTTTTTCCATTTTTACACCTCTGCTCGTATGTATGGGTTTTCAGAAAGAATAATACCATTATTTACATGCATAAAGCAAACAAAAAAAGGAAATAGTCTCAATATTTCCTTTTTCCGATAAATTTTGCTATTTCAACTAAATAATCTTTGTTCTTAGAATTAGGCATCGATTCAAGAATAGCGAATGCTTTATCTAAATAAGCATTACTGAATTCGATTGATTGATCAATTGCCCCGGATTTTTTGATTGATTCCAGGATAGGACTCAATTCTTCTAAACTCATTCTTTCATTAACTGTTCGAATGGTTTCAGCTAACTTGGGATCTTGCATCGCAAATAAAACAGGCAGGGTGATATTTCCTTGCCATAAATCGCTTCCCGCAGGTTTGCCCAGGTCTTTTTCAGTTGCCGTAAAATCAAGAATGTCATCCATAATTTGATAAGACATACCTACATAGTAACCATATAGGAATAATTTTTTGTGAATGTCTTCTGAAACTCCTGCACTGATTGCTCCCAGTTGACAGCTTGCTGCAATTAATACTGCCGTTTTTCTTTTAATTCGCTTTAAATAATCACGCAAATTTTGATCAAAATTATATTTATCTCGTATTTGTTCTATCTCACCAATGCTGACTTCCATAATTGTTTTGGCCAGAACCTGATGTGCCAGAGGTTCTTTAATATGGGTCATAAGTTCCTGAGCTCGTGCAAATATATAATCTCCGGTATAGGTGGCCATTTTATTATCCCATTTGGAACGAACCGTTAAAGATCCCCTTCGCAATCGAGCTTCATCAATAATATCATCGTGTACCAGTGAAGCAGAATGAATAAGTTCAAGAGCAATAGCTGCATGCTTAATTTTATTGATATCATAATCTCCAAATTTCGCTGTAAGCAGGACAAACACAGGGCGTATCCGTTTCCCTCCTGCTTTCAGAGTATGTACTGATGCGTCGTGGAGTTGTCCACTATCTGGATGAATGGATGAACGCAGCTCTTTTTCGATTAATTGGATATCTTGTCTGAAGATTGAATATAATTTTGGTAATTTCATAGTTCCACTTCCCGCTTAAACTAATACGCGTCCCTTCATTTAGATTGTTTGTATCCAAAATGAGACGCAGCTGCCCCACCGGAATAAGGTTTATATTTCACCTTATCAAAACCGGCTTCCTCAAAAAGCTTTTTCAATTCTGGTCCGCCTGGAAAATCTTCTGCAGATTCCTGCAGCCAGGAATACTCCTTATAACTTTTAGCCAATAATTTACCCATCATTGGCATGATATGCTTAAAATAAAAATAATACAGCTGTCTATAACCCGGTAATGTTGGCTGAGACGTATCCAAACAAACTGCCATACCTCCAGGCTTAAGAACACGGTTCATTTCTTTCAATACAGCTAAGTAATCAGGAACGTTTCGCAGACCAAATCCTATAGTTACATAGTCAAATGTGTCATCTTCAAATGGAAGCTCCATGGCATTCCCATGTAGCAGCTCTACATTCTTCAATTTTTCCTTTTTAACCTTTTGTTCCCCGATTTTCAGCATATTTTGACTGAAGTCCAAACCAATTACCTTGCCAGAATCACCAACCTGATGCGCTAATGCAATCGTCCAATCAGCAGTTCCACAACATACATCGAGCGCCTGGTTCCCCTGTTTAACATTCATTTTTTTCATCGTATCGGCACGCCAACGTTTGTGTAATTGAAAACTGATTACTGAATTCATTGAATCATAATTTTCAGAGATATTCTCAAAAACATGATGGACACGTTCTTCTTTTGTTTGTTGTTTCATTATGAATCCCCTTTTTCATACCAACATATTTATATATTGTGATTATCTCAAAATTTCCTTAACCCTTATAGCCAAATCATCGCTGCTATTATATTTCAACAAGGTATACGATAATCTTTCTTTCACTTTTTTAATTTCCTGGTTAAGCAAATATGATATTTTATCATCCGTTTCATCATTTACACTATGTATGGATTGTAAAGCTCTTACAAAATTGGAATTGTGATTATTTTTATATCCATCCAATTCAGCCATCAATCTGTTCAATAACAGAAAATCGATATACAAATCCTTTTGTTCAGTATCATTAAAATACTCAGCTGTTTTTTCAACTAAAATGGTTTCAATTTTACAAAGGTACGTTACCAGCTTATCCATATCAGCGTCTTTGTCCATATATAGTCTAACCTTTGCTTCGTTTACTTCCTGTATTCCCTGAGACATTAGATAAATAAACTCAATATCTTCTGTCTTAGCCAACATGTGATAGTACATGCTGCTGTAATAATCACCGGCTAAGATCGATAATTGGCGTTGTCTCAATTTAGTCTGGCTTTCGCCTTCCTCTGTGTTTGAAACTTTTTCATGGGTATCCAGGGCAATTTGCATGAGCATGACTGATACTATGTAAAAGGGCATTGATTTTGGGTCCACATTGGCATCTTGCATAATTTTAACCATAACAGCTATCATATCGTCATTAATGGTTGGCTGATTTATATACTTCCTTACAAAAGAATGATTGATGATATTCTTTATTTCACTATTTAGTTGTATGACTTCGTTACTGATGCTTTCCAATCGTAATCACCCATGCTTCCGCTTCTAATTCAATGCCGGTACCGGCATACTCTAACATTCATTATTTTTATCTTACTATCCTTTTAAAATGCTGTCGAATGGTTTAAAAGGAGAGAACAGATAAACGGTTATTCTTTCTCACTTTCTATTTCACCATAGGGTGTGTGCATAACCGCTTTTCCTCTGATTTTGATGGCTGATGTATGTTCGGTAAACTGTACAAATAGCACTTCACCTTTATCAAGCTTTTCTGAATGATGGAATTTGGTATCTTCACCTCTGGTTAATCCAATGACATTTACCCCATCTTCTAACGCTTTTATGACTACAAAATCAGTCGATTGGAGGTTCTCCATTCTCTCACTCCTTTCCCATTATCTATTTCATTTATTTATTAATTAAGCTTAAAACTTCCTGGCGGGAGCGTGAGTCTGTTGCCAAAGTGCCTCTTACTGCAGATGTGATTGTTTTAGAACCAGGTTTTTTGACGCCTCTCATGGTCATACACATATGTTCAGCTTCGACAACCACCATAACGCCGTGTGGCTTGAGTGTTTCCATAATGGACTCGGCAACAGTTGATGTGATTCTCTCTTGTAATTGAGGTCTTCTGCTCACAGCCTCGACCGCTCTGGCTAATTTACTTAAACCTGTAACCCGTCCACCTTTAGGAATATATGCTACATGGGCCACACCAAAGAAGGGTACGAGATGGTGCTCACACATAGAATAAAAAGGAATATCCTTTACAAGTACTAATTCTTCATGATCTTCTCCAAAGACCGTTTCAAAATACTCTTTAGGGTCCTGATTCAATCCGGAGAATACTTCTTCATACATTTTAGCTACCCGTTTTGGCGTGTCCAGGAGTCCTTCCCTTGTCGGATCTTCTCCAAGAGCTTCCAAAATCATCGTAACTGCTTCCTCTATTTTACCGCGGTTGATTTCACTCATTTCTGTCTTCCTCCCATTGCTATACCTAAATTCAACTATATCCATAGTAGCACATTTTAATCGCTGAGCCATGTATTATGGACTTTATAATAGAAAAAGAGTCATTACCACTGTTGATGGTAATGACTCTCTATGTGCGTATAGCGCTCATTTAAGTAATAAGCGTATGTACGGATTACTTAACAGCGTCTTTAAGTGCTTTCCCTGGTTTGAATGCAGGTACTTTGCTAGCAGCGATTTCAATTTCCTCACCAGTTTGTGGGTTGCGTCCTTTACGGGCTGCACGTTCACGAACTTCAAAGTTACCGAAACCAATTAATTGTACTTTATCACCATTTTTAAGAGCTTCTAAAATGGATTCGAACACTGCGTCAACTGCTTTAGTTGCGTCCTTTTTGGAAAGTTCGCTAGCTTCAGCAACAGCGTTGATTAATTCTGTTTTGTTCATGCCATTCACCTCCTCCCAAAGTATGCTTCCATTCTACTTCATTTACTTTTATAAGTCGTAATGAAATATGTTTCCATCAGTCAAAACAAAAACTTGCAATATTTTGTCATTAATCATATTTAACATAAAAAACCTTTGATAAACATTGATATATAAGGGTTTTTGCTTTGAACTTGATTTCTGATAAAAGATTATCATAATCCCTAGACCATATCAAGTAAATTAGCGAATTTACAGGCATTTATTCGAATAATGTAGGTTATTTTCCTGTTTTTATTGCCATATCTTCATAATTGAGGTGTTTTTTGAAAGTTAAGACAACATAAAATATAGCTCATTTGTCGATATTTTAACAAAAAAAAAACAGAGGATTACTTATCCATAATGGACCGTAAACCTCTGCTGCACCGTTTAAAGAATAATGGCGATCAAACCGCCGGATCCTTCATTAATGATCCTTTCAAGTGTTTCCTTTAATTTATATCGAGCATTTTCCGGCATCAAAGTTAATTTTGCCTGAATTCCCTCACGAACCAACGAAGATAAGCTGCGCCCAAAAATTTCTGAATTCCAAATGCTCAATGGATTCTCCTCAAAATCCTGCATTAAATAACGCACCAATTCTTCACTTTGTTTTTCTGTTCCAATAATCGGGGCAAACTCAGATTCAACATCTACCTTAATCATATGAATGGATGGCGCCACTGCTTTCAGCCTGACTCCAAACCTGGATCCCTGACGGATGATTTCCGGTTCATCCAGACTCATATCTGCAAGAGATGGTGCAGCTACTCCATAACCAGTTTGCTTAACCATTTTAAGGGCATCGGATACCTGGTCATATTCTGCTTTAGCGTAGGCAAAATCCTGCATTAATTCCAGCAAATGATCCTTTCCTCGAATTTCTACACCCACAATCTCTTTCAGGACCTGGTCATATAATTCATCAGGAGCTGATAAATCAATTTCTGCTACCCCCTGACCCATTTCAATTCCAGCCAGTGAGGCATGAGCGACAAACTCATACTCTTCAAACAGATGAACGAGGCGATCAACATCTCTGAGCCTCTTAATATCCTGGACTGTTTCTCTGATTGCATCCTGATAGGAGGCTCTGAGCCAATGAGTTTCATTAAGAACCATTACCCATCTTGGTAAATTTACATTCACTTCTAAAACCGGGAATTCGAACAATGCTTCACGAAGGACATTTAATACATCCCCCTCCCGCATGCTCTCAACGCTTATCGCCAGCACAGGTATGTCATATTTTTCCTGAAGTTTGGAGCGTAAAACCTCTGTATCTGGATGATTTGGATTCACCGTATTTATAACCATAATAAACGGTTTCCCAACTTCTTTAAGCTCTTCCACCACCCTTTCCTCAGCTTCTACATAGTCAAAACGCGGTATCTCACCAATCGACCCATCTGTCGTAACCACTACACCAATTGTAGAATGGTCCTGTATGACCTTACGCGTGCCAATTTCAGCAGCTTCATGGAATGGTATGGGCTCTTCATACCAAGGCGTATGAATCATCCTGGGACCATTCTCATCCTCATATCCTTTTGCCCCAGGAACGGTGTACCCTACACAGTCAACCATCCGAATATTGACTTCTAACCCTTCATCTACTTGTACCTGAGCTGCCTGATTCGGTACAAATTTAGGTTCAGTTGTCATAATTGTCCTTCCTGCTGCACTTTGAGGCAATTCATCAATCGTACGTGCTTTTTCAGCCTCACTTTGCATTCCAGGAAGCACGACCAACTCCATAAATTTCTTTATAAATGTAGATTTACCCGTCCGAACGGCTCCGACAACTCCCAAATATATATCGCCGCCGGTTCTCTCGGCTATATCCTTAAATATATCGACCCTTTCCAAGAGATCCCCTCCCGCTTCCTCATATATGAGTACATATACGCAATTATGGATATTCTTATAAACTTGGACACTATATATTTATGCGATGTTCTATTAGATTTATGACTAATTTTTTCTCTCCTCTCCATTTATGTAAAAGCCCGACAGCTCATTTATCTCCATCAAACGATAATCACCAATACGGATGTCCACAAAAAAGCTTGAATTAAGATTAATTACTGGGATTAAAAAAAACCTTACTTATACAAATATATTTTGTATAAGCAAGGTTATTCCTCAATTGCCATAAAGACAGGTTTATTTGCTTTTTGATCCCATGTATAAGGCTGTGAATATGCAGGCACAAAGAGATTATTTTTCACTAACTCATCCCTTATATCTTCACCCTCTGTTAAATCCGCCGAACGATCAATAAGTAAATCATATAAATCCGGAGTATAATCAATATATAATTCTCCATCTTCACCTAAAACAAAATGTAAGGCATTTCCCGTGAACGGACTTTTGACGGTAGGTTCCTTTTCAAATCCCATATTTTCATAATTTAGAGTATAGACATTCGGACCGATTTTTTCATCAAAAGCTGGATATCCCTGAGATTGTATTTGTAATTTTGTTTCTCGCAAAGTCTCCGCCAATCTTAAATCAATTAGCCTGACAGTCGGATTGGTTTCTTCATTAATTAGGGTATATTGAAAAATCCCGCCATTTTCATACGCATTCCCAGGTATTTCAGCCATATACTTAGGGACTAATTTTTTAAAATCAATTATGTATTTCATATAATAAGGCGTATCCTGATCTTTGGTCTTAATCGGCAACAGACGGCCACTGTTATCTTCCCGATATTCTAATACTGCTTTTTGGACAGATTCGACCTGTTCTTCATAAGGGACTTGGTTTTGTTGTTTATTTTCCTCCGGATATAAACATCCGGATAGAAGGATAACCGTACAAAGTATCAATAAAAGGCCGGACATCTTTTGTATTTTCTTCCTCATCCTGTTACCCATTTGTAGGACCACTCACAACAATAATAATCATAATAAGGGCAGCAATAAACATAGATACATAGGCAACAGTGGCCAACAGATATTTCAATACTCCCTTAAATTTATACCTGCTTAAATAGATGGCAAATACCGCGATTGCCATTAACCCCATTCCCGCAATCGAAACCCACATTTTTTGCATTGCTAAACTCAAAATTTGGCCCCCCTCTTCCGACAATTATGATACCATCTTTTTATAAATAATGGTATTTTTTCAACCTTTGCTATTATAACCCATAATATACCGGAAAGAAAACAAAAACGGAAGCTTAGGTATCCTGTACCCAAACTTCCATCTTGGACTAAATATATGGACTTAAGACTGGTTATTTGCTGGTTCAGTCATTTAATATACTATGTTTAACTGTACATCTCAGCAAGTAACAAATGCCTATTTTTATAACAATTTAACGGATTATTGATTGTTAACCATCATATCCGTTAAGTCTTCCATTTCGTGTTTCTTGCTTCTTGTCATTAGTTCATCTACCTCGGTTTTAATATCCTTGCCATTAAACAGGACACCGTACAAAGCAGATGCGATTGGCATCTTAACTTGGTATTTTTCTGATAATTGATATGCCGCCTTCGTCGTTCTAACGCCTTCAACAACCATTCCCATACTTTCAAGAACCTCATCCAGATTTTTGCCTTTCCCAAGCAAGTTACCAGCACGCCAGTTTCTTGAATGGACGCTTGTACATGTAACAATGAGATCGCCAATACCTGTTAATCCCAGGAACGTTAATGGATTTGCACCCATCTTTACACCAAGTCGCGTAATTTCTGCAAGGCCGCGAGTCATTAAAGCTGCCTTGGCATTATCTCCATAACCAAGGCCATCCGTAATCCCAGCCGCCAAGGCAATAATATTTTTCAAAGCCCCGCCAATCTCTACACCAACTAAATCCTGGTTTGTATAAACACGGAAATTTTGGTTCATAAATAAATCCTGTATACGCACTGCTGCCTCCATATTTTTAGAAGCTACCGTTACAGTCGTAGGAATCCTTCTGCTAACTTCTTCAGCATGGCTAGGTCCGGAAAGAACAATAATATCTCTTGTGATATCAGAGATTTCTTCTTCAAGCATCTCGGAAATACGCATTAGGCTATCTGGTTCTATTCCTTTACTAACATGCACCATTGTCACTTTATCATTGACAATAGCCTTAACCTTGCGGGCTACTTCACGAATTGCTTTAGTCGGTATAGCAAAAACAATAACTTCCGAGCCAGACAGGGCCTCTTCCAAATCATGATAAGCCTTAATAGCAGAAGGCAGTTTCACATCAGGTAAATATCGAATATTCGCCTGTTCACGATTGATTTCATTGACATGAGCTACCTCATGTCCCCATATTTTCACGGTGTGTCCGTTATCCGCAAGGACAATTCCAAGTGCCGTTCCCCATGAACCTGCTCCTAAAATGGTGACTGTTTGTTGCATAAACTCCACTCCCTAAAAAAATTATTTACGTAATCTGGAAAATATTTTTATAGGTGTTCCTTCAAATCCAAATGCATCTCTAATTTTATTTTCTAAGAAACGCTCATACGAGAAATGCATTAATTCCGGATCATTAACAAAGACAACAAAGGATGGCGGTTTGACTGCTACTTGTGTAGCATAGTATACTTTTAGCCTTTTACCATTATGGGTCGGCGTTGGATTCATCGCTATTGCATCCATTATAACATCATTCAGCACATTCGTTTGAACACGCTGTGCGTGGTTTTCGCTGGTCATATTAATCATTGGGAGCAAGGTATGAATACGTTGCTTCGTTTTCGCAGATAAGAAGACAATCGGAGCATAGTCTAGGAACTGGAATTCAGCTCTGATTTTCTCTTCAAATTTCTTCATAGTTTTATCATCTTTCTCAACTGCATCCCATTTGTTCACAACAATGACAATAGCTCGTCCTGCCTGATGGGCATATCCGGCAATTTTTTTATCCTGCTCAATAATTCCTTCTTCACCATCGAGAACGACGAGGACAACATCCGAGCGTTCAATAGCCCGTAAAGCACGTAATACACTGTATTTCTCTGTGCTCTCGTACACCTTTCCTTTTTTCCGCATTCCTGCGGTATCAATAATGACATAATCGTCGCCATTATATTTATAAGGGGAATCGACAGCGTCCCTAGTGGTACCTGCTATATTACTTACAATAACGCGCTCTTCACCTAAAATAGCATTAACTAGTGAAGACTTCCCTACATTTGGTCTACCAATCAAGCTGAATTTAATAACATCTTCATCATAATCAGGTGCTTGATGATCAGGGAAACTCTGTACAACGGCATCTAACAAATCTCCGATTCCTATTCCATGAGAACCTGAAATAGGAATGGGTTCCCCAAATCCCAATGCATAAAAATCATAAATTAGATTACGCATTTCAAAGTTATCCACTTTATTTACAGCTACTACCACCGGTTTTTTTGAGCGATAGAGGATTTTTGCTACTTCCTCATCAGCTGAAGTTAATCCTTCTCTGCCACTCGTCATAAAGATAATGACATCTGCTTCATCAATCGCAATCTCTGCCTGTTGACGAATTTGTTCCAGAAAAGGTTCGTCCCCTATATCAATACCACCTGTATCAATAATATTAAATTCATGATTTAACCAATCACCGGAACTATAAATTCTATCTCTGGTTACTCCGGCTACATCTTCTACGATCGATATTCTTTCCCCTACAATTCGATTGAAAATTGTAGATTTACCTACGTTCGGCCTGCCCACTATGGCTACAACTGGTTTTGGCATGGTCGTTCACCCTTTCATCTATCCTAGCTACATTCCTGTTTTATGTTTCACTGAATTGTTAGCATGTTTAATGTATTTATATACTATGAAAAAAGAACCCTTCTTAATCATAAAGAAGGGTCTAACTATATTATGATAGCAAACGTTTGGCAAAGTAACAACTCTTCCGTAATATTTATCTCCAATATTAGCTTAAAATTTGAACATAGATGGGATATTTCTCTTTTTTGCCGTTTTCATTACTTGTATTAGAAGATTAATTCTAATACCTTTTCTTCATAAAATCAGCTTAATAAAAAAATTATTACCTTTATTACCTGATTCCCTTTCCTTTTATCCCTATCTGTTGCTGATGAAAAATCTTCCTCTTTGACATTCTCCCTGCATAATGTAATTGAGCTCTATCAAAAAAGAAAGTAATCGTAAGCGTAAGCAACAAAAGGTCGAGTGATTCAAAGGATACGATATCCTTGATAGGGAATCCTTGCATATATATAATAACTGAAAACATCGCTTCTCCAAAAATAATCCCACTATTTAAAATACTGACTCGTTTGGTGGCGTGAATTAAGCTTATACTGAGGCTAACCAACAATGGAGCAGCAATAAAAATCCAGTTTACTATAAACCATACCGGATAGAGAATCGCAAAAATTCTTATACAAATAAGAGCGATCGTTATACAAATACTCGCTGCAGCACCTTTGAGTAGTTCTTTATTAGTCCAATTACTCCATTGATAGACAGACCAAAGGAGACCTGCAAAGATAAATAAATTAACATCCATTAAAAACACATGGATTGAAAGTCCGGCAAAGCAAATACCCCCTAATTGCCTAATCAACCCTCTGCGTCTTACTTCAATCGTTTCATCTGAAATAAAAACAAAGTACCAACAACCAAGCCACATCAATCCAAAAAATAAATAACCTTCATGCATAAAAACCTCCCTTAGCCAGTATGCCAACTTTCTATTTTTTTAAACAAATCTAATTTCGGGAAATTTTTACTCGTACGACTGCTCTGAAGCCTTATTGAGGTCAGAAAGAATGGGTGGATACTTACCTTGAGGGAGGGTAGCCATGACAAGGAGAGAAATTCAAACGATAGTATGTAAACTACAGAAAGAGCTAATTCAGGGTGTAGATCGATTTATTTACTACATAATCAGTCATTTACATAGGTTGCCTAATCCCTTCCATGAATACAAGATGATCTCAAAGGTTGATTTTTCAATCAATTTATGTAAAAACAAAAGAGGCTGGCACATAACTTATAAACGACCCTGAAAAGACGAATGATATCTAATTTATCGGCTTTGTTACTTATTAAAGAGTGAAGTTGGAAGAAAAGTTCGTTCCATTGCGCGCTTACTCCACTCGCTTTCCGCGGGGAGGAAGCTGAGCCTCCTCGACTACGCCTTGCTCAGGTCTCAGCCTTTCCTCTACTTCCCGCAGGAGTCGGTGGCTGCAGCGAAATTCCACTAAGCTTAATAATGGTATACAGTAGTAACCAACCTATTGAAAACAAATAAAATCCGAGCTATTATGCGAAATATTTATTAAAATATCAACTAATAGTTCAGATTTATCATTGACTGAAATACTTATGTCCTAGCCTCGCAGATTGTAGACAAAAGGAATTCAGAATGGCTCTATAGGAGCCCAGTTCTGAATTCCTTCTTTATTTTTTTTACTTTTTCACGAAGGGATAGACCGATCCTTCTCTATTCCATTTTTGTACTTTACCACGTCCAATTGGCCTTCTTCTTCAAGTTCATGGCGGCGAAAGTAAGCATCGCCTGCATGGACAATTTTTTAAGTCCCCTTAAAGTCGTCGATCGCATTCCATGCTTTTCTTTCGCATCCGCAAAGACACGTTCAATCGTTTTTTGCGTTTGGCATATATCATTTTATTCTCATCAGTGTGACGAGGATGTTCGGCCTCTTCCATATCGTCTCCCCACACATGACGGTGAATGAATTTCTAATGATTTTGACTTTGTGTACACTGAGAAAGAAGTGGACTGTCCTCGCACTGGCTTTTACATGAGTCGAATCAACAAATACATGTTCACTACTGATTAATTTCTTGTCAGCTGCCTGTTTTAAAATCTGATAGAAAATCTGTTCAAATAAATCCGTATCTTAAAATCGGCGTTCATAGTTTTTACCGAAGGGAGAGAAGTGAGGAACCTTATCATGGAATCCAAATCCAAGAAACTAACGATAGGCCAGGTTGGTTTCAATCTCCTCAATGGTTTTACGCATAGACCGAATGCCGAACATATATTGAATGAACGTCATTTTAATTAATACGACCGGATCGATACTTGGGCGACCACGTTCCGCAGAATATTTATCCTCGACAAGTGGATAGATGAACGAAAAATCGATGGCGGCTTCCACTTTACGAACCAAGTGGTTTTCCGGTCCAAGGTGTTCTAACGTGATCATCTCTACCTGTTCACGATTCATTTGCGTATGTTTGGTTAACATTCTCATCATCACCTTGGTAAATAATAGTTACCTATAGTATACAAAAAAACACAGAGAATTTCTGTCTTATACCGTGGAAACTCATATATACAGTATCCTATTTTCTGCAGAATGGGAGAGACTCCTGCGGGAAAAACAAGCATATCGAGACCCCGCAGCGCAGAGCGCGAGGAGGCTTGATGCTTGCCCGCGGAAAGCGAGCCCATTCTGTAGAAAATAGCGTTAACCGAATAGGAAAGAATATCCAAAACAAAAAAACTGTAGACAAGGCCCCTAAAAAATTAAGGGATTTGTCTACAGTCTGAGGCGGACCTTATTGGTCCGCCTCAACATTATTTTTTCAAATTCTTTAATTGTTCACCAATCATTTCACCCAATTGGAAACCCTTCGATTCTTCAGGCATTACGTAGTTTTCCATTTCGGCAGCCGCGTTTTCCTCCAGTTCCTTGATGCTGAGAGATAATCTGTGTTCATCCTCATTCACATCAAGTACTTTAACATTAATAACATCCCCTTCGGATAAAACCTCATGCGGAGTGCCAATGTGTTTATGGGAAATTTGAGAGATATGCACCAAACCTTCTACACCTGGATACACCTCAACAAACGCACCATAAGATACGAGCCGTTTAACTGTTCCTTCAAGAACACTGCCTTTTTTAGCTTTGTCAGTAATATCTGACCATGGTCCAGGCAATGTTTCTTTAATCGATAAGGATACTCTTTCACTGTCACGGTCAATGGATAAAATCTTCACTTTGACAGTATCTCCTTCTGAGATGACATCAGATGGCTTGTCCACATGTTCATGAGAAAGTTGGGAAACATGGACCAAGCCGTCAATACCGCCAATATCTACAAATGCACCGAAATCTGTAAGTCGTTGAACTGTTCCTTCAAGAACTTGACCAGCTTGTAAAGTTTCGAGCACTCCCATTTTTTTCTTTTCTTTTTCATCACGAACAACATCTCTGTGTGAAAGGATTAACCGATTTTTCTCCTGTTCGAGTTCTACAATCTTAAACGCTAACGTTTTGCCTTTATAATCAGAAAAATCCTCTACGAAATAATCTTCGACAAGTGAAGCTGGCACAAATCCGCGCACTCCCAAGTCAACCACAAGTCCGCCTTTAACGACGTCTTTAACCTCGGTTTCAATTATTTCACCTTTTTCAAATGAAATAATCAAATCTCCCCAAGCATTTTCCGCATCCACTTTTCTTTTTGATAGAATCAGAGCTTCATCTTCGACTTTAATAATCTCAAACTCAAGCTCATCTCCTTCTTTCACTACATCTGATGCCTTTTCGACGTGTAAACTGGAGAGTTCACTGATTGGGACAATACCGTCATGTTTGCTATCTTTAACTTCAATGACAACTTGTTTTTCTTCAACCTTAGATACAACCCCTTGCACTCGTTGGCCAACATTAAATTCAGTAACATCAATATTTTTCATATCCTCTGTCATATGTACTCCTCCTAACAATCACGGCTTCAAATAGTTTTCAATTTATATTCAATACCACTTTTGAACGATTATTAAACAATATTCAAAATAATTCCTTTTTTCTAACTTCTTATACTTTCCACTATTTGTCAAGCAGGAAATTTATCGGTTTTGATCAATTAGCTCTTTTATCTTTGCCATTATGACTTTTGTCACTTCTTCAGGGGAGGCTTTCTTACTGCGAAATTCCTCCATTGATATCGGCGGTCCAAAAACCACTCTTGTTTTAGAAAATGGCTTATAAGTACCAATTACTGCACATGGGATCACTTGGGCATCCGTTCTCAATGCAAAAAAACCAGCACCTGCCAGACCCTCGCCTAATTCTCCTGTTCTGCTGCGAGTACCTTCCGGGAATAAACCCAGCACATGTCCATCTTTTAGGGTACCCAACCCCTTTCGCAATGCATTACGATCACTCATACCTCTTTTAATCGGTATTGCATGAACATGCGGCAAAATTTTATTAAGAACAGGCAAATTAAACAGCTCTTCTTTTGCAATAAAATGTACATCCCGTGGGCAAGACATCCCTACAACAGGGGGATCTAATTCACTTATATGATTAGAGCATAATAAAACACCACCTGTTTCTGGTATATGTTCTTTCCCTGATACTGTAACACGGTACAATGGAGTTAGAGCGACCTTAACAACGCCCCTGGCGAATCTATAAAATGTCATTCATATACTCCTTTCTCTTCCGCTATTTTCATAATAGCATCTACAACATCATCAATTGAAAGGCTTGTTGTATCAAGTTCAATTGCATCTGCTGCCTTTTTCAAAGGAGATACTTCTCTTTCGGAATCAAATTTATCTCTGGCTGCAATATCAAGTTTTAATTGCTCTATATCAGATTCAAACCCTTTTGATAGATTTTCATCATGTCTTCTCTTAGCCCGCTCATCCACGCTTGCAAGCAAAAATATTTTGACCTCGGCATTTGGCATAACCTGAGTACCAATGTCACGTCCATCCATGACAACGCCGCCTTGTTCAGACAGGTCCTGCTGGCGTCGAACCATTTCTTCTCGAACCAATTTATGTTGAGAAACAGCAGAAACATTTCTAGTCACATTCGGTGTTCTGATATCATCAGTTACGATCACTCCATCGACCAATACATCCTGGCCATGTTCATTATTCTGTAGTTGGATATCAGTCGACATTAATAAATCAAAAAGAGCTGACCCATCATTGGGGTCTATTTCATTTTTTAATGCCTTATAGGTAAGAGCTCTGTACATTGCACCGGTATCTATATATATGTATGTTAACCTTCTTGCAATGATTTTCGCTACTGTGCTTTTACCTGCAGCAGCAGGGCCATCAATAGCAATAGATAATTTTTTATTCATTGGTTCCTCCTTGTTGTATACAAAAGTTTTCATGACTATTTTAACACAGCTTTCCTTTATATAAAGAATTAATAAACGTAAAAAAAACGAGACAAAGCAGTCATGACTTTGTCTTAAGAATACTGCCTATTTATTTATTTGAAATAGTTTCCACTATCTCAGTATAATTATTTTCGAGAACTCCTTCATATCTCACGAGTGATTTCCATTGCGTAAAGGTATGTTCACGGTGAAAAACAAGCTGAAAAAATAATAAAAATAAAAGTTGTATGAGGACCATTTTCTTAATAAATCGTTCAATCGTCTTCACCTGGAACAACCTCCTCTTACATAAGAGTTTGCCCCTGTAATATATTTTTAATCCACCATAACCCGGTTTCTTTTCTCCAACTGTCTCTCAAAACAATAACGCAGCAAAATTTGTCTATCTGTTTCTGTAACATCTACGAATTCAACAGATACTTTTTTTCTATTATTATAGACATCGACTATTCTTTTCACTTTTACCTGGATCGGCAATTCATGTACGTCTCTATTTTTCATTTCAAAAATAAAATGCAATAATAAGTTTGTTTGAGTATTTATCTTGATATTCTGAGGAACTGTGATTGCCGCTCCGCCCGCACTTATATCCGTGGTAAGTGCCGTAAATGGCTCAAATTCATCATTTATAGGTTCGACATTTACATTTGCAGATAAACTAACGCGCACGTATTCTCTGCGCTGGATTTTCTGTAAAGATTCATCGCCCGGATAATTTAAAAGGAGCAGTGGGATATTTTCCCTGACTCTCCCCTCAATTTTAGTAGTAAACATGTAGGTATTTTGATCTTTTCCTACGAATGTTCCTTTTAGATGCGTTCCATTTATTAAATAATCTATTCTATTCGTATGTATATTAACAGGGTAGTCAATATAAAGAACCCCTTCTCTTATATCCATCAATCTGCATCTATATGTTTCCGGTTGATCAGATTCGCTTTTTTCAAGAATTATGGTCATTCCGATTGTAAGCATAATAAAAATGTTTCCCCTCCGCCGTGTGTAAGAATATTCCAAACAAGGACTTATGTACCATTATGACAGAGAATACAAAAAAGGAAAAGGCTGTTTTCTGCCTTTTCCCATATTATTTTTATTAGGATACCTTATCGTATACTTTACTGGCTTCATGCATTTTTTCGACTTTTTCTTCATGACCGTTCTCTGCGTTAATAAAGATTCGGAACGTATCATTTCCAACCGTTCCCATAAACTCATAGCACAAGACATCTTCATATAAATTATTTGTGATAACAGCAAGCCTTTTCTCCATGATTTTTACTTTTCCACTGAGTTTCTCCTCAGCTTCTTTTTCTGTTATAGTTGGTTTGCTCACTTTTCTTTCTTTATTAAGATTTTGAAGATAATCCTCAGATCCCAAACCGATAATATCCCCATTATCCAGTGCTACTTTAATACGGACCGCTTCAGGATAAATTCTCACTTGATTTTTAACTGTCACAAATGTATAAACACCAACATCACTGTATTGCGTGCTCTCAAATAATTCCATATTCTCAAAACCCATCTTATTCAAATATTGAAGGGCTTTCTTATAACCATCGTTTAAGCTTAGTTTAGCATCAGATACCTGGCGGTCATTAATAATATAGATTGGATAACCACCTTTCTTGGTAAGATCAATTCCAATCGTATCACCCGAAGACGCTTCTTTAAGATTAACATGGTAAAAATCATATTTTGAACCATCCTTGTTTTCAGTTACATTTGCCGTTTTCACATTGGAAACACCCGTATATTTCTTTGCCCGTTCAATCGCTTCCTTACGGGTTATTTCTTTTCCAGGTAAATTTTTATAATTGATATCTTTTTCTTGTAGAGATGTGAATGTGGGGCCATATTCACTCTTTTGTCCAAAGGACTTAACATTTTTCTCCATGGTTTTAAGCCCATCAATGACTTGGTTATCCTTTTGACTGTCATCGTTAGTATCCGCCAAAGCTGTTTCCACGTCCATCCACCGTAAATCATTATTAATGATTTTGCTTTGTACACCTCTTAGTTCATCTCTTATATTTGTTGCATCGCTATATAAAGATTTTAGCGTATTATATTCCTCATCAGATAAAGGGCTTTTATCCAAATCCCGCACAGCTGTCTTATAGGCAAAATCACCGATATTTGTTAAAAATTTTTCAGTTTCATGAAATGGCATTAAAGTTAAGGGCAATTGGCCCACATTATTATGCGCTTCATTTGTTAATCTCCAAACCTCAGCCAATGCAGGTGACAAAGAATCTTTTGTATCCATAGCCAATGTGGTCCCGATTTTATCATTTAAAACATCTATTTGATAGTTTAGGTCATTAAAGGCACGTTGATAATTATTTTCGTGTTGATTCATGATAGCTATTTTCTCTTGATGATCCTGGTATGCCCAGTATGCTGTTCCGGCTAAACCGATTACCAATACAGCAATCACGATATTTTTTAACATTACGTTCACCTCAGTTGCAGAATATATGCTTGCCGATTTTTTTTATTTGTGGACGTCCCCAAATCCATGAACTCGTAGCTGTTTCCGGGTTAAAATAATATTCAGCTTCTCCAGTCGGATCCCATCCATTCATCGCATCTATAACAGCGTTTCTTGCTTTATCATTAGGCTCAAGCCAGATTTGTCCATCAGCAACCGCCGTAAATGCCCCCGCCTGAAATATTACCCCAGAAACCGTATTTGGGAACGACGAACTTTGAACTCTATTTAAGATAACGGCTGCAACCGCTACCTGGCCCTCATATGGTTCACCTCTTGCCTCTCCATAAACCGCGTTCGCCATTAACTTGATATCACTTTCTGAAAATCCCGCCGGTATATTGGTGGCTGTCCCACTTGTCTTATTTGTCGCCGTATTTTTTTCATTCGCTGTACCAGTTGATTTTTTACTAGATGTTGATTGTTTAACTTGGTTTTCAATAGGCGTACCCTGATAGTAGGTAAACTCTTTTCCTGAATTAATTTGCTGCTTGACCCAGGAAGCATTGTAATTCGATGCACTGACGAGTTTACTTTTTGTTTTTGCCCCTCCTAAACCATCAACAGGGAGTCCAAATTTCTCCTGGAAATTACGTAATGCCCAGTAAGTTCCCCACCCAAAAACTCCATCAATTTTCCCATGATAATAGCCAATATTTTGAAGACGAGCTTGTAATTCAATGACATCATCCCCAATGGCTCCCCTTTGAATCACCTGGTTGGTAAATGCTTCAGTCTTTATAGTAAACATTGGTGAGAAGACTAAAAAACAGCCAATTACTAAAAAGGATACTAACTTTCTTGCTAATCCCTTCATTTCATGCCCTCCTGTAGAATTAATGACAGTAAGGGTAGTTTTTGCAAACACCTGCAAAATATTCAGTTCACCTTAAAACTAGCTATCATAGGATTCAGACAATAATTGTTCCATCTATTTTTAAGGTCAATCTGAAAACAAAAGGAATCAGGCATTTTAATAAATAGCAGTAGGTTGGATATACATATTGAACGCCGAGGAATTAAACTTCATCTTTGAACTGGGGAGACGAATCGGTAGATGGCATAACATAAAACGGAGGTGTTAAAATCATTTCTTTCAGGAATCATATCAAAAGAATGGGAACAATCGTGAGTAATTTCAAGAACTTTATTTATATGGACAAAATAAAAAAAACAAACCCGGATAAAATCAGCTGACCTTTCAAAAGGCAGTAGATTTAGTTTCTCTGAGTTTGTTTTCTTGATTAACAATATCAAACTGATTCAAAGGATTGTTTAAAAGCTTTCTCTGTTAATATTCTGGCCTTTTTCACTTTCCATAGGCCGAGCCCCCAAAGACCAAACATAAATGGAATTAAATAGATATACCATTTTTCCTGCTCCATCAAAATATAGTTAAAGGAACCATGTAAGGCGATTGGAATGAATAACGCTGTCAGTATATAAGTAATCTTTAGACGGGGATGTGTTTGGAATTTGGCTTTCCCAAAATAGAAGCCCATGATGACACCAAACAATCCATGGCTTGAAACAGGAAACATTGCTCTTCCCCATGCATATTCAAGCCCGTTCGAAAATAAGTAGAGGATATTTTCCAATGTTGCAAAACCCAGTGAAATGGAAACCCCATAAACAATTCCATCATATGGTTCATCAAAATCAATATGACCATAAATCAAGAACATAAACAAGGCCCATTTTATCAGTTCCTCGACCATACCCTTTTCAAAAAACGCATCCGCCCACACAGAAAGAAACACTCCTTCTGCCTGAATAACATATTGAATAAACATAACAGGGATGACGAATAAGGCACCGTAGATAAAGGCTTTTAATACAACAGATACAGGTTCAGTATTATATTGATCTTTCAAGTAAAAATAAATTAGCAGGGCTAAACCCGGTGCGACACCTGCCGTTAATATATTTAACATGGATTACCCTCTCTTTTTTACTCTTTCTTCCTTCAATCGTAACATGGACGAAAAAAAAAGAAAATCAAGAATTCTCGTCATTTTAAGAGGTTCTTGTAAGAAAGTTAACCGATTCCTAAAGTTTAAATGCATCCTCTACACTGACCGTACCATTGGAAAGTAAAATAGCCAATTTCAACCTTGCTTTTTTACTGTCATAATCCTCACCAAGAATAACACCTCTGTTTTGCAAATCATGCGCACTGCCATTATAGCCATAGGCTGGATAGACTTTTCCTTCCTCAGCACTTGTACTAATCACGATTGTGATTCCTTTATCCAAAGCTGACTGAATAGAATCGACCATAAATGGTGTTACTTGTCCTCGTCCGACACCTTCCAATACGATACCACGCGCCCCGGCGTTTACAGCAGCATCGATCATCACCCCATCTGCCCCTGAATAACACTTTATAATATCCACACGCGGGATTTCCGGCCCAATCTGATAGGATTCATTATAAATGGGTTTTTGATAGACACTGACTACATCATTATCAATGATTCCTAAATATCCATAACCGAATGATTCAAAACCCTGAAGATTGGAAGCATGAACTTTCTTCACGTATCTAGCTGAGTAAATACGCTCATTAAATACAACTAAAACACCGCTATGCTTTAAGTGTTGATTGGCAGCTACATAGATTGAATTCCGTAAATTAGAATAGACATCTGTTCCTACATCCTGAGGAGAGCGCTGGGAACCCGTTACAACAATAGGCCTCGGGTCTTTAGTTGTCAAATCAAGAAAATAGGCAGTTTCCTCTAATGAATCCGTTCCATGGGTTACAACCACCCCACAAACTTCATCATCTTCCAACTCTTTTTCAATCGCTTTTTTAATTAATACCATTTCGTTAAAATCAATATGCATGGACGGTTTTTGCATAAGATTAATAATTTTTATATCGAATCCCTCCGGCAGCTGACAGAGTGCCGCCAATTCTTCGCCACTCATAGCACCTGAATTCAATAGTCCTTTTGATATCTCTTTACTGGCAATCGTACCACCAGTTGTAATCAGGGAAATTTTCTTCATATTACACCTCGCGACAAGTATCAAGCACACTTTATGCTATTCTAAACCTTCTTTTTCCTTTACTGCATTTGCTATTTGCCCACCATGAAATCTTCCATTTTCTATAAATATTTCATTGGCATTATTACCGGCCACGATCACACCGGCCACAAATAAGTTTTCGACGTTCGTTTCCATTGTTTCTTCGTTAATACATGGTTTGCCGGTGTCACAATCAAGCTCAACTCCAACATTCGTTAAGAGACTATAATCTGGATGGTAACCTGTCATGGCAAATACATAATCATTTTGAATTTCTATACTTTGACCCTCTTTTTCGTAAATCACGGTTTGTTCATGAATCTCTTTTAGCACTGATTGAAACTCCATTTTTATTGTTCCATTACGAACATAGGATTCAAACTCCGGCAGTATCCAAGGCTTGATACTTTTGGAATAAGCATCTCCTCGGTAAATCACTGTCACTCTTGCTCCCGCTTTAACAAGTTCAAGTGCTGCGTCCACGCTTGAATTTTTCCCACCGATTACGGCCACATCCATATCATAAAAAGGATGCCCTTCTTTAAAGTAGTGATATACCTTATCCAAATTTTCTCCTGGTATATTCATCATATTAGGTTGATCGTAATAACCGGTCGCAATAATACAATAAGGCGTTTCATATTCATCCTTGCTTGTTTTTATTCTAAATAATCCGTTCTCCTGCTTTTCAATTGATAACACACACTCGTATGTATGGACTCTAAGGTTCTTCCTTTTGGCTACTTCTCTATAATAAGTTAAGGCCTGAAGTCGAACAGGCTTACGATTTTCTGTGATAAAAGCTACATCTCCAATTTCCAACTTCTCGCTTGTTGAAAAAAAAGTTTGATGTGTCGGGTAATGATAGATCGAATTAACAATATTCCCTTTTTCAATAATTAATGGGTTTTTGCCGATTTCCTTTAAACTAATGGAAGCAGCCATTCCGCATGGTCCCCCACCAATCACAATTGCTTCTTCATAATGCATATATGTTTCCTCCAAATAACCGTAAACTCTAATATGCGTATATATTCGTGGTTTTTATACGCTTTTTCTTCTCAATCTATGTGTAAAATGTCCTTTTAATATACCACTTTTAAAAAATTAACTCATCAATCCCATGCAAAAAAGTTCTCTATCTCTCCAGGACAGAAAACTTTTATTTTTGCGCTTGCTCTATTAATTAAATCCAGCCTCTGAATCTTGATGCTTCTGCCATTTTTCTTACTCCAACCATGTATGCAGCCAACCTCATATCAACTCGACGGGATTGAGCTGTATCATAGATTGTATTAAATGATTTAACCATCACTTTTTTTAATTTTTCTTCCACTTCTTCTTCAGACCAATAGTATCCCTGATTATTCTGTACCCACTCAAAATAGGATACTGTTACACCACCGGCAGATGCTAATACATCCGGCACCAATAGAATACCACGATCTGTCAATATTTGTGTACCTTCCAAAGTGGTTGGACCGTTTGCAGCTTCAACAACTATTTTAGCACGAATTTTGTGGGCGTTTTCATCCGTAATTTGATTTTCAATTGCAGCTGGCACCAAAACATCACAATCAAGCTCTAGTAATTCTTGGTTCGAGATTGTATTGGTAAAAAGGTTAGTTACTGTACCAAAGCTATCGCGGCGATCCAATAAATAATCAATATCCAAACCATCCGGATCATGTAAAGCGCCATTTGCATCTGATATACCAATGACCTTGGCACCGGCATCATGCATGAATTTAGCCAAGAAACTTCCAGCATTTCCGAAGCCCTGTACAACAACTCTGGCTCCCTTTAACTCTATGCCGCATTTTTTAACGGCCTCATATATACAAATGGTTACCCCTTTGGCTGTAGCTGATTCCCTGCCGTGTGAACCACCAAGAACAAGTGGTTTTCCGGTAATAAATCCCGGAGAGTTAAATTCATCAATACGGCTGTATTCATCCATCATCCAGGCCATAATCTGTGAATTTGTGAAGACATCCGGAGCCGGTATATCTTTTGTTGGACCAACCACTTGGCTGATTGCCCTTACATATCCACGGCTAAGTCTTTCCAATTCCCGAAAAGACATCGTGCGCGGATCACAAATAATACCGCCTTTCGCACCTCCGTATGGTAAATCAACAATGCCGCATTTCAAGCTCATCCATATGGATAAAGCTTTCATCTCTCTCTCCGTAACATTAGGATGAAAACGAATACCACCCTTTGTCGGTCCAATCGCGTCATTATGCTGAGCACGATAACCAGTAAAGATTTTTACAGAACCATCGTCTAATTTAACTGGTATTTTCACTGTTAACATACGAAGCGGCTCCTTCAATAATTCATAAACCTCTTCTGGATATCCAAGCTTATTTAAAGCCTTATGGATGACAGTCTGAGTAGATTTTAAAACATCTAATTTATCCTCAGTGGATTGATGGTCGGCTGTCATTATAGTACCTCCTACTGATGTATAATAATTAATAACTAATAATTTCCTTCCAGCATAAGTATACAACTTTGGAAATAGTCTGGAAAGTGAAATAAGTATAATAATAGAAAGATGATTCAATATGAGTGCTTGGTACTAAATTTTCTCATTTATTATTCATTTTTATAAATTCAGTATACTTAATAAAGATCATGTAGTGCAAGAAAGCTGTTCAAAACCCGCGAATACCTGTAGATTACCAAAAAAACCACATCACTTAGATGCGATTCTTTATGAAAAATATTTTTTTATAATAGTAATTAGATTATCCTTACAAATCCTATTTCCGTATTCATTCAGATAATCTTTGCTTAAAGTCGAGAACTCCCCAAACTCTAGTAGTATGGCCATTATGGTTGTCTGATTGAAGACTGAATCTCCCTTAATCTCTAAATAATAGTTTGATTGCCAATAATAAAGTGTTCCTTCCAGGTTCCATTTCTCCTGAATTATTTTACAAGCTTGTACAACATCATCAAATTCAGCAAATTCATAAATCATTTGAGCACGCTCTTGTATATTTATTGATAGGGAATTTTCTATGTCTACCTCCACATTTTCATTTGAATTGCATTCCTCTATTTTTAAAATTATATATATACCATCGTTTGGATACGTATATACATCTATTCTAAAAGTACCGTTAACAGAATTTCCATTCACCAAAAGTGCTTCATGAACAATTTTATAAAAAAAGAAGTGTGTATCCAGTGAGTGCATGGTTAACGTTTGCCATCTGACACCTGTTTCTTCCAACTCATCACAGGTAATAAATAGTTTGAACAAAGTCGGGCTGATCTGTTTAAGCTTCATGACAAAATCCTCCTGTAGCTAACTCTTCATTGCATTGTATGAATCGGGCTACAGTCGGTACCTTGTATTAAAATTAAGAAGTTAGCCTCTTAGCCACTCGAATTAGATGGGTTTCGGGTTTTGCTTTTAGACGAAACGGAAGTAAACTGGTTCCATATCCATTACTAGTGAAAATGGTCGTATCCTCCTTCTTACTGATTCCGCCCAATTTATATTTGCCCATTCCAAAAATCCTAATTTGCCCGCCATGAGTATGGCCGCTCAATACCAAATCAATCCCATACGAACTCTCCATAGCCTTTTCAATTTCAGGTGTGTGACTAGCCAATATTTTAAAACTGTCCTCTTCGACCTCTTCCATTGCTAAATCAAGCCTGCCCGTTTGTTCTTTTTCATCATAAAAGTCAATTCCAAGAAGTCGTATTTTACCGCCATCATTCGTTTCAAAAAGTACACTTGTATCCAATAATTCATGTACTCCCACCTCCAAAAATAAGGCATCCAATTCATGTCTATCCACTTCATAATCGTTATTCCCCCATATAAAATAGACAGGTCCCACACTTTTTAGTCTTGTTAAATTTTCTTTAATCCTTTCCATTGAAACTCGTTTCTCCGCAAGATCCCCACCAATTAAAACCAAATCGGCCTTTCCTTTCACCTTACGGATAATCTCCTCACTGATCGTCCGTCTGTGTATATCCGATATAAAAAAGATGGTTAGGGGTTCGCTGCTCGGGAAATTTTTAAAGTCTAATGTGTGTTCAATTACTTGATTTAGATTTGCAAGCCTGTACATATAAACCATGAACATGCATAATCCTATGACAATGATTAACATTAAAATGAGTAGTACTGCCATACAAGTATCTCCTTCCAATCAGTCATCTTTCTTAAAATAAAAGAAGCCAGCCTTATATATATGACCAGCTCCAATCTATTCATTTCCTTATTCTTCAATATGTAAAATTCTAAAGCCTGATTCCTCTAATTTGCTTAAAAATTTATCTATATTTGGCGCCTTCGCTACTTTAATGACAATACGCCTTAAAAGTTTATCTGTTTCATCAAACGTAACAAGCGAAATGATTTGTTGCTGATACTGCCCTGTAATCTCAGTTAATTTGGCAATTCGCCCCTTCGTTTCCACTGTTGTCAATGCAATCCTGACACCAGGCACATGAACACCAAATGTACTTTGGAACTGTTCGATGATATCGTAACGCGTAACTATACCAAGGAAATGATTTTGATCATCTACTACTGCTAATAAGGGAGTTTCTTTTAAATCAATAAATATATTCTCGTATATTTCATGTCCTTTTAATGTTTTATTTATCTCCGCAATCGACTCTGCTTTTGTTTCTTTCAAAAAAATATCTCTAGGCAGTTCAGACAAAAATGCCGCCTTATAGATTCGATACCTTGTAATTGTACCTACATACTGATCTCCTTTTAATACCGGCACTCCCTCAATGCGATGTTTATCCAATACTGCAAAAACCTCTTGAAGAGTATCATTGTAAGAAACCGTATGACAATGATATTTTGAAATCATTATATTCTTTACAAACATTAAAGCACCTCCGACTGCAATATAAGTGTACAAACACTCCTTATACTACTTTTCGACAAATCTTTAACTTCTCCTGCCTTATTGTGAAGGATTATTTATTTTCGTGAAAAAGATTAATATCATACAGATCTTTGAATTTATTAAATAAGATATGTCTATTCTTCCATGCTATTTCATTTTTCCAAAGATCCTTACTCCGGTCAATAATCTCACATCTTAATGCATGGAATTCCTTCTCAGCCTTTTCCATTTTCTTTTTATAATAAAGCATCCCACCATATAAAAAAGCCAGTAATAGAATACATAAAACGATAAATTTGTTTTCAAAAAATTGAACATACATGGCTGTGAAAGAATACGCATAGAGGGGAATAATCTTTTTATATATATAAACACCTAAAGTAGCTATTAAACCTAATGTTAAGTAAATAAATAAAAAATGACGGGATTTATAATGATCAAATTTCTGTTTTCTTTTTACCACATTCCCAAGCATTATTTTTGTAGCTTCATCTGTATGTTCGTCCAAATCATGAATTTGCGCTTCCATAAATCACCTCTCCTTTACATACTAATGTTTATGAAAGAGATGGATCATTTATGTAGTTCTTGTCCACTATTTCTTTCCCCTAAAAAGATTCACATAAATTCACCCTTATTAAGGATTCGTTTTGGACTTGCTGGCTTTCTTATTTATGACAAATCCGAGGATTAAATCAATGGTGAAATGCATAGCTATGGTCACAAACAAATTATCTGTCCATCCATAGATCAACCCAATCAAGAAACTTAACAACAGGATATTGAAAAACAGGTATACATTATATAAATACCTAATATGGATCAGTGCAAAAATTAGGCTGGCAGCCCCTAAACCAAATGTCGTTTGAATGATACCTCTGAATAATAGTTCTTCACATATGGCTACAAATAAGGTAACAAAAAAAATTTGCCGGCCATTCAAAGAACGGAAAATGCGTTGGTTAATACCGCCGTCATCAAAATATCTGTCAGGAAGATACTTCATAGACAGTAAGTCGTAGCCAACCACTAGCAGTCCAGCAGGAACCCCTACTAGGAGAATAGACCAATCTCGATATTCAAACAGCAGAAAGAAATCCTTTAGATCATCAAATATAAATAGACCCAAAACCGACGAAATCAAAAGCAGAAGCACTTGTGTTAGAATCAAGGCCCTGTATAGCTCTGCGTCCTTAAGCTGAGCCAACTGCTCTGCCTGCTTATTTTTCATGATTTCAATTCTTTCCCTTCTGTAAATAATTGTTTCAGTTCCATACGCCAATTTTGATCATTCTTCTGATAATCATTCGATTGTTTCGGGAGGACCTTAACGAGTTCATCCAGTGTGGTTCCACACCGATCACAGCAAAATTCCGTGTTTTTCTGAAGCTCCTGATTAAAATAGGCAGCAATCATCTGCTTTCGGCACTCAGTAGAGGTCATCCAATTTTTTAGTTGATAAAGTTTCACAAGCTTTTCTTTTCTTCTTTTTTCAAGATCGGCATCAATACGGTCAAGGCGGTCTCGTGGATCATGTATATTTTCCATTAGCAGTGCACGGTTCAGTTCCTTTATCCGTTCAAAATGATCGTCACCAATCCAGTCTTCCGTTTTACGACCAGACACCTCACCTTGATTAATGACCCATTCGATTTCAGAACGCGTTGGAAAATCTTTTTCAACAAGATGAGCAGCTTGCCGCTCATCCCCCACTGCGTATAATAGAATGGCTACAGATGGCAATCCATCTCTTCCTGCCCTGCCAATTTCCTGAACATATGCTTCTACACTTAACGGCATGTTTACATGAAAAATAAACCGTATATCATTTTTGTTAATCCCCATTCCAAAAGCATTTGTAGCAACAATGATTCGTAACTGGCCTGATAAAAATTGCTGCTGGATCAGGATTCGATCACTTGTTTCCATACCACCGTGGTAATAGGCAACACCCTCAAACCCTTTTTCTATTAAGTAATCGCTCAATTGCTCAGCCAGCTTCCGGCTGGATACATATATAATTCCTGCACCTTTTATTCTTTTTAACGAATCAATCAACAACTGAAGCTTTTGCTGATAATCGGTTGTTTCTTCTACCAAAATACTGATATTCTCCCTATTCACATTATGAATAATCCTCGTCGCATCCTGAATAGATAAATTTCTCAATATATCCTCTTGAACTTCAGGAGTAGCAGTAGCCGTTAAAGCTAATGTTAACGGATTATTCAACTCTCTTCTGATTTGACCGAGCTGTAAATAGCTTGGCCTAAAATCATAGCCCCATTGCGATATGCAATGGGCTTCATCTACAACGAATAAGGCAATCTTAAGCTTTTTCAACTTATCCAGGATGAATCGTGATTGCAGCATTTCAGGTGAAATATATAAAAATTTGAGTAATGGGAAAGACCTAAGTACCCTATCTCGTTCCGGCTTTGTAAGAAATGAATTTAATGATGCAACTCTCTTTTCACCTTTTGCCTTCATTTGCTCAACCTGATCTTGCATAAGAGCCAATAATGGTGAAATGATAATAACTAATCCATTCATCAGGTACCCAGGCATTTGAAAACTCAAGGTTTTCCCTGTCCCGGTTGGCAGCATAGCAAGTGTATGCCTGCCTTCCATAATGGATTCAATAACTTCCTTCTGTCCGGTCCTGAACGTTTGGAATCCAAACATTTTTTGCAATTGAACTTCAAGTGGCTGCATACTTACACTTCCTTCCTATTGGCCATAACCAGCCTGATTTTAAAATAAGTTATCTCAGCTGGAAGTATCATTTTTAAGTTTCTTAATTGTTTTGTTTTATTGGCAGCTATCGCCTGATCGATTTGTTCTTTTTCCGATTCACTCACGTATACATCAATCGGATAATCAGGCATATTGGAGACAATTTCAACAATATGATCCTCAATCGTATTAACTTTTAAATTTCTTACGGTTGCCACTTCTTCTTTGGACATACCTGATTGAAGCATCTTCAATGTTGTCTGAGTGGAATCGGTTAAGATAACTCGTGCTGATTTTCCCAGTATAACTAATTCTCTCAATACTATATAAGGCGGCTGATTACAGACTTCAAGCATATAATGTATAGTATCCCAAAAGAGAAGTCTTGCATAAAATACGTCTATGTTTAGCTTTCGAGCAGCCTGTTCAATCGTCAGTCCAGCACGCTGGTGACCCGAGAATAAACATACAAGTAACTCTGCACGTACTTCGTTTACGTTACTTAGCAATTCTTCAAGCTCTTTATATAACAAACTGCCCAGTTCTTTTGGAGAGAGAGCAATCTGTTTAAATAGCTTTTTTACGACAATTTGATCCTCTTGGTTACGGGTTACCGGGATAAACGAATGATTGCCATTAAGTAAACAAGAGGTTGTTTGAACCAATAATTGCAACCTCATCCAAAAAGCATGAGCTGCATCTTGATAGGTACGTCCATTTAAATGAGGATAGGGAGGATAATTTCCTTTCCAATATCTAAGTGCATCTTCTCCATGCATAGTACAGCTGTAGATATTGGTGCCTATATTTTTTATATATCCTTGCCTGGCTAGTTCTGAAATCTTTTGATCCCAATAATCTCTTTGTAACTTCGGAAGAACACCAAAGAATTCAGATATATGAAATAACCTGGCATCTTGTATGGGTTGTGAGGATTTTTTTCCATTCAATATATGTAAAGGTGAATAAACAGTCCTCTGCCCCTTTAGTGCATCTATCAAATACAGTATTAATCCGTCAATATATGATATAATCATGTTTTAACTCCTTTACCCGAACGAGTTTGACACTTATATCTTACCAAATAGATGGACACTCATGCTTACATTTCAATATTCTATGTTGTATCCATGTTCTAAAAACACGCGAAATATTGGCTATTGAAAAGTTATACCATCAGTTTTACAATAGGGTGAGGGGTTTGATATCTAGTACGGTATCAAAATATATATATCTTTACGGGAGGTATTTAGCATGGCTAAATTTACTATTGTTGACAAAGAAACTTGCATTGCTTGTGGTGCTTGCGGGGCAGCTGCTCCAGATATTTATGATTATGATGATGAAGGTATTGCATTTGTTACTTTAGATGAGAACCAAGGTATTGTCGAAATTCCAGATGTTCTTCTTGATGACATGATGGACGCTTTTGAAGGATGCCCAACAGATTCTATAAAAGTTGCTGATGAGTCATTTGATGGAGACGCTTTGAAATTTGAATAGTATCGCATTAATAAAGCCTCTGCGTTTGCAGAGGCTTTTTGCATTCTATTTATACATTTCGTAATACAGATTGTTTCGAGAACCATCCTTGCATTTTAGTAAATAAAAGCATAAATACAATGGCGATTATAGTACCTTTTATTATATTAAAAGGTATGATTGCTGTTGTAATCATTGCCCGAATCTCTGTACCAGACATGTTCCAATTCATTAATACACTATAAGTTGGGAGCAAAACGAAGTAGTTGACAAGACTCATAAATAAAGCTAATACAATTGTACCGCCGACAAGTCCGTATACCATCCCTCTTTTTGTACCCAGTTTTTTGTAAAAGTAGTAGACAGGCATGATAAAAGCAACGCCTCCGATAAAGTTAGCAAAATGCCCCACTGGAATCCCTGTATCGCTTCCTGTCATGATATAATCTAAAATGTTTTTTAATAATTCTACCAGGATCCCTGCAACCGGTCCTAAAATGATGGTTGCAATCAAAGCTGGAATATCACTGAAATCGATTTGCAGAAATGTTGGAAAACCCGGAAACGGGAAGTTCATAATCATCAGAACATATCCGATTGCACCCAACATCCCAATCGTAACCATTTTTTGAATCTTACTTACACTGTTTTTCATGATTCCTCTCTCCTTTAGGTGTGGTTCTACCTCTTCTAGAAGAAAGGCTCTGCCTGCAGTAACGTATATCGTGAAACCATGCCATAAAAAATCCCCTTATCTGTTACTAGATAAAGGGAGAATAAGGCAATCTGAAACAAACGTTCACGAATACTCGTTTTTTGAACGTTAACAGAGACCTCCATCTTCTCCCATCCAGACTATACTGTCGGCTTTGGAATCTCACCAAATCCTGCCTTTACAGGCTCGCGGGCTTAGATTGTACATCATCACCGCCGGTAGGGAATCGCACCCTGCCCCGAAGATAGACCGTATTTAATTAGTAAATGGCTCTGTAAATTGAGTAGGCTTAATCGTTCGCCATTGAATTTACGTAGACCATCTCTAATTTGATTTTATCTCAATAAATCAAATAAAACAAGAGATTGTATTCAGACTATCTCAGTATGAATATATATTATTCTATTTTTTAGTTGATTAGCCAATAAGTTTCTATATATTTAAAACATGCACCGAAGTAAAATGAGTCATTATGGTTATGTAACCGATAAGTATTTAGAAATATCAAAATAGTAAGCGTTTACATTATTAATCTTGATTGACACACAGATTATAAGTCTTGTAGAGTGAAACATAATAAATACTTCTGCAGGAAGGTGACAAGATTGTTTAAAGTGCTCATAGCGGATTCAATCAAGCCCGATGGTTTAACGCCATTCGTTGGCAGGGATGACATAGAGGTTGTCCAAAAGAAGATAGATGAAGTAAGCGGAGAATTGCATCTGTTTG
The DNA here is from genome assembly GCF_058313635.1 of Bacillus sp. z26. Lineage (NCBI taxonomy): Bacteria > Bacillati > Bacillota > Bacilli > Caryophanales > Bacillaceae > Bacillus > Bacillus sp. z26. The sequence goes on from NZ_JBZFQM010000001.1 coordinate 336,440, forward strand.
ATGCACTTTTAGTCAGAAGCTCTACAAAAGTAACAGAAGATTTGCTTCAGAAAATGACAAATCTAAAAATCATAGCGCGCGCTGGCGTAGGAATCGACAACATAGATGTACCTTCCTGTACAAATCGCGGAATCATTGTGGTCAATGCACCTGATGGCAATACCATCTCGACCGCTGAGCACACGTTTGCCATGATGGCATCTCTTGCTCGAAATATCCCCCAAGCTCACCAATCATTAAAAAATCGCGCCTGGGAACGAAACCGTTATGCAGGCACGGAATTAAAGGGTAAAACTTTAGGTATTGTCGGAATGGGGAGAATCGGTACTGAAATATCTAAACGAGCGAAGGCCTTTCAAATGAACATATTTGCATACGATCCTTTTATTACCTCTGACCGCGCTAAAGAATTGGGTGTAACTGTTGGTTCACTGGAGAATTTGATTGAGGTATCTGATTTTATTACTGTTCATACTCCATTAAACAAGGATACCAAAGGCTTATTTAATAATGAAACGATACATAAGTGTAAAGATGGCGTTTATCTAATTAATTGTGCCAGAGGCGGTATTATTGATGAAGATGCTTTATATGAAGCCGTTATTGAAGGGAAAGTGGCTGGAGCAGCCTTGGATGTATTTGTCGAAGAACCTCCGCTAAATAATAAATTGCTATCCTTGGATCAAATTATTGTAACTCCCCATTTAGGTGCTTCGACAAGGGAAGCCCAATTAAATGTGGCTAAACAGGTTGCAAAAGAAGTCGTATCCTATGTGGATGGAATTCCCGTTTCAAACTCCATCAATTTACCAGCCATACCTGCTGAATTGTTTAATAAAATACAGCCCTATTATCAATTGGTTAAAAAACTGGGTTCCTTCTTATCACAGTATATAAATGAAGGTATCAACGAACTTTCTATCACATACGGCGGTGATACGTTTGATTTTGATTCTTCCCTTCTAACAAAATCACTTGTTTCAGGCTTTTTTAAAGAACGTGCTGACGTTACAATCAATGAAGTAAATGCACTTATATATGCAAAAGAACGTTCTGTCACAATTGGCGAGAAAATTTCAAATGAAACACATGGTTATTCCAATAGTATTACAGTAAGAATCAAAGGCGAAACCAAACAAATTGAACTAAAGGCTACCTATATAAAGGAATATGGACCTAGAATCGTTGCCATCAATGACTTTAAAATCGACTTTTATCCAGATGGCCATATCCTCTATATTCAGCACTACGACAGACCAGGTGTGATTGGTATTGTCGGTAAAAAACTTGGCGATCTTAACCTTAATATCGCCACCATGCAGGTCGGACGTAAAGAAGCCGGCGGCGAAGCCATCATGGTTCTTACATTTGATGAAAAAATTCCTCAATCCGTTATAACTGAACTGGCCGTCAATGCTGAAATATCTGTGGTCAAAGCAATCAATTTGTACGAGGCATAAAATAAAAAAGGAATTCAGAATTGCCCTCTTTAGAGCATTCTGAATTCTTTTTGTCTGCAACCTGAGGGATCCATCAATGTGATGGATCCCTCTCTTATAGCTTAAGATTATCTTAGCTATGTTTTTGTTTAGCTACTTTTGTATAGGATGTTTGTATTTCCGGTTCTTGTTTTATCCAAGTTTCTTCCATTTGTTCAAGCGTTTTCCCCTTTGTTTCCGGTACGAATTTCCACACAAAGATGGCAGACAGAATACTCATTAATCCGTAGAATCCATACGTAAAACCTCCGCTAAATTCCATCATCATTGGATAAGTGGAAGAGATGAAATAGTTGGCTGCCCATTGAGCAGCTACCGCAATTGCAACAGCCTGTCCACGAATTTTATTAGGAAATATTTCAGATATCAGAACCCAACAAATTGGCCCCCAGGACATCATAAAGGATGCTGTATAAATAATAATGAAAACCAAGGTCCATATGCCAATGATATTTGCATAGGCTAATCCGGATACCCCGATCATTCCGACAGCCATCCCGATAGAACCAATAATTAGTAAAGGCTTACGTCCCCATTTATCAACAGTCATAATTGCGACTATTGTAAAAACGACATTAACTAAGCCCATCACAATCGTCTGCAACATGGACGCATCCTTAGCTGCCCCCATACTTTCAAATATACGCGGTGCATAATAGAGCGCGACATTGATACCGACAAACTGTTGGAACATCGAGAGCAGAATTCCAACAACAATAACTAATTTGCCATATTCAAACAATTTGCCGGAAGAGGCTGTTGTATGGATATTCGACTTAATATCTCGCATAATTTTTTGTGCCATTTGTTGACCATTTATCTTTGTAAGTACTTCCAATGCCTTTTTATTTTGATTTTTCAAGGCCAAATATCTGGGTGTCTCTGGGACTAACAATAATAATAGCCCAAAGAGCACTGCAGGAATTGCACCTGAAGCAAACATATATCGCCACCCAATATCATTAATCCAGGAGATTGACTGTCCATCTGCAATTTTCCAATTGACAAAGTAGACAACCAGCATACCAAAAATGATGGCAAACTGATTAAAGGATACAAGCTTACCTCGAATATCAGCCGGTGCAATCTCCCCTATGTATATAGGTACAACTGCAGAAGCTAAACCTACACCAATGCCTCCAATGATTCGATAAAGATTAAATGTAAGCAACAAAGCGATCGTTGGTTCTCCCATAGTGAAAAATAAAAATTCTGGATAAGCTGAACCTAAGGCTGAAAGAGTAAACAATACAGATGCAATAATCAACGAATTTTTCCGCCCAAATTTTGAAGCAAAATATCCTGATATAATCCCACCAATAATACAGCCAATCAATGCGCTTGAGATAGTTGCCCCATGCACAAAGGAACTTAAGCCAAGGCTATCGATAAAATAGACTTCCAGTGATTTTTCCGCTCCAGAGATCACGGCTGTATCATAGCCAAAAAGTAGACCTCCGATGGCGGCAATTAGCGTTAAAAATACAATGTAAAATGAATTTCTTCCCGATTTACTCATAGATGCCTTCCCCTTTTAAATATGTTTATCTTACTGTAATTTTGTAAACCTTTACATTTTATAAAGGATATTAGCACATAAAGCAGCTAATATCCTCATAATTCTTATAAATTTCTATATTGTATAGAATAATTTATCCGCGGTAGGCATCCAATATATATTGATTTAATATCGCTTTTAATTGTTCCTGTCTGCCGGATTTATTTTTAATTTCACCAAGTCCAAGAGCGTATTTTTCCAATTGCTTCAAATCCGTATTACCCTTCACAATATCTAGACCAATTCCGTCTGTGAAGCTGCTATAACGGTCTGCAACAAATTGATCCAATACCTTGTCATCAATTAATTTTTGAGCGACTTTTGCTCCGACAGCAAAGCTATCCATTCCAGCAATATGAGCGAAGAACAGATCTTCCGATTCAAATGAACCACGTCTAACCTTGGCATCAAAGTTTAAACCACCTGAACCAAGCCCATCATTTTTAAGAATTTCATACATGGCTAACGTAGTAGAGTACATGTCTGTCGGGAATTCATCTGTATCCCAGCCAAGTAAAGGGTCACCTTGGTTCGCATCTACAGAACCAAGCATATCGTTTATACGTGCTAAACGTAATTCATGTTCAAATGTATGGCCAGCAAGAGTAGCATGGTTGGCTTCAATATTAAATTTAAAGTGATCCTTTAAATCATAAGCTTGTAAGAATGATAAAGAAGTAGCTACATCAAAATCGTATTGATGTTTGGTAGGTTCCTTAGGTTTTGGTTCAATTAAGAATTGGGCATCGAAGCCGATCTCTTTCGCATAATCCACAGCCATATGGAAGAAACGGGCCAAATTATCCTGTTCCAATTTCATGTCTGTATTCAGTAAAGTTTCATATCCTTCACGTCCACCCCAGAATACATAATTTTCTGAACCTAATTCTTTTCCGACTTCAAGTCCCTTTTTCACCTTGGCAGCTGCATAAGCAAATACATCTGCATTAGGAGCTGTTGCTGCACCGTGCATCCAGCGTGGATGGGAGAACATATTGGCCGTATTCCAAAGTAATTTTGTTTTGCTATCTTTTAAGTAATCCTTCATCATCGCTACGATACTATCAAGATTTTTGTTTGTTTCACTTAAAGTTGCCCCTTCTGGAGCAATATCAACATCATGGAAACAAAAGAATGGCACATTCATTTTTTCAAAAAATTCAAAGGAAGCCTCTACCCTTGCTTTTGCTAAATCCATACCAGAATAATTATTATACGGACGAATCATGGTAGCTTGTCCGAATGGATCTGTCCCATCAGCAGTGAATGTATGCCAATAAGAAACAGCAAAACGCATAAGATCCTCCATTTTCTTTCCATTAATTACTTCTTCAGGATTATAATATTTAAATGCATATGGATTGGATGAAGCGGGTCCTTCATAGTTTACTTGTTTACAAAAGTCAAAATAATTCATTGATTATTCCTCCTGTTTTGAAATCGTTTTCATATGTTTACATTCAAATTATAACAGGAAAAACTTAGTTTGTCTAATGGATAAACTAAGTTTTTATCTATTTAAAACTATAGTTCTATCATAATGGTTAGATATGATACTTTCTGCCTAACTTTTAACAGCTTAATAGTATCCAAAACAGATCCTTTTCTCCTCATCTACTGCAGAAAAGATCCCATTTCCCGATTAAAAGAAGAACTTAGAAAGAAAATGCCTATTCGGAAAGGAACCTAAAATTAAAAAAGCGACAGACTCCCATAAAAATATCTATCACTTTTTATTAAGATATCTGCCATCCTTAAATGCAGGTTAATGAGTCACTTTACTATCATTTTTCTGGATTTGCTCATGTAATGTCTTTCTAACTGCACCAGGTCTCAGAATCAGTTGCTTGAAAAAAACTTCAATACTATTTCCCAAACCTACTTCATATAAATCTACTCCAAATATTCTTTTATTTGATAGAATGGGCCGTAAATACCAACAACCTTTTTTCAGATCGCTTATAAGAAAACCCATAGTCAAAATGCAAAAAAGCACATCACTCATGTGATATGCTTTGATCTAACCGTTCCTTGTGTAACAAGATTTATCTGCTTAATTCTTCTTTTTCGTTGGCAGGAAAAACGTAAATGTCGTACCCTGTCCAACCTTGCTATACACATCGATTTTACCGCCATGGCCTTTAATAATATTCTTGGCTATTGCCAGACCAAGGCCTGTGCCTGATCTTCCTCTTGTCCTCGCTTTATCAACCTTAAAAAATCTTTCGAAAACAAATGGTAATTCTTCCTCAGATATCCCTACACCAGAATCCTTCACGTCAAATAAAGTACCATTATCCATCGTTCTTTGGATTATTTGTACTTCGCCTCCCTCTGGTGTATGGCGCAATGCGTTATCAATTAAGTTGGTAAATACCTGTTCAATCCGATCAGGATCTATTCGAATAAATGCTTCTGGCTGGTCAAGTGTAGTAAAGACTGCTACATGTTTATCCTGAGCTGTCCTTTGGAACTTCTTTGAAATTCTTGTGAGGAAACTGCCAACTTCTACTTCTTCAATGGTTAAAGTTTGATGTCCTGCTTCCATCCTTGCCAAGTCCAAGAGTTCATTGACCAACCGGCCCATTCTCAAAGATTCATCATATATGACCTGTGCCATTTCTTTTTTCTCTTCTGCCGTTTCCGCAATATCATCTATGATTGCTTCACTGTATCCCTGGAGCATGGCAATCGGTGTCCGGAGCTCATGTGATACATTGGCTATAAAGTCTTTACGCATTTTATCAAGCCGACGTTCCTCCGTCATATCCCGCAAAACTGCAACTGCTCCACGGACATCATTATGACGGTAGAGCGGATTCATGAGAATAACCCAGTCATGTCCCTGTGTGGATATCTCAGCTACTTTGCCTTTTTCTGTTTCTTTAACTTCAAGGAATAAATCCCTCAAAGTAACAGGAACTTCTAGCCCATGCTGTTTTTCTTGATTGGCTTCATCAAAATAGCTATACCTTAAAAAGTCCTCAGCCGGAGGATTTGTTACCAAGATCTCTCCTTCTCGGTTGAAAGTGATCACTCCATCGGCCATACTAATTAAAATATTCGATAAATTTTCTTTCTGCTGCTGTAATGCCGTCATATTATATTTCAGCTGCCGTGCCATTTGATTGAAAGCAGTCGCCAATTCACCAATTTCGTCATTTGTTAAAATGGGGACTTTCATATCAAATTTTCCTCTGGCTAATTCGAAGGCTGCTTCCCGCATTTTCCTTAGCGGAGCCGTTATTCTCGATAACAAGAAAAAAGCAAAGATGGTTGTTAAAACAATACCAACTCCAACAGCAATCAAAATAAAGATGGTCGTTTGTGCGCTTGTACTCTCGCTGGAATCGACTGATTGAAAGGCATAGATAGCTCCATCCATTCCCTGGACAACGAGAGGAATTCCAACAATAGTCCCTTGGGTAACATCATCTCCACCCAGAACAGATGAAAGATAGGTAGTTTCTGAAACTTGCTTATCATCCAATAATGCTTTTTTTAAGGTCTCATCCTGAGAGAAAAGTTGATAGACTTCATTCTTATTCACATTATTCAAACTACTGTATATGGCGTTTTTATCCAAAACTATCACAATATCTTTATTCGCATCAATGACTTGCCATATAATTTGTGTTGATTTGCCTATGTCTGAATCTTCCTCTAAAACGGCTTCCACTTGTTTTGCTGTTTGATATAAAGAAGATTTAGCTTCCTCCATACTTTGGTTATGAAAAAATTCAAGGAGCAATACAGTTAAGATGAATAGAACGAAAGTGAATAGCAAGATAATAGTGAGCCATAGTTTTCCGACAACACTTTTCCAGAACATTAGTCGTTGACTACCTCGAATTTATATCCAACGCCCCATACTGTAACAATCATACTAGCTGCAGCCTCAGATACCTTATTTAATTTTTCTCTTAATCTCTTTATATGGGTATCAACTGTACGTAAATCACCAAAGAATTCGTAATGCCAAACTTCTTTTAACAATTGTTCTCTGTCATAGACTTTATCCGGCGTTTTTGCCAAAAAGTATAATAGTTCATATTCTTTAGGAGTTAACGCAACTTCAACACCATCAGCCAGAACTCTGTGAGCATCATTATCAATCGTCAAATGTTTAAAGACCACCAGATCTTTAGACGATGTCTCTGATTGAATATAAGAGCTTTTAGATGATCTTCTTAGCAAAGCTTTAACCCGTAAAACGACTTCCCTTGGGCTGAACGGCTTTACGATATAATCATCTGTTCCTGCTTCAAATCCCTGCACTCGGTTAACTTCTTCCCCTTTTGCAGTCAGTATAATAACAGGCGTTGCCTTTTTTTCACGTAACTCTTTGCAAACCTCAATCCCATCTTTACCAGGCATCATCAAATCCAGAAGGATTAAATCATAATCATTCGTCAACGCGAGTTCCAATGCGTCTTCCCCATTATCTGCCTCATCAATTATATATTCTTCACGCTCTAAATACATTTTCAATAGTCTTCTAATGCGGTCCTCATCATCTACTATAAGCAATCGTATGTTGTTTTCTTCCATCAACCGGACCTCCTCTATGTATAAACTCATAACTATACAAATATATCCACGATACTTGTTTTATTATACATGGATACCAAAAATTTAGGAATAGAAAAGTGAATATTTACATAAATACAGCTTTTTAAAAAGATGAATTTATCTAATAATCATATTACCTCTAACAGATACCCGCTCGGAAGCAGTTTTTTAGCATGGTAGTGTGTGGTTATCTCGGGAAATCCTATTTTTTTCACCATAAGAAAGCTCCATATAAAAATAATAGGAAATCACCTCATATGGAACATTCACACTTAGGTTTCTATCAGGTCTGCAACTAAACTGGCATGAGATTATGATACCTAAACTTTAACCTTCTGCAACAATAAAAGGCTTCCTCATCAGGAAGCCCTCTTTTTCTTACATACTTGCATATGAATGCAATCCAGCTATAACCAGATTAACAGCTACCAGATTAAACATAATGATAACAAAGCCTATTACGGCAAGCCATGCAGACTTTTCACCATGCCAGCCTTTCGATATTCGCAGATGTAAAAAGGCTGCGTAGAATAGCCAGGTTATTAAAGCCCACACTTCCTTAGGATCCCATCCCCAGAATCTGGACCAAGCCATCTGCGCCCAAATCATGGCAAAGATTAGGGCTCCCAACGTAAATACAGGGAATCCGATCAGAACAGATCTATACCCAATTTCATCCAGAAGATCTAAATTGACTGATTTAACTAAAGGCTTCAAAGCTGCTCCTATACGTTTACGTACAATTAAACGAATCAATCCATACAGTACTGTGCCAATAAGAAGAGACCAAACTACTGTATTGAGTTTTTTCGCATTAATAATTAATGGAAGTTCAACTAATGGATCCATGCCTGAATCAGAAACCAGCTTCGCTTCATTCGGGACAAAAAACGCTGGCATAGTATAATCCGCTGTTTCTTCTACTCCATCCTTATTCGTCCAACTATAGCTAGCTTCATAATCAGTTAACGAAAAAACAGTGGTCGAGGCAACAAATCCTACCGTACAAAGCAATCCAAATAAAACAGCTTCAAGCCAAAATGTACTTTTTGTAGCTTTTGATTGATTAACAGACCGTATCAGATATATCAGCCCGACAGCAAAGCTAATGGCCAAAATAGCTTCTCCTGCAGCTGCAGTTGTAACATGGATATACAGCCAGTCACTTTTTAATGCCGGAATTAAAGGGGAGATATCCCTTGGAAACATGCTGGCATACGCTATTATTAATAGCGAGATTGGTAGAGCGAACACTCCCAGAATAGCAGTTTTATAGATAAAATAAATGATAATAAAGGCACCAACAAGCATCATTCCAAAAAATGTCGTAAACTCAAACAAATTACTGACTGGAGCATGTCCTCCAGCAATCCATCGAGTGATAAAATAACCCAGCTGTGAAACAAACCCGATCATCGTTATGATAATACCAGCTTTAGCCCAATTATCATAACTACGCTTATCATTCTTACCTTTTATTGTTCCTGCAAATACAAATGTAGCGATTAAGTACAAAATAAAAGCAATATATAATAGATTACTGCTCAATGTTGCCACTCTTTATTCCCCCTCTTTCTTGCTCTCTTCTCCTACGGTTTGATCATACGGTAACGGAATAGAAGTCCCCTCTACTATTTCATTAATCTCCCGCTTGATGCCAAACCAGTTTTTGTTCGTATGAGCTGCCACAAAAATTTTATTTCCTTTTTTCTGTATCCAAATTCTTCTATGATTCCAGTAAGCTCCCTGAATAACCCCGATCATAAAGATGAGTCCTCCAAGACCCAACACCCATAAGGTTAGATCCTTACGCACAGTCAAAACAGTTGCAAACCCTGTTTCTACATTCACAAACTTCAGCTTATATTCGGTTTCACCCAATGGTTCAAGGGTTTGTTTAATCGCAACAAAACTAACTTCGCCATCAGGATGCTCCGGTGATATGAGTTTAAAGATAAAGGCTGGGTTATTGGGAAACCGGCTTTTTGTTGTCGGCTGGTCATTTTCATTGAATTCGAAATCCGGAAAATAACTCTCCAAATGTACTGAATAGCCATTGCCAAGTTCATAGCGTTCCTTTGGATTATTCAAATCAACTGTTAAGTTGCCAAACTCCTTTTCGGTTGCTTTATTAATTAAGGTGAATGACATATTAGTCATGCTTTCTTCATAGGATGTTTGATACAGAGCAAAGGAGTCAAACTTTAAAGGTTCATTTACACGTATCGGATAATCCTTAATTTTTTTAAGCTTTACTTCTTCACCCGGTAAAGTCTCTCCTACTGCCTGATAGAGAGTGGCATCTGTTTGATAATTTTTCACGACCGTACCAACCCGGTCCAATGTTGCTTCAAACTCTTCTTTTTCCTTATCTTTATCATAGACTTCTACGGTAAAGTCATGATTTTCAACAAAATATTCCCCATTTGTGCCAGGTACAGCCCTTTTTTCCCCTTCAGGAATTCTCAAGTAATCATTTACATACATTCCAGGAATAAAACGCAACATTCCGCCAATTAAAAAAATGATAAGACCTATATGATTAACATAAGGACCCCACCTGGAAAAACGATTCTTCTCGGCTAAAATACTGCCATTATCTTCCCTTATATTATAACGCTTCGCTTTTAATCTCGTTTTAATTAATTCATAGGTTTCTTTGTCTTCTTCAACCGCACCTTCACCAAAAATGCGCTGTCTGCGCAAAAAGCCTTCATTTCTTATGACTCTCTGATTCTTCAACGCTCTGTATAACGGAATAAAACGATCAAGACTGGCAATTACGAGTGACACTCCCAAAAGGGACACTAACAATAAAAACCACCATGAACTATATAAATTATGTAATCCTAACGCATAATACAGTTTACCGAACCAGCCGTATTGATTTTCATAAAAGGTTTCAGCTGATTCTCCATTCGGTATATACATCTCTTGTGGAAATATCGTACCAATAGAAGCCGCAATGAGCGGAAGGATAATTAAGGTAACGCCTACCTTTACAGAGGAGAAGAAATTCCAAACTTTGTCGACCATCGATTTATTATAGGTCTGGGATCTTCTGGCACTGCCTTCATATTTCATATCCAATAATTTTTTATCTTCTTCTACCTGATTGAGAACCTTCCCGCAAGCTTCACAAAATATGGTTCCATATGGATTAACATGACCACATTCACAAGTTATTTCTTTCATCCCTATTTACCCCTTGTTATGGCTGGATTTTCTCCATCATCTTTTGTATCTTCTCTTCTGTTAAACTTCCAGTTGTTGAATCTACTACCTTCCCATTCTTATCGATTAAAAATGTAGCCGGCAAGCTGCCAATTAAATATTGCTGCTGTACCTGATTATCTTTATCGATCACAACCGGGAATGTAAGGCCATGCCGTTCAACAAACTTTTGAACAACTAAATCCGCTTCATTGACGTTTACTGCTAACACCTGAACCCCTTTATCTTTAAAAACTTCATATTGACTTTGCATATAAGGCATTTCATATTCGCACGGTTTGCACCATGTACCCCAGAAATTAAGAAATACCCCTTGCCCCTTATATTCCTCCAAAACATGCTTTACCCCTTCGAGATCTGTTAAAGCAAAGTTTGGAGCGGTTTCATTTATTTCCAGCGTTTTTTCCTTGCCCAGTGTCAGGCTCGAAAAAAGTACATAAACGACTGCACCAGCCAAAAGGGCCAGTACCAACATTCTCATCCATTTACGCCTTTGTTTGGCCAAAAAAAATCCCTCCACCCTGTTCTAAACATACATAAATCATAGCGCTGCCAAACAGGCATTTGTTTAGAACAGCGCTATGATTAGATTTAATTAATCTTTATGAAGTGCCATATAACGCAACTGCTTAACTTCATGGGGTGTTAACTCTCTATAATCCCCAGTGTTTACACCGTGGAGTGTTAAAAACCCATATCGTTCACGTTTCAGTTTGATTACTGGCATTCCAATTGCTTCAAACATACGACGAACTTGTCGATTTCTTCCCTCGTGAATAGTCAGCTCTACTATAGAAGATTGTTTTCTCCTGTCCATTGAAATCAATTTTACCTTGGCAGGAGCAGTTTTTCCGTCTTCCAATTCGACACCGCGTTCTAATCTCTTCAATAATTCACGAGAAGGAATCCCTTGAATTTTTGCCACGTACGTTTTTTCAATTTCATGTTTTGGGTGCATAAGGGCATTAGCGAACTCTCCATCATTGGTAAGCAGGATTAACCCTGATGTATCATAATCCAGTCTGCCCACAGGGTAAATACGCTGTTCAATAAGCGGGATTAAGTCTACCACCGTTTTTCTTCCTTTATCATCATTGGCAGCTGAAATGACACCTCTTGGCTTATACAGCAAGAAATATACCGGTTCTTCCTTTTCCACAGGTACACCGCTTACCTCTATCTGCTCATTCGGGCCAACTTTAACGCCAAGTTCTTTGACAACCTTACCGTTTACGGTCACTTTGCCTTCTAAGATTAATTGTTCTGCTTTTCTTCGGGAGGCGATTCCAGCCTGTGCTATCACTTTTTGTAATCTTTCCATATTAATCACCTGTCTAATTTTACTTTTTCTGTATTCTTTACTCAAATAATAGGCATTCTACCTAGTTGTTCATTATACTTTGTTTTTGGTGAAAGTGATATGTACTTTCACGCATATTATTTCATTACTTGCAAAGAAACACAAAAAAATCGGCTTTTTATACCGATTTTTTCTAGAATTTACTATTTTTTCGACTAACTTGTCCATTTTGTGACAATTCCGTGTCTATTGAAACATAATTCCAGCCAGTAAGATTGCTGCACCAATCCCAACAAAATCAGCCAAAAGACCTACTTTTAACGCATCACCCATTTTCTTTATCCCCACCGCACCAAAATAGACCGTTAAAACATAGAACGTTGTATCTGTGCTTCCCTGAATCGTAGAAGCAACCTTACCTATAAAAGAATCAGGTCCATACGTAGCAATGAGATCACTGACCATTCCGAGTGAAGCATTTCCTGAGATTGGTCTAATCAGCGCTAATGGCACGACCTCTGAAGGTACTCCCAAAAAATTCAATACTGGCTTCATCCAACTAATTAACAAATCCATGGCTCCCGAAGCGCGAAAAATAGAAATAGCCACCATCATGCCAATAAGATAGGGGATAATTGAAAAGGTGATTTTGATTCCTTCCTTCCCGCCTTCTACAAAGGTCTCATAAGTTGGTACCTTCTTTATAGCAGCCATTCCAAGAATGAGCAGAATAACGGTAGGTATCATCCATAAGGATATAATCGAAATCCAGTGCATTAGTCAATCCCCTTTCTCGCTCTCTTCAAGTAAAAGTAGCGATCTAAGATAATCGCAGCAATCGTCGCAATGACAGTCGCCAGAAATGTTGGGCCTACGATTTCTGTTGGATTAGCTGAATTGTAATGAATACGGATTCCTATGACGGTCGTAGGAATGAGTGTCAGCCCGGAGGTATTCAATGCAAGAAACGTAATCATGGAGCGACTTGCTGTATCCTTGCCGCCATTTAACTCTTTTAATTGTTCCATTGCCTTAATTCCCAGGGGGGTTGCCGCATTTCCTAATCCAAATGTGTTCGCCATAATATTGGATACGATATACCCCATCGCTGGATGACCCGGTGGTACCTCTGGGAATAACCTCGAGACTATTGGTTTCACCAATCGGGTCAAACTATCCAACAGACCTGCCTCTTCTGCAATCTTCATGATGCCCAGCCAGAAAACAAGTACACTCATTAAACCAAAGCATAAGGTAACCGATTCTTTTGCGCTCTTAAAGATGGCTTCATTCACTTCTGCCATTGTTCCAGTTACCATGGCATACAGGATACCGATTAAACTGATACCAACCCAAATATGATTAACCATTTGCTTTCACACCTGAAAAAGTATAGAAGACTTCTTTCCATATGCCAAAGACGGTTTGATCTTTCTTATGTAGATAAATGGGTTTAGAGATTACCGTACGGCCATCCAGAATAACGTTAGCTGTCCCTATTTTTGATGGGAGCTTCTTCCCTTTTTTCCACTGCTTTTTGGGCTTTTTTAACTCATACTTAACTTCAATCTGCTCCATTTCCTCTTTCGTAAGCGGATAGGTAAGTGATGATTTTAAATAAGCTTTGTTTTTATAAAACCCTCTTTTTATGGTCTTTATCGTTCCACTTGGGACTACTTCAGTCATAGCATAATTAGCAAATCCCGCTTCATAAAGGGCTATATGATCTGCCCAATCTGATGAATCATCTATCGTAACCGTGATCAAATCCAATCCATCTTTTGTTGCAGTTGTCACTAATGTACGGCGTGCTTTTTTTGTGTACCCTGTTTTACCGCCCGTACAATATTTATATTTCTCGGTCAGAAGTTTATTTTTGTTTTTCCAAACTCGGTCCCACACTTCATTTGGGTTTGGTGCTCGATGGATTTTGGTTCCGGCAATTTTTTGATACGTTTTATTACCCATCGCATACTTGGTTAAGATGGCCATATCATAAGCCGTTGAATAATGGTTATCTGAATCATCCAGTCCATGCGGATTACTGAAATGGCTATTCTCCATGCCAATCCACTCTGCTTTTTGATTCATTAAAGCAGAGAATCCTTCCACACTTCCTCCCACATACTCAGCAATTGCAATGGCCGCATCATTTCCTGACCGAAGCATAAGCCCATATACAAGATCACTCAATTTAATTTTTTCACCCACCTGCAAATAGATGGCTGACCCTTCAGCTTTTAAAATCGAGTCTGTTATCGTTACGTTCTCATCCATCTTTCCAGATTCAATCGCAAGAACCGCAGTCATAATTTTGGTAATGCTCGCGATCCTTCGCTTTGTATGGGCATCTTTTTCATATAATATTCTGCCAGTACTCTGCTCAATCATAATCGCACTTTTGGCACCTGTTTGGATCTTTTCAATTGATTGGGATTGAGCTGAAACTGGACTTACCGGCGAAAGAAAATTTGCCAAAAGCAGAATCATGATGAGGACTATACCTGTCACTTTCCACTGCACTAAGCTGAATGGATGAGTCCTTTTAGCAGGATTTCGATTTAATCTATCTATGTACCGTTTATATTTGAAAGAGTACCCTTTCACCATACTCGTCCCCTCCATGTTTTTGTACAAGTCTATGCATAGAGATTCTTAAACAGAATCAATTTATATAGAGACAGGTAATTATGAGTAAGTGTGCAAGGAAGGAATGGTTTTATAGAATGGGGAAAGAACCATTATTTCTGACGTCTGGTAAGTCATTTATTGGTTTTTCTTTCAGGCTATTTTCGGAAAGATTATTGTTTCTTTAACATTATAAAAGAGGATTTTTATTTCCATTGTATAGTAAAATTTATTTAAGATAGCTTCTTTAACAAACAGAGCAGTTTAGCAGATGAGGGATTTCTTATAAATAGAGAATTTATAGTATGTAGAATTGGCAGAAAGGAGAAATTATTTGAATCTTAATTATATGGTTTTTAATTCAATGCCAGATACTGATATATTAATAGGAATCCTAGAACTACATAAAAGTAATTTCAATACTTCTGAAGATTTGATTAACAAAATGGTAAGCAAACCTAAATTGTTAGTGATTACTGCTATGGATGACAAGAAAGTGATTGGCTATAAGATTGGATATGAATTAAATAAAGATAAATTTTATAGTTGGTTAGGTGGAGTAGATATAAACTATAGAAAATCCGGTATTGCTACTAAGTTGATGGAAAATCAACATCTTTATCTTAAGGCTAATGGATATAGTATTGTTCAAACAAAAACAATGAATAAATGGCGCAGTATGTTAGTTTTAAATATAAAAAGTGGATTTGATATTATCGAAACGTATGTGGATTCAAATGGATTACATAAAATTGTACTTGAAAAAAGTTTACTGAGGTAAAAGGGTGGTTATAAAGTTCTTCTATTATATACCTCCTCCCTTTGGAAATTCTTTTTTTCTTTTCCAATCACTCAAAGAAGGCCATTTATTCTTGAATACAAGAATAAATGGCCTTCTTTCTGTTTTTTTATATAGGTGGTTACTAATCGCGAAGTCTGTTATGAACGGCTATACATACGGTAAGCAGACAATCTACAGCGTGATTTCAACCAACAATAAAAATCATAAATAATTGCCATTTAAAAAGGCTGCTTTCGCCCCTCAGAAAGTGAGTAACCTGCAGCAGAATATGAATCAATTATTGTGCATAAGCAAAGTTTTAAGAAAACAGTCTTTTAAAATAATCTGTGCACCATGCATTTATTTCTTATAAATCTTCCAGCCGATTTTCCGTGCCTGTTCGAATCTTTGACTCACATCGTCCCAGTTCACCAAATTCCACCAATTATTTATATAGGACGCACGATCTGTTTTGTATTGCAAATAATAAGCATGTTCCCAAACATCTAGTACCAATAAAGGGATGGTATCCCATTGCGTAAGAATCATATGTCGTTCAGATTGTAAAATTTCCAGGCGATGTGCTCGGTTGGACCATACTAAAAGAGCCCATCC
This sequence comes from Bacillus sp. z26, assembly GCF_058313635.1. Classification (NCBI taxonomy): domain Bacteria; kingdom Bacillati; phylum Bacillota; class Bacilli; order Caryophanales; family Bacillaceae; genus Bacillus; species Bacillus sp. z26. The sequence continues at coordinate 352,627 of NZ_JBZFQM010000001.1, forward strand.
AACGCCTTCCACTTTTTTAGCAGCCTCTGTAAATTCTTTCTTAAACTTCGCAAAAGTGCCAAAGTCCCTTTTAATAAACTTCATTAATTCACCTGATGGCTCTCCTCCGCCGTCAGGCTTCATATTGTACCAAAAAATAGTGTGTAAATAATGGCCTGAACCATGGAAAGCAGCTTCTCTTTCCCAATGCTTCAAAAGATCATACTCATCCTTATCGCGAGCCTCTTTCATTTTGGTTTCTGCTTTATTCAGACCATCCACATAAGTCTGATGGTGAATCGTATGATGCAATTTCATAATCTCTCGGTCTATGAAAGGCTCTAATGCATCATAGGAATATGGTAAAGGTGGCAAAGCATGTCTTCCAGGCGGAACATAAGAGTCGCCAATAATCACTTTTTGAACAGAATCATCCATGTCCTCCACCATATTCTGAAGCTGTAATAGCTCATTTTGGGATGGAATTTTGTTTTTAATACTGTTTAAATAGACATTTAGATGATTAACCCTTTCTACTATCACATTTCGGATTGATTCATCTCGATCCATCGCCCATTCTACAATCGATTCCTTCCATTTATCCAGCTCTTCCCAATACTTTTTAAAAGGATTCATGCTCATCAACCTCCCCGTCGTATTACTATATTCAAACGAAGGTTGGTTCAGTTCTCGCTTTTTAAATTGAAAATGGGTGGAATTTTCATTATCTGTGTATAACCAAACAATGAATACCAATAAAAATTCCAAATAAAAATGCGATTACACATAAAGTAATCGCACTGCTTATCCTGTTACTTTGATTGAACCATCTTTGTCCGATAATCCGTTTCATAGTATTCAAGTTCTTCTCTTATTTTTTGAATATCAAATTCCAGTTTCGTAATGAGGATTTTCAGGCTTTCAGGGGCGTCTTCACGGAATTTTATGCAGTTGTGCCCTGTATACGCTGAACGGCTATCCTCAAACCATAAATCACTTTTTGGCGCAAAATATTCTTCGATACATTGATGATAGATGCGGTAAAGAACACGCTCAGCTGCCCCTTTATTAAATGGTTCATTTTTTAGAACGATTCTGCATGCCTCCAAGCCTTCTTCACAATAAACCAACAGCTTGCGTATAGTTGAAAGCAACCCCTTATAATAAAGCTCGTCTCCGCTTTTTTCATCCATTAGACGATCTATTGTCGTCGTATTCATATAAACCTCGAGAGATAATACTGTTTGCTCCAAAAATGATGTTACATCTTCCAACTGGCTCTTTACTAGTGTATTACCCAACCGGAACCCTCCCTTAAAAATTCAAACCCTTTAATAAAGTAAGTAACCTATATCACACATGTCCATTGACTTCCCAGAACCACAAGCATAAATACGCTCTAAAAAGAACAACTTTTAACAATCCCTGCTTACGGTATTCAGTGCATTCAATTACTAATAGTTTACCATATCTAACCAGTATTTATTGTTGAATAACGCGTAGCGATGATTAAATTACATTATTATACGACAATCCCGGTTCAAACTTTTGGATTATTATTCATTTTAATTAAAATTTCTCTAATCTGGTTATATGGTAAGTTGTTAAACATGTTCAAAAAGAGCGACTCTGAGTTAATATAAACCCTTTTTCTTTCTTGAAAGTGTGAATTTTTTAATAGACAGATGAGGGCAAAGATATCTTTTATTGTATAATCAGTCAGCAATTCCTTAACTGAAGATAAATTCTCTTGTTTGAACAAAACTTCTTCAAAATAGCGAATATAAATGACTTGGAACTCTTTTAATTTACCATTTTGCCTGTATGTCACGGTTGAACGATTGAAAAAATCCTCGGGTGAATTGGGCTTTTCCTTCTCTAACTCAAATCCTATACATGACAAGACTTCCAAGTTCCGTCCCCCTTTATTCTATTTCCTGAAATTTATGGAAAAATAAATCTGCTTCCTCGTCGTTAAATCCATCCTCTATGTCATCCTGCAATGCTGGCAGTTCGTCCAGAGATTTTAGGCCAAAGTAATCCAAAAATTCTTTGGTTGTTCCATATAAATAAGGTCTTCCTGCTCCTTCCGCGCGGCCAGCTTCCTGTATTAAAACCTTGGCCATTAAGGTTTGCAAAGGACGTTCTGTTTTGACACCGCGAATAGCCTCAATCTCAATTCTTGTAATAGGCTGTTTATAGGCGATGATTGCCAATGTTTCCAATGAAGCCTGTGAAAGTGTGTGTGAGGAAGGAGTTTCAACAAGCTTTTTTAAATAAGGAGCGTGAACTTTTTTCGTTGCCAATTGAAATACACCGGCCAATTCAACAACACAGATTCCTCGATCTTCATTTTCATACAGCTCTTTAAGGTCATTGATTGCTTCGTTTGCTTCTTCAACTGTCACTTCCAACACAGATGATATTTGCTCAAGAGATAACCCTTCATCACCTGCTGCAAAAAGTAGTGCTTCCAATAGTGATTTCCAATTAACGGTATCCAACTGTAAAATCCTCCTGCTTCCATTCTATGAAAATATCTTCGAAGTTATTTGTTTGTTCCACCTGTACTTGATTTTGCTTCATCAATTCCAGAACAGCAAGAAAAGTAACAACCAAATGCGCCTTTTCCTCTGTTTCAAACAGGGAAGTGAATAGGACCTTTTCTCTTTTACCTTTAAGATAATCCTTTAATTCTTGAATCCGTTTATCTATCGTAACTTCCTGACGCGTTATACGGGTTTGTAATGGTTTTTTCAGTTTTTTACGTCTCATTAATTTTTGAAACGCACTCAGCATATCATATAAACTGACATCTAAATCCTGGCGCTCTGTTTTTACATCATCCGTATAGGGCGACAGATCAATCGGTGGTTTGGTAAACAATAACGCTCTTTCAGCTTCTAAATTTTTAAATTCATCCGCTGCTTCTTTATATTTTTTATACTCTAAGAGCTGTGTCACCAATTCATCACGAGGGTCTTCCCCCATCAGGAATTCATCCTCTTCCTCATCCCATTCCTCTTCATGCTTAGGTAACAGCATTTTACTCTTTATGGCTAAGAGAGTTGCCGCCATGACTAAAAATTCACTGGCTATGTCTAATTCCAATTCTTTCATTGTGTGGATATAAGCAACATATTGTTCAGTAATTTCTGCTACCGGGATATCATAAATATCTATTTCTAATCGATTTATTAAATGTAATAATAAATCGAGCGGTCCTTCAAATGCATCTATTTTTATTTTATAACTCATCTCTTTATAGGCTCCTACTTTTTAAACTATTCTAAGTATAGTTTAACTCCGCGTTCTTTCCAATAGAATGAACAATTTGATTTTCTAAAAAAGGTGGGCAAAAGCCCATACATCCCAGTATGGATCACATAGTATGACAATGTAAAGAAAAGATCCAAAGAGGAGGATTCACATATGGGAGATGGCGCAGTTGGAGGTTACGGTAGCGGATTTGCGCTAATCGTAGTTTTATTTATTCTACTCGTGATTGTCGGAGTAGCTTGGTGTTAATCAATCTATGAACGTCTATGGAGCAGACTGTCGACTATGCTGATGGTCTGTCTCTATTTAAATGCTGCTTCCAGCCGCACTTCTCTCTCCATTTGGAATCCTTATCCTTTCCTCATAAGCATTTTTTCATGTATATTTATCTATAATAGTAGAGAGACAATGAGGTGACAATAGAAATATGAACGTACCAAAAGAGTTCATTCAATACGCAGTAGAATTTCAAGGCAGCCGGGATTATTTTGAATGTCACGAAATACTTGAAGAGTACTGGAAAAAACATGTCCCGTTGGACCGTAATTCTGTGTGGGTCGGATTTATCCAGCTAGCTGTAGGTATGTACCATTACCGGAGAGCAAATCATTCAGGAGCACTTCGCACCTTACAAAAAGCAAAGCAAATTCTGCAAAAACAGCCTGAGAAAGTAAACCGATTAGGCTTGGATTCAGATGACGTACTCCATTTGCTGGATCGGTCCATACATAATGTACAAAATAACGTACCATACAAAAGCCCGTTCCTGCCGATTAATGATCCAGATTTACTAATAGCCTGCCAAACGATGTGCGAAGAATATGGGTATACATGGCATAGCACCAGTAATCTTTCCGACTCCTCATTAGTGAACCGACACACCACACGCGATCGTACAGATGTTATACAGGAAAGATTCAATCAACTTAAGAAACGAAGTAAAAACAAATAGAGAAACCCACTGGTAAAATGGGTTTCTCTATTTTTTATGCTTCACTATCAGCTTCACAATCCAAACATTTAGCCATGAAATCTGCAGTGATATCCCTGGAATTAATTTCGTATCCAGCATATAGTTCCGTCAGGCAGTGTACCATCTCATGACCGACTCCCTGGCCTCTATGGGAAGGATTAACAGATAAATCTGTTACCGTGACAGTATGTCCATCAAGATCGATCCCTATTAATCCAATAAAATCTTCCTCTTGTTTCCAAAGGTATAATTGCCTGTCTGCTTCTGTTTCATATGATTTTACAGTATTCTGGAGCTTCTTTAAATCTTTTTCATCAGGCATAAAAGATAATAAGCCCATAGCGATTTTTTCAAAGCTCTTCTTGTACTTAATTAGCATTTTGATCCCTCATTAAATGAGAATAATAGAATGGTATTTAATAATCTTTTTTATCATACTTGTTTTTACCTATGAATTCAACTGGCACAATTCCACTTCTGTCAGCTAAAAATAAAATCTTTTTTTCATGTCAGCAGAACTAATTTTATATTGAAATAGCTAAAATACGTATCGTGTTATGCCTATTTCCGGTATAAACACAATCAAAATGGATGAGAGGAACTGTAAAAGAATGCAAGAAAGGATAGACATTCTACCAATTCCATTATAATATGACAGAGTTAACACAATTGGCAATCTGTTTGCCTGAAAACCTAAAAATACATAAAAAAATGAAACATTCTTCATTTTTTTACGTCTAACTAGTACGGGAGGTTATCATAATGAAAAAACAGCTTTTCAAATTCATGTCAGTTTTACTGGCAGTTAGCTTTCTAATTCCCAGCATCGTTTCGGCCGATATGCAAAGAGGAGATATGGTCGTAACACTTGGCGAAAACTTGACTGAGGAACAAAAAAAGTTACTATTAGCTGAAATGGATGCTCCTAAAAATGTGGAGATTGTGACGGTCTCTAATTCAGAAGAGCATAATTATTTAGATGGAAAAATTTCAAGCAGACTTATCGGTACAAAAGCGCTCTCCTCTTCATCGATTACGATTGCTGCCAAAGATTCCGGAATTACGGTCAAAACGAAGAATATCAACTGGGTAACAGAAGATATGTACAAAAACGCTCTGGCCACTGCCGGTATAAAAGATGCAGAGATTTACGTTACCGCTCCTTTTGAAGTATCCGGTACGGCTGCCTTAACGGGATTAATCAAAGCATACGAAGTCACAACGGACACAAAAATCACCGAGGAACAAAAACAAGCGGCCAATGAGGAAATGGTTGAAACCGCTAAATTAGGTGACCAAATCGGTACGGATGAAGCGACATCACTGGTTGAAACGATTAAAGAAGAGATGGCTGTAAATCCACCTCAAAATGATGCAGAACTGCGCACCATCATTGAAAAAGCCGCAGAAAAGCTTGGTATTACGTTAACTGAGCAACAGATTCAGAGCTTACTAGATTTATTTAACAAGCTGCAGGACTTAGGAATCGACTGGAATAAAGTTGGAGATCAATTAAATGCAGCAAAAGATAAAGTGACAGATTATCTTAAATCAGAAGAAGGACAATCCTTCCTTGATAAATTAAAAGCATTTTTTGTAAGTCTAATCGATGCTATTAAGTCATTATTCTCCTAATATAATAAGACGAGGCTGCCAAACGTTTGGCAGCCTGTTTTTATGTATATAATGGGATATCATTTTTTATCAAATCTTCAAGGCTTTCTCTCCTTACAACCAGACGTGACGTTCCATTTTCTACAAATACAACGGCGGGACGACGAATCCGGTTGTAATTATTAGACATGGAATATCCATAAGCCCCAGTGCAAAATACCGCCAACAAATCACCATGCTCAACCTTTGGCAACGGAAGATCCCAAATTAACATATCTCCGCTTTCACAGCACTTCCCTGCTATGGCCACTTCTTCATATACTTCATCATTCAGGCGATTTGCAAGTACAGCTTCATAATTAGCCTGATAGAGAGCAGGACGAATATTGTCACTCATCCCTCCGTCAACTGCCCAATATTTACGTGTTCCGGGAACTTGTTTACTTGAACCGATTTCATAAATGGTTGTTCCCGCATCCCCAACTAACGACCGGCCAGGCTCAATCCAAATTTCTGGCATAGACAGTCCAGCTTCTTCAAAATCATATTTTACTTCTCTTACAATTTCCTCTACATAACGAGAGACCGGAATGGGTTCGTCCTCTTCCGTATAACGGATGCCAAAACCACCACCTAAATTTAATACCTTTGGAGAGTATCCATATGTTTGGTTCCAATTTGCGATTTGTTCACTGATCTTTTTAGCAGCTAAAATAAAACCAGTGGTCTCAAAGATTTGCGATCCTATATGGCAGTGAATACCCAATACCTCAAAACACTTACTTGCGAGTACCGTTTGAAGTGCTTTTTCAGCCTGGCCATTCCATAGATCAAAGCCGAATTTAGAATCCTCCTGGCCTGTTAAAATATAATCATGAGTATGGGCCTCAATTCCGGGAGTTACCCGTAAAAGAATCGAACATGTTTTATTTTCCATTTTACATAAATCTTCTAAAATAGCGATTTCATGAAAATTATCGACGACAATACAACCTACCCCTACTTCAAGTGCCATTTTTAATTCTTCTACACTTTTATTATTTCCATGCAAATGAATCCGCTCAACCGGAAAATCTGCCTGGAGGGCTGTATACAATTCACCGGCAGATACCACATCTAATGATAAACCCTCTTCTATAGCAAGCTGAAACATCGCAATCGAAGAAAAGGCCTTACTTGCGTATGCCACTTGGGCACTAATTCCCAATTGACGAAAAGTATTCCTGAACATTCTTGCCCGTTCTCTAATTAACGCTACATCATATATGTACAGCGGTGTCCCATATTCCTCCGCCAGAGAAACCGTATCTACTCCCCCAATTTCCAAATGTCCCCGATCATTCATTTTCCCTGTTCCGTAAAAATGCATGAAATCTCCCCCTTGAAGGTTAAAAAAGAAAGACAGCTTTTAAGCTGTCTGTTTTTTGAATAGTATAACTACTTTATCACACTAATGTCTTAACTTCAAAATGAATTATTTTGTACGATCGACCGGATGTAGGAAACGCGGTCTTAAATGCCTGCCAGGCACCGGTTTTCTTATAATAATATTCGAAAGGGCTTTGGGTGCAAATGGAATAAATGGCCATAAATAAGGTGTAGATAACGTGTTTAATCTGGTTAGGAAAAAAATAAAAAGGGTATTCGCAATCATATACCCTGGTACATGGAATAAAGCAGTAAAAATTAAAATTAGGTAGCGCATATATTTATTGGCCAAGCCAAGTTCCAAACTTGGAGTGGCAAAACTGCCAATCGATGCAATGGCTACATAAAGTAATACCTCAGGCACCATCCAGCCAACATCAATGGCTATTTGTCCAATTAGGACGGCAGCAATAAGTCCCATGGCCGATGATAAAGGAGCAGGTGTATGTATCGACGCAATTCTAAGCAGTTCGATTCCAACTTCCGCTACTGCAATCTGTAATAGAATATGAACATGAGCATCCTCTTGCGGCCCAATAAACTTCATACTTTCTGGAAGCAAATGGGGTTCCAATACAAATAATAACCATAATGGCAATATAAAAAGAGAAGCAAAAACACCGAGAAAACGGAACCATCTAAGAATGGTGCCCACTGAAGCTGCCTGCCTGTATTCCTCTGCATGCTGTACATGATGAAAAAAGGTCGTCGGTGTAATCATGATGCTTGGCGATGTATCCACATAAATAAGGACATGCCCTTCAAGTAAATGATTGGCTCCGACATCAGCCCGCTCCGTATAGCGAACCATTGGATAAGGATTATACCCTTGATTGACCAAATATTCTTCAACCGTTTTTTCGGCCATGGTCAATCCATCAATCTTGATAGATTTCAATTCATCCCGGATTATATTAACGAGCTTTGGATTAGCAATCCCGTCAATATATCCTATAGCAATATCTGTTTTGGAGCGTTCCCCAACACGCATAATTTCAAACCGCAATCGTTCATCGCGTATCCTTCTGCGTGTCAGTGCAGTGTTGATAATAATATTTTCTACATATCCATCTCTTGCTCCACGTGTGATTCTTTCTGTGTCCGGTTCCTGGGGCTGTCTTCCTGGATAACTTCTTACATCTACAATAAGAGCTTTCCCGCTGCCTGCTACAATAACGGATATTAACCCAGATAGAACCTGATCCACCATTTCATCCATCGTTTGAACGACCACAACGGATTGGTCTACTATACGGTTTTTAACCAGTTCATAAATGGAGGGGTCATCCTTGTCAGTCGCTTCTTGTTCATTCATGTCAGTTAATGTCTGCATAATCTCTATGATATAGCTTGTATCACATAGTCCATTAACATAATAAATTTGAATCATAGTATCACGAATGAGGATTTCCCTTACTCCTAAATCAAAACTTACTCCGAGACCTACATTTTTCTCCATGTATTGCTTTACGGCCTGTAAGTCAGTAGATATGGGGGTTTTCTGCTTCTGATTAGCCTGCATGGTATCCACTCCTTTCGAGAATAAGGTTTACGGCACTTAATGTAATAGGGCTTCCTATCTTTATGTCATCGTATTTTGACATTTTGCCTATATCGCCAATTCCGACCACGATAGGTGCATCAATGGAATCAATTGAATAGACTGTATCTCCATTGATTCGTTTAACATCCATTTCCGGTACTCCAAATTTATCAACGCCAAATTCTGTAAGATTACCCTCACGATCAATACAAACATCTACTTTGGTCCATTCAGCCTGTTTCGTCTTGGCAGCAACCGCTATAATACCAAGGAGATTGACAGCCGGATGTTCAGCCACATATTTCATGACCTTCTCACCCGTCCCTTCTCCGACCAAACCACTATCATCAAACATAACCAAAACCGGATCGTAGGCAGCAGATTGAATGAGTTTAATCAGTCGAGGTCCATCTACGGTTGACGGATTTCCATAAGAGGCCGAAATGCAACGGCCACCGATTTCCTTTGCAACATGTTCAATTGTTTTTTTTGCATATTCATCACCATCTGTGATGATGATAATATCTCTCTTCCCTTTCAACTCTTCACCGCCTTCTAACGCTTATTGATTATAAATAATCCATTGAAATAGCGATCCGGTTATTTTTCCGAGGACAAGTGCCATCAGGATATATAGGATCCGATCCTGCATCCCAATCCTTTTTGCCAAAATCGGAAAGACGTTTAATACTTCCGTCAGAGCTGCAGCCAGCATCCCATTAAAAACACCGCTAAATGCTCCCATGACAGCAAGGATGAAAGGACTTACCCCAAATGAGAAATCCCATAAGCTGGATATGGTTCCTCCAATTGCTCCGAGAATAACAGCACTTTCAAAATAATGGACAGAACGAACCTTCGTAAGCTGTGTAAGTCTCGGGATAATATTAAGCACAGTCAGGAAAGCAACATATCCGGCTCCAACCGAAACCCCAGCTGAGAATCCAACTATCAGTACAAAAACAAACTCAGTCATCTTTTACAGGAGTGATTGCTTGTTTGTTTTCATTCATAATAATGTATTGATCTAAATCCTGCTGATAGTTAAACATCTCTACTTCCATTGGACTGGGTTCATCATTTAATCTCTTCGTGAAAATATGATTGAAGAACAGAATCATCCCAATACCCAGTCCAAATGAATAGGGTATCTGAAATACAAGAGGGTTTGCCGAATGTTTTCCGGTAATCATATAATAGAGGCGTTCATGCAGCAGCCTCATGCTGACATCCTCATGGAAATTCATAATCGCAAAACCCGCCCCTAAAAAAAGAACGATCCACACAAGAATAAACAAAAGATTCGATACTTTTTTCTTTGTACGTTCTACCTCTACAATGGTTTGTGATGGGCCAAAGGTGTCCATTTTCATTTCGGGAAAATGCTGAAAAATCGCTTGGAGAACATCCGTTACGTCGAGAATAAAAACATTTTTATTCTTTGAAAATTCACCTAAGATTAGGTTTCCAACCTTTTCTTTAACATGATCCGTCCCAATGATATTGGCAATATCAGAAAGTCTTATCGGATGATTGGGTAAGATTTTAGCCCGATATTTTAAACGGATATACACACATTCCTCCATGAATACGTTCATCCCCATTTCCTGATTTACATGTATATATAGTATGGTTAGAATAATTAGGAACCATACCAAAAATCGTAAATTAGTTTAAAGAGATAGAAAGTCTTTAAAAATAAAAAAACCGCACGAACCAGCACTCTAGTCCATACGGTCTTTCATTTGATTTAAGATCTTCTTTTCTAATCTGGACACCTGTACCTGTGAGATGCCCAGCCGCTCTGCAACCTCTGTCTGGGTTTGATCTTTATAATAACGCAAATAGACAATCAATTTTTCCCGTTCATCCAATAAGGCAATTGCTTCTTTCAAAGCAATTTTTTCGAACCATTTTGCCTCAGAACTATCCGCGATTTGGTCGAGCAATGTAATGGGATCCCCATCGTTTTCATAAACTGTTTCATGGATAGAAGAAGGTGTTCTGCTGGCCTCCTGCGCCATAATAACTTCCTCAGGGGTTAAATCCAAATACTCACTGATTTCAGATATAGTTGGCGTTCGCCCAAACTGCTTGGATAATTCATCCTTCGCTCTTCTGATTTTATTGGACATTTCCTTCAATGATCGGCTGACTTTTACCGTGCCATCGTCACGAATGAAACGTTGAATCTCTCCAATAATCATTGGCACTGCATAGGTTGAAAATTTTACATTATAGGATAAATCAAATTTATCTACAGATTTCATTAAACCAATACACCCGATTTGAAATAAGTCATCCGGTTCATATCCTCTGTTAAGAAATCTTTGTACAACTGACCATACAAGCCTCATGTTTTTCTGGATGATTTCGTCTCTAGCTAATTGGTCACCTTGCTGGCTTTGAAGTATGAGTTTCTTTACCTCTTCGTCCTTAAGCTGGGCGGTCTTTTTACCCTTTTTGACTTCCACATCCATTGTATTAGTCTCCTTAATTACATAAAGCTTTGCTTTTAGAAAGATTTTTCATGAGCCTTACCTCTGTTCCTTCACCTCTGGATGATTCAATAAAAATCTCATCCATAAAGTTTTCCATAATGGTAAAGCCCATTCCGGACCTTTCCAATTCTGGCTTCGTCGTATACAACGGCTGTCTCGCCTCTTCGATATCTCTGATTCCAATTCCTTCATCCCTAACCGTCAGTTCTACTGTTTCTTCCTCTAGGTCCAAGGTGACAGTGATATAGATCTTCCCAAGAGAATCACCTTCATATCCATGGATAATAGAGTTGGTAACCGCTTCTGATACAACTGTTTTAATTTCGGTTAATTCATCAAGGGTTGGGTCTAATTGAGCAATAAAAGCTGCTACTGTAATTCGGGCAAAAGATTCATTCTGGCTTAATGCTGAAAATTCTATAGCCATTTCATTTTTCATTTCATGCTACCCCCAATCCATGTATAGCCGCTTCCTCTGAAGGTTCTTGACGAAGTATTTTAAACATTCCGGACATCTCAAATAACCTCTGGACAGACGGTGAAATCGCACAAACAATCATTTCCCCTTCGAATTGCTGAATTTGCTTGTATCTTCCCAGTATCACGCCCAGTCCTGAACTATCCATGAAACTTAACTCACCCAAATTTAAAATGATATGGCGGATGCCACCTGTTTCAATTAATTGAGATGCTTTATTCTTAAGATTCTCTGCCGTATGATGATCGAGTTCTCCCTGCAGGCGGATACATAATATATCCTCAATTGTCCTCATATCAATCTTTAAACTCACTTTGTCATTGCCCCCTTCAAAGTCTTATAGTGGTGAATTCGCTTTTGCCCACTTCAATTCCTTCTTAAAGACAAAACTAGTGCTATTCTCGTTCAATTCGTTTATTTTCGCAAATGCATGGTTATTCATCTCCGGTATGGGTAAACATGCCGAATGACCGTTTATATAAGTCTAACCAACTTGCCCGTTTAACATCTTGTGATGCAATGAGGGAGGTTTCTGAAATCACTTTGTCATCTTGTATCATTTTTAAGGTTCCAAGCTGCTGACCTTTCTTAATCGGCGCCTGTACATCTTTTTTCAAAACAATGTTTGGACGGATATTAACCTTCTCTTCCCCTTTTTTATTTAAAAGAGAGACAGTTTCGTCTGTGACCAGGCTCACCTTTTTCATTTGGCCTTTTTCAATTTTCAAAAGAGCCAGCGGCTGATTCTTCTTATAAACCGGTCTTGATTGATAATTGGCAAAAGCGTAATCAAGCATCTTAGTCACTTGAGAATTCCGCTCTTTTGGATTCTCTGCTCCAAATACAACCGCGACGACACGCAAATTATCCTTTTTAGCCGTTGCTGTTAAGCAGTATTTAGCTTGATGTGTAAAACCTGTTTTTAATCCATCCACACCAGGGTAAAATTTCACCAGTTTGTTTGTATTCACAAGCCAGAATTTTTTATCTGTATCTTCACGTAAATAAGATTCATATAAACTTGTAAAATTCGTAATTTCTTCATGCTTTAATAATTCTTTCGCTATCATCGCCATATCAAATGCTGAACTGTAATGGTCTGTTGTCGGCAGCCCCGTGCAGTTTTGAAATTTAGTGTTCTTTAAGCCTAAGTCATTCACTTTTGCATTCATTCGCTTAACGAATTCCTCTTCGCTCCCGGCAATCTTTTCAGCCATGGCAACGGATGCATCATTCCCAGAACCAATAGCAATTCCCCTTAACATTTGTTCAACTGTCATTTCCTCACCCGGTTCAAGGAATATTTGCGAACCACCCATTGAGGCAGCATACTCGCTTGTCCGAACTTGATCTTTCATGCTTATTCGCTTTTGATCCAGAGCCTCCATGATTAACAGCATAGTCATGACTTTCGTCATACTGGCCGGAGATAATCGCTCATCTTTATTTTTATCATATATAACAGAACCCGTATCCTTTTCTATCAGTATTGCTGACTTCGTTTTAGGTGCTAAATCTAATTCTGCCTTTTTTATTTTTTCGGCTGCAAATGTTGGAATGGACATACTTAAAGTAAACACTATTACTAATAAAGCTGAAACATACCGTTTCATGGACAGACCTCCTACTCATGATAAATTCCAGTTTTACCAACAAGAACACTTTTATACAAAAAGTAAATTAAAATGTCTATCCACTCGAACATTCACCATTAAGAGTAATTTAAAAGAATCTAAAATAGCGAAAAGATGAAGACAACCAGGTCTCCACCAGTGTAGTTCTTTATGTATTATTCTTAAGTGATATGCGAAGATACCGGCCGCTTTTATTAAGCCCATTGCAATAGGCCACCATGATAGCAACCCTTTTAAACGATGATTTTTTCATTATTTAACGTGACTTCTCACAAAAACCAGATAGGGAGGATAACCCGATAGTCTGTAATAAAGACGGCACAAAAAAAGGATTGCCGGATAAGTCTATAAAAGACTCACCCGGCAACCCTATCATAAAAAATGATTTATTTACGCTTCAATTTTCATTTCAGAAACGATTGCTTTCACCAACGCCAAGAATGTTGATTTTACTTTTTCAGTTGTTTCAATGACTTCATCGTGTGCCAACGGCTGATCCAGGATTCCGGCAGCCATGTTCGTAATGCATGAGATGCCAAGCACTTTCATACCACCGTGAGCAGCCACGATTACTTCAGGTACTGTAGACATTCCAACCGCATCCCCACCTAAAATACGAGCCATTCTGACTTCTGCGGGTGTTTCATAAGTAGGGCCTGTAAACCCAACATAAACACCTTTTTGAATAGCAATATTTTGCTCGGAAGCCACTTGTTCTGCTAACTGCACAAGTTCTCGTGTATAGGCACTTGACATATCCGGGAATCTTGGCCCAAATTCCTTGTAATTTGGTCCGATTAGCGGGTGTGCACCCATATAATTAATATGATCAGTGATAATCATTAAATCACCAGGCGTGAAGCTTTCATTGACTCCGCCGGCAGCATTAGTCACAAGGATATGTGTCATTCCCATTGCCTTCATTACACGTACTGGGAACGTAACTTCCTGCATGGAATATCCTTCATAGTAATGGAAACGCCCTTGCATTGCCGCCACTGTTTTGCCGCCCAGCGTTCCAACAACAAGTTGGCCAGCGTGGCCTTCCACTGTAGATACTGGGAAATGAGGAATTTCACTGTATGGGATCACAGTCGCATTTTCAATTTCTTCTGCTAATACACCAAGTCCTGAACCAAGAATTAAACCCAGTTCCGGCTTTTGTCCGGATACCTCTAAAATATGCTTTGCTGCTTCATTTACTTTTTCAAACATTCTGTTCTCTCCTTTTAGTTAAGTTCCTTTAAGAAACTTACTCCATGTTCAGGCATTTTCACACCGAAGTTATCCGCTATTGTTGCACCAATGTCAGCAAACGTTGTGCGAATTGGCAGTTCTTTACCTTCTGTAAATTGTTTGGAGTAAACGAGTAAAGGAACATATTCTCTTGTATGGTCTGTTCCAGGATGAACAGGGTCATTACCATGGTCGGCTGTAATGATAAGAAGATCATCTTCCTTCATTTTATCAAGTACTTCCTGCAATCTTCCATCATACTCTTCCAATGCTTTACCGTATCCAATTGGATCACGTCTGTGACCAAATAAAGCATCAAAATCTACTAGGTTAAGGAAACTTAAACCCGTAAAGTCCATATCCAATGTTTGAACTTGCTTATCCATACCGTCCATATTGCTTGTTGTACGAAGTGCTTTTGTTACTCCTTCACCATCGTAAATATCAGCAATTTTTCCGATTGAAATTACATCAAGATTGCTATCCTTCAATTCATTCATAACCGTGCGGCCAAATGGTTTTAATGCATAATCGTGGCGATTTGGCGTACGTTTGAAATCACCTGGCTCGCCAACAAATGGACGCGCAATAATTCTTCCTACCATATATTCTTCACGAAGAGTCATTTCTCTGGCAATTTCACAAATACGATATAGTTCTTCAAGAGGAACTACATCTTCATGAGCTGCGATTTGCAGAACGGAATCAGCTGATGTATAAACGATTAATGCTCCCGTTTTCACATGTTCTTCTCCCAATTCCACGAGGATTTCTGTACCGCTTGCCGGTTTATTCCCAATAATTTTTCTGCCGCTCTTTTCTTCCAGCTCCTGAATTAATTCAGGTGGGAAACCTTCAGGGAATACACGGAATGGTGTATCAATACGCAGACCCATGATCTCCCAGTGGCCTGTCATTGTATCTTTTCCATTGGAAGCTTCTTGCATTTTTGTATAGTAAGCCATTGGCTTATCGGCCTTTTGAATCCCTTCAATTTCTCTAATATTAGACAAGCCTAATTTACCCATGACCGGCATGTCCAATCCGTTCATTCTTTCGGCTATATGTCCAAGTGTATCTGAACCCTTATCGCCAAATTTCTCTGCATCTGGCGCTTCACCAATACCAACAGAATCCATTACAGTTAAAAATACTCGTTTAAATCTCATACTGAAACCTCCAACTTCTTTTATATGTAGGTTACCCTTTCTAAACGCCTATAATCGTTCTTTATTCCAGAGCTATCATTTACAGGCGTCAGAGGTCTGACTTCTTTATTTTACATCACTCGGGAAACGTTGCCAATTTAAGTTTACCAAGATTTAATAGTTTTATTTTTCGTTATTCACCTAATATTCAAAAATCCAAGTGATCTTCCTGATTATATCAGCACCGACTGATCTTCATCACAAAGACAGCTTCTCCTACAGGAAGCCGCCATAATCACCTTATTCAGGTCGCAAATCACCCGTTTAAGCGCGGGGATGAAATTTACCGTATACATCCTTTAATCTGACATTCGTAACATGTGTATAAATTTGAGTAGTCGATATATCAGCATGCCCGAGCATTTCTTGGACAGCCCGTAAATCTGCTCCATTCATCAGTAAATGAGTAGCAAATGAGTGACGAAGAGTATGAGGTGTTAAGGACTTTTGAATATCGGCTTTCAAGGATAGTTTCTTTATTATCTTCCATAACCCTTGTCTACTGAGGCGTCCGCCGTGATGATTTAAAAATAAAGCATCTGATCTATTCTTTTGGTTGACTAATTTAGGTCTTCCCGATGTCAGGTATGTGGTGATCGAATCAAGAGCCATTTTTCCTACCGGTATGATTCGTTCCTTATTCCCTTTCCCAATGCAACGGACAAATCCCATCTCAATATGTACATTATCAATATTTAATTCTATTAATTCACTAACCCGCATGCCAGTGGCATAGAGCAACTCTAAAATAGCCTTATCCCGTATTCCGAAAGTGTCAGTTGGATCAGGTGCATTCAGCAAGGCTTCCGTTTCTTCCTGGCTCAATACTTTTGGCAATGATTTTTGAGTTTGTGGGCTTTCAATGAGAACAGATGGATCTGACTCAGAAATGCGTTCCCTTAATAAAAATTGATGAAAGGATCGAATAGAAGCGGTATGACGTGCCAGCGTTTTTGATGATTTGCCCTCATCCTTTAATTTAGACAGGAACTGGACAATATGGACACGGGAAATTTCTTTCCAATCCTCTATTTGTTGTTGGTTTTTTAAAAATTTATAATAGGAATCCAAATCTCGTTTATACGATAGAAGGGTGTTTTTAGCCAACCCTTTTTCAATTGTTAAGTAATGGATAAAATCCTGCAATGAATCTTTCATTTTCATTTACTCCCCATCTAAATAAAATAGAAAGAGTCTTTCTCTCCATCCAGGCTCCCCTTCATCATTGATGGATTGAAAAACCTTTACTGCCGATCCTTTAGGCTCGTCATAGCGATGAAGATTTTCATATTCCTCATTAAACCAAACAATAGCAAAATAAAACAATATCGTAAAGCCAACAAACATAATAAATACTTTGCCTGTTTGCCAAAATAATCTAATCAGCTTTCTCATGTTTTTCTAATCCTCCAGGCTTTTTTATCAATTTATGCCTGATTGGACATGTTTTATACATATCATCTTTAGTTTTAGAAGCAAAAGATAAAACCTTTCCATCAAGGAAAGGCTTATTTTGCATGATTATTTCCAGAACCCGCTGTCTCTGGCTCTTCTTTTTTATCTTGGCAGCGATGACATATTCCATGGAATGTAAGACGATGATCCTTAATTTTGAATCTGAATTTCTGTTCAACTATCGGTTCTACGTCTCCTAATAAATCCTCGAGGATTTCATCTACTGCTCCACATTCTATACAGACTAAATGATGATGAAAATGTGCCGCTCCCTCTTGTCGCAAATCATAACGGGAAACTCCATCACCAAAATTTATTTTATCTACAATTTTAAGTTCAGTAAGCAATTCAAGTGTTCTGTATACTGTTGCTAAGCCAATTTCCGGTGCTTTTTCTTTAACAAGCAAATAAACATCTTCTGCACTTAAATGGTCTTCTTCGTTCTCGAGCAGTACTCTAACCGTGGCTTCTCGCTGCGGCGTCAGCTTGTAACTTGAAGAATGCAATTGCTTTTTAATTCGATCGATTCTAGATTCCAACCCTTTTCCTCCTCGCCGCTAAATCTATCCAGATATCACACTACATTATGGGGAGAAGGCAAAAAAGGGATTATCCGTCCGGCCTTCCATCTCCATTTATAGTATAGCAAAAAAAATGGCCATGTAAAATATAATAATTATAAACAACTATCTATAGTTATTATTATTTGATAATCACTCTCAACCCATATGGTCAATAACCGCTCTCATCAGCCCCGGTGATAAAAAGGTCTCAACTAAGGCAGCAACAATAAAGGATAATAAAGCCATTCCGAGCAACATAGAATATTGCATGAAATAAGGTCTTAACTTTTCACGGCTTGATTTAAGAAATTGACGTTTAATCATTTTAATGGAAATAATGACTGCGCACGAAGCCATAAAAATCGTTACAGGGACAAGAATAATATTTTGAGGCAAAACAGAAACGCAAGCAAGCATAAACCCCTGCCACCCCGTTTGACTGACTAGGAAACCGACAGTAAAGCCAATTACAATTCCTTTTATAAAAAGAAGAATTAAAATCAACGGCAATCCAATAATCGAAATTCCCAAAATCCACATTAAAATAATGAACTTTGCATTTTCTTTAAAGCTATAAACGAACATTTCACTGCTAGCACTGACCTTCCCCTGCTTTAACTCGCCAAAGAATTGAGATAGATAATAAAACAAATCTTCCTTTTGCGTTAAGGACAGACTATTAACAATAATCGCTCCAAAAATAATCCCCATAAGAAATAGCACCATAATAAAAATGAAAATGGATAAATGATTTTTAATATGAAAAAGCAAAGCTTTATTATTATAGGATTTTTTCACAAGACTTTACTCCTCTCCAGTTCAATTACTAGATTCTATGTATTTACTAGAGATTGTATTCTAGTAAAAATAAAATTCTTACTAGTCCAAATAGTGTGATATAATCTCTGTAATTTACACAACAGGAGGATATTGGGAATGAATCCAATCTTACTGAACATCCCCGAAAGAATAGATGGGGAACGAATTTATCTCCGTACATGCAAGGCGGGAGACGGGCCAATGGTCTATGAGGCCATACTGGCTTCAAAAGAAGAGCTTAAACTTTGGATGCCTTGGGCGCAGCATGATCAAACTATTGAGGAGACTGAGGAAAATTTACGAAGAGCACAGGCAAAGTTTATTTTAAGAGAAGATATCCGGCTTTATGTGATGAGAAAAAAAGATGATGTCTTCCTAGGTTCAACGGGTTTACATAGAATGAATTGGGAAACAAGAAAGTTTGAGATTGGATATTGGATGGATACTCGCTATACCAAAAAAGGGTATATGACGGAGGCAGTTCAAGTATTAACAACATTCACATTCAATGAATTATTGGCTAACCGGGTGGAAATCCGCTGTGATCCAAAAAATATAAACTCCAGACGCATTCCGGAAGGATTAGGCTATACACTGGAGGGGACATTAAGGCACGACAACTATGATTCTACAGGTACCTTTCTTCGTAATACATGTATTTACGCTAAAACCAGAAATGATATCTAAATAGAAAACGGCTGTGAATTGTGCATTCACAGCCGTTTTCTAAATTAATCCATCATGATCTTACCATAAGTACCGCCTCCGCCTTTTTGTAAAGAAAGGGTGCCGGATCGTGCCTGATAAATGAGTAAGGCTATTTTCTCGGGAACCACCTTCTTTAGGTCATCCAAACTCGCTTCATGAATCACGGCCATTTCAGAACCAAATCCTGCCACGAGCTTTTCTAACGTTTTCGGACCGAGGCCGGGAATAAACTCAAGCGGGATATGGTGGATATAAGGAGGCCTAGCTTGTAAAATATCTTCCAGCAATACATCTGAAAGGTCATCTATTCGCTCAGCTACTCCCCGGGTAACATGAGTAGAGCCACAGTAGGGACAGCGCTCCGAATAAACAGCAAGCGTTTCACTGCAATTCTCACAAACCGTTTCATGATATTTACCAAGATACGGATTCAGTCCGTAGTTAGCCAGAATGGCGCGCCCATCTTTTTTTTGAAGAGCTTTATGCCATTCAATAAAGGTAGGTTCCAGAAGGGAAAGTTTTTGATATTCACGCGCCAGCTTCGGTAAGGAATGTGCATCGCTATTGGTTAAAAAGGGATAGCGATTCAATTCACTTAACTTTGAGGCCATACTGGTATCTGCACTCAGCCCCAGTTCAACAGCATCAATCCACTCGGGATTCAAAACTTCACTTAAGCTTTTTAAGACTCCTCTTCCATATAAGCTTTTATGGGGAGTAAAAATGTGAGCTGGGATAAACAATCCACTTAATTCCTTCACTTTTTCTTGCAGAACAGTAGCCTGTTCATAGATGCGCTGTGAGCTGAGTGTATGATTGGTCACTCTTATCCCAATCCATTCAGAAAACAGCTTCATTTTTTCGAGAGTGGGGAAATAAGCAAGCACATGAATAGGCCCATGACAATTTTCATCATTGATTTCAATTTCACTGCCTGGTATCAAAACAGTGCCTTCTCTATGTTGAAGGCCGCCTCCATCAAGTTCTATCATATCCCCATTTGTAATTAAGTCCTCTAATTCCTCAATCACCTCAGGAACATGGCAGTCAATGACCCCCACCATATCCAACCCTTTTCTTGTTGCTGCATATTCAAGAATGTTGGAGATCGTCAGGCTCTTAGCTCCTGTGATTTTGACAGGTTTACCGGATTTTGTTCTCCCTACATGAATATGAAAATCCCCATAATACGTTTTCATTATTTAGATAAAGCCTCTTGGAGCTGTAAATATTGAACCGCGTAGGCTGTTTTGGCATCCTGAATTCTTTCTTCTTTAATCAGTTGCAAAGCCTCATCCAACGTCACTTCCATCAGATCCACAAATTCGTCCTCATCCAGGCCTCGCGCATTTTCTTTCTTAGAAAGACCCTTAGCCAGATAAATATGTACAATCTCATCCGCAAACCCAGGAGATGTATAAAGAGATATGATATGTTCGATGGATTCACAGGCATACCCTGTTTCCTCTTCCATTTCACGAACGACACAATCTCTTGGATCTTCACCAGCATCCAGTTTACCAGCCGGAATTTCCACTAACGCTTTTTCCATCGGTTTGCGGTATTGCTCAACAAGCACCAGCTTATTTTCATTCGTTACAGCAATAACTGCTACAGCTCCTGGATGTTTAATTAATTCTCTTGTCGAAGTCTTTCCATTTGGCAGAAGTACTTCGTCTACACGTACATCCAGAATTCTTCCTTTAAAAATAGGTTCTGATTTAATCGTTTTTTCTTCGTATTTGTACATCTTTCTATCTCTCCTTTTGTTCTAAAAAGCATTCTTCTGTTCATACATTTTACCATATAGCATGTCCAAAGGGGTGACTTATGAAAGTATGGATCAGTGACAATCAAATCATATTAAGCGGAAAGGCTTGGGAAGTCAGGGCGAAATTAAAGGAATATGGGAATCAATATATTTATGTAAAGGACTGGCTGCAGGCAGTCCGCCAAATTAAATGACGGATTCATTTCCTTCCATTACAATAAAGTTAAATAAACTGTAACTAGCGGAAGGAGCTTTTCTTGTGAAAAAGAGACAAATTGGACAATCAGATCTTTATGTCACAGAGATGGGGCTCGGGTGCATGTCTCTCGGTAAAGATGAACAAAACGCCCGGACTATATTGGAGACAGCCATCGAGCATGGAATCAATTATTTTGATACAGCTGATTTGTATGATTTTGGCCTTAATGAAGAAATCGTTGGAAACGTTCTTAAACCCTATCGAGATCAATTGATCATCGCTACAAAAGCAGGAAACAGATGGAACAGCGAGCAAACATCATGGTCCTGGGACCCTTCTCCAAATCACATTAAACAAGCGGTAAAGGACAGTCTGAAACGCCTGCAGACTGATTATATCGATTTATATCAGCTTCATGGCGGTACACTGGATGACCCGATTGATGAAACCATATTTGCTTTCGAAGAATTGAAAAAGGAAGGCTATATACGGGAGTACGGCATTTCATCCATCCGTCCCAATGTCATTAAGGAATTTGCAAACCGCTCCGGCATTATTTCTGTCATGATGCAATATAGCCTGCTCGACCGAAGACCGGAAGAATGGATGCCACTCCTCCAGGAAAATCAAATCAGCTTAATCGCCAGAGGTCCTGTCGCAAAAGGCCTTTTATCTGAGGAAATGTTGAACAAGGCTTCCGATACGATTCGTGAAAATGGCTATTTGGACTACACGTATGTGGATCTTGAGAATTTACTTCCATCGATTAAAGAAAAAGTAAAGGATCGCTCCATGAATGAACTGGCCTTCCAATATATACTCGCTTCCCCGGCGGTTGCCGCTGTTATTCCGGGGGCAAGCAGTGCCGAACAATTACTTGAAAATATAAAAGCTGTAAACAGCAGTCCGCTAACAAACCAGGAACTGGAATTATTACGTTCATTGACTAAGGCAAATAAATATGAGAATCATCGTTAAATAAACAGGAGTCTGGCTATTTTCTATCTGAATAGCCAGACTCCTATTTTACAGGAATGATTTAGGTTCACCCTATACATAAAATAACCAGTCGAAATCTTCCCGGTGATAGTCACAATAAAAATAATCATTCGTTTTAGAATCATACACGTATTCTTGTTGCCACTCTTCCAGATTTTCAACAATCCATTTCATCGCCGTAATAAATTGATAGGCTTCCGCATTCGTCATCGTTGGATGAATGGAAAAACGGATCCATCCGGGTTTGGCTGCTAAATCTCCTTGATTAACCAAATCTATGATCTGGTGAGAGCTCTCTTTGGAGATATTTAATAAGTAATGTCCATACGTACCGGCACAGGAACACCCGCCTCGTACCTGTATTCCAAAACGATCATTTAATAATTTGACAATCAAATTATAATGAACTCCCGGGACCATAAACGAAATAATGCCGAGCCTCTCTTCTTTCTCAGGTTCAAGCACATTCACTTTAGGTATAGATAACAATCCCGGAAGAATAATGGACAGCAATTCTTTCTCTCTTGCCAACATTTTTTCTGCCCCCATTTCCTCCTTGAGCCTGATGCATAAGGCTGTTCGAATACCTTGTAATATACCGGGAGTTCCTCCATCTTCCCGCTTCTCAATCTCCTCATAATAAAGATGTTCCCCCCAGGGATTCGTCCATTTGACGGTACCTCCTCCCGGATGATCAGGGATATGATTGTGATAAAGATGTTTATTAAAAATAAGAATGCCACTCGTACCTGGTCCCCCCAGAAATTTATGCGGCGAAAAATAAATAACATCCAGCTGTTTGTCAGGATTTTCGGGATGCATATCCATCCTTACATATGGAGCACATGCAGCAAAGTCAACCATGCAGATGCCCCCATGTTTATGCATCACACTTGCCAGCTCATAATAAGGGGTAATTAGTCCCGTTACATTGGAGCATGCCGTAAATGCGCCAATTTTCATGGGTCTGTTTGAATACATTTTTAACTGTTTATCCAATTGTTCTGGACAGATATCTCCATCCGCATCAGGTTCCAGTATAACCACATCTGAAATCGTCTCTAGCCAAGAGGTATGGTTGGAATGATGTTCGCGATGTGTGATAAAGACCACCGGCCTATCCTCTGGTCTTAGACCGATTCTGGATTCCCATTTTTCTGAAATGCGCAAGCCAAGTATCCGTTGGAATTTGTTAATGACTGAAGTCATCCCAAAGCCATCAAGGAGAATAACATCATCCGGACCAGCGTTTACATGCTTTTTTATGATTCTTTTTGCATGAAGATAGGCATTCGTCATGAATGAACCTGTTTGGTTGGATTCTGTATGCGTATTGGCCATAAATGGACCGAATTCTGTGGTGATTTTATCCTCAATCGGTTTATACAGCCTTCCACTCGCTGTCCAATCCGCATAGATGATCGGCTTTTCTCCATAGGGGGTTAAAAAGGTTTTGTCAATTCCAATAATGTGTGTACGAAAATGGTTGAAATATCGCTCCAACTCTCCAAACCATTCCCAGCGATGATCTCCAATCTTTGCCGTCAGCAATCCGGTTCACCTTCTATCTGCATAAGTCAGTAACAGTATATGAATCAACGGCCTAATGGTTAGTAGTATAGGAGGAAATAATCTTTCATCATCTAACGTTTTTCAGTAACCTATATAAAAAGCCCCATCACCTTATTTTAGTGATGAGGCCTCCTATTAATTTTCGAGTGATTTCTCCGTCTTAAATTTCCCTGTCAGAGCAACCAGCTCATTTGTAATTTCAGCTAATCCATTCGCATAGACTACGGTCTCTTTTACCATGCAATTCTGTTCCTCAGCGGATGCAGAAACTTCTTCTGCAGAGGCTGCCGATTCCTGAATGGTTGTAGAGGTCTCTTCAATCATTCCTTCGACTCTCTTAACATCTTCATTAATCATTTGAAAAGATGCTGTTAACTTCTCTAAGTGATTCTTTGTATCCCCAACCTTATCATTTATGATGGTGAGTGTACTGCTGCCTTTGATCACTGTATCGACTTGAGTACGGAACTGATTTAAATTGTTATCCATAACGTTCATGGTATCAAAGGTGTCTTGTTGAATTTTATTAATTAACTGCCTGATCTCTTTAGTGGCTTTATTTGTCTGTTCAGCCAGCTTACGAACTTCCTCTGCCACCACAGCAAAGCCTTTCCCCTGCTCTCCTGCTCTTGCAGCTTCAATGGCGGCATTAAGAGCTAACAGATTCGTTTGTGCCGAAATATCGGTTATAAATCGAATGATGTTTTCGATTTCGTTAGCTCGTTCACCTAAATGCTTAACTTGGTCATTTGCGTGAGCAATATCATCACCAAGTGCTACCAATACCTCAATGCCTTCTAGAATCATTACTTGCCCATCCTTTGCTATCACAGCTGATTCTTCGGCATTGCCCAATGTTTCTTTTGTAAAGTAGGTTCCTGTTTCCACCTGTTTCGTGATATTTACCATAGTCTCAAAGATATGGTTTGTTTTATATGATTGAGTATCAATCCCATTAGCGATGTACGAAACAGTGGTGGCAATCTGATTGGCAGCTATGCCTGTTTGCCGGGTCCCCTCCGCCATTTTAACGGTATTGGTATGAATTTTCTTAGAGGATTCTTTTATGGCATCGATTAAATGCACTAGCTCTGTTCGCATCTTCTCCATTCCTGAAGCAAGCGTTCCCACTTCATCCTTTGTTTCAGATACAATAGGTACTGTCAAATCGCCTTTAGTAATCCACATAACTTGTTTTGATAAATTTTCAATACCCCGAGTAACCGGGCGTGTCACTCTATACACCAGTGTATAGCCAATCGTTAAGTTTATAATAAACACCGTTAACGCCGTCCATAATGCCGTCTTTGTCTGTTCTGTTACTTGATCCATCTCTTCATGGATTTCGTCAACAGCCTGTTTCTGCAGGTCACCTATTTGCTTTTCCATAGCGTGTTCAAATTGAGTAAAATCTCCTTTGGCTTCATTCCCAGCCTCTGCCCCTTTATCAATAAAATTCTCAGCCATGAACTGTCCGGATTGATAAAAGTCAGCAAAGGAATCCTTTAGGGTATCCAATTGCTTAGGAGTTACACCCATTTCTTTTAATTCCTCCGCATGACCATTAAATTCTTTTGCATACGTTTCGGCCAATGAATAGGTATCGATGGTATCCGCCCCTCTAGTAGCACTGATTCCTTTAAATACCTGCTGCACCTGAACAACATTAACTTTCATTTGATCTGTAAGTAAAACGATTTCTAATGAAACTTTGTTTATATTCTGAACGCGTCTTTCATTTGAATACATATTATAAGCAAGAAAAGCGGCAACGATTAAACTTAAAACAGTAACACTGATAAAGGTTGATACGATTTTTTTCCTGATATTCATCTCTCTAATCCCCCTACGAACAACTAACATATCTTACCATTATGTATATCGGCTATATCAAATTTTTCTAAAGTTGAATCATGGAGGAAACTTATGAAATTTTTCGTACATAAAATGACAGGAGTAAAATCAAGGAATGCCCCTTCGCCGGTTCGCGACTGATTACCCTCCATAAAGCTAACCAATTGTATACAGAAGTTTCCTTGAAAATAAAAAAGAACCGCCATTTTTTTCAGGTGGTTCTCATTCAGACTTTCAATCTTTAAATTGTTTCCAATTCAGGTTACTTTCATTTAGAAGCTCTTCAAAGCTCTTATTTTTCTCGCGGCGTTTTCGTTCCTCGCGCTTTTGTTTTTCCATTTGCTGTATTCGACGCTGTTCTTCTTCCTTTAATTCACCTTTTTTGTTCTGCAACTGGCTCAAAATATCTTGATTAAGCAGATCTCCCAAGCTAATTGAGCTGTCATCTTTTTTCTTGGATGGTTTATGTTTCATCATGGATTATAGCTCCTTTTTTCTTTTTATTATAATCGTTCAGCCAGAGGAAGTCAGGAATGTTTGACTTATTATTCACTGTTAAACTTTGTTAACTTTCATTAAAATTAGGTAAAATATGTAACTTTGCAATCATATTATTCATATTAATATGATAAGATTAATGCGAATATAGAGGAGGGATATGATGGGCAGAGAGTTTGACCAGCTATTTGATGAATGGGCAGCTAATTATGATGAAACGGTATCCGGTTCTGACGATCAATATGCCGATGTTTTTTTGAATTATGATCATATTCTTGATACAGTTGCTTCCCATGCGGAAGGGTCTGTAATCGAATTCGGAGTAGGAACAGGTAATTTGACCGCACGCATACTCGAAAAAGGTAACCAAGTTCTTGGAATCGAGCCTTCTACTGAAATGAGGAAAAAGGCACAGAGAAAGTTGGGGTCCTTATCTATTGTAGATGGTGATTTCTTTCACTTTCCGGTAGAAAAAGATGGTGTGGACACATTCGTTAGCACATATGCATTCCACCATCTAACCGATGAGGAAAAGGAGAAAGCTTTTGCCCTGTACTCCACCATCCTTCAATCAGGTGGAAAGATCGTATTTGCGGATACAATTTTTTTAACAAACGAGGATAAACAAACCGTCATTGATCAAGCGGTGAACAACAAGTTTGATCGCTTAGCAGAGGATTTACAAACCGAATATTACACCACAATTCCTTACATGAAATCAATACTGGAAAAGCATCAATTTCACGTAACCTTTGAACAGCTTAATACATTTGTCTGGCTGATACATGCTGTTAAACAATAATTAAACAATAGTATCTATCCCTATAGCAATATAGGGTTTTTTCGTTTGTGAATCTGCCTATAATTTCTTTGTTTGTTTTCTTTTCAGAATGGTAAACTAAAAGATGATAATGTGTTTTTGGAGGGTCTCATTTGAAAAAGAAAAGATGGTATTTTATCTTCGGTGTCATGACTGCATACATAATTGGAATTGGCGTATTCTTCTCTAACATGCTGATGTATATGAAACGAAAAGATGTCGAGCTTGTTCGGAAACGTGAAATCGAGGCAGGCCGTTTTGACATTGCTTCCTTTCAAAAACTGCCTCAGGAGGAGAAATGGATTCAGTCCAAACACGGATACCGAATTCATGCCATATTTACAGAACCACATAAAGAATCAAAAAAATGGATGATCATTGCGCACGGAATCACTGAAAATAAGTGGAATTCCATTCGCTATGTCAATTTATTTGCCAAAAAAGGATTTAACACCGTTATTTATGACCATCGCCGCCATGGTGATTCGGAAGGAAAAACAAGCAGCTATGGGTATTATGAAAAAGATGATCTTGCCGCTATCGTAAATGAATTAAAGGCTCAAAAGGGTCATGATATTTTGCTTGGTATCCACGGTGAATCGATGGGTGCGGTCACGCTTCTGCTTTATGCCGGCACCGTTGAGGATGGAGCTGATTTTTATATAGCGGATTGCCCATTCTCCGAATTCTCGGAACAAATTGCTTACCGACTAAAAGAAGATTTTCATCTTCCAAAATGGATGGTCCTCCCCTTTGGTGATTGGTGGCTTAAACGGAGAGATGGTTATTCATTCAAAGAAGTTTCTCCCTTAAAAGCAGTGGAGAATATAGAAAGTCCAGTCCTGTTTATCCACAGTCTAGAGGATGTTTATATCCCTCCATCTATGAGCGAGGAATTATATCAAGCCAAAAAAGGACCGAAACAACTGTATCTTGCCGAAAAAGGCCAGCATGCTCAGTCCTACAATACCAATCCCGAAGCTTATGAAAAAGTAATCGATTCTTTTCTCAAAGCACATGTGCCCCCTTTCTTCTAATGGGGGCACTTTTTTAATGGTTGTTTTCGTAAGGATTAATTTTTCATTTAACTCGTTATTCAACTAAATAAGGTTGACAAAGGATATGTTCTATTTTTATTTTGACATTGGTAACAACAATACCAATTAAAAGCCATAAAATATATAATGCAAATACTTAGTAGAAAAAAACTTTCCTGAACCAAAGGAAAAAAACGATATAATGCCAAGGCCGATAAATAATTTGCCGCATACTTTGAAAGTTTCTTTTTATCTTTCACTTGACCTTATATATATCTTATAATAATTATTTCTTTTGTTAACCTTCCCCTAGACGACACAACTCTTAATATTAGAGCAATGCCCTAGTTAGTAAGATAAGAACTTACTTTTTTATTCCTTTTGTGTTTCCGAAATGGTCAACAAATGATCTCATGTCCTCTAATGTTGAGAATAAAAAAGTTTGGTCACATTCTATTTCAAAGTGTAATTCGTATCTTACGTTACAAATAGGTTCATTTTTGTACTTACACAACAGAACCCGTTAAGGATAATCTCGCCTTACATATAATAAAAACCGCCTAAACAATAGGCGGTTTAATGCTTTATCATCAATTATTCTAATTCCTCAAATATTCCAATCTTAAGCTTCACTTTTCCATTGTCATTTTCATACACATCTAACACAAACATCTTATAATCGCCGTAATTCTCATCAAAGAAATCTCGTGCGCTCTTTGGCATATAACAAATTTCTTCATAGTCTATTTCTAACGTGTCTTTGTCCTTTTCAAAATCATAGCCCGTATTTACTTCATTACCTACGTTATAAATCTCTGCAATAGCAAATTCATCCCTATGAGTGACAGTGAAAGTTTTAAGGGGTTTACTGTCCTTGTAATAGTCCCATTCTGTTCTATCAGCTTTATTACAATAGTTGCATTTTCTATAGCCCATTTTTTCTGCTTCATCTGTTGTTATTGCTTTCCATCCTTTAAAATTTTCTTGGTATTCAGCAGGCCAGTTTTTAAAACAATTAACGTGTGTATGATACGTTTTCCCGCCGTCTGATAACAAGCAAATATGGGCGTCATTAAGTGTTAAGTTACGGTTATATTCCTTAGTTGTTCCATCTGAAAATGTAACGGTAACGGTTTCTTTTTCCAGCTTTTCAATCGGACTTGATTGTTCAACAGATTCAATAAGTTCAACGAGAGATTGCTCTTGTTTTAAGATTTCAGCATCCTGTGCAGTCTCATTTTTTAGCGGCATAACGGTCTGTATAGTTTCTTGGTTTATTGGTTCAGCCTCACGCGTCGTTTGTTGATTTCGATTTACCGGGCTTTCTTTTTGACGCTTAAAATATAGATACGCCGCCAAGCCCAAAATCAAAAGTAAAATACCAAACATTTATCACATCTCCTCAAATATAATTACCATTTTGGTACATACCCGCACTGAAAATTTGTCCATATCGAAAAAGCAATTCTATTATTTAGAATCTCCTTTTATATCCTATCTTATGAGTTCTTTTATATAGCACTGTTTGATACTTCGTTGATCTTTACCAATCCAATTATAAGCCCATTATAAAAAGATGAATGACGATTTGTGCATAGTGGACGAGGAACATCTCTTTATACGTGGATGTATAGAAAATCCTGTGAAAGACGGAGGTGGACTGTTTATTTGGACTTGATCTTTCATCGTTCCACCGCAGTGAGTATTAAAAAATCTCCTCGGATTAAACCCTTTATTGGTTTTTATATACATTTTTTATTGTAGTTCCTTTAGAGCTAACCTGCCCCTACTTCCATTAGAAATTCAACACAAAAAGGCACTAATCCATGGATTAACGCCCTGTTTGTTTAAATACATTTACCCTCAACGTCTAACAATTTATTAATAAAATTGTTAATCATTGTTTACAAGAATACATCCTTTTTTTTGCCTATAGAAGACATAGCAAAGATAAATGGTGTGAAAAATAGAAGAGTAATTGCAAGTATTCCATATGCAGCACCTTCAAAACCTCTTACTTGAAAGCTAATGATAAAAATCACAACAGAAGCTAGTAAGGATAAAAAAGGTGGAAATTTTGTATATGTGCTTTGATATTTCTTAAGAAAATAAGTTATAACAATAAGGATAATGCTAATAATTACACCTAAACCAACAGGGACAAAGACTAACATACCAAACCTCCTATAAAATTCCATTTTAAAGGTGATTAATAATAACACAATAATCTGAATATTTAAAGGTACTTTTTCCATACTGTTAGACCTATATAGTGAAAAAGAGAAGATTAAAATAAGTACATTAGGATGCGAAACGTAAATAACATTAAGATTGAATGATAATACCCGCCATCTTTTAGCATATGTTTACGGTAAGAATATTGGTATAATAAGGAAGAAGGAATATTGAAAAATCAGAATTTTGAGGTGTATAAATGATTAAACAGAGAAGAGATGGAACAGTTGGACGATAAAATTTATGATTTATCCAAACGAATAAGATATATGGAAGAAGAGTTAGTGGAGTTAAAAAAAGAGTTAAGGACCATACATAATGAAGTTAATCTTAATGTGGAAAACAAAAGTGAAAAGGCTGAGATAAAAAGAAATTACAAAAAACCTGAAATAAAACCAGAAAAAGAATTAATCAGCTTTGAAGCGATGATTTCAACTTGGTTACCTAGAATATTTATATTCGTTTTTATTTTAGGTGTTATTTGGGCTTTTATGGCAGCATCTGAAAACGGATGGATCAATCCCGTGGTTCGTGTAATAGTTGGTTTCTTATTAGCTGGATTCTTATATATCATCGGAGAAAAGCAATATAAAAAGGCAAAGAATACGTTAGGTATAGTTTTGTTGGGCGGAAGCATAATTGTTTATCTTGTATCTGTCTTCTCCGGTAATGTTTTGTACCACATTATCCCATTCTATGTGACTGTATGTTTATTAGCGCTCGGAATATATATAGGAGTTTATCTATCAAGAAAATACAAATCTCAATCCTTGCTTACCATTATTGGAGTAGGTGCTTATTTTTACCCCTTCCTATTTGCAGGAGACAAAGGGAATGAATATGTATTTTATGCATACGAAACTGCCGTATTTATAGGATTAATACTAGAATCTCTTAGAGGACAATTTAAAATCACTTGGAATGTGGCAAACTATGCATTTATGTTCACTGTATTATTTTTTGGAATAGTAGGCAGTGGGGAAATTTCAATCTTAACGTTCCTAACGATCGCTATTCAGCATTTCTTTATTATTTATTTAACATTTAGAACAAACAACATATTTGTTAAAAATATGTATATTCCAGCTATTACGATAGGCTCATTATTCATGCTCTTAATCGGCGTTGATGTGTTTGATCATACAACAAGCTACCAATACACATTCTATTCAATAATGGCCATCGTATATTCTTTGCTTAGTTACTTGAAAAATAAAAATCACACTGAACTAAAAAACATTTTCTTTGTTATTTCGATGTTCTACATATTTATACTGTTAAACGATATAGTGATTGATCCATCATCAAAATTAATCCTCTTTACCATGCAAGCCATACTAGTTTACTATTTTGCTCAAATAAGGAAGAGTATTTTAGGGACAATAGGTAGCACATTACTGCTATTATCCGTATTAGTACAATTATTCGACAAGCCGGGATCTATGCTATCACTAGAAACTGTTGTCGTATGGATAATCATAATCAGCTTCTTCTTTGTTCTCTACATAAAA
This sequence comes from Bacillus sp. z26, assembly GCF_058313635.1. Taxonomy (NCBI): domain Bacteria; kingdom Bacillati; phylum Bacillota; class Bacilli; order Caryophanales; family Bacillaceae; genus Bacillus; species Bacillus sp. z26. Next base: position 384,541 of record NZ_JBZFQM010000001.1, read on the forward strand.
GAAGCAATGACAAAAATCATCAACAGAAATATAATAAAATCCACCTTACCCTATATAATAGAAGTATTGCTGATCGTCTTTATAAGCAAAATGGCATACTATTTCACAGATGGTTCCTCTTTAATGATTATGAATATCAGTTTGTCATTATCTTGGATCATTATCGTTGGAGTAACATACGGATTATTTAGTTACTTTAAAGAAAAAGTTTGGAAAAACATCGGCTTACTATTTCTGTTTATTACGCTATTAAAAGTTACTTTCTACGACCTATCAGGTATAGATGTAGTTTGGAAAGCAATATTATTCATCCTACTTGGCATAATTGGACTGCTTATTTCTAAGGTGTTTTATACAAAAAAATGAGTGGGATTTCCCTTTGCTTTCGTTTAAAAAAAGGTTCAGTCAAAATTTCTGACCGAACCTTTTATGCTCCTTATCGAGCCTATTAAATAATCACGTTCATCATTGGGTTTAAATACTGATTGGGACTTTTCAGCTGAAAGCTATTTGTACTGCTTGAAAAATCAATAATGAGCTTTTCATCTAAAAAGATTTCATGATATTTATTTAAATATACCGGATAGGCATTGGTTTCCCATTTTACTTCTTGTGAATCCGTCTCTGTAACAAAGTATAAATTGGTTACACCGCTCACTACGCAGCCGCAGCCTTCTGTTTCATACTTTAAACAAAAAACGCCTTCTTTATTTGGCAGTTTGTCTTTTACCTTTTCTAAAGCTACGTCTGTCCATTTAATATCCATTATTGCTCACCATGCTTTCTTTCTATATATCCCCTAAGTTCCCGATTTTGTACAAATGGTAAACCTAACAAGGTACATCCGAATAAAGAAAGGCAGTATTCAGGGAATACTGCCTCAAAGTTCAGCTTAATGAACTGCTTTTGTATGTTTTTGTATTAAATTTTGTAAGGCCGCTACCGCTTCATCGCCACAATACGTACCTTTATAATTAAAGCCATTCTCAGCACAATATTTTTGCCCTAACGCTACAGCGTCTTCTTTAGTCATCTCTTTTTTTAGCTCACCTATAACCATTCCATAAGGTGCTTGATAAATTGTGCTGTATTTTTCTTTTTCCATTTTCTTTTACCCCTTTTGTTTTGATATCCATGGCAAGTTATCAGAACGGCAAGCAATGCTAAAACTCATTATCTGCTTTTTTTCTTTTTCTATGTCTCTGTCTATACATATACTAAACTTTTTATGGTAATTTGTCTAATATTTGTTTTCATTCTTCCTAAATGGGGTAATATAATTTGTTTTGGACTAATTTAAATATAATCATAATCAACATATGAATAAGCTGACAAGGAATTGCTTGACCATCAATTTTTTAGTTGTACATCCATAAGCTCCTGATAAAAAACAAAGCAAACAGCTCCATTCTCATCAATAATATGGAGCTTTCGAGCTTGTTCATTGCAATAATGAATATGACCCTCCACTGTCTGATACCGGCGACTGGCTGTACGGTAATACCGAACCCTAACAGGCTTCCCATATTCCATAGCCTCCATAATAACCCCATTGATTGCTTCCATTTGCTGTTCGTCCAGCTCATTTCTTGTTTCATAGCTATCCTCATGCGCCCATTCCCTGAGCATCGTCACATGCTCCGGCAGCATCATGGATGTCCATTTTATTTTCCCGCGATCTCGAATCATTTCCAGGCACCCTCCATTCACTTGACTGTTATGCTCTATGTCCTCCAACCAATGTACTTCGATGCTTAGCCGTGCCCGCCTCTGTATACGATACGGCGCGCAAAATCGCATTGGATCCATATTTTTTGCGCATTCGATCCATCACAAAGCCAAGTTCTCGCCTGCGCCAGCCATCCTGATCAAATAGACTGATTTGCATCTCCTGGTCCGGAATAACATTCGAAAGTGTAATAGAAATCTTTCTGACAGTCTTACCAGTGTAAAATCGTTCAAACAATGTTAAGCACATTTCATAAATATCCATCGTAATATTGGTCGGTGTTTCTCTTGTAATAGAACGATGAAATCCTCCTCCAAATTCATCCTGACTGTAATAAATCCCTAAACTGACCGTTCGTCCAGCCATCCTGCTTGCACGTGTTCTTCTGGCTACTTCCTCACACATTTCCAAAATGACGTGTTTTATTTCCTCAGGCTTTTTATAATCCCGAAGTAAAACCTGCCCTTTTCCAAAGCTGATTTGCCCTTCCATAATGGGCGCTCCAATATCAGATAAATCAACACCCCAGGCATGATGATACAATTGGTTGCCCATCACACCAAACTTTTTTTCAAGTGCCGCCAAGTCATAGCGCGCCAATTGACCAATCGAAAAAATCCCCATTCCGTTCAACTTTTTTTCCAATGGCTTGCCAATTCCCCACATTTCGCTCAAAGGGGATAAAGGCCATAATTTTTCAGGTACATCCTCATAGGTCCACTGGGCGATTCCCTTTTTCTTGGCTTCCAAATCAAGACACAGCTTGGCAAGCAGCATATTCGGGCCAATACCAATCGCGCAGGGGAGCTGAAACTCCCGATCGATTTCATCCTTAATTTTTTCAGCTATTTCAACAATATCACCCCATAGGCGGGTGGTACCGTCCACTTTTAAGAAGCTTTCATCGACACTGTACGTATGAATGGCACTTTTAGGTACATACCGATTAAATAAACGGCTGATTTCAGTAGAGATACGCAAATACGTAGCCATTTTGGGATTAACCTTTATAATGCGCGGATCATCCGGAATCTCAAATAACCTCGACCCCGTCTTAATGCCAAACTCTTTCTTCATTTTGGGCGATGAAGCCAGCACGACACTGCCGCTCCGTTCCGTGTCACTGACCACAGCCAAATAACATTCAAGTGGATCCAACCCCATCATCACTGCTGAACAACTGGCAAAAAAACTTTTCATATCCACACACATGACATAATGGTGCGGCAAAGTACTGTAATCAATCATATTAAAACCTTCCCCAAATAAGAATGTATGTTCGTGTTTATTATATCCTTAATGATACGCGAATATACGTTCGTGTTCAACGGAAAATTATTTACAATTTATGTATAGAGCTGCGTAAGAGTGCAAATACTTAGATTCTGCAAATGAATTAAGAGAAAACTACACACATCAACCGAAAAAAGAAAAAAACAGCTTTCCGTTCGAATCCCATCAGGATCTTTTCTCGGTAAACTGTTTTAGATTGCTATAGATGATTCTTTTGTGAAGAATTAGCATTGAAATGAACATAGAAAGAATTGAGCAGCATCATGATAGCAAATACAGCAGCAGCTATTTTACCAAAGCGGGAATATACAGCCCCTACACCGAACAAAAAGATAACTACTTCTATCCCTATTTTCCCCGGGGAAGAAATTGAAAAATTCGCTTTAGGAGCAACAAATAATCCCCACAAAACAGCAAGCAAAAATGGAGTTCCAATGCCGGCGAGACCTTTCATTAGCCAATGTTCGTCAATTGTGAATCCCCAATAACCGACAGATATAAGAATAGCCAGTTCAATTAAAAAACGAATAGCCAGATTAATGGATAAGATCATCTAATTTTCTTCCCACTCCCTTTTTGTACATTCACTTATGTATAGAATATTCCAATTTTACTGATTCGTAAATATGATAAGGTACAACCCCACCTTCTCCCCTTCCTTCAAAAATCAACAAACTTGGAATAGGCCATTATTTTAAGCATCGGGGATAAAAAATTGACAAACCACAAAGCATAATAAATTTGAAATTTTCGGAAAGGGTATATAATAAGAGTGCAAGAATGATTTAAAGAAGTAATCTGAGATATTCCCAGAAACAAATAAAAAGGAGAATGATTCTATGATTATTGTTCAAAACAAAATTAAAACAAAACCAGGTTTCGCAGAAAAAATGGCTGGCCGTTTTACTTCCGGAAACGAATTAGATAAATTCAAAGGATTTGTTAAAGTAGAAGTATTACTGACACAAGGGTTAACAGAATACGATGAGATGAGCGTTAATATGTATTGGGAAGATGAAGAAAGCTTCCTTGCCTGGAAAAACAGTGATGCCTTCAAAAAAGCACACCAACGTCCGGAAGGCAAACCCGATGCAGCTAAACAAGACTCTCCTATGTTGGGAAGCCAACAGACTACATTTACCGTCGCTTCCGTAAAAGAAGCAGCACCAATAAACTAATACGTAAAAGAGCTGGGCTAAAACCATTTTAATGATTTTGCCCAGCCCTTTATGTTTCCTGAGTACTGATAATGTAAATAACTAAGCCTTCACTACACTATGCCGATGCTCTTCAAAAAAAGCTAAAATCCTGCGATACACAGCGATTTCGTTTTCCTTCTTAGCAAATCCGTGTCCTTCATCTTCTATCACCATATAGGAAATATCCCTCCCCTTGTCCTTAAGAGACTGTACAATTTGATCGGATTCCGCCTTTACTACCCTCGGATCATTGGCACCCTGAATAACAAGCATTGGTTTTGTCATTTGTTCAAGATAGGTTACAGGGGAGTATTCAACCAATTTATCTCGATCATTTTCTGGATGGCCAACCCAAGCATCCATGATTGGTTTCCAATCCTCCGGAACTGAATCGACAAAGGAAAATAAATTAGTTGGACCGAAAATATCTACTACTGCTTTAAAATATTCAGAATGGCGTCCATGTAAAAGCAAGGACATATAGCCGCCATAACTGCCTCCCATTAAGAAAATATTACCTTTCTTTGCATGCCCTTGTTCAATTAACCAATCCAGACCAGCAATATTATCTAAACGGGCTCCTGCTCCCCAGGCACGTTCCACCATTTTAGTAAAAGCCAATCCATATCCTGTAGAACCCCGGAAGTTCGGTGCAAAAATACTATAGCCATTATTTAATAGATACTGGAATAATGGGTTGCAAGACTTTCGTACTGCATGCTGCGGACCCCCATGCGGCCACAGTATCATTTCTCCTTTATCGTATTCCGGTTTTGCTTTATAGAATAAAGCTTCAATTGGGAGACCATCAAAAGATGGATACGTTATTATGTCCGGTTCAACTAATTCCTCTGCTTGTAAGCCCACTATGGTATTTTCAGTAATTGAGTTCCATTCATCATCCCCGCTTAGCCTATATAAATTCGCAGGCTTGATAGAACTTTTACCAAGCAAGTAGAGGGAACCTGAATTTGCAACCATCTTTTTCGTTATAAGGTCACATGGAGGGTTCAATTTTAGCCATCTTTGATTCTGTAGATGATAGGCGTATAAATAATCCTTTACTCCTTTTTCAGAGGTTATGTATAAGATTTTGTTTTTCTGATCATATATAAGATTTGTGAAGCTCTCCTGCGGCAATTCTTTAAGTTTAATAAACTCCCTCGTTTCTAAATTAAAGCTTGCTAAATAAGAAAAATCTGCATCATAATCCGTGACTAAATAGACCTCAGTTTCCGAAACAATAACGGCATCACTAACAGTATGCTCATTTTCAGTTGGCGGAGTCAGTAAAATATGTTCATCGGCTTTTTTTACATAATAAAGCATATTGGTATTGGAAAATTGCTTCGTATAGAGAATAGCGGATTCATCTTCACTTACTTCCGCCAATATTGTAGTACTTTCACTCCCTTCCAATACCATGGTCTCTTCTCCTGTATTCAACTGTAAGCAATAACTATTGAGGAAAGATATATTATCTTTGGAAGATGTATAGTATAATTTCTCACCATCCTTCGATAAGAAAGGATGAAAATTACGTGTATTCTCTTGAAAAACTATTTTCTTCAGGGTACCGCCATACGTTGGCATAGCATAAAATTGAGTGTTTTCGTCGCCGTCGTGATCAAAACCAGCTAGTACAAATCTTCCTTTTTTATCATAAAGCAAATACTCAGATGGTTGATCATTAAATGTCAGACGATAGGGAAAAGCATTAGGCATATTCATGGCCCAAAGATTATATTTTCCACTTATATTGGTGCTGATGATAATCTGTTTCTCATTGGGGCTGACAGTAAAATCATTAATTGAAACAGTTCGCAGTAATAGTTCTACATCTGGCTTAGGAAAGGAAATCATGTACAAGCTCCTTATATTCATATTTTTTGAGATAACACAATCGAACTAATAAACATGATGTAAAACCTATTTCTTTCGAGTTTCAAAGAAACGTAAACGAGCTATACAAAATTATTGATTCGTGATAATCATAAGTTCAAAATTAAAAAAGGTTAGATGAGATAAAAATTAAGGATAGCGATCACCGTTTTAAAAAACTCTCTTACTTCTTGTCTGCAACGGTGATTTTCTCTGATGGTGGTATCGAGGCTTAGAACTTCTTCTGAGGTTATTGGTTTCGCATGGGACTTTTCTTTTCTAGACGGCCTTTTCTTTTCTCCTGTTTTAAGATACATTTCAATATGTTTAGCAATCTCTAACTTTGAACCTGAAATAGCTTCTTCTTTTAATCAATAGTAATCTTTAAAATCTCGAACACTTATACTATTTGTAAGCTCAGGTCTAACAGGATATCACCTCCATATATATCCATTTAATTATAGAAAACTCGCTCTCTTTAATCAATGTACTTTATACGATATAGAACCTTTATGACTAAACAAATTATTATTAGCTACACCTGTCATTATATGTTATAATCTATTCGACCTTTAAAACTGTTATACTATTATATGCTTTACTGTTTCAAATACCCTGCTCTATTCGCCTGGAGCAGGGTATTTTTGTTTTCTTTATTTATTCGCCACTTTCATGCAACCCTATTGAAGCTGTATTACATATTGCTATACTTTTCACTACAACAGCTTCATAAAACAGGCAGGTTAATAAAAACAAGTGAAGAGCTGGAAAAATACAAAACAGGAAGCATGGTTTGTTCAGTTGGGACGGAAACCCTATCTAGAGAACTTGATGACAAAATGAAGTGTTTAGGAAGATGCGTTGGATTAGAAAAGAAAATATTGATTATCTTTTGCGACAGACTTATCTCATCTTGGATGGTTCGAACGACAAAGAATTCTTTTGTGAAGACGGGATTTTGAGCCTATCTCCATTGTGAACTAACAAATCCTGAAATGAAAATGAAGATAAAAATCAACCTATTCTTTTTTTACTGAAGGCAGACTAGAGAAGTTAATGAGGGAATTTTATAGAAGAAGCCTGGTCACCTTTTTACTTTAGGCTGTTTTCGCATAGTTAGTTGCTTTCTTGACCATATTTTGAGAAGTGCATAATAAAAGACCTCGTTATAGCGAGATCAATTGCTTAAAGAGATGTCTAAATATCTTTCATATCTTTGCTCTTCAATGTTTAGTTCATATACTCTAATAAAATTCACTTTAAAATTAGGATATGGCTTCAACTCCTTATCTGCTAATTTTTCCATTTCTTTTAATTCCTTTTTAGAGAGTCCAGTAGAAATGTTTCCACCGTATTGTTCTTTCCCTAGAGTTAAGTGAGGTACAAAGTCTTCGAGTTCAAAATACTGTTTTATTAAGTCCTCTGACAGCGAAATCTCTTGCACTATTTTTTGATGCAATTTGTGTAAATTATTTGAGTTAACACTCAAATATAAAATGCTATCTCCAAAATAGTTTGGCTTATCTAATGACACTTGAAAAGGTTTAAAAGTGTCACATACTTTTTGTACCTTGTCTATCCATTTTTTATCGGGAGTTAGTCCCCCTTGTGCTTTCAAAGTTATGTGAGGTTCTACACCTGGTTGTTTAATCCAATTACGTTGAAAATGTTCAATTCGTTCCAAATATTCTTCAGGTGGGACAATTCCTATAAAATACGCAACTTTCATTCTTCTTCTCCCCCACTATTTTCCGTTTAAATTATTTTAACAGAAAATTCAATATATATAATCGATATTATTACACCAAAAACAACAATCTTTACGAAAACAGCCTTACTTTAATACAAAGAAAAACAGACCCTGAAACCAGGATCTGTTTTATTTATGTGTGATTCAGATTAGTTTTTTTGAACGTTAGTAGCTTGAGGTCCACGTTGACCTTGTTCTACTTCAAAAGTAACTTCTTGACCTTCGTCAAGTGTTTTGAAACCTTCACCTTGGATAGCTGAGAAATGTACGAATACATCGTCTCCACCTTCGCGCTCGATAAATCCAAAACCTTTTTCTGCGTTAAACCATTTTACTTTACCTTGTTCCATGTTTTGTTGCCTCCTAGTGTGCTAACACACAATTGTATTACTATCCTTGCTTTTCGATCGTAAGACGACAATAATTGTTCAACTTTCAATCACATCAAACAAAAATAATTCTTCCTTATAATAACAGGTTATTGACGAATTAGCAAATGATTCCCTCATTTATTTTTAAATTTTTCTTTAAATCATGACTTTTAGGAAATTCTTTTGTAAGGGTTTACCTTCTTATTTGAATAGGAATAAAACAAATAACTGTCGATTACTTTTACAAAGGATGTTCCATGTCCATTATAGAATGGTATATAGTGAAAGAAAGGAGCTGATAAAACGATGAATCAAAACTATAAAGCATTAATTGTAGAGAAGCATGAGGAACAAACAGCTATTAAATTTATCCAAAAACCGTTACATACACCGCAAAACGGCGAAGTACTTATAAAAGTAAAGTATTCAGGCGTGAATTATAAAGATAGCCTCGCAACAATCCCGAATGGAAATATTGTGACAACCTATCCAATGGTACCGGGTATTGATCTTGCAGGTATCATCGTTTCATCGACTGATAAGCGCTTTAAAGAAGGCGATGAAGTAATCGCAACCAGCTACGAAATCGGTGTATCTCGTGATGGTGGATATGCAGAGTATGCTTATATTCCTGCCGATTGGGTCGTCTCCCTTCCAAAAGGGCTTACTTTAAAAGAAGCCATGATCATTGGAACCGCTGGATTTACCGCTGCTTTATCTGTTCAGCGTTTGCAAGAAAATCAAGTGACTCCTGATCAAGGGCCTGTTGTTGTCACAGGAGCTACAGGCGGTGTCGGCAGTTTTGCTGTTTCCTTTTTATCAAAACTCGGATTTACGGTTGAAGCCAGCACAGGAAAATTACATGAATCTGAGTACTTAAAATCAATCGGTGCTACAAATGTGATTTCAAGGGATGAAGTCTACAACGGTAAAGTTCGTGCTTTGGGCAAACAGCGATGGGCAGCTGGTGTGGATCCCGTCGGCGGTGAACCTTTGGCTTCTCTTTTAAGTCAAATTAAATATGGCGGATCTGTTGCAGCCAGCGGACTAACAGCCGGCACCAAGGTTCCAACCAACGTCTTCCCATTTATCTTAAGAGGAATTAATTTATTAGGAATTGATTCTGTACAATGCCCGATGAATACACGTCGACATATATGGGAACGTTTAGCAACTGATCTAAAACTTAACCAGTATGAGCAGCATATCCAGCAAGAAGTGACACTTGATGAACTGCCTTCCATATTCCCTCTCTTATTAAAAGGTGAAGCAAGAGGCAGAACAATCGTCGTAATCCAGGATTAACTTCTACGCAAAACACCAATTCTCTTTAAATAGAAGAATTGGTGTTTTTTACATACAGAAAAGGAGCATCTATGCCAATCTTCTCATTTCCATTTAATACAAAAGGTCCTGATTATTTTTTCAAGGAAATAAGTTGTTTAATTAGCACAATTTACTAACACTTGCTATAATAATTGGATGTGTAAGAACAGTATCTGAAATCACCTTTTAAATACGTATCTTGCAAATATTAAAAACTAGGTGGTAAGAATTATGACAGAAAACAAACCATACAGAGTATTGCTTTATTATTTTTATACTCCAATTGAAGACCCTGCAGCATTTGCGGCGGAACATCTTGCCTTTTGTAAGGGAATTGAACTAAAAGGCCGTATACTTGTAGCCAAAGAAGGAATTAATGGTACAGTTTCCGGTACAGTAGAACAAACAAATGCTTATATGGAGAAGATGAAGAATGATCCTCAATTCGAAGGGATTGTCTTTAAAATAGATGAAGCTGACGGTCATGCTTTTAAAAAAATGCATGTGCGACCACGCCCTGAGCTTGTTCATTTATCTTTAGAGGATGATATTAATCCGAACGAACTAACTGGACAATACTTAAGCCCAAAAGAATTTTTCGAGGGCTTGCAGGATGAAAATACCATTGTTTTAGATGCACGTAATAACTATGAATATGAACTTGGACATTTCCGCGGTGCTATCAAGCCGGACATTGAAACATTCCGTGAGCTTCCCCAATGGGTTCGTGATAATAAAGAAATGTTTGAAGGAAAACGCGTCCTAACCTATTGTACAGGCGGAATCCGTTGTGAGAAATTTTCCGGCTGGTTAGTACGAGAAGGATTTAAAGATGTCGGTCAGCTGCATGGCGGAATTGCCACATACGGAAAAGACCCCGAAGTACAGGGCCAATTATGGGATGGACAAATGTATGTATTCGATGAAAGAATTGCTGTTCCAATTAACCAAGTAGAGCACGTAATCGTTGGAAGAGATCACTTCGATGGTGAACCGTGTGAACGCTACGTTAATTGCGCAAACCCGGAATGTAACGAACAGATTCTTTGCAGTGAAGAAAATGAGTATAAATATATGCGCAGCTGCACAGATGAATGCCGTGTACATCCTCGCAATCGTTATGTTGTAGAGCATAACTTAACAGAGGAAGAGGTTGCAGAAAGACTGCGTAAACTAGAATTAATTTCAGCTGAATAATAGTAAAGGAGACCTTTCGATTGAAAGGTCTCCTTTTATTTATAGTTCATATATTCTTATAATCTGTTCCCTTTTCGAAAAGAAATAAAGGCTATTCCATTTCAAATGTTTACGCACATTCCTAATAGCACATTATTGATTCTGTAACACTCTTTTCGGAGATAGCTTACCCAAGTTTTCATAAATTTCAGCTGCCATGATTTCATAGCCTTTTTCAGTCAGATGAATTCCATCATCACTGATTAAATCCTTTAACTGATCTCTGCTTTTAATCGCATTTCTCACGTCTATCAGGAATACATCCATTTCTTCAGCGATATTTTTTACGGTACTGTTATACGTAGCGTGCCAGCTGGATATCCCCCCCACTTTGCATATCCATTGGCTGACTTCTGTGCCGAAACGTTTGGAGATTGTCTGGTAATAGCGAGCCGGATCCAATGGAGGCAGGGTTGTTAAGACCGGTGTAATTCCGCATGAATTTAATCGGGATATGAGCTCTTTTAAATTACTGGCATACCGTACAAGAGGTACTTTTGGCTCGTGTTCTTCATTTGGTTTTTCAGCTACTTCTTTCCATGGGAAATCACAATCATTTCCGCCAATTCCAATAATCACATAGTTCGGTTTTTCACGAATTATATCTTTTTCAAGTCGATCTAAAAGCAAGTCGGAGTTATCATTGAATACTCCCTTATTTACCACTTCAACATGGCCAATCTCTTGATGGACTTGATTTTCCGATAATAATTTCTGTAAATAGGCAGGGTAATTATTTTTTAAAATTCTCAATCGTCCTTTAACAAACGATACTCCCCGCGTTAAACTATCACCAAAACATATTAATTTCATAGGCAATCCCCTCAAATCATTTAGTAGATTCTAAGTTGCAAATCATGATAATTCTTTATCACTTTCATTATATCAAGAATATTTCTAAAACGGTTCAAGGAATGCTCATGTTAAGTTACTGAAAATTTTGCCGTTCATCTCTCATATACTACTAATAAACCAATAGAAAATGAGTGAGTTTAGGATGAATACTGCCACAATCAATAGACTGTTTTATTTAACTGCTGTTCTCCTATGTGTTTTTCTTGGATTGGCTTCCCGTTTATACAGTCCGAATCTCCATCCATTCGTTTCCCAGCAAACGGGAGATTCCATATGGCATTATGTGGATTTTTTTGTTGAAGGTATTCACTTAGTTGTAGTGGAGAGGTACATAAATGTCTGCTTGCCACTCTCACCTGTAGAATCGAATCCTGTAAATCTAAGATTGTAAGATAGTTTATATGAATTACCTATAACCAACACATTCATCTCTCATTTAGCAAAATAGGATCTATCCCTCCGTTTATAACCGCAGATCATTCGTACGTATTTCCTAATCTAATTATCAGGAGTATAATAGTTTGTACAAATGAAAGTTATAAAGAAAGAAGTGTAAGCATGGAGAATCAAGCTAAAGAGAAAAAGCTCGGCATTTTAGCTGGTGGCGGAGCTTATTTTTTATGGGGATGCCTCCCGGTCTATTGGAAATTAGCCGGTGATGTATCTGATTTAGAAATATTGGCACATCGGATTTTATGGTCTTTTGTGTTTATGGTGCTCCTTGTCTTTTGTTTTGGAAAAACAAAAAGCGTTTTTGGGGAAATCAGCAGCATACTCAAACAGCCTAAATTAACCTTGGCGATTACCCTTGCCACTCTATTAATCTCAGCCAACTGGTTTATCTTTATCTTTTCAGTCAATAGCAATAATATTCTATCCGCCAGCATGGGCTATTATATCAATCCAATCGTCAATGTCATACTGGCGATGATTTTCTTAAAGGAAAGACTAAGCAATGGTGAAAAGATCGCTGTTTTATCTGCAGTGATCGGTGTGGTTATTCTAACATGGAGCCAAGGCTCTATCCCCTGGCCTGCGATATGTATGGCGCTTACCTTCGGGTTATACGGATTGATCAAGAAAATGGTATCCATTAATCCGTGGACAGGTTTAACACTCGAAACCATGATTATTGCCCCGGTTGCACTGATCTATCTTTTATTCTTTGCCGAGCATGCGTTTTTATCCTACAGCACTCAAGTCGATTTAGTCTTAGTAGGAGCAGGCGTTGTAACCGCCATTCCGCTCTTGCTTTTTGCGGAAGGAACCAAACGAATCAGCTATACGATGATTGGATTCTTACAATATTTAGCTCCAACCCTTATGTTAGTGATGGCGGTAACGGTCTATGATGAAACCTTCACCCTTCTTCAAGGAATTTCATTCCTGTTTATTTGGATTGCTTTGATCATCTACACCGCGTCCAATCTCTACAGAGCAAAAAAGCACAAAAAAGGCGCAAGCTAAAACATAGGAAAAGAGATGACCAAATAAACAGTCATCTCTTTTTTGAAATTGGATTAAAAGTAAGCCATCTCATATTTTTCATAATATAACTCAAGTTCTTCAACGGAGGACTTATAAAGAGGAATGGAATCCAATTCATCTTCACCAAAAATAAAATCTAAATTCTGATCACTTACTTTTTTGAACATGAATGAAACATCCTCTACATCCGTCGTCACTTTAATATATTCAGAATCAGAATCTTCTATATTCAGGTCCATCACAAGCTCCTCCTCTTCATCATACATAATCAGATGTCCCATATGACGATCGGAACCTATCACAATCTCAAAAAAGTAAGGGCCATATTCCTCTCCATATCCATCAAGAATTTCCTCTTCCGTACCCTCTACTCCCCAAATTCCGTCTATATCTGCCAACGATAATATATTGTTGTAGACCAATTGATTACCATAATAAATTTTCGTGTAGGTATCCGCATATTCAAACGTTTGCTGATCATCCGTATTATGAACACTGAAGGATTTTACTTGTTCATCTTCAGTCGTATATACGACATGATCCACATAGGATACAAAACTGGTCACATCATTCGCAATTTTCTTCCCGTCCAAAATTAAAGAATGGTCCGCTGATAAATAGATAATTTGATCATCTACAATCGACCAGCAAAGCTGGCTAGCAGAGTCCAGCATGACTTCAGCTGCTATTTCCGTAGAATTACCGGAATGATTCACTCTGTACATCGTATACGTCTCATCAAAATAATAAGTATCATCTTTTAATAAAAAGAAGTCCACAACGTGCTCTGCAATCGTTTCGGATTTTTGATCCCCAATCTCCTTCATAAGCAATTGCTGATTGCCGTTCATATAAACATAGGATTCTTCCTTTTTTTCATAATCCAGAACATCAGAAGCGATTTTAATCACTTCATTTTCATTAGATACACAGTAAAGTTCCCCTATATCCCCCTGATAGTCAGCTAAATACGAATATTCTCCATCATCTCCAACCTGAAATCCGCCATAATCATGGCTATCCGCATGAATCTTAACATTCTTTTTCTTTTCTAAGTCCCTGCTATATAATTCCCCATCATCCGTGTAAATCAGTAACTTTGTACCATCCTCTGATTCTTGGAAATTCACTACCTTTGAGGCCAATTTTTCTTCCCCATGATCTTTCGTAAAGACATATAGTTCTTTGTTTTCATTTATATAAAACAAGCGATCACCGTCTGTTGACAGTCTATATTGGACAATATTAGAACGAATCTTCTCAGCATCAGCCTCATCAAACATGACGTATAATTGATCTTCCTTCTCTGTCATATAAGCAAGAGAGCTCTCGTCAAAAGAGATTTGATACGGCAGTCTACTGGTAGATACTTTTTCAGCAATTCTTTCTTTCTGCCCTTCTTTATAGCTGTATAAATCATTGTCTCCATTTATATAGATGAGTCCGTGATGATTATCCCGATAATGGAGCGTGTCCTCCCTAACATCTGAATCTACCTTTTCGACATCACGGTCCACTTCTTTAATATACAAATCTGTTTCCTTCAGCATGACATACGCATCATCATTCACGTCGTGTTCCCGATAAGAAGATGTACCGCCATTGTCCGAACAACTCGTCAGAACACACAATACGCATATAGAAAACAAGATGGATGATATTCTGATAGCCAAAGAACTCTCCCCCACTTTCAAATATACTGTTGTTGTATAAATTATATCATAATAATAAAAAGATACTTAATAGTATGAATAATTACAAGATTACAATATCGTAAGGGAGCAAGAGTCCTTGGCGTAATTCATAAAAAAAGTCGTCTGCAAGTCACTTTCATGGACTTTCAGACGACCTTCCTTGAGAATCTTCTATTTTATAAACGGAATTCCATTAATCCATCATTCAGTTCTTTCGTTTGATGATAGATTTGTTTATATAAGCGGAACAAAGCTTGATAGATTTCTACATTTTCCGCGATTGGTTCGTATTCTTTACCAGTAACCGTGAAAACTTCAGCACATTCCTTTAAGGAAGAGAACCAATTACAGCCATACGCCGCAAGCATGGCTGCTCCGACGGCCGGCCCCTGCTCACTCTTTAATTTAACGACTGTCGCATTGAAAATATCGGCCTGAATTTGGAGCCATGTCTCATTTTTAGCTCCTCCGCCAATGGAGACCACGCGATTAATGGTTTTTCCATTTTCACGGAAAATTTCAATTGATTCATGCAAGGAAAACGTAATTCCTTCTATAATAGACCGGGCAAAATGAAGGCGTGTATGCATGGCATCCACTCCAATAAAACTTCCGCGAATCTTTGCATCTGGATGAGGCGTCCTTTCCCCGGAAAGATACGGGGTAAAGAGAAGCCCACTTGCGCCAGGCGGAATCGATTGGAGGCCATCCAACAATTCGTCCATGGACTCTTCACGTGCAAATTGTTCCTTAAACCAAGCTAAGCTTTGACCTGCTGACAAGGTTACCCCCATCGTATAGTAGGCGTCCTCTTCTCCATGATTAAAATAATGGACCTTACCGCTGAAATCACGCTTTCCTGATTCTTCATAAGAAAGGATGACACCCGAAGTTCCAATACTGCATAAAGTTTGCCCATCATGTAAGATTCCTGACCCAATGGCTCCGCAAGCATTATCAGCTCCACCAGCAAAAACGTTCGTTTCCGGAAGCAAGCCTGCCTCTTCTGCAAATTCAGGAACAAGGGTACCCACACAAGCATGTGATTCAACCAATGGGGGGCATATCTCAGCTTTAATATCCATGATCCTGCAAATCTCCTCGCTCCAGCATTTATTGCCGACATCAAGCAAGAGTGTTCCAGCTGCATCCGAATATTCGCTGTGAATAACACCAGTCATTCGATAACGGAGGTAGTCTTTAGGCAGCATGAAGTAGGCCATTTTTTCATAGATAGCTGGTTCATGTTCCTTTACCCATAAAAGCTTAGGTAATGTAAAACCTTCCAATGCCGGATTTTTTGTAATAGCAATCAGCTTCTCTTTCCCGACCTTATCATAGATGGTTTGACACTGAGCCGTTGTCCTTGTATCATTCCAAAGAATGGCTGGGCGCAATATGTCTAGATCAACATCCACCATTACCAGCCCATGCATTTGTCCTGAAAAACTGATTCCCTCAATGGATGAAAGGTCCCCATTTAACGGTTCCACTAATTCCTTTAAAGCTTCCTTTGTTCGTAACACCCATTGCTCCGGATCCTGCTCACTATAACCGGACTTTTCATGAATCAGCGGATACGTTTTGGACACTTCCCCGCATATTTCACCCTCTTGATTCATTAGCAATGTTTTTACCGAACTCGTCCCAAGATCAATCCCAATCACATATCTCATCTACGCCACTCCCATTCTCTATGATAAATACACAGGTATGGCAACCCGCACACTTTTTGATATCGCTTACATTATTTATACCTTTAATTTTAGCACCGAAAACTTAGTTTGTCTAATGGATGAACTAAGTTTTTTATTTTTTTAGAATATGGTATAACTAACAATAGGGATAAAAAGAAGGAGTATAAATATGAAGTGGAATCAGCAAACCATTAAAATCAATAATAAACAAAAAATATTGGAGACCATTCGCGAGGATGCACCCATTTCAAGATCAGATGTAGCGCATAAACTCGGCCTGACAAAAGGAACCGTTTCTTCCCTCGTCAACGAGCTTTTGGAAGCCGATATCTGTCATGAAACCGGACCAGGAGAATCGAGCGGCGGCAGACGTCCGGTCATGCTTCTCTTTCAACATTCAACAGCCCATGTGATTGGAATCGATATCGGGGTTAATTACATACTTGGTGTTCTCACCGATTTAAGTGGATCTATCGTCAAAGAGCTCAAACAACCTGCTATGAATCCAAACTATGACGAAGCAGTCCAAATCATAACAGATATGATTCGCTCCCTCCTCTCTTCCGCTCCTAAGAGTACATATGGAGTAGTAGGGATTGGCTTGGCCGTTCCCGGAACAGTTAATAAAGAAGGCGAACTCTTACTCGCTCCCAATTTGAATTGGGAACATAAGAAATTAAAAGAACAAATTCAGAATGAATTCAATCTGCCCGTCCTGATTGAAAATGAAGCAAATGCCGGGGCTTTTGCGGAAAGAAAGATGAGGTCCTCCCACTCATCAGATCATATGGTCTATATAAGTGCCGGAATTGGAATAGGCGTTGGAATGATCCTAAACGGCGAGCTTTACCCTGGGTCAAACGGATTTGCCGGTGAAATGGGCCATATGATCATTCAATACGATGGGTTGCCATGTTCCTGCGGAAGCAAAGGCTGCTGGGAATTATATGCGTCTGAAAAAGCACTGATTAAAAAGGCCTCTTCCATCCTCGCAACAAATGAAGAATGGACACTGGAAAAATTAATTGAACAAGCAGCCAATGATAAACAGGTTCAAGCAATTTTTGCAGAAACAGCAAAATTCCTCGGAATCGGCATAGCCAACATCGTCAACACCTTGAATCCTGAGCAAATCATCATTGGAAACCGTCTCGCCATGGCAAAAGAATGGATCAAAGATCAAGTGGAAGAAGTTGTGAAAGAATGTGCATTAGATGTCAGCAAATCACACTTGGAAATACAATTTTCCAATCTTTCCATCTATTCAGCCGCCCTTGGTGTATCAGCCTTTGCCATTGAAAATTTCATCGAAATGATTTGTAAGCAATCAAAGGTTAACCAGTAGGAAGTTGGCCTTTTAAATGAAGAATTCACCAAAAGGGAATCCAGGCTTATAATAAAAAGAATATGAAAGTTAAATAAAACGAGCTATGAGAGAATTCATAGCTCGTTTATAATGTGTTTTTAAGAATTATCTAGTTGTTCATTCATCTACTTTTTGACAAAAGAATCTATTGCCATTTCTAATTTCAATCTCTTAAGTGCAACTGGCAATCCTCGAGGCTGCTCTTTCTTCCTTATAGATTCTTTATCTTAAACGTATCTCCATCCTCTAAGTTACCGGATTTATATCCTTTTTTAAACCAGCGCATTCGTTGCTCAGATGTACCGTGGGTAAAACTTTCCGGGACCACATAGCCTTGAGCCCTTTTTTGAATCGTATCATCACCAACGGCACTCGCTGCTGTGATCGCCTCTTCCAGGTCACCCTCTTCCAGCAAATCCATACTCTTTGCATGGTGAGCCCAAACACCAGCTAAATAATCAGCTTGCAGTTCAAAGCGAATC
The DNA here is from genome assembly GCF_058313635.1 of Bacillus sp. z26. Classification (NCBI taxonomy): domain Bacteria; kingdom Bacillati; phylum Bacillota; class Bacilli; order Caryophanales; family Bacillaceae; genus Bacillus; species Bacillus sp. z26. The sequence continues at coordinate 402,908 of NZ_JBZFQM010000001.1, forward strand.
GAATAGTCCTTGGAGTTGGCACGCTGCTGATTTTTATCGGTTTCCAGCAAGGTTTGTACATGGTGACCGACTTCGTGGGCAACGACATAGGCCATTGCAAAATCACCCGGTGCTTGAAACTCCTTTTTTAGCTCATCATAAAAACTTAAATCTATATAGAGCTTATGGTCGCCCGGACAATAGAATGGTCCAACGGATGACCCGGCTGTCCCACAGGCTGACTGAACACTATCATTATAAATAACAAGAGTAGGCTTTTCATATACCAACCCTTCTTCTTTAAAAAGCTTCGTCCAAACCTCCTCTGTATCAGCTAATACAATGGATACAAACTCTGCCAATTCTTCCTCTTCCTGTGTTCCAACGTACTCTGTATTGGTTGTATTGGTAGAGGCTCCTCCTCCCAACTGATTTAATAGTTCGGTAGGATTTCCACCCAATAAAGTCACCACTAGTAATAGTATAATTCCGCCAATACCGCCGCCGATGATTCCTTTACTGCTCATTCCTCTGCGGTCTTCCACGTTTGTACTGGCTCTTCTGCCCTTCCATTTCATACAACTTCCTCCTAATCTACTGTAATCCTCTGTATAGCTTATACCCCTAAATGATTGGAAATAATTCGTTGCGCCTGAGAGATTAACTTATTTCCAAATGTAATAAAGTTGAGCCGAATATCTCATTCTGTTTATACTTCCTAGTCATATTCTATTATTTTCGCTTACATCCATTGAATAGAGTACTAATTTAGACCAAAGGGTATATATATAAGATACAAAGAAGTATAAAAAATCAATAATAAAGGATGTTTAAAAATGGAAGCATTCAAAGTGGGTAAACCGGTTTTTATTATTGAAAAAGGTGAAAAGAGAGAAGGAGTTATTGCCCAAGTCGACAACACCAAACAAACAGCCACTGTCTATTTTAAAGAACCTATTTATCATTTAAGAAAAAGAACGTTCCGTTATGATTATCTGCATAGTTTAGACGAAGCCGCCCTTACATCAGACGACTATCTAGATCTTATGAATCTGGCCAAATCTTTGGGACAAGCGCATCTTTACAAAGAATTCAAGTCTGACTTAAGAAATCTGTATACACATTAAACCTCGTAATACCCCTCTCACATCTAAAAACGTATTCTTCTAAAAACAAGTCCCTATCAAAAAGAGGGCCTATATGACCCTCTGCCTTTTAGACATTTCCAACCAGAAAAGAGAGAAGTACCAGGCTACAAGACGATTAAAATGACTTCGTACCCATGCAGACAGCTTATTCTATAAATAAGAAAACCAGCCTGAGTCAAACTCAAGCTGGTTTTCTGTTAAACTACTATTCACTCACTCTGAAAGCTTACTGTTTTCTTTTCCAAACATACAATCCGCTTCCAGCAATCAAGAATATACCTAAAACTAAAAGAATATTTAAGGTAGCTTGACCAGTTTTAGGATTATCAATAAATTTATTCACAGTTTGCACTACTGGTCCAAAAATAGTCGGTTCCTCTTTTGGTGCAACAACCGGTGCATCTTGTTTAGATACTTTCACGGTTACAGAACCTTCCTTAACCAGTTCCTTACCATCTACAACTACCTTCGCCACGGCAACGTTCGTTAATTCACCAACGTCTTCCGCAGTAATCTTATATTTGACTGTAAATGTTTTGGTTTCACCTACATCAAGCTTGTTGATGACTTCATTAAGACCAACCATTTCATCAACCACCTGAACATCAGTCAACGCTTTATTGCCTGTGTTCGTTACGTCAATTGTATAGGTAATAGTTTCTCCGACTTGCGCTTCTTTCTTATCAGCGGTTTTGTTAATTGTGAAATTGTAATTAGGATCAACGGTAATCTCTGTAATAACTTCATTTGTTTCCTCACCGTTGACAACTGCAATATTACTAATTTCACTGTTGAATACACCATCATCTAATGGATTTACAATCGTGTCAAAATCAATTGTCACGGTATCTCCTACGGCCATTTTATCTAATGAGTAAGTTAGAACACCATCTTTATAATCTACATCGGCCTCTACACTCTCATTATTAACTGTTACTTTCACAGAATCCTCTAGGAAAGTAAGGCCAGAGGCAAGCTTATCCGTGATTACAATATTCTCTTGATCAGCTTCTCCATCATTGGTAACCGTAATGGTATAGCCAATTGTGTCGCCTGGTTTGGCAATTTCTTTATCCACTTCCTTGATGGAAGATAGATGCGGAATTTTCACTTCAGTTGTAGCTTCTGGCGTTGGAATATCGTTAACAACTGCGACATTTTTCAATGTTGCGCTGTATTCGCCTTCTGCCAATTCATTGACTGTCACTTTAAAGGTAATGGTCATCACGGCTTTGCTTTCTAGCTTCTCAGCGTTCACCGTTAACACGCCTTCTTCATGTGTGACTTCGGCACCTTCCAAGTCTACCTGGATGGAATCTCTCACTAAGGTTACGCCTGTTGGTAGTTCGTCGACAACCGTCACACCTTCTTGGACCGCTTCCCCATCGTTTTCCACTCGGATGGTGTACGTGAGCTCATCACCTGGTTTGGCATTCGCTTTATCCACTTCCTTCGTGGAGGTTAGATGTGGAATCTTCACTTCAGTTGGCGCTTCTGGTGTTTCCTCACCATTGACTACGGCTACATTTTTCAACGTTGCACTGTATTCGCCTTCTGCCAGTTCGTTGACTGTCACTTTAAAGGTGATGGTCATCACGGCCTTGCTTTCCAGCTTCTCAGCGTTCACCGTTAACACGCCTTCTTCATGCGTGACTTTGGCTCCTTCCAAGTTTACCTGGATGGAATCTTTCACTAAGGTTACGCCTGTTGGCAATTCGTCAACTACGGTCACACCTTCTTGGACCGCTGCCCCATCATTTTCCACTCGGATGGTGTACGTGAGCTCATCACCTGGTTTGGCATTCGCTTTATCCACTTCCTTCGTGGAGGTTAGATGTGGAATCTTCACTTCAGTTGGCGCTTCTGGTGTTTCCTCACCATTGACTACGGCTACGTTTTTCAACGTTGTGCTGTATTCACCTTTCGCCAGTTCATTCACAGTCACTTTAAAGGTGATGGTCATCACGGCTTTGCTTTCCAACTTCTCAGCCTTCACCGTTAACACACCGTCTTCATACGTGATTTCTGCATCTTCTGGATCTACCTGGATGGAACCGTTCACTAATGTCATACCTGTCGGTAATTCATCAATAACCGTCACACCTTCTTGAGTAGCTGCCCCATCATTTTCCACTCGGATGGTGTACGTGAGCTCATCGCCTGGTTTGGCATTCGCTTTATCCACTTCCTTCGTGGAGGTTAGATGCGGGATTTTCACATCAGTTGGCGCTTCTGGTGTTTCCTCACCGTTGACTACGGCTACGTTTTTCAACGTTGTGCTGTATTCGCCTTTCGCCAATTCATCCACTGTCACTTTAAAGGTGATAGTCATCACAGCTTTGCTTTCCAACTTATCCGCTGTTACTGTTACCACACCGTCTTCATGCGTGAATTTCGCTCCTTCCAGATTTACCTCGTCAGAGCCTTCTACAAATGTCACGCCTGTTGGCAATTCGTCAACTACGCTCACACCTTCTTGGACCGCTGCCCCATCATTTTCCACTCGGATCGTGTACGTGAGCTCATCGCCTGGTTTGGCATTCGCTTTATCCACTTCCTTCGTGGAGGTTAGATGCGGGATTTTCACATCAGTTGGCGCTTCAGGTGTTTCCTCACCATTGACGACAGCTACGTTTTTCAACGTTGTACTGTATTCACCTTTCGCCAATTCATTCACTGTCACTTTAAAGGTGATGGTCATCACGGCTTTGCTTTCCAGCTTATCAGCTGTCACCGTTACCACACCGTCTTTATGTGTGACTTCCGCTCCTTTAAGATTTACCTGGATGGAATCTTTTACTAAGGTTACGCCTGTTGGCAATTCATCAACTACGGTCACACCTTCTTGAACTGCTGCCCCATCATTTTCCACTCGGATGGTGTACGTGAGCTCATTACCTGGTTTGGCATTCGCTTTATCCACTTCCTTCGTGGCGGTTAGATGCGGGATTTTCACGTCGGTTATGGTTTCTTCCGTTGGCACATCATTGACGACAGCTACGTTTTTCAACGTTGTGCTGTATTCGCCTTTTGCCAATTCATCCACTGTCACTTTAAAGGTGATGGTCATCACAGCTTCGCTTTCCAACTTATCCGCTGTTACCGTTACCACACCGCCTTCATGCGTGAATTTCGCTCCTTCCACGTCTACCTTGATGGAATCTTCCACTAAGGTTACGCCTGTCGGTAATTTATCGACAACCGTTACACCTTCTTGTGCAGCTGCCCCATCATTTTTCACTTGGATGGTGTACGTGAGCTCTTCGCCTGGTTTGGCATTCGCTTTATCCACTACTTTGGTGGAGGTTAGATGCGAGATTTTCACATCAGTTGGCGCTTCTGGTGTTTTCTCACCATTGACTACGGCTACGTTTTTCAACGTTGTGCTGTATTCGCCTTTCGCCAGTTCATTCACTGTCACTTTAAAGGTGATGGTCATCACAGCTTCGCTTTCCAGCTTATCCGCTGTCACTGTTAACACACCGTCTTCATGCGTGACTTCGGCTCCTTTAAGATTTACCTGGATGGAGTCTTTTACTAAGGTTACGCCTGTTGGCAATTCATCAACTACGGTCACACCTTCTTGTGTAGCTGCCCCATCATTTTCCACTCGGATCGTGTACGTGAGCTCATCGCCTGGTTTGGCATTCGCTTTATCCACTTCCTTCGTGGCGGTTAGATGCGGGATTTTCACATCAGTTGGCGCTTCTTTTGTTTCCTCACCGTTGACTACGGCTACGTTTTTCAACGTTGTACTGTATTCACCTTTCGCCAGTTCATTCACTGTCACTTTAAAGGTGATGGTCATCACGGCTTCGCTTTCCAACTTCTCCGCTGTCACCGTTAGCGCACCGTCTTTATGCGTGACTTCGGCTCCTTCCAAGTTTACCTGAATGGAATCTTCCACTAAGGTTACGCCTGTTGGCAATTTGTCGACAACAGTCACACCTTCTTGGACCGCTTCCCCATCGTTTTCTACTTGGATCGTGTAGGTGAGCTCATCACCTGGTTTGGCATTGGCTTTATCCACTTCTTTCGTGGAAGTGAGATGTGGAATCTTCACGTCGGTTGGAACTTCAGGTGTTTCCTCACCATTGACGACAGCTACGTTTTTCAACGTTGTACTATATTCGCCTTTCGCCAGTTCATTCACTGTCACTTTAAAGGTGATGGTCATCACAGCTTCGCTTTCCAGCTTATCCGCTGTCACTGTTAACACACCGTCTTCATGCGTGACTTCGGCTCCTTTAAGATTTACCTGGATGGAGTCTTTTACTAAGGTTACGCCTGTTGGCAATTCATCAACTACGGTCACACCTTCTTGTGTAGCTGCCCCATCGTTTTCTACTTGGATCGTGTACGTGAGCTCATCGCCTGGTTTGGCATTCGCTTTATCCACTTCTTTCGTGGAAGTTAGATGCGGAATCTTCACATCGGTTATCGTTTCTTCCGTTGGCACATCGTTGACGACAGCTACGTTTTTCAACGTTGTGCTGTATTGGCCTTCTGCCAATTCATCCACTGTCACTTTAAAGGTGATGGTCATCACAGCTTCGCTTTCCAACTTATCTGCTGTCACCGTTAACACACCGTCTTCATGCTTGACTTCCGCTCCTTCCAAGTCTACATGGATGGAATCTTTCACAAAGGTAACACCTGTTGGCAATTTGTCGACAACAGTCACACCTTCTTGGACGGATGCCCCATCATTTTCCACTCGGATCGTGTACGTTAACTCATCACCTGGTTTGGCATTGGCTTTATCCACTTCTTTCGTGGAAGTGAGATGTGGAATCTTCACGTCGGTTGGAACTTCAGGTGTTTCCTCACCATTGACGACAGCTACGTTTTTCAACGTTGTGCTGTATACACCTTCAGCCAATTCATTGACCGTCACTTTAAAGGTGATGGTCATCACGGCTTTGCTTTGCAGCTTATCCGCTGTCACCGTTAACACACCGTCTTCATGCGTGAATTTCGCTCCTTCGAGATCTATCTTGACAGAGCCTTTCACTAAGGTTACACCTGCTGGTAATTTGTCTACAACGGTTACGCCTTTTTGGGCGACTTTACTATCATTTTCCACCTTGATCGTGTATGTTAACTCGTCACCTGGTTTAGCATTTTCTTTATCTACAGTTTTTATTGATTTCAAATGTGATTTTGTCACATCAACTATAGCAGGCTTAGATTCTATAGAATCTCCAATCTTTGCAATGTTTGGTATTTCTTTAGAATCTATATTTTGTCCCAATTCATCGACTATAGCTTCAAAGGTAATGGTTATTGTCTGATCTTTCGCTAGTTCTTTAACATATATCTCCAAGATTCCTTCATCATAGGAAGGAGTTGGTTTTGCATTTGGATCAGTAGACCTTGCTTTGACTGAACCATCTACATAGGTTAGACCATCAGGAATAACATCACTAATTGTAAAAGGTGATACTTGGTTTCCACCTTTATTAGTCACATTAATCGTGTATTTTACCCTGTCTCTTTCTCCAGCAACTACTCTTTCTGATGGCTCTCCATCTGAATCTTTAACCTGTACTAGTTTAGATATATTCAGGTCAGGTCCAGTGATTGTTGTTTTAACTTCATTCGTATCAGTGCCATCAATTTTACCTTTATTGTAAAGATCATATTTATTCTGAGCATTGAATAATGCTTCATTCACATTAACCTTAGCTTTAAAACGAATTACGGCAGATTCACCAGCCTTCATTTCGCCAATTGGAATCGTTAGAAGCCTAGTATTTTTATCGTATTTTGCGTTATTGACAGAGTTTCCATTAACAGTTACTGAATCTTCAATAAATGTTAAGCCTTGATCAAGAGTATCTGTCAACTCAACATTTGTCGCATCTTTTACCCCTGTATTAGAAGCCGTGAATGTATACGTTAACTCTTCTCCATTTAATGCTGAAGTCTTATCGACTTCCTTCACTGCACTCACTTTGGGCTCAAATTTAATAGATGTCGTGATTTTCAAGTTGGACTTTTCAGTATGTCTTTCCATATAGAAAAAGTCAAAATCATAGTCTTTTCCTTTTTCTATTCCCAACGTACTAGCCATTTCATCCAATTTTATAGTTTTAGATAGTTCGCGATGAACACCGCCCAAATCTATAGCAAGCTTTCCATTAATGAAAACCCACACATCATCGTCACCTGTAAATGTAAACTCTTCTCCACCTGTATAAGTGAATTTAGTGTGCATCTCTAATGAGAAATGATAATTGTGGTGTCTTCCTTCATTCCCAAATAGTTGATTATCTATTGGATAAAATTGATCACTGTAATAAACATACATATCTTTCTCGTTTTTATTCAGCGGTAAATATGTTGATAACGCCATATTGTTTGGTGAATTATTAAATAATTCATTAAGTTTCGTTTTGATTTGATCATCTGTAAGTGACGGAGCTTCGGGATAAAATATACTCTTTGTATATTTCATCATTTCATCTGTATATACAGGCTTTTTATCCTCACCAATATCTCCGTTCACCAAGTTTTCTACTAAACCAATATAACTTAAATTCGATTCAAATAAATATCCATCCGCCTTAAAATCACGAATGGTAATAGGTAACCTAATGTCTCCAGGTGCTGATAAATTTGCAGTAGAATCACTATCTTCACCTGGATGAGATGGTACATATGCTAATGCTCTACTTGCTTTAGAAGACTTTTTATCCTCTTCTCCAGTTGAGTCTTCCTCAGTATTACTACTGAGTTCTTCATCTTGAACTTTTTCTTCCGACTCATTTACTGCTGGAAGATTAGCAGGTACATCTTCCGTTTTTTCTTCAGTTGTTTTTTCAGATTTACCTTCAGTTTCTTCCTCTGTTGGTTCTGCAGGTTCTGTTAGAACTTCAGTCTCTTCTTCTGTTGCTTCTACTGGTTCTTTTGGTACTTCAGTTTCTTCAGTTGTCACTTCTGGTTCTGGGGCTGTGACCTGAATCGCAACAGATTTAACACCTCCATTCTGAGAAATGAGCTGCGGTATGTAGTTACCAGCAGTCTCTGCTGATACCTCTACTTTCGCAACTTTTTCACTTTCCTCCTTCCAATTGAAACTTAAGGATTGGGCATCTTGTTCACTGATGGTGATATTGTCTTCACCTTCAGTTATCTGTTTAATACTCAATCCAGTCGGCACAGAGAATGTTAATGCACCAGAATCTTCTCCACTATCCGTTAGCGTGGCTGTCAGTACTTCTCCTTCGAGAGCAGACTGTTTGTCAAAGCTCAATTCAACAGATGTACTGTTTGCACTAACATACTGAGTTACCGGAGTTAAAATGGTTTGCACAAGAAGAAAAAGCAATGTCAGAACCGAAAACATTCTTTTTCTCAAGCGCATCTTTTTGTAAGACTTACTCCGAGTCGATCTCATGTATCACACACCCTTTATGAAGTTTTTGTAGCAACTAAAAGTTGCCCGGACTAATTTAACTGACTATCTCCTTTCCTCATATTTTCTATTAGAATACTATTTTAAAAAAATAAATATTCTAATATATTCTATAATAACTTAATTCTAATAATTTTCTAACTATTTTTACTACTGTAATTATTGGAAACAATTATATTAATATACAAATATCACAGTTTAAATAAATGTTTTTTAGTGCTGGTTCGAATACTTAAAAGAACCCAACCCTTTAAATAAAAGCTCATCCTTCTATGAAATCCTCGCTCTATAAATTGAACGAGATTAAATCAAAGCATTAAACACTTTTATAAATCTAATGAACAATCAAAAACTATTATTTTGCATAAAAAAAAGCCATAGCTGCCTCTATAGACAGGTATGGCTTCATCATTATTTATACTTTTATTCTTGTAGTTTATGAAAGGGTACTGTACGGAATTGAGTCAACTACCGCTCATTTAGTTATTCATCGCAGATATCTTCAAATTCAACTAAATCTTTCTGCACATGGTGTTGAAGTAATCATAGATGAATACCTGTATCGTCGGTTCAGACGGATAGGCACTAAACAAATAATGAACAGGTGACCTATTTACTGATTCAACTTTGTATCTACGTACTCTGTAAATTCCAGCAGTTCCTTTTTCTCTGGGCTCCTGCCTTCCATCACTTTTTGTACCATTTCAGCTATGTTCTTAGGCAGTGTGTTAATAGCCCATTCACCGGCTTCCTGCTTGGAAGTAATGATTCCCGCTTTTAAATACCAATACACCTTAAGCATATTTAACACACAATATTTTGGATCATTCTCTATGTTAACAAGGCACTCCTGATAATCTGCCAGTAAAGATGAACGGTAGTCATTTTGGGGAATTTCTAGGAATACTTCTTCAATCGGCGCTCCCTCAAGACAAATCCCTCGTCTATGGAGAATCGTGATATGGGCGGCTAAATCCGGATTTTTCAAGTCCGCTTTATTCAGATAGTCGTCTGCCTTCTCTTCATATCGATCTCTCCACTTTTCACTGTAATGGAAATCATACGGACAAGGATGCTGCCAATTCTTAATTTGTTCTTTGGTTAAAAAGCTAACTTCAACTGGAAATGGTTTTCCGGAAATGGACAGGAAATAATCGACGAACTCTTTTTTAATCTCAAAGGCTAGTGGTTCTTCAGTCACAACGATAAAATCAATGTCACTGGATTGTGGAGTAAATCCATCCATAGCTAATGAACCATGAAGATAAAACCCCTTAAAATTATCTCCCAAACTTTCCTTTATTTGCTCTAATATCTTAAACACATAATCTTTTATTTCCGTTGTGCTTGTTTCCCATGAATAAATCATACTAACACTCCTCTATGAATGATTGCTTACTTTTTCACGAAATGCTGCTTCCACTGCCTCATCTTTCCACTATCAGCAAGCGAGTTCATCAGCATCTGTAAAAATCTTTTGTTTACCATAATTAAACAGTATTACAAAAACATACAAATAGCTATTAGAGATTTAATGAAAGGGCTACCAATGATACTCAAATAGTCTAGTACGGACACAAAAGCGTCAAACCATTTCATTATTTACAATCAATAAACGATTGAGTCTTTTTCCTATGTAGCTAAAGAACAGTATTAGTAAAAGAAGGATTATACTCCTTTTATGTTGAACTTCTTATAGTCAGAGTAAAGGGATAAGTTTACTAAAATTCTAAGAATAAACTATAGAGGTGTATGGAATATGACAGGATACGTAAAGGAAATACGAGATCTCATTGGCAGCAGACCAGTTATTTTAGTTGGTTCAACAATTATAGTGATGAATGATAAAAAAGAGGTTTTATTTCAACACCGTTCCGATACAAAAGAATGGGGGTTGCCCGGTGGAGTGATGGAAATTGGTGAAACTTTAGAGCAAACTGCTGAACGTGAACTGTTTGAAGAAACAGGGTTAAAAGCAAAGAGTTTTCATTTTATTGATATTCTATCTGGTAAGGAACTTTATTATAAGTATCCTAATGGTGATGAAGTATATAACGTAATATGTGTTTACCAAACAGAGGGGATAAGTGGCGAACTAGCCATGAACGACGGCGAAAGTTTGGACTTAGCCTATTTTCCTATCACTGAATTACCTTCCCAATTAGATGAAAGAGCAAAGATTATTATTGAAAAACTTTTCATCTAGGGTACCTCTTCCAATGGCTTCATTTTTTTAGTAAGGTTAGTAGCGCATCCTGCAGAGTAAAAGTAGGTAATCGGAGGTCACTCAATGTCAAAACTAAAAATAAATACTTATATCAGTAACTTTATCCCAGAGTTTGGTTACTCTACCCAAGAGATTAGAGAGTATTTACCAATTGATCATCCAAAAGCTAAAAAAGCTGCTCAAAAGTACCTTGATTATGAGGATGGAATGTATCTTAATGGTTATATAGAAATTGTCTATGATAATAAAATATTCCTCAATGACATAGAGGGAACTGATGACTTACTTTTTACATGGGATGATTTCGCTCGAATAGTTATTAAGCGTGAAAAAGAAGATGAGTTTGATATTACTTTATTAGATAACGGAACAACGTTTAAAATATTAAAAGATGGAGCAAATTATAGACTTATTTTAGATTCTGTTCATTCAGAAGAACATAATAACCCTTCCCAATTATCTATCCCTGCAGATGAATTGATTGAAGAAATTAAAACTTCTTTCAAAGACTTTGTTGTATTTTGTGATAGTGGATTAGTATTTGATGAAGAATCGGAGTATAAAAATATACTTGATTCAAATATAAAAATGAAAGATTTATGAAATATGCAAACTCCATTTGTAAAGAAATGCACTTAAACGATCAAGGCCTTTAGTTGAATAATGGAGACAGCAAAAAAGCTGTCTCTTTTTTACTCAGGCATTAGCAACAATCCTTATGAAAACAGTCAAGGAAAAACACTGCCCCACTAGTAACTGTAGAGGGCAGTGCTCATTCCAACCTATAACAATTTTCCTTTCGACCTAAAGATATTTCCTTTAGATATGATATTATAGACAAAGAAAAAACGATAAAGGATGTATGAAGCATGAAGAAAAAAGTAAAAGTCGTTGGGGCCGTGATGGAAAACGAAAAAGGCGAAATCCTCTGCGCTCTACGCTCTCCTGAAATGACATTACCGAACCTATGGGAGTTTCCAGGAGGAAAAATCGAAGAAGGTGAAAAACCTGAAGAAACATTAGTGAGAGAAATAGAAGAAGAACTTGAATGTCGAATTGAAGTGGGAACATTAGTAGCAGATATCGTACATGAGTACCCTACCTTCATTATTAATCTAATTACATACAAAGCCAAAATTACAAATGGTACTCCGATTGCAACCGAGCATGCTGAATTAAAGTGGGTACCCCTTAAGGACTTAAGAGCATTGGAATGGGCACCAGCTGATGTACCGACCATTGATGCATTATTAGCCAAGTAAACAAAAACAAGGGAAGTGAATAATTACTTCCCTTAGTATCTATACTTTTTTCGTAAACTCCGTATACAAACTAGCCGGAACTTCATGTTCAAGTTCCATCTTCACTGTGATAGGCTTTTCTCCCTCAAACTTTACCGTATTTCCTTTACCAATATAAATATACGGTTCGGTTTTTCCATCAATCGTTTTATATTTCCTTACAAATAAATGAAGCGAGATTCCTCTATCCTTATTATAGACGATGTTTTTTCCTCGTTCAGATGTTGGCGCCGTACTATTCGGTGTTTGCCATTGGAAATAACGCTCACTAATAAATTCATCGTGATAATTAATACTGTCCTTAATATCCGCTTCCTTATGCAAATCAATAAACAAGAAGTAATCATTTCCGTTCGCTAGCAAACCTGATCCTCTAAAAGCACTGTGACTCTTCCGATAGTTAGAAAGTAAAGCAGCTTCAGCCATTTGATATTGTTCATATAGCTTGAAATGAGGAACACCATAATATTCTTCTTTAAATTCCTTTTCATAGCGGAATATCCCATAATGAATGATATCCTCTATAAAATGTCTATAATTCTCATTGTCTAAAAGACGTTGATAAGGTGGTGTTTTCGTCAACTGATTATTCGTGAGTGAGAATAATTTGAAATTCCGCTTTTTCTGAGCTGGATCGTAGTAATCTTGATTCCAGCATTCAAATGCATGCAAAATACTATCCTCATCCACATCCTTCACATGCTTCAAGATCTCCTGTTTGGCAACGTCTAAAGAAAGCTGATCATGATCTAATAAATATTTCGCTATCACAAATTCATACACTCGTTTAAGTGGAAGCTTACTAGATAGTTCTTTTAAGGCCCCTTCAAATGAATCATTTAATAGCAAATTCTTCAACTGTTCATTCTTTTCTACCTTGGCAACAAACTGCAAGTACGTTTTCTCTCGATCAATAAATTTAATCGGATTAGGTGAACCATCGTACTTCATATAATCCATTAAATAGTAAGGAATATGACCATTATTCATTTTCTTAAATTCGAAATACTCTTCCTTCAAATACTGTAATGAATTAAAGTTTTCCTTATCAATTTGTGCTAAGATTCGTTCCTGCGAAATTTTATCCATCTGGATATGCGTACAGCCTGGAATATTAGCAAAGCCTGTAGCAATTGCCACTTTCAAACTTTCCTTATCATAATAGCGGCTTCCATTTAACGCGATCGCAATCAAGAAGGTTTTACTATGGTTACCGATAAAATCTAGCACTGTCAGGAAATTCTTATCCTTATATTTACGTAGTCCTCGACCTAGCTGCTGAATAAAAACAATTGGTGAGTTTGTAGGTCGCAGCATAAGGACTGTATTAACAGAAGGAATATCAACACCCTCATTAAAGATATCGACCGTAAAGATAAACTCTAATTCATCATTTTCATCTTCTAGCCTATTAATAAATGTTGTACGTTTATCTGAATTATCCTCCCCGGACAAACAAACACTTGGGTAGCCTCTCCTATTGAATTCCTCAGCCATAAATTTAGCATGCTCAACGGTTACACAAAATCCAAGTCCTTTTCTTGTTAGACCGTCAAAGCCATAGAAATTCATTTTATCAATGATAAAATCAACACGTTGATTGACCTTTAATCGCTTCGTTATTTCAGCCACATCATCAATATCCACGTCGCTCAAATCCACTTCTTCGATATCTGTGATCCCAAAGTAGTGGAAAGGAATAACTAAATCATCATCAAGTGCTTCATGTAAACGGACCTCTAATGCTACATTATTATCAAATAGATCAAATACATTTTGCTGATCGCTTCTTTCTGGAGTAGCCGTCATTCCTAGGGTAAATTGTGGAGTGAAATAATTAAATATCACTTGATAGCTAGGGCTAGTTGCATGATGTGCCTCATCAAAAATAATATAATCAAACTCATCTGGCCGATAATCCTGGTGGTATTTTGAGATCGTATTGATCGTCGCAAAAATATAATCAGCATCTTTTTGCTTTGTATTCCCTGTTAATAAACCAAAGGATAAGTTCTCATTGGGCAGGAGCTTTTCAAACGTCTCCTTCGCTTTCTTTAAGATTTCTTCGCGATGGACAATAAATAGTAATCTCTTAGGCTTAAAGGCTTTGACATCAAAAGCAGACATATACGTTTTCCCGGTACCAGTTGCCGCAATAACCAATGCCTTCTTTTCGCCATAGGAACGAATCCGTTCTAAATTTTCCATCGCGCGTCTTTGCATTTTATTAGGTGTGATATACTCTGCTTTCTCATAAATGAATGATTGATTATTAGTATAATCACTCAACTTACTCAAAAAGTCCTCATACTTTGCAATAAATGCATCATCCGCTTGAGTACTACTATTCCATAAAATTTCATATTCACTGAGTACATCCTCAAGAAACTTTGTATCTTCCTTCACAATCATTTCCAAATTCCACTCAATATTACTCTTCAATGCACTCTGGGTAATGTTAGAGGAACCGATAATAATCTTATAATAATCCTCATACTCAAAAATATAAGCTTTTGTATGAAACCCGACTGCCTTATCAGTTTCAAAAACCTTCAAATGTATATTCTCAAATTCATTAATTCTCTTAAGCGCCTTAGCTTCCGTAAAATTCAAATAAGTGGACGTAATAACCTGTCCACGAACGCCTCTATCCTCAGCTTCTTTAAAAGCCTCCAACAAAAGCTGCAACCCACTAAAATTAATAAACGCCACACTAAAATAATAACGTTTACATTTATTTATAGAAGAAATTAGTTCATTTAATAAATTTCCTTTATCTGAATTAACAATAAGCTTTTTCTCGATTTTCATGGATGTCTCCTGACTTTAAGTATTATATAACCTAGCACTTTGAACACTAAAAGAAATCTACAAGATATTTTAAGAAAAGAGGGTCATATTACACAGTATTGAGAGGATACTATATAGATCTTAAACAAATAGTTAATGAATATTAAAAGCCGTTGAATCATTAAATAAACTCATATACTCTAAAGCAGACATATTTAATAAATATTTATAAAACTTTTTCATTTCAACTCGTGTAGAGAACATAAAAGCAGACAATTCGCTGGTTAACTCAAATGTTATATCTTCACTCTTTTTCTCTATTAAATATATCCTTAATACAACAATATCATTTTCATTTTCTGACAAGAAAGCCCACCCCATGGTATGTACATCAGGCGAGACGATCACACCTTCAATATTACACCTCTCGATAATATCATCTGGGAAATTCACACTTAAATCATTCATAAAAATCCCCTTCCTTTAGAGCATTATTTTTAACCAAGTTAATATAAAATAAATACAGCACAGCCTTATAAAAAATGCATAGTTGAATTACTAGTAAAGGTAATCATGATATGTTATTCTGCAAATAATTATCGATAATTAGAACAATAATTTCTTTTCTACAATATTAGAACTGTTAATTACTTCAGTGATTTTCATTATAGGGCTCTTCATCCTCACAATTATACTACAAAAAAGTTTTTATATGTAAAATTTTCTAGCTTCTTCTATGCTAAATATCTGAAATTAGATTTAACATCATGTTTATTTTATCCCTTAATCAAAAAAGTTAAAAAATTGTTCAGGAGGACATTCCCCTTCCCTAACAAGTATGTACTCGTAATGCATTTTGACAAAAACCTCTACCTAAGTAATAAGACAATAATATACTCTCACTGAGGAATAAATACTCCTTTAATATCGTGTGTCCTCTAATTCACCAATAATTTGATTTATTACTAGATTCAAAAATTATAATAGATAAAATTAATTGAAAAAAACTGGAAATCCATTTAAGTATTCTCCAGCTTTAATTTTTTCTTTTACCACAAACAATATCCGACACTTAACAAATCTTGTTTCAATAATTAAATCAGTTTTTTCTTAGGGGAGTTTAAGTTATACTTAAGTTATGAATTAATACTAATGAGGTGATTTCAAATGTCAAAAAAAGTAGGCCAACCTATTAAACTTGAAGAAAAACAAAGAAAATATACATTTCCTAATAACCAAATAGTTATATTAACAGACGTAATTGAGTTAATTGTTAGTGAATCAGGTAACCACAGAGTCAAAACAAAAGATAAAAAACTTCATATTATACCTAATGGATGGATACACATTGAAATTGAGAGTGAAGATTGGACTGTATAACCCTTATTTTTTATTAAAAAAAACATATAAGTATGTGGTTATTAACCCTAGTAATATAACTGGAATAATTGTATACCAATTATTTATTGTGTCTGTTCTTAAGATAAATATTATTATACTAGCAGAAAAGCTTCCAAGAGTTGTAAGACCTCCAAATAACCACTTCTTATATGGTTTTCTAATTATATCAAGATCTAGGTTAACATTAAATTCCTTATTTTCCTCATATTCAGTCGTAAAATTCAGATAAGTTCTTAACTGATTATATTCTATAAACTTTGTAAAAATATCAAGATAAGAAGAATCTATTTTAGTTCCAATTTTTGACCTACCATTATGATGAATAACATCATCATCATATCCAATTTTAATTTCATTTTTCCCCTCTGTTATATCATAGAAGAATAGTCTAAAAGAATATCTTCCTTCCTCTTTAACCACTACCCGGCTTCTAAACTTATCACTATTATTAACAAAAATCTTTTTATCTCCATCCCATATACTCTCTATATGGAAAAACAACACATCTTTCGGAAAATAATTCTCTACTTTTTTTATCAGATCAATCCATCTTGTTTTTTTTAGTGATTTTATAGGAACTTTTGTAAGAAACGAACCTTTTGTCCTCTCTTCAATTAAGTCAATATCTTCTTTAGAGCAATCTTTAAATTCGCCTAAACTTAGGTAAAAATTCACTTTATTTAGATCCTTAATTATTTCGATATCAACTATAGTACATTCTCTAATTGGTATAAGTTGGTTCTGGTTTTCACTTTTATAATAGTAAAAAATCATTGCTTCTTCACCAGTTAACACTTCATTATTTTCTATTATATCCCTAAGATTACTATCTAGATCTGATAATTTATAACGAAACGGAATAATATATCCTTTTGGTAAAGCTATTGATCTATATATATCTTCTAAATACAAATCTCGATAATTCGAACTTAAAAAGATTATCTTATTTTTCATATTTCCCCCTATGTTATTCTAATAAGTTATCTTTATCTCACGTACAATTTCAAATTCTCCATTTATATACTCCATTGACAATCCTTTAAGTTTCATTCCGTTTTTAACACAACTCATAATTTTCTTATAAAATGTCTCGTCCTTTTTATTTAAGATTATTTCCTTAGTTATAGAACTTAAACTTACTATATAATACTCAATTGAATAACCGGATCTTATCAATGATTCCAATTGATCAAGTTGTATAGTTGCACGTTCGGACTTTACAAGAGGGAAAACACTTGAACGCCTTGTAGAAATAAGACCTTTTATTTCAATTATTGTATTAACATGATTATCTTGATTAATATTTATTAAATCAGCTTTATAACCATTAACTTTATATTCTCTTTTTATACAAAATTGTTCTTCTTTTCCCAACATTTCCCTTACTAAGTATGAAGAAACAATATCATTTACCATATTTAAATTTAATAAAACATATTTATTATAATATTTTACAGCATATAATGAGTATTTTGTTCTACAACCCTTAGACCTATTTAATTTTAATAATACGTTTTTCCCTTTCAAATTAATATAATTTTCCAACCGCGAAGAACTTGGAACATAGCATTCCTTTATTTCCCCATTAATTAAAACATCACATAAAAATCTATTTTTGCTTTCTCTGATAAATTCTCCCGTTAAAAATAAAGTATCCGTATACATTAACAATTTCAAGCTCCTCTAAATCAAACAGTTATTATTGTCTATAAAGCCCTTTAGGTTTTCTCCTAAAAGGCTTTATTTATTATTATTAATTTAGATACTTTTTATCTAGATACTCTTGAAGTTGGTCTTCACTTATAAATAATCCTTGAAGCCTTCTTAAGTTACCATTAAGGGAATACAACATATCTCCTTTTCCAAGTAAATCCTCTGCTCCTGAAGCATCAAGAATTGTTCTAGAATCTTGATTGGCTGGTAAACTAAAGGAAATCCTCGTTGGTACATTAGCCTTTAGTCTAGATGTTACTATATCGGCACTAGGTCGTTGGGTTGCTATCACCAAATGTATTCCAACATTTCTAGATCTTTGTGCTAGCCTTATCATATTCCTTTCAAATTCCTCTTTGTTACCTTCTAGATCAGCAACAGATACTAAATCTGCATATTCATCAATAATAACTAATATTGGCTTTAAATGATTGTCTGGATTATTTAAATTATAGGTAAAAATATCTCTGTTTCTAGATTGTCTAAGTAGATCTGTTCTTCTAGGCAACTCATTTTCAACTAGATCATTTAAAATTTCCACCGCATCCTCCGCCTCAATAATGACTTCTCCATTTCTTAAATGCGGGAGCCCTTCAAAGAAAATAAAATCAGTTTGTTTAGGATCAACTATTACAAGTTCTAATTCATTCTCATTATATTGGGATATAAGGCTAACAATTATACTATATAAAAATATCGTCTTTCCGGAACCTGTTGAACCTGCTGTAAGGAGATGCGGTGCTTTTGCTATGTTTAAAAACTCTATCTCACCACTAGGATCCTGACCCAAAATAACATTTAAGTTTCCAACATCGTTTTTAGGTAAAATATCTAAAAAGTTCAGTAAACTCACCGACTCAGTTTCTTCTCTGGGAACATCTACATAGATATAATTAGTACCACGTTCATTGTCTATTAAGATCTCATTGGTTGCCTCAATTTCCCTAGCTATATCGGAACGAACTCTTAAAATTTTCTGAAGTGTTTCTCCTGGACGTAACCTTACTCTAAAGCGTACAAATCTAGAAGCAATAAGGGCTTTTGTTGGATCAACTTCCTGAACATCTATTGAGAAGTCCTTCATTGCCCTTTTGATAGCAATCGCGGTTGTTTCTATGAATTTTTTCAAATCATCATCTTGTGTTTCATTATTAGCAGTTCCTATGACGACAGTAGTATCTTCATCATTTGATGAGTAGTTACTTGCACTCTCTTTTTCATTATGATGATTAATCGTTTTTTCAGACTTTCCAATATTTATCTCAATAAGTTTGTCTTGTACCTTTTCCTTTGTTTGATCTATTCCTATATCTGTCGTTGTATGTTTTCCCACTGTTTTTTCTTCTGTAAAACTTTTAGTATCTGTATCAGTACTTTGAATATTTACTACTTGGATATCCCTATCATTTTGACAGTTTGATAAAATATTATCAATTACATCATCTTTAATTTCATATAATACTATGTCTTTTTCAGATACACATTTTATACCTTCCTTATTTGTTTGACCCTGAACGTTGAAGCAGACATGATAAAGACTTAATTTAATATTTACTTTAATATTTCCTGAAAAAAGATCATTAATAAAACTTGTCCACATCTTCTTTTTTGATTTATTTAATCCTAAGCTATGAAGAACCTTAAATATCTGATATCTTAATAGTTCTCTTCTTGAAACACTAGTTATTTTATCAGATTCAAAGAATATTTCGTGGATAATTTTGTAAACAGAATTTAATTGTTCAATAGCTTCTCCTTTAATTTCATTTATCTCTGTACCATCTTCAAATACTATGTTATCAACTGTATATGCTTTATAGGTTTTTACCTCTATAATTTCTATCTCAGCTTGAGATTCATTAACCCTTTTTATTCCTATTAAATCAGAAATTGTATTTTCATCTCTCTCACTTAACCATTTTCTTGCTAAATCAGCATCAAGACTCGCTAAGATACTATCTTGATTCATTTGCTTATACCAGAAAGAAGAAATGGCAGTACCTATAGCACCTTTACTATGATTTTGATCAAATGCTTGATTTGTAGATAAGGATGCTATATTTAATATACCTTTTTCATTTAAGGATTGTATTTCTTTTAATACTAATTCTAAACAACTAGCCTTAGGGTCATAGTTACCTATTTCTCTTATTATGCTATCAATACCACTAGTAAGTTTAGCCCAACTTTTAGAATAAACTCCTACTTCTCTATAAGATCCTGATTGATAGTAAATACAATTTTCCGATCCAATTGTACTTAATTCAAAATTTTTTAAATTTGAATCCGCTATGACAAGCCATTCCGATGCGCTAACTATTTTTTCAAGTATGTCTTTTATACTTTCTGTATTCGCTATTACAGTATTGTGCCACCCTCTAGGCCTATCATTTAACCTGGCAACTAACTCATGATGATCAGAAAAAATATTGCCATCAGATGATGGAATTATTTCTAAACGATCTGTCATAGGATCATATTGAAACACCTTTGGTACACACAAAGGATGAATTCTTAGATTTAGTCTGCTTTCAGTTTTCACTTCACTTACTGTTCTTTTACTTGGATCGAATAGAACTACCAAATGGTATTGCATTGGTTTAAACTTTGTCACCAATTTTTCTAAATCATATGTTTTTGAATGAATTCTCAAACTAAATGCATTACTTTCTCCAAACAATGATAATAAACTTTCATCAACTTTTTCAAGGTTTGTCCAGTGCTGCGATGTCTCCTTTGTTTTAAATAAGTCTACATGCGCTCCTCTTAACGTATGGTTATTAATTTGATCTTTTAATAATTCAAGCACACTTTTTGAGTCTGGAGGATTTATAAATGCAATTCTCAAGCCATTTTTACTATGGGGATATAAACTAATGAACTTGGTTATTGTTTTTTTGACCGGATCTAACCCATCAGATACTTGGTTAACCTGTTGTTCACTGGAGTATATTGGCATTCTACCAACCTTTCCAACCTCTGCTATAACCTCATCTTTTGAATTAGAAATTATGCTACTAATGAATACAGTGATTAATGGGTTTGGAATATCGTCAGTAGCTCGTATTAAAAACTCCTTATCTAATTCACTTAGATTAGAAGAGGTCTCACGTAGTCTTCTTGTTAATTCAACATACTTCCATAGATAAAGAGGGTTTAATGGGGATAAAATTGAATGGTATTTTTCTCCCCCAAGAATATAAATCATATCAAGTGTATTAACTGTTGCAACTAATTCTTTTGTACCTGGTGCACTATATGATGAAAACTTATTAAAGTTACTCCTTAATACCTTTATAAAAAGTGTATAGGAATCTATATAGTCGATCAAATTATTATAAGTCTCATCAGACTCTACAATCTTCAATATAGGTGAATCAGCTAATCTATATGCATATTTAGAAATTGATTTTCTTTTTTGAATAAATGAGTCAAATAATGCTAAAACTTCTGTAGCTTCCTCGTTAAATTCCTCAGTTAATAACTGAAGCTTTTCTCTTATTTTTTCAATATAGTCTTCGCTAAATTGATATATCTTATTTTTACTTATAGAATTCAACACATCTGTAGGGGTTTTTGCTTCTGTCCTTATAATTCCTCCAAAAGAATCCTCACCTATAAATGCATTAATAAGGTTGAAAATTTCTGGAATAAAATCCACCTTTGATTGAATCCCATTTTCTGTCCCAACTGTAATCGTCTCTTTCTTTCCTTTTTCCCAGACCTTAAAATGCTCTTCTATTTGTTCCAAAATATCTTTAATTTGTTCCCCTTCACGCTCAATTATTAGGTCTACACCGACTGAATCAGGGTTAGTAGGAGTTTTAGTTTTCGGTTGATCTTCTTTACCTTTTTTCTCCTCTTCACGTTTCCCTCCTTTTTTTCGATCCTTTTTCTGTTTATTTACATTAGTTAATAAATTTATTACCTCTTTTAAAGTTAGGTCTTTTAAATTTTCATTAGAGCGCGTCTTGTAAAAAGCTAATATATTTGCTCTTATTTTTGTTCCACCTGTAATTTCACTTGATTGTAAAGCTCTTTGATCACCTTTATCTAGTTGGCGAAGACGCTGGACAATTCTGTGGTTTTCAATCAGTTTACTCCTTATACTTTCGATATTGGTGCTCTCAAAGAGTGATTCATCGATTAATAAACCTAACCTAAAAAATTGATAAACAGACTGCTTGGGTATATCCTCGCTTAATTGAATTAAATATTGATAATAATCCACTAATCTTTCTAATGATATAATACTTCTAATACTATTATGCCTAAAAGACTTCCATAGTCTTACAATATTATTATTAATTAATTTGAATTCTTCTTGAGCTATATCACACAAAGAATTATATAGCTCATTGATTTCTACTTTTTCAAACCATAATAATGAAGATAATTTAGGAACAAACCTTTTAACTATAACAACTCTCGTAGAAGTAATATCTTTGTTATGCCTAAACTTCTCTGCCTCTTCGACAGTATAGTATATTTCTGAAATTGACCCAAAAATACGCTTTAATTCCTGTTGCTCATCTTGAGTGAATCCAACGAAAAAAATATACGGTTTCTTTAAATCTTTTTCATTTACTTTTGATAATAATGTATCTATAAAAATTTCATAGCTATAACTAGGTAAGTCCATAAGTATAATTCCATGTGCTTCATTTCTTATCTTATTAACAACTGTACCAGCAAGCAACTCAGCTATTATACTTTGAATTGACATTATACTCCCCCTAAACACTTAGTATTGTTACACCATCTGCGTACCTTCTTGCATATCCCATGGATATATATATATCAGCTATTTTTTCAGCATTTATTGTCAATCCACCTGCTAAATCGCCAGGAATGTTTTGACTAAGGTTCCATCGAGCTAACTGTTTTAGATCATCATCTGGATTAGCACCAATAATAATCCCATAATGTTCCCACAGTCTCTTTCCATACTCAGATAGTTGAACTTTTTCACCTTTCTTTATAAGACTAAGGAGAATGATTTCAAGAATAATTGGGTCTGGTGAAAACCTCTTTCTACCTCTTCCTCCAGCTCTAGGTGCTAACAAACCAATTTTCCCCCCTAATGCAGAGATAAACATTGATGGATCAGTTGAGTAAACATCAGAAAATATTAAAAACCTAGTTGCTTTTATGAATGAATCAAAAACATTTTTATTCTGCTCATAGAATCCCATAAATAGCTTTTTATAATCTTCTCTTTTTTTGTCCTCAGAAGTAATGTTTTTCTTTTTACTACTGTCGGCTAATGGAGTCTCTTCAATTTTCTCCAAAACTTCTTCTATAGAAAGCATGTGATATTGTTCTTCTCTAAAAATTAGTTCTAATGATTTCTCAAAATACTCTTCTATCCCAAGTCTAGAAAGTAAAAGTGTCTCCTGGCTTGCAACCTTTATAGTCTCATGCTTTCCATCTGCATCAAAAAGTAAAGGAATTCTATCTTCTTCTTTGTATTTTTCTGAAATATCAAGCACTCTAGAGGATAAGTGAATTATTATTGCAAAGCAGGAAAATAACACTATTCTTTCTAAAAAAATTAATTTATTTCTTTTTTCACTTTCATTCGATGCGATGGTATCAAAAGCTTCTCTTAACCTTAATTCTATCCCTGATAGAACTATATCGCTGTCATTTAAACTGAATCCTTTACTTAATGAACTATCTATGCTTACTAGTGGCTGCGCTAGTCTACTAATTTCATCATCTTCGTTATTAAGATGTTCCTTTATCAATTTTAGGCAAGGTGAGGCTTTACCATTTATTTTAGTATTTAATATCTTATACAAAAACTCAGGGATTCCAAATTCATTTTGAACAGCTTTAGTTACTTGAGATTTAGAAGCAATTGTCAACGTAGAAAATTTCAAACTGGGCGTAGCAGCATTGTCTGCATTAAATATTAATTCAATAAAGTATCTTAGCTCGTTTAGCTCTTCCAAGGTAATGTCTTGGTCTAAAACATCTTCATATTCTTTTTTTATTTTCTCAGCTGTATTCACTTCTTTTCCTTGACTAAATCTCTTAGACCATTCATTTAATGATTTTATATTATATTCTTCTCCTATAACATGCCGAAAAAGACCATTCGCTATATGCACTGGTTTTATTTGGTTAGAAACCGGTTCATATCCAATATGTTCAAGAACTTCCTTGCTATATCTTTTAAGTCTGTTGTTAGTCAATTTACTCACCCACGTTTTGGTTGATATTTATTATCTCTAATAGATAATTTATAAGAATAACTATTGGCCATGTCTCTAATAGTGAATTCATTTGATCGAATCCTGCTTTGGAATGATGCAAGTTCATTCATAAATCGATAAAGTTTAAATTTGTAATTGTCGGGTACTATTTGAGGAGGATATCCTTCACTTATAAGATATAGCATCCTATATAATTTAAGATCTATTTTTAGATCAACTGCTTCCTTATATTCCCTTGGACCATAAACTCTGAAAATAAAATGGTCTGGAGCATACTCTATGGTTTTAAGGTAGTCCGGAAGACCAGGTACTAACAGAACAATATCATTTAGAGAAAAACTCTTATTTGATATTGCTACTTCTGGATGATTCCTAAGTTCATATTTATGTGTAATCCAAACTTTTAATTTTTCATCCTCAATTTCGTCCGGATTAAAGAATCTATTAATTGCTAATACGACCTGCTTTATCATATCTAATTCCCTATCACTTGCTTGCCTTAATAAGTCAAAAAAAGCAGTATATTCTGTTGGGATTAATTTAAACAAATCATCCCCTTGCTTATTTTCAAAGAAGAACTTCCTTTTTATTGAAATAAATAATTCATTTGCTTCTTCTTCAGTCTTAGCATCGATAGGGTTCTTTGAAGGTGGGTCAAATATCCATCCTTCTTTCAGCGTACCATTCCATAGACCTTCATCAATTTCTGGATGAGAAAAATGATACGGATCAAATTGTTTAATATTTTCAAACAATTCATTCTCTCCATTAAACATTAAATTAAAATATTTATAATCTTCTTCCTTCCTATTTTCACAATTTAATCCAGCAGTAATAATAAAGGAAAAGAATCCTAATATATCTCTCATTACAACATGTGTTCCAGTATTCCCAAGCATACTTAAAACTTTTATTAGCCTTTCTTGAACTGTTGTGTTTCTTAGTGCATGGAGGTTATATGGTGCATCACATTTATTATTGGACTTACAATCACTACATACATTGCTAATTTCAATAATTCTATTTAAAGAATTGGCCAATACTTCCTTTTTTAATAGATTTCTACTATTCAAATCTAAAATTATTACTTTTGAACTTCCGTTATCTACTTTTACATCATTGTTATAAATCACAGAATTATCCTTAAGTTCCAGTATTTCTTTATAATAAGGAAACCGTTCTTTTAATTGATCTAACATAGAAATTAGTGGATATTCATTAACAGCTATTATACAAGGTCTATCCTTATTAATTGCTTCATTTAAATTATCGAGAAATACCTCATAATCTTCGACCTCATTTATATCAAGTTCAACAAAAGCATCATTTGCATCTAATAATTCCTTTAAAGATCTAATTAAATGAGTTTTCCCATCACCTGGATTACCAGTCAAAAGTATAAATTTTTTCTTTTTGATATACTCTTTCAGAATATTTTCTGCAGCCGTTTCTACATGTATCTTCTTAATATCTTCCTCTTCAAAAACTTCAGCATAACTATTTCTATTGTTGTAAATTTTTGAGATAAAATCCATACTAAAATTCAATTAAACATCCTCCCCTCGTTAAATATAACTGCTAAGTAAAATAGACTCCTTCTTAAAACTAGAAATCCGACCTATCAAGTCCACATTATCGAGTCTATTTAATAGCCAGCGTTTTCTCCAATAGTTGATTATTTCTTCAGTATACTTATCCTCATTACCATCTAAAGGAAAATAATAGTTTAATTTATCTTCTTCCCCAGTTAAATATTCTTTAGAATTGGATGCTAATTCAATTCCATAAACAATCCTCTTAGTATGATGTTTTATGAATTGTTCTGGGATACCTAGGCTAGATAATCCAGTCCTCATTAATCTCATTCTCGGACTAGTTCCCTCACCAAAAACGTTATTTATTCTTCTTCCGCCTTCAATCTCATAGAGCATTTTATTAATCAATGTACTAGTTTGATTTGTAAAAAAGACTGAGCCAAATCCTTCTGTTTCACCTAATTTTTTGTATTCTAATTTACCATTAATTGCAGGTAATTTAATTCTGTTATATTGACTACTCCCCATATGATATAAAGAAGTAGTACCTAAAAATGCTAGTTGCGAATCTCTAACAACCTCTTCTCCCTTCATTCTCGAAGCAATTTCACTTACTTGACATGCATACCGTTGATTATAATCTCTAACTACTGATGGACTTATAGCTAACATACTTACTAACTTTCCACCCAGCAATTCATTATAAGGCGGGATAGATCCACAAACAATTATTTCCATTATATTTGAACCAATCTTCCTTTTACGGTTAGCTTGTAGCGCTATGTTTAGCACTTTGCCACCTTTATAGGATATCAATTTCTTAAGTATCTCAACTGGATTATTAAAATCTTTTTCTAATTGTTGAATGATTAATTTGGAACTAAGAAGTTTAGATAGTTCTTGAGCCCTCTTCTTTTTAAATAAGGGCGATTGAGACTCTAGTTGCCAATCCACGTTTCCAGTCGTTCTTTTATTATTAAATTGATTTCCCCTTAAGTATTCAACTAATTTTTCGAGTCTCATGATTACTTCTTCACTAGGATTAGTTATTTCATCTAAAGTTATGAGACCTTCAATATTAATTTCATTAATTGCCTCAATCAAGAATTTCTTGACATTCATGAGTATTTTTCTACTTTCTTCATTCACTCTGTCTTCAAACTCTTGTACTGTCTCAAGAGGAGTAACTTTTTTCACATTTCTAGTTAAGCCCATTTCCCCTTTCAACATGATTTCAAATTCCTCCACATGTTCCTTTATTTTCAATTTTTGTTTAATGCTATCTAACGTCCATCCAATGTAATTGTCTCTTTTTGTTAAATGTAGAACTGTATTTCCGAGCGCAGTAATACCAATAATTGGATGAAATGGTTGAGCGGCATCTCTTATTAGATAGAACATTTTCCTTCCTGGAGTAGATTTGTATGGAATAGACCATGTATATCTAAAATATCTCCATATATCCATTAACTTATATCCAGTGAATGAACACCTTTCATTGGTTACTAACTGTAGATACGGTGATATCACTGTTTTTGATATTTCATCTCGTTTATTAATATCTTTTTCTTCACTTATCTTTCTTAACCCTTGGCTTAACAGATTACTGTCACCTATTAGAAAAGTAATGTCAATTTCTTTGTCTTTATATCGTTTCTTCTTTTCCATTCTTCTTATAAATTTTTCTACACTGTCTATTTTGAGTTGCACATTTCGTTCAGTCTGAAGTTGACGTCTTAGAAAAATTTTACTGTCATTGTTAGTTGAATTGGGTGGAGCGAGTTCTATAAGATTATCCACTCTTAATCTTATTCTCCAACCTTGTGCTAGTAGATCTCTTAGTACTGATAATGCAGACAAAAATCTAAGTCCCTCTAAAGGATTATCGTTATTTATTATTAATTTCTGATTCTCATTTAAAATTTCACCAAGTTTTATTGTTCTTCCATTAGGAAATTCCTCTAAAATCTCTTTTACTATTTTTAAAAATTTCATCTTATATGAATCTGCAAGAATCGGGTTAAATATAGTAAATTCATCATTATCATTGTTATCTTCTTTTAAATACTCATTATTTGTTTCCTGTATTATATTATAATTAAACATTTATTTATCCCTCCATAAAACAAACATACATTCCCTTAATATTCTACACATTTCTATGTCTATTATAAAGGAGAAAGAAAACTAACAAAGATCACTCACTATTATTATATAGTAAAAAAATATCTTTTTTTATAAATAGTTACATTTACCCAAAAAATAACAAACCATTATGATGCCATCAAAAAAAAAGACGGCACACAGGATATTCATTACCCTCTTTACCGTCTAAAATTGAAATAGCCAACACATTAGAAGTTTACTTTGTCTTTTAAAAATCAATACGATACTACTTTCCAGGTGTTTTGAATGTACATCTAATCACCAATAATTTTTCTTCTCAAAATAAACCTGCAACCTATAATCACAAATTTCTTTTGTAAACTCATACACCTTTCTTTGTTCTTTTTTATCTATATCAAACAGCAGAGAAAAAATTCCTTCTTCAAATTCAATTAGCCCTTTCGAACTCCCGCTCCACTTTCTCATTGGCATTTTTTCAATTAGTGAAGCAACTTTTCCTTCATCATAATTCCATAAAACTTTTGTAGTTTTATCATTAAAATCGATGTGTTTTCGGTAATCTTTTTCAGTTAAATAATAATGAAAAAAGGGAGCAGCTTCTTTGGCATTGATTGGTTTCATCCATTCATTCGGGCCTCTTTGCAGCATGGATAACAACAAGACCATCTTATAGCTTTTTGACATGCCCGTTGACTCCACTTCATAAAACCAATTGGCATATTGATCGAACACTTCTGTTTCTTCATCAGTCAGTTCATCAGCCCACTTTAAAAAGGAAAAATACGATTTAAACTCCTGTTTAAACAACTTGCTGTCTTCAGAACCGTGCATATGCATTTCTATATAAGTTGGTCTTTTTCCGAGTTCTGTTTTCACTTGTAGATAGCTATTCAGTAGCAGTTCTTTTCTCGGCATTTTCTTTTTAGCCAGCTCATCTATTAGCCTTTTTGCTTCAAGTTCGATATGCATTTCACAACCATTTGGTAATACAGGCAACTGCTTATACTTTTTACTTTTAGCATCCTGCGGCAAATAAAACATGGACTGCTTAATATCTGCATTTCGATAGTTGGCGATTAAATCAATGATGACACAATAATTTTTTCCATTAGCCAGACGGAGGCCTCGACCGATTTGCTGTGTAAAAACAGTTAAAGATTCTGTTGGCCGTGCGAATAACAAAGTATCCACTTTTGGTATATCGACACCTTCATTAAATAAGTTAACTGTCATGATAGCATCCAAATCTCCATCATTTAATTGTCTGATTGCTCTTTCACGCAATCCGGCTGGTGAATGAGAATGTAAACTTACTGTGCGGTACCCTCGTTTATTAAAGTAGTTGGTTAAGAAATCTGCTTGTACGATACTGGAACAGAAGGCCAATGTTCTTGTTTGCTTATATTGTTCCCATGCATCTAATATTTTTTCTGCAATACTTTCTTTTAGCTGAGCCTCAGCGAGCTGTTCAGCATCATATTTAGTGCCTAACCATCTGATTTGTGAATAATCTGTTTCATCATAGATTCCGTAATAATGAAAAGGAGAAAGCCATTCTTTTTGAACCGCTTCAATAAACTCTATCCGATATGCTACGTTTCCATCACAAATCGCATAGATATCTCTATAATCATTCCGATCTGGTGTGGCCGTAATGCCAAGCAAGAAGTTTGGTTGAAAATAGTCCAGTACCTTTTGATAGGAATGAGCCGCCGCATGATGAAATTCATCCACAATGATTAAATCAAATTCATCGGGTGAAAATATCTCTAAATGCTTTTTCCTGCTTAAAGTTTGTATAGAAGCAAATAGTACATCCGCTTCCGGATTTTTTTCTTTTCCATTATAAATACCGGTTGTTACATTCGGAATCACATTTTTAAACGATAAGGATGCCTGGTTTAAGATTTCCTCCAAGTGGGCAATAAACAAAATCCGTTTGAATTGCTTTGCAAAAAAGGCTGCCAAGTAGGTTTTACCAAGACCAGTCGCCATCACAATCATTGCTTTGTCATAGCCTTCTTCCTGTATTTTCTGTAATTCTTCCAGTGCAGGCTTCTGGGCAAAACGAGGAGAAATGGCTATATATACTTCAGGTGGTTCAATGACTTG
This sequence comes from Bacillus sp. z26, assembly GCF_058313635.1. NCBI lineage: Bacteria > Bacillati > Bacillota > Bacilli > Caryophanales > Bacillaceae > Bacillus > Bacillus sp. z26. The sequence goes on from NZ_JBZFQM010000001.1 coordinate 432,882, forward strand.
TCCATGAGTAGCTGTTGGTGGTTCATTTTTCTGGTCTTCTGCAGGTAAGGTTAATTCGATTTCCTCCTGCATTGTCCATTTATTCTGCAACTGAGGATTCTGTTTATGAAACTCTATATAATCAGCTTCATATTTTTGCACAGTTATGTCATTCAGTGGTACGGTAGCTGGATTATGAAAAATATCAAGAAATTCTTTGATAACTGCATCCAGTACACTATCCTCTGCCTGACTGGGAACCGCCAGATTCCATTCCACACCTTTTGTTAACGCAGACTTAGACATATTTGAACTGCCTATATAAAAGATACCTTCTTGTTCATTTTCAAAAATATAGGCTTTGGGATGAAAGGATTTTCCTTCGCTCTTCCAAATTCTCGTTTCAATTTCCGGATGAATTCCCTTCAATCGTTTTAATGCTTCCGGTTGTGTAATATATAGATAATCACCCGTACAAATTTTAATATCGGCACCGTTTTCTGCCGCTTCTTTCAAAAGCGGTTCCAACAGCTTAACACCGGAATTCATAATAAAGGATGTGAGGATATAACAGGATTTCGCCTGGCTGATACTCTGTTTAAGATGGTCTATTAAATCATGTGTGATTAATTGAACCTTGCTCAATCTTCAACCTCAATTAAGAAAATTTTATCCTCGAATCCACCGCGTTTTGCTGCTTTTTTCACACGTACCTCTTCCACCTTATCAATATCAGCTCCATGGCATTTGCTTAATGCATGCATGATTTCCAGCAAATCAGCAAGCTCATCTATAGCACTCTCATCATCCTTCGCATCCAAATACTCCTGTAGCTCTTCCTGACTTTTCTTTCTTAATTCCTTAATATATTCTTCATTATCTAAAACTCTCGTCGAGAATGTTTTACCTGTTTCTTCTATTATATTTGGGATTAAATCACGGACTAGTTTGTTGTGTATAGGCATAGTCAATTACTCCAATCAAAAAATTATATTATAAATAATATCATTTAATTAATCTATACGGGATTCTATATAGCAAAATAGAACCTCTATTAAAGGTTCTATTTTGCGTTCCAGATATCTATTAAGGTTAGCCTTTCAATATCCCTTTATAATTGTCAGCAATCTTCATTAGGTCCTCATGAAAAAATGCATGGCTTCCTTCGATTAGCTCCTCACATAATTCCCCATTAGATTCATTAATATAGTAATCCGCTGTATAAAGTGGATACTCATAGACACCTTGATTAACAGCATAACTTATAGCAAGTTCAATTTTATTATCTTCAGGGATAGGAAATATAGAGTATGTTAGATACTTTTCCTCATCTTCCGATTCATACATTTCAGACAGCTCTTCTGTTTCTTGTAAATCTTCAACTATAAAATCAAATAGTTCAAGAAAATTATTTAGGATTTCTTGTTTCCTTAAAAAATTAATTTCAATTTTTTCAAGCTTTACTTCATTGTCTCCAACTAAATCAAAATAAGGCATTTTCAAAATAAACTCATCTTCATTGAATCCCACCCCTGGATTGGATTCTTCATCATATAAACTGTAGGTCATAGTCATATTGTTATCACTTCTTTCGTTGTATTACTATTAATTATAAAAATGTTCTCTTTCTTTGTCGATCATATTGACCTATGTAAAATGAACTAGCTCAATATGATCGATTATCACCAATCAATACATACTATAGGAATGTAAGGCAGCAATTTGTATTTGTTTGAGAATCTGCACAGTTTTATCTTTTTCTAATTATTTTTATCCCATTAATTAGATTTAAATAAAGACTTCTAACAATTTAAGAGTACTCTATCCTTACTATATTTTGTTATCTATTGTCACATAAACAGAAAACATCTCTTACCTAATAAGGATTCAAGTGTTTGGTTTGCATGTAATCTTTACTGATTTCCAGTGGCTCTTTTTATTCTTTTTTCATCCATAATTCGGCAACGACCATCTTAGATTATCTTCTTCATCTTAGCGAGACCTTTACTTTTAATGAAGAGCAGAACAGCATCAGGATAAAATACAGAAAAGCATTATTCGAAGATAAAGTGTTGAATCTTAATTATTGAAAACTGTTGAGTCTCATTTTAAAATACTGTTGATTTCTCTGAATCACCTGAAAAAAAGGAATAAACCGCATAATAAACAGACTCTAGAATAGTATTCTCTTTAAAGAGTGGATTCTATTCTAGGTCTTTTCTGCTATTTATATTTACCCTTTTTCTCGGCTACTTCTTGATTCGTACGGAAGAATTCATTCGGCTCATAAATATCTTTAGTATCTTTCACACGCTCTTTTAAATACAATTCTAGTTCTTTATTTGTACAATATACGAAGCAGCCTTTTTGACCTCTCGTAAGGAGCGTTCTATAAGTATTTCTGATAATCTCATCAGCAACCTTTGCAGCTTCCTCCGGTTGTTCCTTCATCATTTTCTTTATACCTTTTAATGAATTATCGGTTTTGGCTCTTTTTGTATAATCTGTTCTAACATCATTATCTTCCACAAATAAGTCATCACCAATGATAACACCGATGTAATCGAATTCTAACCCTTGAGACGTATGAATACATCCCACTTCATTTACGGAATCCGGATCAATAGCCCAACTATCTGAATTAGCCAAATTCCAGCTCATACTAAAACTATGTTCCGGCAGTTCAATATCATGGATTTGTGAATTCCCCTTACCTTCCTTCTTCCAATTCCAACAGTATCCTGCTAGTAAACGAGCTTTATTATTAATCTTGTTCAATTCGAATATTTCATTCTTCATAGCAACCGGGTCGCTATATACTCTAAAGTCATAATGACTCCCCATAAAATGTTCATTTGCAGTCTTTCGTATTTGCAGAACATCATCAATCCAGGCTAAGTAGCCATCGGATCCATTGCAACGGAATTGAGAATCTAATACGGCATAAGATACATCAGCATTATAGTATTCAGCGAATTTTTTTATTGTCGAGATACTGCCAGCATCCTTCAATGTAACGCGTTGATGTTCATCGATAAAAAAGATTGATAACTTAGACGCATTTATAATTTCCTTCATTTGATTTTCACCAAGGTTGTTAAACATACCCGATTTCTCATTTAAACGATGAGCCTCATCAACAATTAATACATCAAAGCCATTTGAGGCTGCCTCAATATAACTGCCTGAGCCTTTAAACAGATTATCAATATGCCCCTTGCGGAAATCCCCCTTTAGCTTCTTCGCATAAACATTTCGGGGAGCTGCATTCTTGGTTACATATTGACACACCATATTATTAGCTGTTAACTCAACTAAAAGATTGATCGCTAATACAGATTTACCGGTTCCCGGTCCCCCCTTAACAATCAGCACCTGCTTCGTATTGGTTCTTTGAGCTTCTACCGCAAGTTTTTTGGCTGTTTCAAAAACAACCTTCTGTTCATCAATCATCACGAATTCTTTGTTTCCCTTTAACATGTTAACCAAAGAATCCTGTAAGGATTTAGAGGGGCGTATTCGGCCGTTTTCAATTTTATATAAGTTCTCTTTTTTATCACCAAATTTTATATAGCGCTTAATAAATTCACGCAGCTTTGCAGCGTCCCCTTTTCGAAATACAGGAGCTTTCTCAATATAATACTGATAATAATCATCTATAATCGGATCATTTTCCTCTTGTAGCTTAATATAATTATGCAAATAGGCACATGGATACAAATCCAACTTTCCATCCTGCGCATTTTCATTATAATCTTCTATTAAGGCAGCATATGACCATGCTTGATAGGAAGGATGCGTCGTTTCCCTAAGACCGCCTCCTAGAATGGTTTTGACAATTGCTTCCTTACCTTCAACCTTCTCAACTTCCTGCCATTGCTTTAATTCCACTATTACAATTGATTGATTCTCTTCCTCATCGCTGCCAGAAATAAGAAAGTCAACTCGTTTTGATGTGTAAGGTATCTTAAACTCAATGGCCACTCCCGCATTATCTGGAATTTCTGGATCTAATAGCACCAAATGCATATTCTTTAAAGAATTATCCCAAGACCTTAATTCACTCTTATTGATTCGACCAATTTTATCAGTATAATTCTTAACAATATTGTCTACGAGTTTATCTTCAAATACATCTTGCATAAATTCACTTTTTAGAGCTTCATATACAATCATTAGAATCCACCTTTATCCTCTATCAGATGTAATTATACTCAATATAGTATCATAAATTATTTATCTGCTACCCAGATACTTCCCAGAATTAATCGCCTAAAACCGTAGTATCCATCATAAAAGAACTATGATAACATTTTAGTTTATTACTTCGGGATTTAATCGACATTACAATTTTAATGGTGAGTAAAATGACTTTGTTGTTATAAGCTAGAAATCAAACAACGAATATAAATACGTTCGACACCCCTGGTATTGAAGTGCTCCCTATCTAGTAGACAGTTGAAATAATAAAAATACTTTATGCACTTGATCCCTGAATTCCAGGGGATCAAGCCGTCCAATTTTTCTTGATAAAGTAATTATCCATACAATTTTTTTATACGGAAGATCAGTATTTATGTTTCATGAATTAATTAAAATCTTAGAACTTAAATTACGAAATTTTTACCTGTCTCTTCTATTATATTTGGCATCAAATCACGTTCACACAAAAAGCTCCGTACAACACCGAGCCTTTTAACTATATTCATCTATCTTTAGCGCAACATAAAAATTGCAGATTCCTTGTGTAGGTATTCTTGATAAAACCAGTTAATTTTTTTTATGGTTTCAATAAAAAAGTGTTAATTCTGTCTTAACAGGATGAACAATAAAGAAGGAATGGATGTTTGTACATCTTACTATTTATAACATTTTTAAAAATTCATCTTCATTCAAAATTTTTATATCTACACCTTGTTCTATTAAAGCGTATGCTTTTTCTTCTTTCGTACTGAGTCCATCTTCACCAACTAAAGTTTTATCTTGTACTCCCACTATCAAGTAATTAACCTTTCTACTAACTCCAGATTTTAAAATCCCCCCTAAATCCACTATTTTCTTCATTGCTGTTTTACGATCAATAGTTTGAAGTTCCCCAGTAAATACAAAATTTTTTCCAAAGAAAATATGCGTTTCATCAAATGTTTCTACACTCGCTTCGATTTCATGAATGTTTATCTTATTAAATTTTTTCCTTTTTCCAAAGTATTTATTTGGCTTTAACTCTGAGAAAAATCTGATTGGAATGCTCCCATAACTACGACAGTATGCATCTAGCGATTTTCTATTCTTTAATTTGACACAATGAATGACTAATTCTGCTGTGGCTATAGCATCTGCTAACGCATCGTGATGATTATCTAAGGATATTCCAAAATGATTCGCTCTATCTTTTAATGAATTTCCAATTCCTTCTCCTCTACAAGCCCTCGTACTAATTGGAATACTATCTATATACTTAAAATCCGGGAAATCTAACTCATATTCTTTTAAACATGCATGTAACACGGTCATATCAAATTGAGCATTATGCGCGACAAACACGTTTGTATCATTAAAGAATTCCTTTATTTCCTCCCAGAGTTCATTAAATTTCATTTCATCTTTTACATGTTCTGGCTTAATCCCATGAACATTTACCATTTGTGGGTTGAAATCAAGAATTGGTGGTTGAATGTAAAAATGTTTTTTATCAACAATTTCATTATTTTTTACAAAAACCATTCCCATTGAACAAGCACTATTATAATTATTATTAGCAATCTCAAAATCTATAGTTATAAAATCCATTATTCTTACTCCATTTTAATATGAACAATTAATATTAAACTGTTCTAATAGGTATTGATCTAATTCACTTTTATTTTCAAAGACCAAAGATGTTTCTTCGGTTAAAAAATGAAAGTGATTGCTGTATATACTTTTTCTTATAGTAAATGTTAGAGAAATAATTTTTTCAATACCATCTACTACTCCCTTATATTTAACCGTCTCTTTCAGTACTGGTCTATATTGGTATTTACCAATTTCATTTCCGTCTTTTCTAACAATAATTAATGCATTGTTTTTAATATCATGAAATTCTAATTCACGATAATCGTATACTCCTTTAGAACTAAAGCATTCATTAGCTGATTGTAAATATAGATGCAACATTTCTTCACGTGTAAAACCAGTTACATTAACCTTTTCGCCTACTATGTCTAAAATAGCACTGCGTAATTCATTTAATCTATCTTGTAACACACAACCCACCCTTTTCTAACATTAATTCAAAAAATATACAGTAACATTTTAGTGGATATAACAGATAAACACATTGGTAAATTTATGGTAGGAGAAAAAAGACAAACTTTGATATAAATTTATATAACTTAGTTTAAAAAATCGTTTCCAGTTAAAGAATCCAAAAATCAACTTAATATCCCAATGTCAGTTTCGATGCGTCCTTAGCTTTTCTTAATATATGTTTTTCGATGTTGCTATCTTTCTAATTCTTGTTATAGGATAAGTATAAGATTTAAAGAATTCTTATATTAGGAGATATACTATGATATACAACTTCAAGAAAACACTAGACATAAAAAAACATACAAACTTTAATCATGTTAATCTGCATATATCTTTCAAAGAATGTGAAGTTTCTACTATTAATGACATTATAAATTATGCTAATAATAAGCCAGATGGTGAAAAACATATTGAATTTCTACAAGGATATAAATCTCAAATTGAGGAACATATTTCGTTAATTAAAAAAGCTGTAACTGAATCAGAAGTCTTGTCAAATGATTTAACTAAATTTATAGAGGCAGTACAGAAAGAAGAATATACAAAAAACGATGTTGTTAAAATCGGTAATCATTCATTTTACATTTCTTATTATAAAGGTGAATTTACATTCATTACCCAGATCAACCATGATTATCATCTCAAAATGGACATGTATCTCATTTTCACTTATTTATATAATGGAAAAAAACTTATATTGCATAGTGCTTCCATTGGATATACTGATAAAGCATTAAAAGACTTAAGAAATCATCCGAGTTTTTTGATACATGAAATCGAGAAAATGGATGAGTTATCAAAAATTAATGATGTTAATGCCCAATATAGAAAATGCCAAGACTTATTAAAACAACTTTTCAACCTTCATGAGATATATGATATAGTGTCTTTTAATGATTCTTATTACAACTATTTCTTTGATGATCCAAAAAAAATATTATTTCTCATGAATCGTAAAAGAGTTACAAATGTTATTAAACTTCAACTTGAACAAAATGATGTAAATAACATAACACCTGATTTAATTAATCTAATTCAAACAGAAAAAAGATATATAAATCATATATTTGATGAAGAATTCGATACTAAAGAATCTTTTGATAAACGGATAGAAAAACTAGAAAATGAAAAACATTCATTGATGATTAGTTTGCAAATTGACCAAAATTTATTAGATAGATATATGAGTTTTATCGATCTTGAAAAATAGTGGCAGCCTATCAAAACAAATAGGCTGCCTTTTTAACCTTCATTTACTAGGAATCCCTCAAATTAATATACCCTCATCAAGCTATCTCTTTTCGTAACTACTTCTGAGAAGGAGGGGATAATAAACCAACCTATCCACCATCCTCAAATAATTCCTTATTAGCTGCTGAATTTTGATAAAATAACTCTAACTAAAAAACCTTGAAGGCTTTAGCCAATCAAGGTATAAGTTACATATTACTTTTTTCTACTTCTTCGAATTAATTATCAAATATATCATCAGGTAATAGTTCATTATTATTTGTATATACTAAATCATATCTATAGTTTGCTTTTAAACTATTATTCTTTACATCGTAATAAAATTTTATCTCTGTTGTCTTTTCCATTTCAAATAACCGGTACCAGAAGCTATTCGAGGAAGAAAAGGACGTGTGAACGTGAAGGAAGTAAAGGTGAAAATGGCTTTGAGCCCGGTGTCAGCCATTTAATCATTTACTCTATCTAACTAACTCACTGTAGTAATTCCTCTTTATTCTTTAACAATAACTTCGCCAACCTGTACTGAATAAGGTCCAGGGGTTCCTACTTCATATCTGAAATATGTTCTGGCTTTGCCGTCCTTTGGGATAGTCACCCATAAATCTCCTTTTATATTTTCGTAACCGGAACTAAATGCTCTTCCTTGGAATCCCTCTGTATCAATGACATTGAACTCACTTGAACTGAGTTCTATCTCATCTCCTGTTTTATTCGTAAGCTCCATTTCCACCAGGGCTATATGTTTAATGGATTCTTCGTCAGTAGCTCTTTCGTCAGTTTCTGTAACGCTTACTACTTTAACTCCAAGAGGAGCTGCTTCTTCTTCATATTCCGCATATTCCACCTCAAAATATTCTCCGATTTTTGGATTTATATTTGTTGCAGTTGCCCCTTCTGCTTCCTGTTGTGTTTCACCCGTTACCTCTTCATACTTCTCCTTTAGTTCTTCGTACTTCCTTTCCAATTCATCGTATTTATCTATTTTCGCTTGGTCTTCTTCACTAATTCCACAACCAGCAAGTAATCCAATAGACAATGTTGAAGTTATAATTCCTTTTACTAATTTCATATTAATGATTCTCCTATTCTGTTTTTAAATAAAATTTTAAATACTCTTTATTTATTATACTAATAAAGTTTTAAAGTGGCAGTAGTAAGTTTTAAGCAAAATAAAAAGGCTGCCAGGTGGCAACCTTATCTATAGATACTTCCTTCATCGACGAGATATCCTATGCCTTATCAATTGGTAAAACAATCATGAATCGATTCAACAGTGAGGAAACTATATCTATTTAAGAAGTGATGTACACCTCTGAAGGAGAGGATGTTCACTGGAAAAACGTTCCAAAATACTGTCTGGATGGTAATATACAATCCATGCTTGATGAATATGCACATATGTAATATGAAGGTTAGACTGCAATCGAAGGTGACCCAACGAACCTATTCGTTAATACAATGGCAAACCAATATAGCACTCTAGCAAATACTTGATTTTGGTAGCGCATACATATTATAGTAGGTATGCGCAATATTTTACATTTTTATACAAAATTAAACAAAAGAGGAGGATGAACATGTTTAAATTCTTGAGGCCGGCTCCAGCGATAGAACCTTTGCCAAAAAACCGAATTGATCCTGAATATAAGAAGCTTCGTTTACAGGTTTTTCTGGGAATCTTTCTTGGATATGCGGCGTACTATTTGTTACGTAAGAATTTCTCGATTGCGATGCCTTATTTAACAGAAGAAGGATTCAGCAAAACAGAATTAGGCTTTGCTTTATCTGCGATCTCCATTTCCTATGGAATCAGTAAATTTGTGATGGCCACCATATCGGATCGAAGTAATGCACGAATATTTTTACCTCTCGGATTAATTCTTTCAGCTATTATTAGTTTATTAATGGGATTAGTACCAGCTTTCACTTCTACTGTAACCATTATGTTTGTGATGTTATTTTTGAATGGCTGGTTCCAAGGGATGGGATGGCCGCCTTCCGGAAGAATACTAGTTCACTGGTTCAGTGTCAGTGAACGGGGTAATAAAACGGCCTTATGGAATGTCGCTCATAATGTTGGCGGTGGGCTGATGGCTCCTTTAGCGGTTGCCGGCGTATCTCTCTATACGGCATTTAACAGTAATGCGACCTATGAAGGTGTCTTTATTTTACCAGCGATTGTAGCCATTTTTGTTGCTGTTGTATCCTATTTCCTAATACGCGATACCCCTCAATCTGTTGGTCTTCCACCGATTGAAATATATCGAGATGATTATCCAAGTAAGAAAAAGAAAACGTTTGAGGAAGAATTAACTGTCAAAGAAATACTATTTAAATATGTATTAAATAATAAATGGGTATGGGCGATTGCGATTGCTAATATCTTTGTCTATTTTGTCCGCTATGGTGTATTGGACTGGGCACCAACCTATTTAAGTGAAGAGAAAAAATTCGATATGAGCCAATCCAGCGTGGCTTACTTCTTATATGAATGGGCAGGAATACCTGGAACCCTTCTATGCGGATGGATATCTGATAAAGTATTTAAGGGACGACGCGGTCCTGCCGGATTTTTCTTTATGATCGGCGTGCTGATAGCGGTTGTTATCTACTGGCTCAACCCACCGGGTAACTCAATGATTGATATCGTTTGTCTGATAGCGATAGGTTTCTTAATTTACGGACCTGTTATGCTGATTGGTCTTCAGGCTTTAGACTTTGTTCCAAAGAAAGCAGCGGGTACTGCAGCTGGATTAACAGGGCTATTCGGTTACCTGGGTGGTACAGTAACAGCCAATGCGCTCATGGGAGTCGTTGTTGATCAGGCAGGATGGGATGCAGGATTCATTCTATTAATTATCTCCTGTGTACTGGCTATCATTATCTTTGCTTTTACTTGGAATGTGCGTGGGCAGGAAGTTGTGAAGAATCATTGATTATGAATTAGAAGAAGTTTCTTTCTATCCTTCTTCTACTTTTCTATTAAAAAAGTGTTAATCCTTAATAACAGGGATTAACACTTTTTATTAGTCTATAGTATCTCCACATGTATATCTTAAAATGATTTATGATTGCGGAACTGCAACTGCTTATCCTCCGCCTCCATTATGGTCTTTTAGGGATTGGTTCATTATTTTAATCGTTTTACATTCAATAATTCTTCCATCGGCATTTTGTAAGCACGATTTCCCAATTCTTTTTTTAGTACTTCATTGGCATCATATTCTTCCGGTGTAAAGGAATCTTCGCGACCTTTTTTCAAATAGTCATAGAAAACAGGAGGTAAAAAGTCTTCTTTTAAAGACACTTCCACAGATTCTCCATTTTGTCTTGTGAAAATATAGGCATAGCTGGTCGGGCGATAGGGATCATATTGAGCTACCGGATAGTTCACATCAACGGTATATACCCCTCTCGTTTTACAGCGAGTTACAAATTCGAATACATCGCGGAATCCAGGTCCTCCGTGACCCGATTGAACGGAAAGATCTTCACGATTCGGAATTTCGTTTCCGAACAATTCCTGGATAGCCGCTTCCACTACACGGAACCCAACCCCTAACGCCATATAAGCAGCATAGCCATGATACTTTTTAATATCATCAAAAGAGATTTCGATTAAATCACTTCGATCATAAATTTTAATTGTTCGCATATTCAGTCTCCCATTCTTAGTTGTCCTAGCAAACTAATTATAGTTAATTTAGAAAAATCGCACAAATTATAAGCAGACTTACTTAAATCATAAGAGATATCTGCTGCATGTTAACCTTACGTCCAGTTTTAGTCTCTATATCTCTTAGATAAGATTATGCTAAGTCCTTATTAAGTTTAACCGTACCCTTACCAGTCTTCCCACTATCCCCAAACGTTCCCTTTGTAATCTGCTGGACACGATTTTCAAGGTTATGCATTACATTGTAGGGAATCGGACCTACCCCGGCTGCGCTGAAGGCGGGTGAAGGATTATTTATAGTGGGATTTAATTTGTCTAAATGACCAATTTTACCGATCTTTCCTATCTGACCTGCCTTGCTGTTCCTTTATCGCCAATTATACTTGGACCAATGTTGCAAAGAAGTATATAAGATATTCGACTCGGCTTTCCAAATCGCTATGAGTGATACTTTTATTTTAGTGTTAATTTAATAAAAACCTTGTAAGGCATAAAGCCCATCTAGGTTCTATTCAACATTATCATATGCATCACCTAAAGATTTAAAATCACTCCTTAACCAATACCAATATTGGCCCTTATTATTTATAAGGTTTTCAAGCAAATCAGTAAACGAATTGGCGATTATTTGAGACTCACCGATAAGTCCATGGCGATCAAAAAAACTATCATAGCATCTACCCAGTCTATTTTCATTTAGATCAATCGTTAAGTATTCGTCCTTACCATCATTACAAATGATATACCAATCTGACGAAATATCTTCGTCACATAAATCACCAACAATTATTGGGTTTGCCAACACTACTTTATCAGGAGAAACAATATAGATGGGATATTCCTCGTTCTCAAATAAGACCAAGCCACCGCTAAGACTATAAAACTCTTTCAAATCATTAGGTAATGTATGCTTTGATTCATCTATAATAGGTAATCCTACAGGTTCAAAAACACGACAATATGGTAATTCTTTTATTTGAGTAAGTAAATGTTTTATCTTGTGCATTTGTTTTACTCCTTATAATTATATTTATTAAAAGCATTATAATATTCTTGTCTAGCTGATTTAGGAACTTTTGCTGCATCCAACATTCGCTCAGTAAGTTCGTGCATTTCCCTTGGTGTCACAGAATCCCAATCAATTTTCCCTCCAACCTTTTTGCCTGATTTTTCATATAACCATTGTCTATAAACAACTTTTGTAGCATTATGTTGTTCTTTAGTCAAAGCTAAGGTTGGGGTATTACCCCCTCTGCTAACATAGTTTGGAACGTTATGCTTAGCCCAGACATCCATGACGCCATGATGATTTTCCAAGGGTGAATTGCTTGGTCTATATGGTACTACATCATTAGGTTCAACAGTTTTAGTCGTACCCTTACCACCATCCCCAAAAGCTTCCTTCGTTGCTTGCTGGATCTGATTTGAAAGGTCATCCATCACATTATAGGGAATTGGACCTCCCCCTGCAGCGCTGAGGACGGGTGAAGGACTATTTATAGTGGGATCTAATTTGCCTAAATGACTAATCTTTCCTATCTGACCTGCTTTACTGATCCCTTTATCCCCAATTACCCCTAGACCAAGAGTGGTAAAAATATAAGTGAAGTATTCAGTTCGGCTTTCGGCATCGCCATTAATCACCTTTTTCTTAAATCCATCCTTTACGGCTTGCCCCATGTATTTGCCTACATCCAGAATGGAGGTTTCTGAATCGAGAATTAAACGAGTGGCCAAGAAGCCCATCTTCACAGCGGCATCCATTCTTGCTTCAGAATCAAAGAAATTTTTAACTCCAGCAATTGTATCCTCTACTGCTTTACCAGAACCTTTATAAACCCCAGTGAATGCTTTATCGACTGTGGGATTAATATAAATCTCAGTGACACCTTCTTCGATTTCTTCCGGGACCTCGCTGACAACTTCATAATATGTCTGCCCATCTGAAGCAATCTTCCTGTATTCCATAACAATCAAGCCATTTTCATACACGTTGTACTTGATACTTTTATAGTTTCCATAAGCTTCCCGTGTGATTGTTTTGATTGGGGTCAGTTTTAATTTTTGGACTGATTCACCTAATAGACTGCGATAGGCTTCACTGTCCATCAACTTTTTCGGTGTAAATTGAACAATTCCTGTCTTATCTCCTTTAAAGCTGGTTTGCATTTGCTCGATATAGCGGGTCATCGTCTGTATTTCTTTTTCAACTGTATCCAGAGAGCGTGTGGCCTGACGATCGAATTCATGCAACTTCTTAACCGTTTCTTCTGCCTTTTTCTCTGCTTCATAGATGGATTGCAGTGTTTCTCTAGTATAGAGGATCGGTAAATCGACGATATCATTCACTTGTCGTATTCGTTTATTAACGTCAAGGGAGAGACTTACTGTAGCGTCCTCTATTCTATTCAGACCCATAGGTATATCGGTACCCACAAAATTTTCATGAATATATCCGCTATTGGATGATTCCACTTGTCTAAGAGAGACACATATTTCTTCTATTACCGTATCATAGGTGGCAAGGAAGTCTTGGAAATACAGTAAAAACGGATGATGGATTTCATGAAAGTAGCTTCTGATTGATTCTCCCATATTTCCTTTAAGCGCCTCATCTGACTCGATCATCTCCATGACTGCCGCATGCAGCTGCTCCATTTGTTTATGTAGAGATGTGAGTTGCTTTTGGATCTGTTCCATCCCCCTATGAAAATCATCGACATCCAATACTTTCACCGCTTCACCAACCTTCTATTTGATTTGAAATTGAAACGAAATTTCTTTTTCGAATTCCTTCATATCTTTTAACGCCTCTTTAGCTGCAGCTTCATTTCCTGTCAGGTAAGATTGATAGTTTTCCAGCAATTGTTTGAGATTCGTATTTAATTCGTTCAGTCGGTCAAGAACCTCTAATTTATTTTCTCTCCCAATATCAGTAGGCAAGGATAGTTTTAGCTCGTCTGTTTTTGCTTTTATCTTGGCCAGCGCCCGTTCTGCTTCCTCATATTGAATCTTGATTTCTTTACTCATAAGACGTGATCCTCCATTTACCTATTCCGCTCATTTATTAACCTTTGCTTCCAATTCACGTTTACTTTCAGACTGAATAGAACCTTTCAAGCTGGATATCTCATTCTCTACATCCTGAATTTTTTGGTTTAAGAGGGTGATAATATGATTTAGCTGTTTATTTTCAAGTTCCTGGTAACTGACCAATATCCCTTCATTACGTATATCATCAAATCCTGTGGCCTCTTTTCCATGCCAGGTCTTCGCACTTAAATCAGGGCTCAGGCAATATCGCTCATTTTCTCGGAACTTCTGTTGATAGACTGATAATTCTCTTTTACAATCACGAAGCCGCTCTAAGTCATTTTGTTTATGGCTTAAGTTTTCCCTCAACAGATAAAGAACGCTCACCCTTCCACCTCCTAATCCAACTCGTAATAGACCTACAATATATTCATTTGAAACATGAATACTCGGTAAATATATACCTTTAATTTTAAATACACCCATATACCATTCGACAATAAGGGTAATTTTTCCTTTGGATTATATAGAAAAAGACAGCTTCCTTATGAACAAAAGCAGTCTTTTTCTAGTGCATTTATCAAACTATGATCATCGCTTATACTCTGCGAGCGACAAATTATGACCGATTGAAGTACTCACTTTAAAAGTAGTTCTGTATTTAAGACACTCCTTATTACTTCCTAGGCTTCTCTATCCAGGATGGCTTTTTAGGTACAGTATTCACTTTGATAGACCATCAAAGAAGACAGTGATAGAATCATCGGATGTCCCAAATTCCTTAGGTAGTTCATTACCCATTACATGTAAGGAATATCCAGAATACGTGCCTTCGCTCAATTTCTTCACCTTGTGCATACCGTCAGTTTTAAGCAAGTAATAATCGCCTTCTACGCCAATCTGCTCGTTGCGTCCATCAGCCGCAATCATTTTATATTGATCATCCATGGTTTGTATCATTTCTTCTTGTTTAAGAGAATCAAGGATAGAAAAGAATTGATCTGCATCCATCAAATCACGATAATCTGACCAATTTTCTAGAGTTATTGTAGATATTTCTCTTTCTCTTTCTCCCTCTTCTTCACATAAAATACATTCCATATAACGATACAAGTTCAATTGGCCATTACTTTTAACGATCAAATCAAATTCTACTGAGTATATCTGGTCTTTCTCAAGAATCAGCTCGAAATGTTCAATCTTTAAGCTATCACTCTGAATAGCTAATTCTTTTTTAAATGATTCCCAACTTTTAATGATATCGGTTGAGCCAATGTCTGAGGATTTAAACAATTGAGCTTCTATATGATCTTTTGGGTAAAAATATAAAACTAGTAGAATAGCACCTATTATAACCAAGCTAAAAATACCGATTTGCTTCAATTCTTGTTTCAAATCCTTCACCTCACCGGATCCTATATAAATGGTTTATCATAAATTAACATCTCACTTACTACTGCTTCATCTCAGATCGTTTACTATTTTTTTATTAACGAATGGATTCTCTTCCTGCCTTTTGTCCATTAGGTCCTCGAAATAGTGAGTGAATTCGGATGCACCGCTGCTTGATAGGAAGAGATAGTCTTTGGCACGAGTCATCCCGATATACAGAAGGGCCACTTCTCTTTCTTTATCTTTTTCTAGCACAAACGGCATATTATCCACATTGACAATGAATACTGCCTGGAAATCAAGTCCTTTGCTGCTGTCAATGGTGCTAATCTTGACCGAGTTATCATTTTTATTAAAGTTCCTTTTGGACTCGCTGTTTTCAGTGATCCAGTAATAGTCAAGCTCTTCGGATACCAATGCTCGTATCAAGATTCCAATATAATTTTGTTGATGCGTCCGTTTTACACGATAAAGGATGAGCATCTCAGATAACGGGATTTTCTTTTGGATATGTAATTTTTTAATCTGCTTGGCAACGATTTTTGCTTCTTTGACAAAGCTGTCCATCTTTATATAGACAGGTTTCGGACCTTTCCTGCTTGTACTTTGCGGAGAAATGATTTCTCCTTCATATTCTTTAGAGACCACTTTATTTTGTAATATGGAATTCTTTTGATAAAAATCCCAGGCGAATTTAACAATTTGTGCCGTATTCCGATAATTAATACTCAATAATTTAGAACGCCCCTGAAAGCTCAGTCCTGTATCCTCGATATAGGTCCTTTTTCGTTTATAGATGGTTTGGGCACGATCTTCTACGAGAAGTAATGATTTTGTTTCCGGATTTAGCAAACAACTGACTAAGCTCAGCCATTCTGATTCAAAATCCTGACCTTCATCTATTAAAATAGCATCGTATGTAGGGAGAATGGCTTCCCCTTTTTTTAGTTTCTCTATCAGTAAAGGAATCTTGTTCTCCGAGATTTTTAAATCATTTTTCAACCAAGCGTGGAAATTGCGCACCAAAATTTGATGCGATTTAGGAAGAACCTCGCTTCTATGGTCAGAGAAATCAAAATCAAACAGGTTGTCAGGCTCCTCCATCATCGTATCTATCATCTGTTCAATATTCCAAGCCAGCGAAATATTATAACAGAGTATCAAAACCTTCCAATCCGGATGTTCCTTCGTTAACATTTTAGCTCTGCTCGCTAATATGATTGTCTTTCCGCTGCCTGCTACACCTCGTATCAAGCGATTTTTATCTCCAATTTGCCTGGCTAAATTCTCTTGATGTAAATCCATTGTTTTCAAATCATGCAGAGAAAGCAGCAGTTGATCCTCATAGGGTACAGGCTTTACAAATTCAGCTCCAATTCGGACCTCTGGGAATAGATGATACCGGATTCTATCCATATCTTCTTTCTGCAATGGCTCTCGCAAACGATAGGGAACGACAAACATATTCGAAATTTTTTCAAATAAGTTTTCTTCAGAAAACCCTTCTTTATCAGGATCGATCTCATCTCGTGTTAAACAGAACTGTGGATCCATAATGGAATATAATCCGTTCTCAATAAAATCCTTTTGATGTAAACGGGAAAAGACAGCTCCAAAACCATACGGAAATTTAAGCTGGAATTTACGTTTTCCATCCAAATGAATGAGACTTTTATCTTTTTTTAGTGAGTCGACTAAATGAAACACATTATCTCTTGCTTGTTTGAGCGGACTTTTCACCGTAGTTTGTTCCCCGGATGACGTGACGATCATCCATTCATCGTGATTTAATTGATATAATGTATTTTTCGTATAATCCTTTACTTCCAATACAACAACCCCTAAATCCGGACCAATAATAACAAAATCAGGTCTTCTTCCATGAATTTCGGGTTCATAATAAACAATATAATCATCCGGAAAATAATTTTTTAGTGTACGGAACAGCACTCGTTCTCCAACAGTAGCTGTACTCCGAATTGTCTCAGGTATTGTATAGGCCATTCTCTATCCATCCTCGCACCCTTTTTTCACCATTATACTACAAAAATGGATAATATATGTAAAATAGACTGTATATATACTAGTTTGTTACTTTTAAATAAGGACTAAAGATCTATGTGTTATCCATAACGGCTTCCTATTTAATAAAATAATATGCCACTTTTTTCAACTGTACCTACTTATTTTTTCCTTTTATTGTAAAAACCACCTTTATCTATTAAACTTATATTAGTACATTAGACCCTATAAGGAGTGTGTAAAATGTTTTGCTCAAAATGCGGAGAGTCCATCCCGCAAAGTTCCAGTTATTGTCCTGCCTGCGGCCACAAAACAAGATCAAAAACCAATAGATTCTTACTTTGGGGAGCAGCTTTCCTTACCGCTATATGCATAGGTGTATTTTCCTACTTGGGATACTTGATGTTAAATCCTCCAAAACAAGCTGAACAACCCGTCCAAACGAAACAGGAACCAATCAAAACAGAAACTGTAACAAAAGAAGTCAAACAGACAGAGCCAAAGGCTGTAGCCAAGAAAATCAACGCAGCTCCTAAGGAAGTCTCACAGATTATTGAAGAATCTCTATCTAAAGTATTTACGATTACGAATGACTTCTCACAGGGATCTGGATTCCTCATTAATAAAAAAGGTGACATTTTAACAAATGCTCATGTTATTGAAGGAAGCACAATGGCCACCATCCAAGATCATGACGGTAAAGAATACCAAGGAACCGTCATCGGTTACAGTAACGAGGTCGATATAGCTTTAATTCGAGTACCAGAACTGGCTGATCAAACGCCGCTTTCTCTTGAAACCACCAGTGAATCTCAATTGGGTGATGAAATAATCGCGCTGGGAAGTCCTATAGGATTAGAAAATACGGCGACATTGGGAAATATCAGTGGCGTGGACAGAACGTTTGTCATCGAGCCCCATTTATATGAGGGCATTTACCAAATTTCAGCTCCACTTGCACCGGGTAGCAGCGGGGGTCCCTTATTAGACAAGAAAACCGAAAAAGTCATTGCTATTAATTCCGCCAAAATGAATGGCGAAGACAGCATTGGTTTCAGCATCCCACTTTTTAAAGTCATGGATACGATTAACCAATGGTCATCCTCTCCAATGAGCGAAGAAGAGATACATCAACTCTTCTATAATGGTGAAGGTCTCTATTTTTACCAAGACCTTTATGACAGCGAAGGATACTTTGATGGCGGTTCATACAATGAGGACTACGATGACAATTATGAAGAATACGACGATTCTTATATGGATGAATACGAAGACACCGAATATGAGGATGAATATGAAAGCGAGTACGATGAATCCGTAAACGATGAAACGGAAAGCGAATATGATGAATCTTATTACGATGATGAATACACTGACAATGAAGAATATGAAGAATCAGATAACTATGAAGAAATAGAAGAAGAAGACACTGAAATCATAGAGGAGAATACAGAGGATATTTATGAAGAACCCATAGAAGATACGGAATCCTATACCGATGACGAAATAGTAGAGGAAGAACCGGAAAGCGAAACAGATTCAACTGACATGGCAGATGAAACAGATCTTGAGAGCGATGTAAATGAATAAGTTTATAATAACAGACTGAAAAAAACAGTATGGTATTTAATGAATCAACTATAATGACAGTATGTAAGAAGATTTAGGATATATTCTTCCTTCTATTCATTTTCACTAAGGAAGCAATGAATAAGCCTATAATGGTGTGTGTATGCCCCAAAAGTTATGCTTTATCTTTTGGGGTATTTTATTGTAGTAAAATACAATAATCCCCTTAAACTCTCAGCTATGCCTCGAATCTTAAACATGTGAAAAATAAGCCGGACCCTTCACTTCTGCTGATTTCTAAAATCATCGCTTCCCTAGACTATGATAGTAAAATATGAAACTTCTCAACCCTCTATCACCTATATTTATCATTTATGGATTCACAAGAAAGTCCTACCAAAATAGAGATTTTAAGTTTAACACTGTTTATGTAGGGAAAATGGTTTAATTGAGGACTTTTTTTACTTCATATACATTGGTTGAAAATTTCCTCAAATTCTTAACACACATCTATGAATGGAGGAAACATGAAGAATATTTTTAAAATAGCCAGTGCATTTATGGGAATTATTATAGGTGCCGGTTTTGCATCAGGACAAGAAATTCTACAGTATTTTACTAGTTTCGGTATGAAAGGAACGATTGGTTCCATCATTTCCATCCTATTGTTTGGATATTTGGGAATGGTTTTAACGAAGCTGGGCAGCCGGCTTCAGACAGACTCACATAAGGAAGTTATCTATAAAATCAGCGGACGTTACCTCGGCGTTCTCATCGATTATATCCTCGTATTTATCCTTTTTGGAATTGGAGTTGTCATGATTTCCGGTTCAGGATCTATTTTCAGCCAGCAGTTTGGATTGCCAAGTTCCGTCGGTATCATCCTCATGACGGTTCTCATTTTAATCACAATCCTTTCCGACGTAGACCGGGTTGTAAAGGTGATCGCGATGATTACTCCTTTTCTCATATTGGGAGTGGTCGTATTATTTATATATAGTATGATGACCATGGAATATTCTTTCATGGAACTGGATTCCCTAGCGAACGAACAGCCTTCAGCTACCAATCATTGGCTGACTTCTCTCATTAATTATGTTTCACTTGCAATCGCGATGGGCGCATCTATGACATTGGTGATGGGTGGAGATGAACCCAATGAAAAAATAGCTTCGATTGGAGGACTGGTAGGAGGATTAGGTGTTGGAATATTAATCGTCTTGCATCATCTGGCTATCTTTGCAAAAGTTGATGTGGTAGGGCACTTGGATATGCCTTCTTTGGGACTGGCCAATCAAATATCGCCGCTCTTCGGTATTCTCTATTCCGTCATTCTGTTCGGCATGATTTTTAATTCAGCTGTCAGTATGTTCTTTTCGTTTGGGACACGCTTCTTTGCCCCAAAAACAAAAAAATACAACTGGTTCGTAATCATCTCCGTACTTATTGCCTTTGCCGCAAGCTTCTTAGGGTTCAAGCAGTTAGTATCCTTTTTCTACCCACTGTTTGGATACTTGGGAATGATTTTAATTGTCGTACTCATTATCGCCTCCATTAGAATGAAGACGATAAAAGATTATAAGAATTAATAGCAATCCACTGTAAAAGAAAAGGGATTCGTCAAATTTGATGAATCCCTTTTTGCTGCAGTCGATATCTTTTTGAGCACAACATCTACCTTATGATACAAATTTACACACTCCCTTCCTATGCTCTTTATAGTAAGAAAGGAATATCAAAGTCTATCCATCAGAGGAAAAGTATCTCTCAACGGTTATCAGATTGCAAAGCTATTCTCCCACTTCATCCATTTATAATAAGAAAGGAACCAGTTAGATAAATGAGGTAGAATCATTGCCAATAGCTACCTATAATGAGGATAGATCGAAACGACACATTGGGGGTGAAAATTTGAAGATTGAAATCCAGTTAGACAGGGAGTGTGAAGAACCCAAAATCGTCATATATGCAAAGGAGATGACAGAAGAAATTTCGAGTTTACTTGAGAAATTGTCAGGTACTGAAAACCAATCATTGATGGGTTATAAAGAAGATGAAATTGTTTTAATACGCCAGGAAGATATCCTCCGAATCTATACAGAGGGTCAATATGTTTACGCACAAGTACCAAATGAAAAATTGCGCTTGCGCCAAAGATTATATCAATTAGAAGAAATGATCCCTCACAAACAATTTATTAGAATTTCGAACTCTGAGATTGTCAATTTTGAAAAAGTCAAAAGCTTGGATATGAGTATCAGCGGAACAATCACTCTGAAATTCGATTCAGGCGAACAATCCTATGTCTCGCGGCGTTATATCCATAAGATAAAAAAATATTTAGGAATATGAGGTGATGAAGATGAAAACAATTATCATAAGAGGTGCATTGGGATTTCCACTAGGCGTATTTATCTCAACCTTTATAACCCTTTGCATTTCATTTGGCATTGGTGATGGGACGTTTTACGCTGTGGTACCAAGCTTAATTGAGACCGTGGGTACAGAATTAGATGCCTATCTGCTTCAATTTATTTTAAGCGGACTATTAGGAATCGCCTTTGCCGCCGGCTCTATCATTTTTGAACAGGATCATTGGAGCCTTACCAAACAAACAACGTTACACTTTTGCTTAGTTACCATCGCCATGTTTCCCATCGCCTATTACTCCCATTGGATGGAACATACCTTTAAAGGATTCTTTCTCTACTTTCTTATCTTCGGGTTCATCTACTTAATCATCTGGATCAGCCAATATTTATTTTGGAAACGAAAAATTACTCGTTTAAATGATTCATTAAACAAATCCTAAATTTCCCACTCCCCTGCTCTTAAATATAGAAAAAAGGAAAAGGTGCAGGCATCCTCCAGTTCGCTAAGAAATGAATACAGACCTGCATTAAAGATTCACTCATTATTCTTCTAAGATTTAGATGTGAAATTGTCTCCTTAGTCTAAACAATGAATACTCTAAATATACAATTATTGGTTTGAGATCATTCTACTGGGGAATTGTGTAAGAGAACGATTTATAAGGAGGAATAGAAGATGCTTACATTCTTACCAAGTAAGGACCCTTCCACTATTGCGGTAGAGATGTCCGGTAAATCGACCAAAGAAGATGCCCGTAAACTAGATCAATTTGTAAAAGAACATATTGTTAATGGCAAGGAATTCAATATACTGGCTGTCATTGATAATGTAGATGGAGCCAGCCTAAAGGGTATGGCACAGGGAATAAAATTTGATACGAAACGTATAAATCAATTTAAAAAAATAGCGATTGTAGCAGATAATAGCTGGTCCGTTATGATTGCAACTCTCAGTAATTTTGTACCAGGCATTAAAACAAAGCATTTTGAAACTGGTCAGCTGAACAAGGCATGGGATTGGATTCTCGATAATAACAAGAAACATGATGATCCAACAAACATAATTCTTTAGTACACAGTTGATTCCCCATTATTAATGGGGATTTTTCTGTTATGCCCTTTCTTCATGATTCTACTAACCTTACAACAGAGTAATATAGATTCTGTAAAGCTTGAAGCATAAGTAAACCACCAGTACTGGTTACTTTAGACAATAATAATCCATAAATGCTACATATTATGGAAATATAATGATATAATCATAATTATTAGACAAATAGACCGTTTATTTGATAATTTATAAGTGTAGGATAATATGCCTAATATTTGAAATTAGGCTACAAGGAGGAATGCCATTATGGCACGTCTAGAAGGTAAAGTTGCTATTATCACTGGGGCAGCTCAAGGAATGGGTGCAGCACATGCCCGTAAATTATTGGAAGAAGGCGCTAAAGTAGTTTTAACAGATCTTAATGAAGAAAAAGGTAAAGCTTTGGCAGAAGAACTTGGTGAAAACGCTTTATTTGTAAAACAAAATGTAACCAGTGCTGAAGACTGGGCTAAGGTTGTAGAAGCAGCAGAAAAAGCATTCGGTAAAGTGGACGTGTTGGTCAATAACGCCGGTATTACAATGGCAAAATCTCTTTTACAAGTGACTGAAGAAGAGTATCGTCGTATCGTTGATATTAACCAAGTTTCTGTATTCTTAGGAATAAAAACAGTGGTTCCAGCTATGCAAAAAGCTGGTGGCGGATCCATTGTTAATATCTCATCCATGAACGGAATGGTAGCTGGTGCTATCGGTTATACAGATACTAAATTTGCTGTTCGCGGTATGACAAAAGCAGCTGCAATCGAATGTGCAAACTATGGAATTCGCGTAAACTCTGTACACCCAGGCGTTATTGCTACACCAATGGTTGTACAAGAAGATACAAAAGCTGCAGTCGAGGAATTTGCTAAACACATCCCTCTTAAACGTGTAGCTCAACCTGAAGAAGTTTCAAATTTAGTTCTTTACTTGGCATCTGATGAGTCCAGCTACTCAACTGGTAGTGAATTCATCATTGATGGCGGTTTAACAGCACAATAAAGTTTGAATTAAATGTCAATCAACATTTCAATAGTCATATAGAAAAAGCTATCATTTTGAACAAAAATATGTTCAAAACGATAGCTTTTTTCTTTGATATGGTTAGCAAATTATATTCATTATTAAAATGTACAATTAAATAAATAATATTTACCCAACAAGGCAAATATTTCATTTTTTCAGTAGTTAGAGAGTTAACTTTAGGGTAATAGGTTATCACTGAATTTGACCAATTACTTCTATTATAATTATCTACGCCCTTCCCAATGAGCCGAACAGCCGCATTTTCCCAATGATGGCGTTTTTTAATGCTTCACGCCCTAATGCCATGTACCGACTGGCATCATAAAAACCAGCATCCTTATTTAGTTCTTCTCGTATAGCTTTTGTAAAGGCTACATGATTATCAGCATTTACATTGATTTTTGCCGTTCCCAATGAGATGGCTTTCCTTATATGCTCAAACTGCAAACCAGAACTTCCATGTAACACTAAAGGAATACCCGTTAATGTTGCGATTTCTTCCATTTCTTTAAAACCTAGCTTAGGCTTTCCTTTATATAGGCCGTGAACAGAGCCTAATGCCGGAGCAAGGATATCTACCCCAGTTTGTTTAACTAATTCTTCACAATCCTCCGGAACTGCATAAATGGGAAGCGTTACTTGTATCACATCATTTTCTTCTCCTCCAATACTCCCCACCTCTGCCTCAATCGAAACACCATGTTTATGTGCATACTCGGAAACCATTCTAGTTATCTTGATATTTTCTTTTAACGGTAAATAGGATGCATCAATCATGACCGAAGTAAACCCGGCATCTATGGCACTCTTACAACTTTCGAAACTACTACCATGATCCAGATGAAGTGCAACCGGGACATTTATATTCATTTCTTTGATTAACACTTTCACCAAATCAACTGCTACACAAAAACCACCAAAATAACGAGTAGCCACCTCCGTTACCCCTAGGATAACGGGTGATTTTTCTTCTTCGGCGGCAGTTAAAACTGCTTGTGTCCATTCAAGGTTATGTATATCAAAATGACCTACTGCATAACCTCCCTTTAACGCCTCGCTTACCATTTCTTTTGCCGAAACTAGGTTCACACCATCCCGCCTTTCTTAAGCCAGTAAACATTTATACAACGGGTAAATTTACTTGAGTTTCTCTAAAATCTCTCTAATAAAAGCAGGTTCATCCTTCGGTGTTCTGGAAGTAATAATATTCTTGCTGACAACAACCTCCTCATCCACATATTTTGCTCCGCTATTTATTATGTCATCCCGGATTCCTATGTAGGAAGTCAACGTTTTACCACCTAAAATATTGGCACTAATCATGACCTGTGGTCCATGGCAAATCCCAGCCACCACTTAATGATTATGATTTAGTTCTTTTACAAACTTAACAACATCTTCATTCACCCGTAATTCTTCGGGTGCACTGCCTCCAGGGATAACAGCCGCGTCAAATGTTACTGCATCTGCCTCGGATACTGCCAAATCAATCGTATAAGAGACAGTATTCTTCTTCCCTACACATATGGCATCTTTCTTTTCACCAATAATTATCGCTTCATGTCCAGCTTCTTTAATTGCCTCATAAGGATTTTTCATTTCAGAATCCTCAAAATCACTTGCTAATAAAAATGCTACTTTTGCCATCGTTAACATCCCTCCACCCAAAATTTATAAAAGTAAAGCCCCTACTTAAGTAGAAGCTTCTTGAAAATCCCTCTAGTTATCCATTAATTTATGAGATGTAAGTAATACTCATATGCCTCTGTATCGGTATATCCCTCATGAACGACCTTGCCTACCGTTTGAATCATTTCTTCAGGATATTGTGATTGAAAAATATTTCTTCCCATATCCACGCCGGCAGCTCCGCCCTGAATTGCATTATAGGCTAGACTTAACGCATCTTTCTCTGGTAGTTTCTTACCTCCAGCAACAACTAATGGAACAGGGCATGCGGCTGCAACCTTTTCGAAATCGTCACAATAATAGGTTTTAACAATCTGAGCCCCAAATTCAGCAAGCATCCTAGTAGCCAATAAGAAAAATTTAGTGGTTCGTTCCATTTCTTTACCAACGGCAACAACACCCAATGTTGGAATGGAATATCTCATCCCTAAGTTAACAGCACGGTTTAACTCTTGGATGGTTTCTTTTTGTCCATCTGCTCCAATAAATGTTTGTATCGCAATACAACTTGCATTCATTTTTATCGCATCTTCAATGTCAACTACCATGGATTCGTGGCTCAGGTCATCCTGGAGGACACTGGATCCAGATGAAGCTCTTAATGCAATCGCCTTGTTATAGGATGGGGGAACGCTGCTTCGAATGGCTCCTCTCGTAGCCATTAAACAGTCAGCATACTTCGCCAGACGAGGGATAAGCAAATCCAATCTTTCCAGCCCTGACGTGGGTCCCATAAAATATCCATGATCAAACGCCAACATAACCGTTTTGCCTGTCTCTGGGTTAAAGATTCTTGATAAACGGTCCTTCAATCCCCAATCATAATTGTTTGCACCTTTTACATGAAAATTCCCACTGTTTGCAAATGGAATACTCTCGGAAAAATCCTTTGCATTTTTATTGCCACTAGAATCTGCCATTGCTTTCCCCCCCTTATTTTTCACTAATGTTTCCAAACTACTAAAAGTTATAGTCATTCGTATTTTCTTTAGTAAAAACGATACGCTCAGGTAAAACAATAATTCCTGAGTCATCTGCCTCGTAATCGTATCCTTGAATGGAGTTTGACTCTACTTTAACAGAACCCATATCAGGAACATCAATAGTATCCCCAACTTTTAGTCCTTCACCTTGCGCTAGCCAATAAGCAACATATACAGCAAGGGCTCCCTGATCTTTCACATCCCATAAACCATGGTTGATGATTGTCCCGTTTTCAATAAATGGTCTCATTGAATTCGGAGATGCAAATCCGGTGATAATGACATCATCTGCTTTTAACCCTTTATTTTCGGTTGCTTGCGCCATAGCCGGAAGGGCCGTTGAGTCAGGGCATATAATCGCATCAATATCAGGATAGGAATCTAGGATACTTCCACCAACTTGCAATGATTTTTGTTCATTGGCATCACCATATTGGGTCGTCACCAGTTCCCATTTCGGATATTTTTCTTTAATATATTTATTCGCATATTCTACCCATGAGTTTTGGTCTGGAACAGTTGGACTTGAATAAAACCAAGCGATTTTTTGTGCTTCATCAGGATTCTCCATTTGTTCTGCAGCCATATCCACTAGCATTTTCCCTAATATTTCTGGTGTACCTTGGTTAACATAAACAGAACGATATTTAGGATCAACATCAGAATCCCATGTTACGACTTTTACACCAGCATCCAATGCTTTTTTCAAGGCTTGGTTCAAACCATCCGACGAAACAGATGAGATTGCAATCGCATCAGCACCGCTATTCACGGCACTATTAATGATTTGAACTTGATTCGCAACGGTACCTTCAGGAGCACCGTCATACTTAACTTTAAAACCTTCCTTCTTGGCCATTTCTTGTGCGCCATCATTACCTGATTCAAAGAAAGCATTTCCTGTCATTTTCGGTATGAACACCACTTCAATATCTTTTGCCTCTTTCTTCTTATCCCCTCCTCCAGAGCCTCCTTCATCAGATCCACACGCAGCCACAAATAGCATCATAATTGCCACAGAAATCAATTTAATAGAGTTCATTTTTCTCATTGCTACTTAACCCCCAATATTATGTTTTTGTGTGATGATCTTTTTAACATTAAATTTGAAATTCGGATTGAATCCCAAGAATGCAACAGACACAATGAGGAGGACTCCAGTAGCCAATCCAATATACTGGGTTGAAACCCCTGCCATTTGCAGACCTATCTGCATAAATCCCAGTATAATGCTGGCTAACGCCGTCCCGACAACACCTCCTTTACCTCCAGTTATGAGTGTTCCCCCCAATACAACGACAGTTAAAATTGGCATAAGATACTCAGCACCATAATCAGATCTCGCACTGCCCAGATAAGAAGTTAATATCACCCCTGCTACACCAGCGCTTAACCCTGACAAAATATATGTACTGGCAATAACCTTTTTCGTATGAATGCCAGAGTATTCCGCTGCATTTTGGTTGATCCCCGTCAGATAAATATATCTTCCATACCGCGTACGGTGCAAAAGGATATAAGCAATGAGAAACGCAATAATAAAGAAGGTCACAGCATTCGGAATTCCTAATAATGCTCCATTGGCAATCTGGCTGAATGCATCAGGAAATCCCGAAAACCCTTCGTACGTACTGACACCTGATATTCCGACCAGTACTACGGCTATGCCACTATATAAAAGCATTCCTCCAAGAGTTATCACCATTGCCTGTACTCTTCCGTAAGCAATCAAAACTCCATTAAGAAGGCCACATAATCCTCCAATTAAGATTGCGCAAAGAATGGATATCCAAATATTGATTCCTGCCACTTGAAATAACAGACCTGTAACGACAGAGGTTAATCCGATAATTGATACCCCAGAAATGTCGATTCCACCGGTAATAACCACCATGGTGACAAAAAAACCAATCAGAGCAATCGCAAGAAAATCGTTAAAACTATTTAATAAAATGGAGACATTCCAAAATCGGGGGTTGATCATACCAAAAATGATTATTTCAGCAATAATTAAGACTACTAAGGTAAGATTCCATTTCGGGATTTTATTCAACATGCCCTCTTTAAGCCTCCTTCCGTAGTACTCTTGCGTTTAATCTTGTTTTCTTCGCTTTTTTATTGGCATTAAATGCAAGCAGAGCATCGATTATGACAATGATGATTAATAAAGACCCCGAAATCGTATCATTCCAAAATGCAGGTACTTTCATATAGATCAATGCAGAATTAATAGACGTTAATATAACCGCTCCCAATGCTGCCCCAACAACAGTCCCAATCCCACCTACCAGTGAGACTCCGCCAAGAACGCATGCAGCAATAACAGTTAACTCAATTCCTGCCCCAGCATTTGTTGAGACAAAACCAATTTGACTGACAAATATCAACCCGGCCAATGAAGCACAAATACCTGAAATAACAAATGAGTACGTAATATATCTATTTATAGGTATCCCTAGTGATACAGCTCCATCCGCATTGTCGCCTATCGCATTAAAATAACTTCCCCTTCTACTTTTAGACAGATAAAACTGAACCAGAATGACCCCAACAATAACCAGGAGTGTCAATAAATTTATACCGAATATTTCGTTATTGGATAGCTCTTTAATGTTTGCGGGGATATTTTCCACCCACTTTCCGTCCGTATAAATCACCTGAAGCACCTTAATAATAGAGAGAACAGCCAGAGTCATGATAAAGGAAGATATTTTTAATTTAATAACACCAAATCCGTTAATAAGACCAATAGATGTTCCAATGAAGATGGCAACAATCACGGTTGTAAAAATACTCCCACCTTCTCTGAGGATCGTTCCACATATAGCAGCCGTTAAGCCAAGTGTTCCGCCGATAGAAATATCCAAATTGCCAGTTAACAGAACAAACGTCATCCCGATCGCAAGAACAATATATAACAAGCTGCTTTTCAATGATTTATCGATATTTTGTAATGATAAATAGTCAGAGTTTACGCAACCAACTACTATAAAGAGGATAATAAGAAATAGTAAAGTTCTAAATTCCCGGAGTTTAATGAAGCTGGAAATCTTAGACATACGATTGATCACTTCCTTCATATGTTCCAAAAGCTGCTTTCATTACATTGGTGGCATTAATTTCATCCAGATTCATGCAAACATTGCATGTTCCCTGATAGACAACATAGATACGATCACTGATTCTTTCGATTTCTTCGAGGTCAGAGGAAATGAGCAGAATGGACACTCCCTGTTTCTTCAAATCTGTAATGATGGAATAGATGTCACCTCGTGCAGCCGCATCAATTCCCCTAGTTGGCTCATCCATAATCATCAATTTTGGATTCATGGATAAGGCCCGTGCAATAACTGCCTTCTGTTGATTCCCACCTGAGAGTGATTTGATATCATCATCTTGAGAATTGATCTTAATCCTCAATCTATTAATATACATTTTGGCAACCTGTTCTTCTAAATTTTTTTTAGTAAATAGACCATTTTGTTTAATTATTTGTGCTGTGATATTATTTCTTACGGAACTGAACGAAAAAATCCCATGTAAGAATCGGTCCTCAGGAATATAAGCTAATCCGTTGGTGACGCTTTCGTTTATCGAAAAATTTGTGACATCCTTACCATCAAGATAAACTTTACCGCTCTCAATCGGATTCACTCCGTAAATGGCCTCGGCAATCTCTGTTCTGCCTGCTCCCACGAGTCCTGCAATACCAACAACTTCTCCCTTGTAAACTTCAAAACTAATATCTTTGAAACCATCTCCAACGATGTTTTCCACTGCAAGAACTGGCTTTACTCCAGTACGATTGACCTTGTATCTTTCAAACATATCTTTGTGATTCATTTCGTTTCCGACTGGAAGCAGTCCTTGAATTAACATATCCTTTGTAAATTCTTCTATTTTA
Organism: Bacillus sp. z26; assembly: GCF_058313635.1. Lineage (NCBI taxonomy): Bacteria > Bacillati > Bacillota > Bacilli > Caryophanales > Bacillaceae > Bacillus > Bacillus sp. z26. The sequence continues at coordinate 463,159 of NZ_JBZFQM010000001.1, forward strand.
CCTTTAAGCGTTACTTTACCATCTCTTAAAATAATGGCATGTGTGGAAATCTGATAAACTTCATCAAGACGGTGGGTAATATAGAAGATTCCAACCCCTGAATTCTTCAATTTCTCAATCACCTTGAATAAGGACTCTGTTTCTGAAAATGTCAATGTAGAAGTTGGTTCGTCGAGAATTAACACCTTTGACTTCCTAAGAAGCCCTTTGATAATCTCAAGCTGCTGTTGTTCTGCGATACTTAACGTGGCAGCCATCCGATTTAAATCGATATCCCAGCCTAATTCTTCAATCAATTTGATCGATTCTTCTCTTATTTCATATTTACTTTTTCTAGAACCAATCGTGAGGTTCTTTTCAACCGTCATATTAGGAAACAACAAAGGTTCTTGCGGAACTAAATAAATGCCTCTCTCATGAGCAGAATTAGGATTTAAATGTTCCACTCTTTCACCATTAATCTCAATAAACCCTGCATCCGCTTTATAAATCCCTGTGAGTATCTTCATCAAGGTACTCTTGCCTGCCCCATTACCTCCAATAATAGAGATAACCTCGGACTGATTAAGCTCCAATGAAACCCCTTCTAAAACTATATTCCGGTTAAATGACTTTCGTATTTTCTCCAATTTCACTAAGTTCTTTGGTGTTTCCATGGAATTCCCCCTCCCTCAAACACTTATGTAAGCGTTTTCTTTAAGTTGTAAACTTTATATCATTCATCACTGTTATCGATTTATTAATCATTTTATTAAACATAAAACTTTTTATTCTTTTTCCGAATTATAAAAATATAAATTTAACTATAAAAACTGTTTTCTTATCCATATAATCATTAGTTTATAGGTTCAATACGTAAGCAACTAAGCCATTCATATACCTATAAAATAATGTGCCCTTAATGACTGTAGACGAAGTTTTTAATCTATATTTGTTTCATCATAAAACATTAGTTTAGTCGTGAATGTTGGTAAAAAATACTTTGTAAAGAGTGGAATTTATGACCTACGAACGTAGCCTCATTATTAAAGTTGCGTGGAAATACTATAATGAAGGAATGACTCAAAATGAAATTGCTGAATCGTTGAAACTTTCCAGAATGAAAGTGATTAAATACCTTGATATAGCGAAAGCTAACAACATTATTCAATTTAAGATTAACTTGGATAAATTTGTTGATATGGATCTGCAAAACAAAATTAAACAGAAATATCATTTACAAGATATCTATATCGTCCCGGCTTCTAACCAAAATCCATTGGATAGTCTTACAATAGCAGCTGCTCAATATATCGAAGACAGAATCACCAGCGACACCATGATTAACGTTGGGTACGGGCAAGCGGTCTCAAGGACCTTAGGACATCTAAATATTTCTTCCAAGTATAGGGTCACTTTTGTCTCTTTATCGGGTGGTGTAAGGTTTTATATTCCCACTACAGTAGATTCATCATCTGATTATTATACAAACCCCAATTACAATCACTATATTATGCCTGCACCATTATTGGTATCAACGCAACATCTTGCCGAACAATTGATTAAGGAAAAACCAATCCAAAAGATTTTTGAAATGGTGCCATACTCAAATATTACGATTATCGGCATTGGAGCTTTAACCGAACAGGCAACTGTTGTAAAAGAAGAATATTTGAACACTACTGAAATTGAGATTTTCAAATCCATGGGTGCTGTCGGCGATCTCTTAAGCCAGTTTTATGACAAAGATGGAAATGTTCTGGATTTTAAATTGCATAAGAAATTGGTCAGTACAAATATCAGCCTATTAAAATCTCTTCAACATGTTGTTGGTGTAGCTAGCGGATTAGAGAAACGTGAGGCCATTATCGGTGCTTTAAAAGGAGGGTATATCAACGTTCTCATTACAGATGAAGTTGTAGCTAAAAGCCTTATTGATTGAAATGCTGATATGGTCTCTACTATAAAAATAGAAGGGAAGTTAAAAAAGCATGGAGAAGTATTTAATGGCGATTGACGCTGGAACTGGCAGTGTCAGAGTAATCTTATTTGACACATTAGGAAATGAACTCTTTGTTGCACAATCAGAGTGGACCCATAATGAAGATAAAAGATATCCAGGTTCCATGGATTTTGATATCAAAAAAAATATTAATATGATTATTAACCTAATAAAAGATATCCTATCAACGAGTATGGTGAATCCAGAAAACATCGTAGCCATTTCAACCACCAGCATGCGTGAAGCCATAGTTTTATATGATGAAGACGGCATTGAATTATGGGCATGTGCCAATGTAGATTCAAGATCTAATGATGAAGTTGCCAACCTTTATAAACAAAGTGACAAACTTGAATCGGATATTCACCGCGTTTCGGGCCAGACCTTTTCATTAAGCGCCATCCCTCGTATACTTTGGGTAAAAAATAATATCCCTGAAATTTATGAGAGAATCAAGTATGTTTCAATGCTAAATGATTGGATTACATATCGTTTGACCGGTGTGATATCGGTAGAACCTTCTAATGGATGCACTACCGGTCTTTTCACTATAAAAAATAGAAATTGGGATGCAAGTATTGCTGATAAGGTTGGTCTTAGAAGTGATATTTTCCCCACCATAAATGAAAGCGGTTCCGTAATTGGAAATGTTACCGATGCTTTCTCTGTACTTACTGGGCTAAGCACCCAAACATTAGTTGTAGCCGGCGGTGGCGATGCTCAATTAGGATGTATTGGCATGGGCGTCATTAGCGAAGGAGATGCAGCTGTTTTAGGCGGTAGCTTTTGGCAATATGAATATACAACTAACCAGGTAGAGATTAATGATTCTTGTAAAGTAAGAGTTAATTGCCATGCTATCCCCGATACCTGGCAATATGAAGCGATCGCTTTCTTTCCAGGTTTAATCATGAGGTGGTTCAGAGATACGTTTTGTGAACTTGAAGCCTATCTTCAAGAGCAAAGCAGCGAAAGCATCTATAGCCAGATGGAAAAACGCGCAAAAAACGTTCCTGCCGGCAGTCATGGAATGATCTGCACCTTCTCCGATACAATGGATTATTTTTCATGGAAACATGCCGCTCCCAGTTTCATAAACTTTAAGTTTGATAGTTCCTTCAATAAAGCAACTTTCTATCGAGCCATTATGGAGAATGCCGCTTTTGTTACTAAGGGAAATATCGAGAGAGTTTCCAGCATTACAAACATACAGCCGGAGTCGATTGTCTTTGGCGGAGGAGCATCCAAAAGTGATTTATGGTGCCAAATAGTAGCTGACGTTTTGAATCTAACAGTAAAAGTTCCAGTAGTAAAAGAATCTACAGCTCTTGGCGCTGCTATTTGTGCTGGTGTAGGAGCTGGTGTTTATGAAAGCTTTAATGAAGCCATTGATAAAGTAGTGAAATTTGAAAAAACCCTCTATCCTATCGAATCAAATCAATTAGTTTATGAAGAACTATTTGAAAAATGGAAGTCCATATATAAAGTACAGCTAAATCTTGCAGATCAGGGGTTTACAGATCATATGTGGATTGCACCAGGATTATAAAAAGGAGTGGTAGGAAATGTCAGTTATCAACGAGAATGAAAAAGAATATCGGTTTAAAGATAGCGGTCCTAAATATCTTTTAAAAGGACCAAGAATGAATTTCGGCGTAGTCGTATTACAGCCAGGGCAGGACTTCACCGCACATTATCACACCATTATGGAGGAAAACTTCTTTATCCTAGAAGGCGAATTGGAAATCCATATCGACAATGAAATCTTCCAATGCAAGAAAGGCGATTTCATCCATGTTGAACCTAAGAAAGTCCACTACTTGATCAACAAGGGGGACACTATTCTGAAGGCGGCTTTCATGCTGGCACCCTATCAAATACAGGACAAGATTGATGTTGAGGATTATAAACCTTACGGGTGAGACTAGTCTGCAAAGGAAGTAAATAACTAAAAGTAAAAGGAAAGCATTCATTTAAAGCATATAGCAAAAAAGCCAAAACCTTCGCAAATCTGGTTTTGGCTTTTTTGGCTATCATGAACTTATCTCTAAGTTTTAATATAAACTAAAAAGCAACAGGAAGTGAATCAAGCCCCTGTGAGGAAAGAGCAAACTGCCATTCAATTTTATCCTGTGGTACATTCAGTCTTAAGTTAGGGAAACGTTTTAATAGCGTAGTGAATGCAATATCTCCTTCTACGCGCGCAAGCGGAGATCCCAGACATGAGTGCAGGCCAAGTCCAAAGGCAAGATGCTGATCAATTTTTCTCTTAATATCTAAACCCTCTGAATCAGTAAATACCTCTTCATCACGATTAGCGGCTTTTACCATCACAAGAACCATATCTCCTTTTTTGATTGTCTGGCCACTTATCTCTACGTCTTCCTTTGCAAAGCGTGGACCAACACTCGTGGATGGACCGTTGAAACGTAATAATTCTTCTACAGCTGATGGTACTAAACTGAGATCATTTTTTAATGTTTCAAGTTGTTCTGGGTGTTCAAATAGCAGCATCGACCCCGTTGCGATTAAGTTGGATGTTGTTTCATGCCCAGCAAAAATTAATAAAGTAATCATCGAGATTAATTCTGATTCATCCAGTCTTTCGCCCTCTGATTCGATCGCAATTAGCTGACTAATTAAATCATCAGAAGGATGTTCTCTCTTTTTCGCAACCAGATTTTTCGTGTATTCTCCAAATTCCTGTAAATGCGCTACTACAGTAGGGTCTTGTCTTCCCCATCCCATCCCCTTCGCAATCGCAGAGGACCATATATTGAGTTTTTCGCGATCTTCGTGTGGCACACCTAACATTTCTGAAATCACATTAATTGGTAATGGATAAGCATAGTCTTTTACAAGATCCATTTCACCTTTAGATTGAACTTTATCCAATAATTCATCAGCAATTTCTTGAATACGTGGTCGTAATCCTTCCATATATCTCGGTGTAAATGCTTTTGAGACCAACATACGTAATCTTCTATGGTCTATTCCATCTACAAAAAGCATAGATTTTCCAGTAAAGAAGGTATCTGGTGCTGAGGAATCTTCCTCACTCTTAATCTTATCTCTAAAACCTTTTTCTCCGTCAATAGAGGCTGGATCTACAGTGAATTGTTTGTGGTTTTTAAGGATTTGAATCGCTTCATTCATATGTACAACCATCCAAGCTTGACGATCTGTTTCTCCTAAAGGGTTGGGAATCGAAACGACTGGTCCTATCTCGCGCATTTTTGCAAATATAGAAAATGGGTCTTCATTGCTTTTTCCACTTAATACACCCAGAACCTGATTGGATATCATTTCATCTGTCTTATTCATTAGTCTACCTACCTTCCAAAATAGTTTCTCAAAGTTTTTTATTATCATTCTTATTATTCATTCAAGAAAACTAAAATACTCTGTTTATAGTACTTTAATTTGTGCATTCTATTTTTAGAATACTACTACCCTACTACGGAGTAAATGCGAGTAAAGTACTTTTTTCGTGTAGGTATAAGGAAGGGGCAGCATGAAAAGTCCCGTCATGCCACATGCAAATAGATGTCTTTTAAACTATATCTATTTCTGGCTGGTTAGCTCTAAGGTGGATAGGTTAAATAATACCTTATCCAATAAAAAAAGAACCTGTACAAAAGTCATCTTGAATCTTTTTTAAATAGAATATAGATGCATGTGGATTAAAAAAAACACTAGTTGCCTAATAGGCAATCAAGTGCTTATCGTTTAATTCTATAACATACCCTCAAATATATTACTGAACGGGTCCCATACATTCAGTAATAATAAGAATATGTTCCTTCAATTTGACTTTCTTTAGGTTCTCAACTTTTTCTGGTCCACCTAGACCTAAGAGAGGTGTATAACCGAAGCATTCATCATATTCCAAATCACCATTTTGTTTAAGGGCTTCGGGATAAGGTTGCCACTTTAAATACTCGTCTCGAAATTTTTCTGAATCTAAACTTTTAAAAAAGTATAAAAAGTTTGGCATAAGTGTTTTAAGCACACCATATCTAAAATTAAGCAACCTAATATAACCATCAGCCCATATTACTAAATCTCCCATACTTGTTCCATATAACACTACAGAGTCCGTATATCTTTGACTACTCTCTTTTAAAAGATCAATATACTCGTCTGGATTGACGCTTTTAAAATATCCTTGCATAAAGGTTCCAAATCCATAATCCTCCCACAAATCGATTATTTCTTTTGGGACTAGATTTTTATATTTCTCGACAATTTCGTTAGATACCTTACTATTTAATTTAAAATCTCTTAAAATATTTTCCATTAAAAAAACTCCTTAGTGTGTTAATTTTACATTCAGATGGATATTTTTTATTTCCTCAGATGTCATATTTTTAGCCATTTCCCTTATTTGTTCATCAACGACATCAATTCTATATCTCCATTGGGAACATATACTTTTTTAAAGGTTGTTACTTTTTATCTCCTCAAACCACTCCTCAGCATTTTGACGGGCTGTTTTAGTATCATGTATACATATCTGCTTGCAATTCACTAAATTTATCTTCAAATTCTTTCTTACTACTATTTCTTCTTTGATTAATTACCAAAAATGACCATTTGTCTTTTCGATACAAGTTGCGGTCTTACATCATTCAATTCATGTTATGTATACTAAAAGATTTTAAATTCAAGTGAAATTATGGTAACTAGCATACTTAAAAGCACTTGTTATCTAAACCATAGACAATCAAGTGCTTTTAAGCTTACTTTTCTTCAAATTCTTTCATCTTATCAATTAACTGTGATTCTTGCTGTTCTTTATTTTTATTTACATATTTGTGTTCGAAATATTTAATCCTATCTGTTGGACCAAAATCGCTATCAAGCCAATTAGTATAATCAAAATAAACAGTCAATTTGCTTTCATCTTTAACTATTAATGTAACTGAGAACCAAGGTTCTTGATCATTATCAATAAAAATTTGTTGGAGGCTTACAGTTAGTTCAAATAACTTATGAAGTTCTTTATTATATCTTCTTTTATCTACGCTATAAAACTTAGGGATATAGTGCGAAAAAACATACTGATTTTCGCCTTTTGGAGTAAAAAAGAAGAAAACTCCTCCATCTTTTTCTTTTACTTCCCCATTAAAATAGAAATTATCCCATTCTACTGGTATCATATCGTTAACCTGTTGTGCGATTTTATTATATAGACTGTTTAAATCTAATTCAAAACTCATCTTCTTAACCCCCTGATTTATTTGCAATCTCACGTATAACTGGAAATTCACCTTCTATTTCATATTCGATTATAAAGCTATCTGGTCTCATAGAATTATTAGAGTAAACTGGCTCAATATTAACAGAGACTTTCTTGGGTGGTATCTCTTTCAAGGCATTAGCCCACTCAGTCTCCATTTCATACCAGACTCCACCCCTTCTATTAATCTGGCTATTTTGTGGGACAAGATTGTCGATATCACCAGGTCCATTAAACTGTGTCAATTTCTCTAACTTCATTAACACTATGCCCCGTACCCGCAGACTTTAAATTAATCATACGAAACCTTCAGGGGTTGCTACTAATACTCCTAGATTTTAATTATTTCTAACCCTGATAATCAAGGAGACCATTTTTCCGCCTTCGACAATGATTATATCTTTATAAAGCATGAGAATTACGAAAGCTATTTTGTCTTCCAGGAATTAATGCTTTATAAAACAAAAGCACTTGTTACCTAAAAGGAACTCAAGTGCTAATTTTTAAATCATAGGGATAACTGCAACTATAAACGGTTAACAACTTTTTATTTAATAACTCTAATCCAAAAACTCATCAATTATTAGCAAATCGCATGTCCTTGATTTGTATAATAGGGAAATCATTAATTATACTGAATACACAAAGTCAACTGCAAACATATTACCTATTGATTGTTTGAAATCAGTAAATCCATATATCATTCCACCAACCTTAGACTATATCATGATTATATACTTTTAAAAGATAAGTTGGGATTAGCCAATTAATAATTGTCATTCAGCATTAGTTAATCTTAAATCTCCCTTTTAGTTCGCACTATAATAATATCAAAGTATTGGATTATTGTTTTTATTTAGCAAACTAGGCAATAGGTCCGGTCAATTGGGTTATTAACAAAATATGTTCAAATAATTTTACCTTTTTTAGATTTTCAACTTTTTCTGAACCACCCAGTCCTAGTAGGGGAACGTACCCAAAACATTCTTCGAAATCGGGAACGCCATATTTCTCGACTGCAAGATTATATTGATCCGAATCTAAATATTTTTCACAAAAGCTTTTATCGGTTAAATCCGAGAAAAAAAATTCAAAACCTGCAGATATTCCTTTGAATATCCCTTTTCTATATTCAATTAATCTTAAATACCGGTTCTCTTCCCAGCATATAATATCCCCCATCCCAGTGGAAAAAATCGGAATAGAAATGTTACCACGAAAATATGATTCTTCCACCAAATCTTTATAATCATCTGGATTAATTATTTTTAAGTAACCATTTAAAAAGCTCCCAAACCCGTAATTTTCCCACACATTGATTAATTCTTCTGGTACTTTATTTTTATACTTTGTAATTGTTTCATCATTTACAGACTTATATAATTTAAAGTCCAAAAAAACAGTGCTCATTTTAATTACTCCTTAACAAGTATATTTAATTAGTTAACTTTACATTTAGATAAGTACTTTTTAGTTCCTCATTAGTCAAATGTTTAGCCATTTCTCTAATTTTCTCATCCACTATATCAATTCTATATTTCCACTGCGATCCGATAGAAGAGTTAATACCTTTATCCCCCATCCCACCAATTTTAAGTGGATTTCCCCCTGCTATTTGATTAGGGTTATGAAGAGCAGCTTGTGTAGACATCCATTTGTTTGCCTATTTTTCTGCTTCATCTAATGATAAACCACTTCTTCTCAATTCTGTAACTTTTTCTAAGTAGGAATTCTCTCTTGCCGCTTGTTGTTCGTAGCCTAGTAGTGGTAATATCGGAAGCAGTATTGACGAGTCTCTAGATCTGACCAAGACATTATATTTCTCTCTAAGAAAAAACACCTGATTCCCCTAGGCAATCAAGTGCTTTATAACTAATAAATTATTTAATTTTATTTCCTTTTAAAATAATGCCTCTTTTTAATATCGTATTTTTTGGCGTTTTACCTTAAAAAATACTTTGTAAATTTCATCTAGAATCTCGCATAGCTATCGTACTTACTTTCATAACAAGATATTGTTATACAATTCCATGATGGTACAACCTTCATGGATTCGTGATTTTTATATTTAAGAATGTTATACAATAATATTTTTTACTTAAATTACTCCTTTGATTCACTTTAGTAGCCTTTATGAAAGTGCAGATTCATTGTACGTTTCAACGATTAGAGGTTATTACTTTTTATCTCCTCAAACCATTCATCAGCAATATGATCCGCTGTTTTAATATCGTCATTCGTATATATTAAATCATATCTATATTCAGCCTTGAATTTACCACTCTTAACATCGTATATTAATTTCATCTCTGTTGGCATGTCTCGTTCATATTCTTTACATAGTTTTTCGATTTTTTCAATATCTTCACATATTATGCGTAATACCGCAATCATCCGATTTAGAGACACATCATATTTCTCTTCACCATCTCCCAATGCATCGTTCACTTTATGACATTCTACATATTTATTGTTAATACAATAAAAGTAACTTCCGGAGATAACTCCTTCTTCACGTGAAGCATAAACATACACTTTATCCGCTCTATCCTCGACATATTCCATACATATTGATATCATATCTGCTTGCAACTCACTAAACTTATCCTCAAATTCTTTCATACTACTTTTTCACTCCTTATTTTAATTTTTAATAACTTTATAGCCTGGTTTGCCATCAATAAAGTAATTTACTATAAATTTCTCTGGACGCATACCATTCCCAGCGTAAACTATTTCAACATCAACCTTTACAGGTTTTGGTGGTATTTCTTTTAAAGCTTTAGCCCATTCATCGTTCAACAGTTAATTTTGCCATAAAAAAACCCCCGTAAAAATTAGATTAGTGTCTAACTTTTACGGGCAGTTCAGTAATGCAATCTAGTGCTTATCATTTATTTTTATAATACACCCTCAAATATTACTGAACAGGTCCCATAAATTCAGTAATAATAAGAATATGTTCCTTCAATTTGACCTTCTTTAGGTTCTCAACTTTTTCTGGTCCACCTAGACCTAAGAGAGGTGTATAACCGAAGCATTCATCATATTCCAAATCACCATTTTGTTTAAGGGCTTCGGGATAAGGTTGCCAAGACAATTCTTCTTCTCTAAATTCAGGGTCAGAAATATTTTGAAAGAAAAATTCAAATGTAAACATAATTGTCTTAACTAATCCATATCTGTAATTAAGAAGTCTAACATACCCATCTGACCAGATAATTAGGTCTCCCATGGCCGTAGCAAACAGCACGATTGAACTCTTATATCTTTGACTACTTTCCTCTACAATCTCTTTAAATTCCTCTGGATTTACACTTTTAAAATATCCCTGCATAAAAATTCCAAATCCATAATCCTGCCACAAAGCGATTATTTCTTTCGGGACTAGATTTTTATATTTCTCGACAATACCGTTAGAAACCTTACTATTTAATTTAAAATCTCTTAAGATATTTCCCATTAAAAAATCTCCTTAATTTACATCCAGATGGGTATTTTTATTTCCTCAGGTGTCATATTTTTAGCCATTTCCCTTATTTGTTCATAAGCGACAACTATATTTCCAACCGAAGAATTTATACCTTTATCTTCCAATCCTCCTATTAATCCTGCCTTTCCATCTGCTATCTGGTCTGGATTATGAAGTGCATTTTGGGTATTTAGCCATTCTTTAGCTTTTTTTCTGCTTCATCAAAAGATTTTCATCTCTAGCTGTTTGTTACGCAGCATTACCTTCTATTGCTCTCCCTCAGCAATAAATCTTTCTCTATTTTTCACAATTTAGCAATATAACTTGCAGTTTATTCTAAAAAACGCCCTTAAAAATTAGAAACCTTCCTAACCTTTAAGGGGCAATTCATAATCAAATACTTTTTATAAAAAAATCTATTAATCTGATTTAACTCACATTAATAGCCTTTTATCAGGACAAATCCATGGCACGTATAAACTTTTAAAGGTTGTTACTTTTTATCTCCTCAAACCACTCCTCAGCAATCTGACGGGCTGTTTTAGTATCATGATTAGTATAAATTAATTCATACTTGTATTCGGCTTTAAAGCGGCCACTCTTAACATCATATATTAATTTCATCTCCGTTGGCATATCTCTTTTATATTCCTTACACAATAATTTTATTTTTTCAATATCCTCATTTATGATATCTAAAACCATAAATCCTCGTTCTGGAGACACATCATATTTTTCATCTCCATCTTCCAACGCATCATTTACTTTATGACTCTTTACGTACTTATTGTTAATCAAATAAAAGTATCTACTGGATATAACACTTTCTTCACATGATGCATAAACATATACTCTATCCGCTCGATCTTCAACAAATTCCATACAAATAGAAATCATATCTGCTTGCAATTCACTAAATTTATCTTCAAATTCTTTCATAATCCTATAATCACTCCCTAGATATTTAGAAGAACTTCTTTGTTCCATTCACCATCAATAGTATAATTTACTATAAATTTCTCTGGACGCATGCCATTACCAGTGTAAACTATTCCCACATCAACCGTAACCTTTTTGGGAGGTATTTCTTTTAAAGCTGCAGCCCATTCATCTTCAATTTTCTTATATTGCTTTAAATTAACATCTGATAATTGTGAAACCAGATTGTCGAGTTTAGGTGACCCACCAAACCTATCACCTGCTAAATGCCCAGCATGATCTTGTCCTTTTACTTTACCCAGTGTATTTTTACTATGTGGGAGTCTATCTGTCCGTGTAGTTAATTGTAATTCTTCTGTTTCAAATTTTATAATCCTGCCTGCATTATCTGTTTCATAGAAGTAATCATATTCTCCAGTTTTATATCTGATATTAGGCCTTAATCTATTTTTTCTTCCGTTTGTAAAATGTTCTCCGTTGCCAACTAATGATTTGGTTCCATTTACCGAAGTACTTCCTGCACCCGTACCCGCAGACTTTAAATTAATCCCTTCAAACCGACTCAAAAAATCTTTTAAATTATTTTCATACGTATGTGTGTTTTCAAATGTTTCTTTGAATCCGAAACCTTCAGGGGTTGCAACTTGTCTTCCGAGGTTTAAGTTCTTAGTCCAGGTTATCCCGGTATCGACTGCTCTTCCGACATCGACGAGATCCCGTGCCACTTTATGGACAGCTACATTTTTGGCATCATTTATGGCATTTGTCGCACTTCTTAGCCTAGTAGTGGCAAAATCGGAGGCAGAATTGGCCAGGTGCCTGACTCGCTGAGTACCAGCGGCGATAGTGGTGCCAGCTGTTCGTATTCCTGCTCCTAATTGTCCCATACGCTCCCCAAGATGAGCAAATTTGACTCCCTTGGCAAATTTGGAGACAGCTCCTGCAGCAGGGATAATATCAAGCGGCGCTAACAATCCCCTTGTCCAACGCTCTGATGTGCTTAATTCCCTACCGGATACTATATCCTTCCCAGATATAGCGGAAGTGATTTCCATTGCTCCATAAGCTGCCCCTAATGCGATTCCAGCTGGGGGGCATACTAGAGATACCCCCACTATCACAACAAGGGCTGCAATTCCTACCCAAAATTCCTTGTTTTCCTGTTGATCCCGGATCGATTCATACTCAAAGGCTCGCGAGTTGACTGCAGCCATTCGATATTCCTTTTCGGATATCTCTTGATCTGGATTGTTGACCTTCCATTCTTCAAATTGTTGTTTCATCTGATCCGCATAAAAATTGCCACCGCTCAATAAATCATCGATGCCTACTTCCGTTTTCGGCACTTCCATTCTAGTTGTGCCCGCCCCGTAACCATATTGCACCGTCTCTTTGGCGCCTATTCGATTGTCGGTTGTATAAGTCGAAATAGAAAGGTCTCGCACGGATTGGACAAAATCATCCATGTCCTTATAGAACGGCTCATCAATCGTCCGATCTACAATATCCCCAACTTTCCCCGTAAAGCGGTGTAAAACAGAGAAATCATCAGATAAGCTGTTATAGTGACTTTTTTGGCTTGTGTGATGGAAAGAAATCACACCGTCGACATCATATTTTGCAATGTCTCTTTCTGCATCTTCTAATACTTCATTAACATCCTTTAAATGATCAAAAAATCCAGCCCCAAATCCATGACCTAATAAGTCACCAAGTCCCGCTCGCATTTTTTCCCAATCGGCAGGAATATATTTCACATCCATAGAAGACCCCTTTCCTGATCTTTAGGTCCATGTTGCTTCTCTAGGATGATTCGTTCTCATTAGACAGTCTTCTATCTTTTATTCTCCACGTGGTAATTAATCCCTTTTAATCATTTATAAAATGAATCTTTTCACCCAACGGATCAGTAAAATTAATAGGACAAATAGCATATAATCCATCAAAAAAAGGACCTGTTCAAAAGTCATTCCTCCTTGACTTTTGATCAGGTCCTTGCTAAATATTCATCATATATTCTTTTCTAAGATTAGTTCGCCTTCTCCACGCAATAGGCATAAAAGCGATCACAAAGGTTAACGATTTTATCTTTACTGACCAGTGTATTCACCCATTTTTTTGGTATATTGTCCATTCCGTAATACATACCAGCCATTGTACCAGTTATAAAAGCAATCGTATCCGTATCACTGCCCAGATTAACTGCTTCAAGTACAGCATCTTCATACGTAGGATGTTTAAAGAAACACCAGAATGCTGCTTCAAGCGAATGAACGACATAGCCATCTGAGCGAATATCATCACGTTGAGCTTCCAGTAAGCTTCGATTAAAGATTCGTTCATATGCATCAAACTCACGTGTATACACATCCTCTAAGGCGAGTTCTTTCTGGCATATGTTGATAGCCATTTCCAATGAATCCGCGGGAGAATGTTTATGGAATAAATTTAATAAGAATTCGACGTAGATCATCGTACCAAGTGTAGATCTTGGATGGCCATGGGTCACGTGTGCAATGCGCTCTATTTCCTTTTTCCTCATCTGAAAATCAGTCTCTTGCCATAATGTAAAGACAAGAGGAGCTATACGCATGAGCGCACCATTTCCATTATCGTATTCCGATTTTCCTCCACATTGGACAGCCGGTATACCTTTCTTAAAACGGTCAATAGCCGTTACAGTTGCAATGCCAATGTCAAACATCTCCCCATATGGTGTCCAATACCCTTGATCACGGTAGGCAACAAAACGGTTCATCAAATCCGTTTCATCTTTTTCTTCTATTAGATTTTCAATCAGACACATTGTCAATGATGTATCATCGGACCATGTTCCTGGAGGCATATTATAAGTTCCATACCCAATCATATCTGTAACGCCCGCATTTCTCGCTTTAAACTCCACCGGCACACCAAGAGCATCCCCGATAATGCCACCTAAAATAGTAGAATATAACGTTTCTTTTATTCTCTCTGCTGGAATCAAATTACTTTTTGGGGTCATATTTTCTCCTCCGATACCGCCTTTTCATTCATTTTATCAAATGAATTGTTTTTTCTAAAACGGTAATTATTATCCCATCTAAAAATCGAATAATATTTTCTGATATTTGTGATAAAACAGATAATATGTTAATATATCAAAATACTTAATTAACAGATATCTCTTTAAAATCCATATACAAAGGACTGATAAAATGAAACAAAGTTTATATCTTGCCGGTGCATTTGTCGGAGTTATTGTTGGCGCGGGATTTGGCTCTGGTCAAGAAATCATGCAGTTTTTTACGAATTTTGGCTTTTATAGCATACCGGCCATTTTGCTGGCGACCGTATTATTCTCTCTTATTGCTATGCAGCTTTCACAATTGGGCAGCCATATGCAAGCCACCTCACATAAAGAAATAATTGAAGTTCTTTGCGGGCGTTTTCTTGGTCAGGCAGTGGATATTATTCTATCTTTCTTTTTATTCGGTGTTGGTGTAATCATGATTGCAGGCTCTGGGTCGATCGTTGAGCAACAGTTTGGCATTCCTGCCTTTTGGGGTTCGATGTTTATGACTGTTATCACTGTTTTGACTATGCTGTTAAAAGTAGAAAAAATCATTGGAATTATTGGCTCAATCACACCATTTTTATTAGTCATTATGATTTTCATTGCAGGACATGCGCTATTTACCAATGGCATTAACCCTATGGAAATAGAGCGGAACGTTGATTTGGACAAAGCAGCTGCTTCAAATTGGTTCATGTCTGCATTGCTTTATGTATCCTTCAATGTTGCAGTCGGATTCTCCATGCTATCTGTTATTAGCGGAACGTTAAAAAATAAAAAGCAGGCAGCTATTGGCGGTATCATCGGCGGTATCCTGCTTGGTGTACTCTTGCTGCTGATCAATATAGGCATGATGACTGATATGCCCAATATGCAAATTGTAGAGATGCCTACTCTATTTTTAGCGAATAATATCTCGCCATTCATTGGGAACCTATTATCTATTATTCTGCTGGCGATGATTTACAATACATGTGTGGGAATGTTTTATGCGTTTACAGTACGGCTTATTCCACAAGGACGCTTCTTTCACCCTTCAGTCGTTATCTTCGGAGTAATCGGTTTTGGCCTTAGCTTTGCAGGTTTTAGTACATTGGTCAATACAGTATACCCAATCATGGGCTATGTCGGATTTATTCTACTCGCAGCCATTGGCTGGTCCTGGATTAAATCTAAGCATCATGCTCCCGAAATTAAACGGATAAACTCTATGGATGAAAAAGAAAAGAAAGCAGTTTAAATCATTGAAGTGACCCCCCGTTCCGCTTATAGGTACGGGGGTTTTTTAATCTTATTTTCTATGGAATGTAGTTAGTTTTATAAAATTTTCCTCCTCACTTTTTTGAATTATGTATATAATTTAATGTAAATGGGAGGCTCTGAAATGAACTGCTTTGGCTGTAAATTAGCAAATAAAGAAGAAAATGTTCATGCGGTATTTGAGGATGATTATATTTGCTGTATTTTGGATCATGATCCTTATAATGAAGGACATGTTTTAATTTTGCCTAAAAAACATATTCGATATTATGATGAGTTGGACGAAAATACCGCAAACTCGGTCATGATGGCAGCAAAGATGATATCAAAAGCGATAAAGAATTTGTTCAATCCTGATGGAATTACTATCTGTCAAAACGGTGGAGTTTTTGATGAATTAACCCATTTTCATATGCATGTTGTTCCTAGATATAAAGGTCAAAACTTTGCAGATTTCTATTCTGAAGATGGAAAAACACTCGTCGATCAGGAACATGATCTAGAAGAGACGAAAAGAAAAATGATTGAAATGATAAAGGCTTTGGATTAGTTTCCACAGCTTTTTTTGTCCCCCAATACATTTTTTTAATCCGGCATTTGTTCTTTTATGTTGGATTACATATCAACGATTTATAACAAAAAGAAATTACCCAAAACACCACTCTAGAGTTTATTATGTAAGATCCTTTTTAATCTCAGATGACATATACATTTTTTTCGGGATATAATGGTAGTCGAGGTGAAAAAATGGCAAATAAAAATAGATTTAAACGACTTATATCCATTCTAACAATTGCAATCCTGACTTTGGTTGCTGCCGCATGCAGCAGTGACAAAAACGAAGAAAGTAAAAAAGAAGAAACGAGCGGTTGGGATACCATTAAAGAAGCCGGCAAATTAAAAGTTGCGACTTCCGGTACTTTATATCCTGCTTCCTATCATGATTCAAAATCTAATGAATTAACCGGTTATGACGTGGAAGTGACACGAGAAATAGCCAAGCGATTGAACCTGGAAGTAGAATTTGTCGAAATGGCTTTTGATGGAATGCTGTCCTCCATCAACAACGGACAAGCAGACATTGCTGTGAATGATATTACGGCTACAGATGAGAGAAAAGAGAAATTTGCTTTCACTGATCCCTACAAACATTCCTACGGTGCAGCCATTGTGAGGAAATCTGATTTATCTGGCATCAAAGGTCTTGATAGCTTAAAAGGTAAAAAAGCTGCCGGTGAAGCAACTACTACCTATATGGAAGTAGCTCGGGTACACGATGCAGAAGAAGTCATCTACGACAATGCGACAAATGATCAGTATTTGCGAGATGTATCCACTGGGAGAACAGATATTATTCTTAATGATTATTATACTCAGCGTTTAGCAGTTGCTGCATTCCCTGAATTCGATATTACGGTTCATCCGGATATAAGATATAATCCTAGTAATCAAGCCATTTTGATGAAAAAAGATAATAGTGAATTACTAAAAGAAATAAATAAAGTATTGGAAGAAATGAAGTCTGATGGGACAATGTCGGAGCTTTCAAAAAAATTCTATGATGGAGCAGATGTCACAAAGGAAGTTCAATTCGACTCAGCTAAATAAGTGGTTGAAAGGGAATCAACATGGCAGATATTCAATGGCAATACCTATTTAATCCAGAATTAGCACTTGATTCATTGCCATATGTTCTTGAAGGATTATCGAATACCCTCTTGATTTCATTTATCAGTATGGCTTTTGGATTAGTAATAGGTTTCTTTTTAGCACTTGGGCGGAGCTCAAAAAGTAAATTATTGCGCTGGCCAGCCAGCATGTATATCTCTTTTATGCGCGGCGTACCTATTCTTGTTATCATCTTTATTCTTTATTTTGGCTTTCCGATTATAGGCATTGAATTCACCGCCATGCAAGCAGCTATCATTGGTTTCAGTATCAACAGTGCAGCTTATATTGCTGAAATCAATCGTTCTGCAATTGGATCTGTCGATAAAGGACAATGGGAGGCTTCTCAATCATTAGGTTTATCCTACTGGAAAACCATGGGTGGCATCATTTTTCCACAAGCTGTACGGATTGCACTTCCCCCTCTTTCTAATGTATTGCTGGATTTAATTAAAGCCTCTTCATTAGCGGCAATGATTACGGTACCTGAAATTTTTCAGCATGCCAAAATTGTTGGAGGACGGGAATTTGATTATATGACGATGTACATACTTGTTGCCATCATCTATTGGTGCATATGTGCGGCGGTATCCCTTTTGCAGCGCTATTTGGAGAAAAGAGCAGAAGTATATTTACAAAAATAGAATAGATTAGTACGACTGTTTTGCACACAAGAGTAAATGCAATACCGAAAATGCCTGGAGATGCTCCAGGCATTTTTTTCGTACAATCCAAAAATGCTCCAGCGGCCTATCATACACTTAAAATACTAAATAAAGCAAAGGCTGGGAGTAAGTAAAGAAGGAAGATACGTTTGAGTATAGAATGTATCTAAAGTAACATTCTTACATTTATGAATTTAGTGAAGGAGATGCACATATTGAAAGAAAGCTTTTTCAAAGTTCAAGACGTACTTAATAATTACAAAACAGCCGTTTACGAAAAAGATGTTGAAAAATTCTTATCCATGTATGCTTCCGAAATACATATTTATGATTGCTGGGTGAACTGGGAGAGTAAGGGTATTTCTGCATGGGAGAAAGGTGTTGTGGAGTGGTTTAATGGATTGAGTGAGGATGGTGTTTTACTTAAAGTTGATTTTAATGACCTAGTAGTTGAAGAAAATTCTCATCTCGCATATGTACATTGTGCTGTAACCTTTGCTGCTCACCAAGAAGAATCTGGTGAAAAACTTCGTCAAATTACAAATCGGTTCACATATGGTTTAAAAAAAGTGAATGAATCTTGGGTCATAGCTCATGAACATTCATCATTGCCTATAAATAAAGAAACTGGCAAGGGCATTGTTAACTTGAAGTAAAAAACAAACTCTTTTAATACCATATAATCAACTACTATGATTCCAGTCCAAG
Organism: Bacillus sp. z26; assembly: GCF_058313635.1. NCBI lineage: Bacteria > Bacillati > Bacillota > Bacilli > Caryophanales > Bacillaceae > Bacillus > Bacillus sp. z26. Next base: position 482,149 of record NZ_JBZFQM010000001.1, read on the forward strand.
ATATAATCCTTGTTTAGTGAAAAGGCTATTACTGTTGAAAACAAATAGAGGCTGATGGTCAGCCCCTTAGATTGAATAAATCACGAGTTATACAGAATGGATAAGACTAGTCTCGTTCTTTGGCTTTCTGTGTATCTCGAATATTTTTTTGAACGGTTATGGCAGCGAATACACTTAATACAAATGACATTCCATAAAATCCTTTTTCACTCAAATCAATACTTCCTGCATTGTACAGCCCAATGCCCATCAAGGCAATCGCTACAATAAGAGCAAACCAACTGATACCATAATAAATGGCTGTCACAGGTATATCCTCATCTCTATCTCTAACCGCTTTTTGTAAGGATACAGCTGAATAAAGTCCAAATACTAATATTGCAAAATAATACCCTTTTTCATTTAATTCCATAGAAGCATTAAATAAACCTATGAGATAAGCAGCAACTCCTACTAATAATGCCGCCCACGTCGCGCCTTTAAAGGCTCCCGTCGGCTCCCCCGGATGTCGTTCGACTTTCTTTTTAGCAACACTTTGTTCGTTATCTACTAAATACTCATTCTCATTAGACACTAAACCTTCCACCTCTTCTCTATATAAATATGCACGATGTAAAGCGGAATTCCGCCTCCATATCTATTATATAGAATATTCTTACAAATTAGTACATATTATCCTGTTTGTCGTTTTCTTTTCTGTATAAGGGACTCAGATGATGATTTATTTACCTCATCATTAAATGTACTCCTCTATCTTATAATCGATTATCTTTATGAAAGTTTAGAGAAAAATGATTGGATTCGTCATACCTTTCAAATTCATAGCCTGCTTCCTTAATACTTTCGATAATGCCTGGCAGGGCTTCGATGGTATCTTTATTTTCATGAATTAATATGATTTCTTCAGGGCCGTTCAATTGATTCAGAATTTCTTTTTTTATATTTGCTGGATTGTTTTGTGGCTGCCAATCCTTTGAATCGATCGTCCAATCCCATATCTTTAATCCAGCGTGGACAGCCTGATCGCGAAATTGATCATTTAGTCCAGGAGAAGAACCATATGGACAACGAAATAGGGTTGGTAGAATCCCGACCTGCTTTTCAATCAATTTTTGTGTTTCGAGTATTTCTTCTACGATTCTTCCCTTTTTGTACAATCTATTGAAACTATGACTCATTGAATGCATACCGATATAATCTCCCCGGTTTACGTACTCCTTCGTCATATCCGGGTATTTCTTCATATTATTTCCTATTAGAAAATGAGTGGCAGGAATATCATATCGATTCAGTACCTCAATTAACTTCATTGTATAAAGACTTGGGCCATCATCAATCGTTAAATATACTACTTTTCTTTCTTTTAGGCACACTTTTAAGATCCTTTCGTATGTAACCATTTCTAATTCCAAAAATAAAAAATTTCTGAATGATATATCAATTTATACAACACATGAATTTTATACAAAAGCCACTGCCCTCGTATTTCGAGCAGTGGCTAATAATATCTATTTATTCTTTTTGGATAATCTGCCAAGTAAAAAAGCACCCGCAGCTATGCCCAATATGGTATTTGTTTTTTTAGTGAATACTTGTTTTGTGACAAGATTAATATTTTGAGGCCTTTCAGCTAAGCGTCTCATAAAATAACCATACCAGTCAGTTCCAAAGGGAACATACGTGCAAAACTGATAGCCCTCTTCAGCCAATGCCATTTGCATATCCTGACGGAAACCATAGAGCATTTGGAACTCAAATTTTTCATTAGGAATATGATGCTCTATTACAAATTGCTTAACATGATTAATGACATGATGATCATGTGTAGCAATCGAGGTGAACTTTCCATTTAACAAATGATACTCGATCAATTTGATATAGTTTTCATCAATCTCAGATTTGACTTGGTAAGCTAGATCTGCCGTTTCCTTATAGGCGCCTTTCACAATACGGAGTCTATAATTTTTATATTGTTGTATATCATTTTCCGCTCGGCGAAAGTATGCTTGAATAACTGTTCCAACATTTTGATAGTTTTCAGATATATTATCTAATAAGTCAAAGGAAGGCTGAAGACGGGAGTGGTTCTCCATGTCAATGTTTATAAAAATATCATATTTTGAAGCCGCTTCCACAATTTCCAATAGATTGGCTTGACAGAAATCATAATCAATATCTAATCCCAACTGAGATGGCTTCAAAGAAATATGAGCATCAACTTCATTTTCATGAATAGCTTCAATAACTTCTACTATTTGATCCTTTGCCTTTAAAGCTTCTTCTTTCTTACTGACAAACTCCCCTAGGTTATCTACTGTACAAGAAATCCCATATTTATTTAAATCTTTTATACTCTCAATTGTTTCGGCTATATTTGTACCGGCAACTACACTCTGTGCACCCATTTTCAAACCATATTTTTGAGCTGCACGATTTAAAAACTGGTTTTCAGAAAGAGCAATAAAGAAATCTTTAACAATCATTATGAACACCCCTTGTACTAGTTAGATACCATATATTACTTGAGAACATGATAAATACTCACCTTCGATTAAACTCATATTTTCATATAATCTTTATAAAGCGCTTACATATTCCAATATATTCATAATATAATATATTCTGAAATATCTCTATAAGAATACTCAATATTTTACATATTTTCACTGATTATTCCATAAATCAATCGTATAATCACTTTTTTAGTGTAGTAGATTTATGCTATACACCTTCTGAATAGGAAGAAATGCCGCTCATCTAAATCATTTCAACAGATCCTCCGCTCCTAACAAGAAGAAAATCCATCAAGCTATGTGAACCAAAAATGTAAGCATACATCTTACTTTTTGGAAGGTACCACATAACATCATGGATTTCTTTTATCATCCTGTACTGGATTGGTATATGAATGGAAAGCTAAAAGAATTCCTAATCCTTTATAGGATACAAAATAATTAAAACGGTTTGGCAATCCTTTTATACCGGCATTTTTTGAGCTTTATTTTGTAAAAAATGAATGGTATTTTCTTGAGTTTGAATTAATCCCATAGCCATCAATCCACCCATTGGCAAGATGGCTAGCAATCCACAAATTATAGACTGGTCGGGAATTCCTCTGTATCCCTGTTCCTGAGCATATAAATAAATCATTTTGGCTGTTTTATAATGCCAGTAAATGGCGTAGATCTTGATTGTAACGATACATAATAGGACTTCAATCACAGGCAGTACTTTTCTCTCCTCTTTCAAAATAGATTCAGAAGTAGAAAAAATCCAATAAAAATAATAAATGCTAAACGTCACTAATGATAAGAGTACAAGTTGAAAGATATTCCGTTCTTTTATAACCATTCCTATTCCTCCCATTAACTAAAGACTGCTTTATTTTCCATAAATTTCTTTCCGCAATCGTGACAGGTATATTGCATCTTATTCATCCCAAAAATACCTGCTGTAATGGTGTAGCCTTTTTTCTTTTTCGTTAGATTTTCACTTCCGCAAACTGGGCATTTTGCTATTTTGTTAATTGTTGTCAATTTCTCCATTCCTTTCGTTTTAATTTTTTAATCATAGGTGAAATTAAGTTATGTAAAGAGTTAAAGATAACGTGAAGATACGCACTTTGAGGTCATTCATTGGAGATACTCTTAAGTAGTAATTGCAGGGGTGGATTGTTGTTTTTTAAGTTTACGTTATCTTATAAAGGTTTCAATATATTCGTCGGTAAATGGCTTATCAAGGACTTGTTCACTCATTAAATTACTTTCTAAATTTTTAAGTAAATGCAGCAAATAAACATAGTTAAACCACACATGGCTTCCTTTGTCTAAATCTAATGGTAAAGACGAGAAGCTTACATTATTATTCTTATTTATATATCTAATCGTTATCTGATCGTCTTCCACCATGCCCAAAAAAGATTGTGGTTTCATGCTGGTAAAGCTGTAGTGATTCTTTTCAATCCCTAATATTTTCATCTTCTCTTCAAAATCGGCAAAAGATGTAACCTCATGTACGATTGGAGAAATAGTACAATACTTGTCAAAATAAAAAGATTGCAGTCTTTTCAGCACAAAGTATTTAGTCCCTTCCTTCTCTGTTGCAAATTCCTTATGGTCAAAAATCCCGGGAGGTGGGTCCATTTCATAATCGACTCCTGAATACTCCCAGCAGTCATCCTTTTTTAATAATTGGTAATAATTATTAGCCAGAGGCTGCTTCTCTTTTAAAAAATTCTTTTCATACTGCACTGACAAACCCACGGATGCAAGGATTCGATAGGCTTGTTCCATGTTCATTAAAAGCACCTCCTTTATTTGATTAATAGATGTTTTCGAATACTATTATCCATCTCGCTGAACGATGCCCTTCATAACTGGATAAATCGTAACTTTGGCTGGATTATGTCTATTCAGCCGGACTACTCGCTCTGCTGGCTGGATTATTTATGAATTTGGCTCTATTTCTTTGGAGATTGGCTGGATTACACGCTCATTCGGATGGATTACTTATTATTTTAAAAGTTTGATATTGGATTCTATTAATACGCCAAATTGCTCTTTGTCAGCTTCCCTGTCATTCTATCAATCTTAAAATGCCAAAGGTTTCTGTCGATAAGATCTGTCGTCGGAATTTCACAAACTACGGTTGGTACTTGATTGACTGATGATAAGTAAAGACTTTTATAAGTCGATGGAATCTCTGAAATAAACTTATTTTCTCCGCTTAATTGATAAGCTGCCATTTTATTTTTTCCATCAACCTCATGATAGTGTATGATAATAAGCTTCTCTTCCATATATGGTTTTACATCTATGATATGGTTTACTTGAATGGTCACTTTGTGATTGTTAGGTCCCCATGTAATAGAACCTGATATCTTGTCAAACACCACCCATTCTTCACCTTTAAAAGACAAATATAGAAATCGGTTTTCGATAAATTCCATTCCACACACCAGGTATATCAAGTTTTGCTCTTCATCCACACTCGCAAATATAATATTTTCAGCCACGTACTCCCTTTTAACATCTTTATATATCCAACTAAGTGAATATTTGTTCCAACAAAAATGTGTGATTTCCATACCGTTGATACTCCGTTCTTAGGAAACGCAATTTGTATAGTCCAAGGACAATCATTTTAAACCAAGGCATACTTTTTAGTCTGTTCAATGGGTGTATTCGTGAAAATTGAAATAATATTTTCCTCATTTAATAACTGTGAGGTTAGCTCTATATCCATTTTTTCATCGCTTCCTCATTAGTCAAATTTCCGCAATTTCTTAATAGTTTTTAAAGTACTATAGCAAAATGTATCCAGCCCATTCATAATATATGAAATGAGCCGGAAAACTCTGCCTCTATTCTTTCAAGTTACTTTATGCCTAGATATAACTTTTTAGCAAGTTCAATCTGATCCTGACTTACTTTAAAGTCCTCATTCCATCTGTCAATCAATGATTGAACCTTGTTTAATTTCACCGCAAAATTATATAGGACCAGAAAAGCATTGGGAGCCTTTCGTTCTTTAACCAAGAAGTCTTTTTCTAACGTTAAATCCGACAAATAATATATATTGAATAAGTCAGAATTCTTAGCTTCCTCTAAATTAATTACTTTAGCTTTTTCTTGCTTAATGGAAAAATACTCATCACCAACTTCTTGAGACAATATATTGTTTAATAATGAAAAGTCATCTGGTTTTAGTGATAAAATATCATTTTGAGCTTGTTTATTTTGAATTGGATTTCCTAATTTACTAATGGCATAGAGGCCAGTTGTGAATACGGCATCATTAATATGGATAAATTCCGCCTTAACAAATTTTTTATTTCGCTGTACAAGAGAAAGATGAAATTTCCCTTCATTCTCTATTAACTCAATAAATGTTTCTGGATCAATCCCAGAGTCACTTTTTCTATAAATTTCTATATGCACATTTCCATGTGATCTATTTAATAGGGTATATTCTTCCCCAAGATGTCTAGTTAACTTGTCAATCATTATGAATACCTCCCTTTTTCACTGAAACTTCCCTTATATAACCCTCATCAATTAAATCCTGCATAGTATATGGTTCTCCAGATTCATGATACTTGATATACTGGAAGCCTCCTCCGGGCCTATCAAACCATGGTGCTATTTTACCACCTGTCACCTCAAAATCCGTGATTACTTCATAAATATAGTAATTAGCTTCGTCACTATGCAAAGCTAAAGCACGAGATTCATATGGGATTCCTTCAGGTGAAAAGAAACCGCCAGATGGTTCCCCAAACCGATCAATCAGCATTCCTTCCTGCAAGTTCATGATTGTTGGTTCGCCATCAAACCCATCGTGAGGAGGCCAGTTAATAGCTCCATTTTCTTGATTATAATATTGAGGATTATCGTATACTTCCTTATATTGCAGATATTTTTGCTCATCTGGAGGGTACGCCCATTGATCCAATTTAGCTCGATCTTCAGGGTTAATTTCCCTTACATGTATTTCTGCGTCATCCGCCCAATCGCTGATTTTCCTCGTAGATGGAATATTAAGAGATGGCGGAACAGAGCTGACTGCTGAATTGAGTTCATCGCCGGCAGCTTGTTTCAGCACATTATCTGGTATGTGATCTCCTGCAGCTGCGGTGGCACTAGTAAGACGTGAAGGGATATTTTTAGCTGCTTCGTCAGCTATGTTATCAATTTGGTTTGTTCCCTGCTGAACACCATCTTTTATTCCCGCCTTTGGCCCAACAGTTCCTATATTATCAGTAAGTCTTCCAAATTTCGTTGCGTTGCCTGCAAACTTGGAAAACACACCAACAGGAAGGATATCAAGCGGGGCTAGCAATCCACGAAACCATCGCTCACCTGTCCCTAGCTCCCGGCCTGACACCCAATCCTCACCGGTAACTGCCGAGCTGAGTTCCATCACACCATAGGCTGCGCCAAGTGCAAGACCTGCAGGCGGACATAAAAGTGTCACACCAACAATGACAACAAGCGCTCCAATTTGAGTCCAGAATTCTTTATTTTCCTGATCATCACGAATGGATTCATATTCAAAAGCTCGCATGTTTATTTTTGCAAGTTGAAACTCTGACTGGGATAAATCTTGATCAGGGTTTATTTTCTTCCAATCTTCATATTCAAGCTTCATTTGCTCGCTATAAAAATTACCGCCACTGAGCAAATCATCGAGGCACACCGTTGTTTTCGGCACCTCTACAACAGTTACATGCTCATAGCCATATGTTTGCATTTCCGTAGCGCCAATTCGATTCGTCGTCGTATAATTCGAAATAGTGGCTTCTTCCATGGCCGAAATAAAAGCATCCATATCCTTATAAAAAGGTTGGTCTATCGTTCTATCTACTAAGTCGCCCACTTTTCCCGTAAATTGATTCAAAATTTCAAACTTCTCAAACATCGTTTGATAGGTACTTTTTTGACTCGTATGCGAAAAAGAAATTGCTCTATCCACATCATACTTAGCAATATCCTTTTCCGCATCCTCTAGTACCTCATTAAGCTTTTTAAGATCTTCAAACATTCCTTTTCCATAGAGACCATAACCGATCAGAGATTTAACACCGCTCCGCATCTTTTCCCAGTCGGAAGATATATATTTAACATCCATTAATTATCCTCCAAATTTAGCCCAGATTTGTTCAGCCAAAGCTGAATCAGTCTTTATCATCGTTTGGCAAATATCGTTTACTAAGGAGGATGCCCGGAAATACTGATCAAATAAATCCTGTACTTTTAAATTTGCCTCAGCGTATACTTCCATTGTCTCTTTGGCTTTCCCATCTGTATAAAACTTAAGGCTTCCTAATTTCTCAATACTAGGCATCGCATTGTTTTCAATTTCCGTAAAAATTTCGTTTAAATATGTTAATACTTGCATCAATTCATCCGGATTCATGAGAACCATTTTACCGGATCCCCCGCCGCCATCACTCAATTGGACATTAGGCAAATTCTTCACTCCTCTTATATGGGAAGTTCATTTCATCAAACAATATTTTCAAAAACCAATATTGGCTCGCATGATAATATTTCTTATTGATGATATCAAGCATGATTAACTTTTCATCCTTCGTAAAGATAAACCATTGTTGATAGTATTTTGGATTGAATTTGTTTTTCGGCTCCTCATCTAAATGAAAGAGTTCCAGATTCATAAACATTTTTTCCGGTTCATATTCTTCGATCTCACGACGCTCCTGATGAAGTAATTCTTGCTTGAGAAAACTCTTTTCCTCTTCTTTTGGTTCTCTCAAAACAAGCGGTATTTCATCACTTAACATTTTCAACACAATTGCCTTTGATAGAACCCGGAGTTGATAATGCTCACTTTCTTCCTTTTCAATCAGTAAAATTAATTCGTCCTGATTTTTCTCCTGAAAAGCAAACATGATATTATTGATGCGTACATATTTTTTGCTTTGATGATACATTTCCACTGCTTGGATAATAAATGCTCCGCCGCGCGTGATTTTCCCTTCTGACGTTAAAATTTCTTTTTCTATTAATCGCTGGTATGCCTCCTGAAATACTCCGTCACCCTTTAACTGATAAATTTCTTTCTCTGGCAACCCAAAAAGTACTTTACCCCCAAAGGCTGCTGCTAACAGATACAACTCTGGTGCTGTAAATGTATTTGTTGTTTCTCCACTCATAAATTCTTCACTTCCTTCACAGAAGCATCTTTCAGAAAGTCATCCATATAGCCATCTAAATTATTTAAAGCACTTGTTTGCTTCTTGACGGCCTCCTTCATATCTTTATGATATTTTTCGATAATTTCGAGATAGGTTAGAAAGGAGTCTCGCGCGTTCCCACTCCATTCAGCCTTATTCACATACTCTAGCAGCAGCTTACAGGTTTCATAGGTTTGATCGACTGATTTCTCTAATACTTTTGCTGCCGTCTTGGCTTCATTAAGCTTATCTTCATGAATAATTACTTTATCCAATCAAACATCCCCTCCAAGTACTCTTTTTCTTTCCTGAGTTGTTCTGCCGCTTCTTCATCTGCCTTCTGTTTATAATAGAGGTATTTATCATAGGCCTTCTCTTTGGCACGGACTAATGAGTCTCGTTTTTCCTTATCTGTATTGAAGTATTTCAGTACCTTTCCATTTAGCTCCTCTCTTTTTGTTTCAAAATCATTAGATGGTATTTTTGATACCGAGAGATTAGGTACAGATCCGCTATAAGAATCATAGGATGCATCTGCATCAGAAACATGTCTGTCAAAGTCTGAAATGGACTCCTGTAATTTGTTATATAATTTCTCATAGTCGTCCCTTTTCCCTTCAGAGGGCGTACGGATAAAAAAATTAAACACTTACAGTCACTTCCTCTCTTTTTTGATAAGGAGCAGCAATTTTAATTTTCTCAGCTTTACCCTGTTTGATTGAATAGGCTTCGTAAGGAAGTAAATTTTGTTCCCGATATGGACGATTGATTACTTCGAGAATGTTTTGGTCTGAAATCCGTCCAATCAATACACCTACTTTTTGCTTTTTCATAATGCTGATAATGTCATCGTACTTTCTTTCAATGGCTCCGAAGACCGCACCGAGGATAAAGTAAATACCAGCTCTTCCCCCGTTTTCTATTAACTTGGCTAACGTTGTTTGATTCATCATCGACATAGAGTCGACAACGAAGACTGCATCCGTAATCAAAATGACCATTGGGCGAAGCTCTTTCAAAAATTTATTTCTTGTCAGATTACCGTCTGCAGTTGCCTGAGCCTGACGGAACGCATCTTCTCTCATCTCAAACAATTCCTGCAATCTTTCAGTCATGGAATCCATTTCTCCTGTATGATCTGCATACATGTCTACATCTTCGCGATATTTTCTAAAGCTGCTTGAGGCATTATCAACCATAGCGACATCAATCAGACTGTTCTTAGAGATGACTGATAGCAATGTATGGAACGTGTTTTCAACTGAATCCATCATATCTCCAAGAATTAGTGTATTCGGATCTTTAGTGACATTGATTTCAATCGGTTCCACATTTTCAAAATCAACAGCAAACGGGATGCCGCCTCTTTGTATGATCTCTCTTGATTTTTTCAATTGGATGAGTGAAGCATAGTCCATAACTTCTGGAACCATTGGGATTGGGTTTGGCAATCTTCCTGTCCAGGAATTCGCCATCTCATCACATTCACGCTGTATTCCTTCAACAATGGCCAAAGCTTCTTCGCCGTGTACCGGAAGAGCCGTTTGAAAAGATGCAGGCTGTTCCAATTTGACTAATCCGCGGCCTGGAATCTCCTCAATCTTTAAGTCTGTTTTCCCAACAATACTTCTCGTTTCTGTATCATCTATTAGATAGAGGGGTATTTGATGCTTTATATTTGCTAATATTTGCGTACGTAAAACATTTTGTCTCCCCGCACTTATAACCATATGAATTCCTACACTGACACCTTCCCTGGCAATCTGTGCAATTATTCTCTCCATTACTTCCCGGTAAGGTACATCGACAATCGAATCAAATGTATCAAGGAGCAACAGTACGATTGGAACTTCTTCTCCGCTCGCTCTCTCATACATCGAGATATTTGCCACTCCATACTGGCTGAGTTTCTGCTTTCTCTCTTTAAGGTCTTTTTCAAGTCGTCTCAAAAGCTTTCCAATCTTAATCTCTTCATCGACCATAAAAGTATCAGCTACATGAGGTAAGTCCTTTAAAGGAAGTAACCCGTTTGTTCCAAGATCAATCAAATAGATATGAAGTCTCTCAGGATTATGCTGCCTTGCCAAATCCATGGCTACAGTTTGTAAAAATGTTGATTTTCCATAACCCGGACTGGAGAACACTGCTACATGTCCATCTTTTGATAGATTCAGCTTCAATGGATCCTGAGATTGCATTTCAGGAATATCGAGGAACCCTATGGTCACCTCAAGTGGTTTCTTTTCTTCCATCCATGCTTGACGATAGTCGACAGGATGTAGCTCAGATAAGAAAATGGTCTCCTCTAAAGGAGGGAGCCATGGCTTCGGTAATTCTTTAATATCATGTTCGATTGCATAATGCTTCATATGATCTACGACAGCATCCAATTCAGTCGGTACAGATGTGATTTCTGTCTTCTTGGACAATCCACTTAAATCCTGAGAGATAATATCGTACTGTCCAAGGTCATTAATGGCATAGATGGTCGTATCCATCCAATCCTCATCTGTTTTTTCAGGGATGTAATTTGCACCACTCCATGCACTCTGGAATAATTCATAGATTTCATTATTGCCGACTTGTAAATAGGCACGCCCTGGCAATGTAATTTCGGCTGCATCCGGCGTTTTAAGAATTTCATTTGAATCAGTGGTATTTTGAACTTTAAGCGCCAATTTAAATTTGGAGTTGGACCATATCTGATCATCTACGACCCCGCTTGGTTTCTGTGTCGCCAATATTAAATGAATTCCCAGTGAACGTCCGATACGCGCGGTGGATACAAGCTCTTTCATAAATTCCGGCTGTTCTGATTTTAATTCCGCAAACTCATCCGAAATTAAAAATAAATGCGGCATTGGCTCCTGAACTTCCCCTAATTTAAACAATTTCTGATATTGGTTAATATGATTGACATCATGCAGACCAAATAGTCTCTGTCTTTTTTGCAATTCCGCTTTAATAGAAGCCAATGCCCGCATGGATTGCGCCCCATCCAGATTCGTGATGGTACCCATAAGATGCGGAAGATCTTTGAATAAATTCGCCATTCCACCGCCTTTATAGTCAATCAGCAGGAACCCGACTTCATATGGATGAAAGTTAACAGCCAATGAGATAATGTAGGATTGAATGATTTCTGATTTACCGGAACCTGTTGTTCCTGCCACGAGACCATGTGGGCCATGTGCTTTTTCATGCAAATTCAGATTGACAATATCCTCTTTCCCACGTAATCCCAATGGTACAGCTAAACTTTTATAGGTTTCATTTTGTGTCCAGCGCTCTTTGATTTGTAAATCTTCGACTCTCTCCACTCCATACATTTCAAGGAATGTAACAGCTTCGGGAATTGAATTCTTTAAATTTTGCAGATGGTTAAGGGGAGCAAGAGCCCGGGACATTTCTTCTTTATCAAAATCTTTAGGGAAATGATCCGGTTGAAAACGCCTGTTTACGAGCTCACCTTTTTCAAGGATGATATTACCGGTTAAGGAATCTCTTATATCAATAACTGTCGTCACATGTTCAGGCAATGATTGCATGACGTCTTGGACAAAGACAATAGAAACCCCTAAATCACTTGGATCTTCATTTAAATACTCCATCACGGAATGATCGAGAACCATTTTTTCATCTGTTATCAGGACAACAAATTGCGGGGAGAAATAGATTTTCTCATTATTGTTCTTCTCATCTACTTGTAATTTTCGGTCCTTGATAATTTGATAAAGTGAATTTAAAACCTGATCACGGGAGCGTTCATGATAGACAAATCCTCTCACATTGATCCCCTGAATGCTGGCATGCGGGAGCCAGCGCATCCAATCCCATTGCTCTTTTTCTTCTTCTGGGAAAATGTTGATAAACTGCACATCATGATAACTCTGAAAAAGCGCTGTTTGCATCACAAGCAATTGCAGTTGTTCGACAACGAGATGACGCTGTCCGATGTATCCCACCGGTCCATTCATCAGGGAGGTAATCAATGGAACTTGTTTGATTTCTTCATACTGTGAACGCAGCTTGCGTGCTTCGTCCATCAATTCATCCTTTTCCTGCGTGAATTCCTCCACGCTCAAATCAATCTCAAAACTCGTTTTTACATTTCCGATTCCAACACGGTACATTAAAAAATCATGATGAAACATGGTTTTCTCGTAAATTCTGGAATCGATATCCACGGCCATTTTTCTAATTTGTTCAATCGTTGGATAATGATAGTGGAGGGCATGACGCTGATCATTACTTGCCTCATATAATTCCTTTGTTTTATTCTTTATATATTCACGGTAACTAACATCCCGTTCTTTTGTATCTGTTCGATATTCTTTTAAACTCTTAATATACGATGTAATGGCAAAAATAACGGTCACAATCGTCATGGAAAGCATGACAATTAAATAAATACCGCTTCCGTTAAACAGGGACACCACTACACATGCAGCAATCATGACAATCGGCGGTACAATGATCCGGGCAATTTGTTCACTAGGCTTTCTCGGTTTAGGTGAAGGTCTCGCTATTTGCCGCTTTTCCTCCGGTTCTCTATAAATAATTCTTGGAGAACGATGATAATCCGGATATTCTGATGAGTAACTTAAAGGCTGTTCATATAAGCGGATTAATTTTGCAGCTTCTATTAATTCATTACCTACAATTTCAATGGAATGCTTTCCAAATGTGATTAGCATTCCTTCCATATAAAGCTGATCTCCATCCTCAAGAATGAGCTCACCATCTGCACGGATAAAGTTATGATACACAGTACCTTGAATGACACTTAATCTAAAGGCCATCGTAACCTCATCACGATAAAGAATCATATCGCTCGCTGACCCTTTGATTTGAATATCATCATACTCATTGGATCCGATCGAAAAACTGGTTTGACTGGATGTATCATAGAAAATCGGTTTTGATATATTGATTAACCTTAAGGAAATTGTTCCTTCACCATGATCCGGCAGGACTAGCTGGTCATTTAGCTGTAACTGCCGTCCATCTAACCAGCAGGAATGACCATCCCACTCTATACATATCGATTCCATCGTTCCTGCACAAGTAATCGTGTGACCTTCGTCAATACCCAGTGTGACCTTTTGAGGCACATCTTCCGATAAGTGGCATTTATGCAATTGTTCTTTATAGGCCAGCAGTAATAATCGTTGTGCCATCTATCTCTCCCTCTCTGTTACAACTAAAAATAAATTGGACACTCTCTGGGGAAAATCTCAGTGCCATTACCCAATTATTCTTTTGCATTAGTGTCTTCCTTCGCTTTAGAGTTTTCTGCACCCTTTTGATCCGGTTTACTTGCTTCCTTATCTGGTGCTTTTTCTTTATTATCCACTTCACTTGCCGGTTTCTCCACCTTGTCAGGCACCGTCTCTTCTACAGGTGTTGCTTCCTCAACAGGTACTGCTCCGTCGACAGGTGCAGTCTCTTCTGCAGGAACTTCATTTGTAACACCCTGAGATTTAAGCCCGGATTTCTCTTCATATTCCTTTAATTTTTCTTCGTATTTTTGCACCTTATCTTCACGCTCGGTTCCACTAAGGTCAGGGTCGTTTTTAGCTTCTGTAATTTGCTGAAGCAGTCCATATATAATCAATGTTGGATCATCTACATACATGGCCAAATCCATAGATTCCGTGAAATTTCCACGTCCGTTATAAACCCAATATAATAAATAGTTCTCATCACTTTTCATGCTGATGTTTTTCATGATGGCTTCTTTTTGTGAGGGACCTAAATTTTCTGCACGAATATAGGAATAGGCCAATATATATTTTGCCGAGTATGGCAATTCTTCCGGCTCATTGTTCTCCAGTTCTGATATGACGTTTCCATATTCATTCCTTAAAAAATAACTATGTGCCTGCAATAGGTGATTTTGTTCTGGCACTCTACTAAAAAGCATATAAACAAGTGGGATGGCTAAAATAATGGCTACTGCAATCAGGGAATAAGTTAATTGCTTAAAAAGTCTGAACTTTTTCTTCGGAACCATTTGCAGATTTTTTTCAGATTCTGCTTTTTCTTTTATATAATTTGTTTCGATTAGTTCTATCAGTGAATCCAGATGAGCCGTTTCGGCTATTTGTTTTTCGAATTCGGTATCTTTTGCATTATGTATGGAGCCCGAATAGAGCTCATTAAAGTTGAATTTTTTTGAAAATATAGCGATTGCCAAACATTTGTATTGATGTAAGAATACCCCTTCATCCACAGTAAACGGTGGTACTGCATCCCTGATTCCCCGATGGATAACAGAGGGTATCAGATTATCATCCCAAATGAGATTATCGGGGTGCAGGAAAAATGTAATTCTCGTAGTTAAAAGTTTTTGTAAACGTGCTACATTACATAACAAGCGTAATTTATCTGCACGATTTAAAGATAAGACATCTGTCCAGAGCTTATCTCTTCGGGTGATATTATAAAGAAAGGTATACGTATCCTCCTCTTCTTCTACCTGAGCAGGTACGAAATAGTCCGTTTTTTCTGTTAGCAGTGAAAGATGCCTTATATCTTTCACGCGTGTTTGTGATTTCGGCATTTTTAATGCCCATCTATCTTCAAGCATAGTAAAATGGAATGTATGGGACTCCATGTGAATTTCTTTTTCTTGCATGTCCTTTAACTCCTTTGACCACCCGTTTTTTATAAAACTACCAGTATATCTCCATCTGTAACCGGATAATCAGCTAATCGGTCATCATCCGTTAACAATAACGATTTTCCCGGTACTTTTACTGTATATAGAAATTCTTTATCTACATTAATTTGTAAAGTTTCTGTTAAATTGACCAGTAATTGTTTTACCGGCTGATGAACAGGAATTCTCAAATCGTATCGTCCAAACTGTTTTTTAGTAAAATCTACTGTTACGTTAATATGAGTTACACCAGGCAACACTTGCATCTCCTCTCAACTCATCATATTTTTGGCCGCCATGTAAATGCCTCCACAGATGACTAAGACAACAACTGAAAGGGCAGCCAGAATCGTTGATCCAATCTTTTTATCCTCTTCTTTCTCTTCAGTTGCTACGACAGGTACTTCATAACTTTCATTAAACAAAGAGACTTTTGTTTCATTAAGTGTTTTATTTGCTTCCACTTCTGAAATAAATAAAGAATCCTTCAGGTCTTCCTTTTCTTTTTCCAGCTTCTTTTGATTCTCTTCTATCGTTTTCCGGGTTTGTTCTTTGAACAAACCCGGAATTCTTTTTTCTAATTCATTTTCTCTATATTGCTTCGAATCCTTTTGCTTCTTCTCTTCTTCTTCCTGACTGATTCTGTCCTGCTGTATATTGATATTCCCATCATGTTCCAAATCACCTTCAGCTTGTACAGGGATACCACCAACTAAAAACAAGCTGGTTGCAATCAAGAGCAGACAATGATTAACTTGCTTTAGTTGTTTCAGGACCCTCAACCTCCCTGCTCCATGAGAATTTGTTTACTACAAACAAATTCAAAGCAATTCCTAAGGCTAATCCTCCTATTGAACAAATGATGACCCATATATTTAAATCCGAGCCTTTAGAAAAAGCAGTAAGTAATTGTTCCATATGCTGTAACGGAGAAAACTCCTTTACTTTGGCTCCTACTGATAACTTATCAAAATGCAATCCAAGTGCATCTGCAAAGAAGAGATACATACTGAACAGAGTGAGCAGAATAAACATCCCTCCCATTTTCAGCTGCCTTAACAGATAGGTAGCAACTACGGTCATTGAAAGCATAATGAGCATGACCAAACCAATCCATGGAATAAAGTAACTCTGTGACATATTTAAGAAATAACCGGAAAGCAAACTAATCAGGAGCCCTTCAACCAAGCCTACTCCAAGAGTTAAAAGGGTGATTGGTAAATTACTGCTCCACAAAGCTCGTTCTGTCTCAAATGAATCTCGTGAGAGTCGTTTTTTCTCATTGTTTGAAAGGACATATGCTGAGAACAGGGCCACTATGAAACATATTAAAACCATGAAATAAGGATGGAACGTCTCTTCTACAGCAATAATCTCGCCATTTTTCGTTTGAACAGGATTGGAAAGGAATTTGAATAAATCCTCGTTTTGACGTTCTCCAATCCGGGAATTGGCTAGTACTCCCGCAAAGTTTGAAGCGAAGTTTTTATCACCCGATACTTTTTCAGTCATGTCTCCAAGCAAATTGTCCGCATTTTTGACTAGGGTTACACCACTTATTTGAATGGTTTTCGCATCTTCTTCCAATTCATCAAAGGTCTGATAAACACCGTCTGCGGATTCCTTATTTCCTCTTGATTGCGTCACAAGATTCTCACTCATATCGAGTAATGATCTTAAGGAATCATCCATCGTAAGGATCATATTCTGTTCATCACCCTGTTTGGATAAAATGGTGGATTGATTGTCAAGCAAATTCAAACTTTGCTCTCTCCATGTCCCTACATCACTTATTGTATTTGCAAGTGATTCATTTAACACTTCTGCCTCAGCCATTGTCCTTGCGATTGAGTCGGCAAGTTCTTTAGAATTTCCGCTGGCTTTGTCAACAATTGCAAGATACGAGTCGATTTTTGCCTTCAGTTCTGCCGTTTCTCTTTTCACTTCTGATAAAAACTGATCTGACATATAGCCGGCTAATACATCAACTAAATCCTGTTTGTTGAACATGTAGTAAAGTGAATTTGATGTTGCATGATCTTTTAGATTCTCATCAGTTGACAATACTTTTGCTTCGTTCATATCTATACCGAAATAAATGTCATAAAGCATAGCTAAACGATAATACTCTTTTATGGATTCATTGACGCTTTTGATTAAGCTACTAGTAGTAATTGTCTTTATAGGTGACAATATTTCATGAGAAATTGTATTATTTTCAATTAAAACCGGCTCTGGTGCTGGTTCAGGCTCAGTGGTCGGTGGCTCTTCCGGGTTAGCTGGACCAGGCTCAGTGGCCGGCGGCTCTTCCGGGTTAGCTGGACCAGGCTCAGCGGCTGGCGGCTCAGCGGGATTGGGATTAGTAGTTGGTTGATCATCACCCGGTTTCTGTTCATTGCCTGTTTCCGGTTCATCAAGATCTGTATCCTCATCGCCTGCTGGCGGTGCAGTCTTGTCATCTTCATTCGTACCAGGTTCAATTACTGTTTCATTAGTACCGTTATCTTCTTGTTTTTCATTACTCTCGACAGCTGTCGTTTGAATGATATTCATAGAGACAGATTCAGCAGGTCGATCAGTTGGTGGACTTTCCGGAATTTCCATATCTGGTGCTGGCTCAGTATCCTCCGGTGTTTCCGTTTCAGGCTTGTCTTCACTGCCATTCGCATCCTCTTGGGCAATTTGCCATTTCCATTTAATCGGCTGGAAAACATCAATCTTATCTGCATCTTCTCTTAATTTAACAACCATATTTACTTTAAAAGTGCCTTTTATAGATCTTGGGAGAGTAATACTACCATCTTCGCCCGGTGTATATTGTTGTTCAAATCTGCCCGGTAACTTGAGTGTTAAATTCTCCAATGAGAACCCATCCGGCAAGGTGAAAGTGAATTTCTGGTCTTTTTTTCTATTGGCAGGTAACTCGACCTCATCTGTTAAAGTAATACCATTTACCCTTAAATCATCTTTAATTGAATTGATCTTATCAATTAATGGAAGGTTTTCACTTGATGGATTGGGGGTAGTATTAAATTCAGAAATATATTTATTTGTTATATTAACAACATTTTTTAATTGCCTTGTTGCCCCATCCTCTAATGTTAATTCGTCAATTTGATTGGCATCTAATGTCGGTAATTTAAGAATTTGGTTGGCAATAGCTGTTTTCATATTTGAATCTGGCACACCAAAGAAAGTGGACATACTCACTGTTCCTGTTTCACCGGAGTTTCCTTTCAGTGTTTCACTCAAATCTTCTCTAACCAGCTGTTTTAGTTCTTCATCCTCTGTTAATAATGTAGTTGTTAATTCTGTGTTAAATGTCCCCATTTTCTCCTGTGTATCAGTCAAATGGTTCTGAATGGCTGTTGACTCAGTCAAGATATTGGCAGATGAAGCCATCTCATCTTGCTTGAACTGATCATTAATTGTTTGGTTGGCTGACATTAAATTTGTAAATTGAGCAGTAACATCCTCACTGTTCATAGTTTGGTCCAGTTGACTTAATTGACTTCCAAAATCAGCTGCCAGCGCCCCATTCGTTTGATGCATATCTGTAAATTGTTTGTATCGATCATAGTATGTTTGGTTGGCCTGCATGCCAGTTCCAAGGTTGTCTTCAAATGATGCAAGGATTCCTTCAAGCCCTTTGAAACTTGTTTTCGAGGCACCGGCTCCACTCTGAATCTGATCAAATTGTGAGGTATAATTGCTGAGAGGGTTATGAATAGAGCGATTAAAAATACCTGTATAATGTTCCTCCTGGTCCACCACTTTTTTTACATTGTCCTGAGCTTCCTGAAGGTTGCCGATAACACTTGCAAAATAGACATCTATGATTTGTTTATTAAAATTATTTAAAATAGAACTGGCTGTTTTCTCAGCCTTTTCTTTAATGATTGCATTTCCTGAAGTATTAATTTTATAATTCAACGTTACTTTTTCGGGAGAACTAGAATCAATATCAAGTGCTTTTTCCGTAAAATCGTTCGGAATGACAATCATCATATTATACGCATTTCGCTTAATCCCACTTTCAGCCACACCACGGCTGACAACATACCAATTATGCGTGTCCTCACTCTCTATACTCTTAACAAATTCACTGCCGAAATCATATTTTTTTGCATTTAAAACCGAACCCTTATCTTCATTTACAAGAGCAATCGTCATTTTTTCCTCAGCTTTATTTTTATCTATTTGTGAGGTCTGATCCAAGCCAAGGTATGAGATAGCTCCCGTTAACGCTATGATTAATGCAAGAAAAAGCAAAAATCCCTTTGCGATCTTATTCATGCCAACACCCCTGATTTTCTCTTTTATGTATACTTCCTGCTATTCCTTATTCTATTAAAATAGAATTCTCCTATTATAAGCAAAAGCCACACAAAAAAGCGTGGCCTTTGCTTACACGAATCATCGTAACGCTGGATATGGCTTATTGAAGACCAAAGTTTTTAGCCAATTGCTCGTCATGTTGTCTAACCGCTTCTGCAGTATTATCCAATTGAGTGTTGATATCTTGTAAAAGGGTCGCGAAATTTTGGACTTTCGGAGCAAGCTGATTAAATTGTTCATCAAATTTACCGAAGGCTTGACCTTCCCATTCAGCTGCTAAGTCTCTTTGTACATTTTTTAATTCGCTTAAAATTTGCTCAATTTGTTGTGAACTGTTCCCGTACATTTTTGCTCTTTGTTTCAGTTGCTCAGGGGTCATACGAATTTGTCCTGACATTTACAAACACTCCTTTTTTTCTTTTTTTATTTTTGTTCTAAGTATGGATACTGAGACGACTACGCTACACTGATACTTTGGTATGGAAAAATTAAAATATTACAGTCGTTCCTAGCATTTACAAATATACCCATACTATTTACAATTTTAACCTCAAAAGGATTATTTTTTACAAAAAAATTAAAAAATAAGTCTAAAGAACTAGAATATTTTTTAGAGAATTGGATTTTCAGATTTAAAAATAGTGATATTTACTCACAAGTTAGATTGCAACTCAGGACAATCTTCTTTAAAATAAGTGATTTTTTATATTTAGCATACGAATTATTGAGGAAATTAACTTTTATAATCTATTAAATTAGTCACAACTCATAGAGTAGATTATAGTAAAAACAGCTCCCGATTCTTCTCAATAACTTTAATCTTACATTCTATTATTCACCTGGTAGATTATTATAATAAATTGGTTGAATATAGTGATTGTGTCTTTAACATTATGTAGAAGAGGAATAAAACTGCATTTTTGATTGTTATTTTTAATCTATGTACTTTAACCTATTTCTTTTATGTATTTAGTCCCGAATTAATGGGTAAGAAGGTTTTTAGACCATGAATTATTACCTGTTTTTCTTATAACTCTGTTTGTTTTATAGACTTCCTATGTTGATTGCTTCTATAATAATCTTCAAACATAATAATGTAACCGCTTTCTAAATAAACAAAAAAGGAGATTAGGCCATGTCACACAATTTAACTCGTAAGTTCCTCAGTCTCGGATTAGCTATCGCCCTTGCCACCCCCTTAGTTTCCACAGATGTTGTCAGCGCTCAGCCATTAAGTGCATTAAAAGCTCCCCCTTTATATGAAAGGTACGAAGATTCTTTTTCGATTGGGGCTGCCGTTGAACCAAATCAATTGGAGGGCAAAAGCAGTCAAGTTTTAAAACGCCACTATAACAGCATTGTTGCAGAGAATGTAATGAAGCCTATTTCCATCCAACCCAAAGAGGGGAAATTCAATTTCAAAGAAGCTGATAAAATTGTAAAATTCGCCAAGAAAAACGATATGGATGTCCGTTTTCATACCCTTGTATGGCATAGCCAGGTTCCTGAATGGTTCTTTATTGATAAGAAAGGGAATAAAATGGCAGAAGAAACCAATCCAAAACAGCGGGAGAAAAATAAAAAGCTGCTATTACAGCGTTTAGAAAAACATATAAAAACGATCGTCCAACGGTATAAATATGATGTGGATTCTTGGGATGTCGTAAACGAAGTAATTGACGAATACGCATCAAATGAACAGAAGCTGCGTGAATCTCCATGGTATCAAATAACTGGTACAGATTATATTAAGGTTGCATTTAAAACAGTTGAAAAATATGCAAAGAAGGATGCAAAACTGTACATTAATGATTACAACACAGAGGTAGAACCTAAAAAAACCTATTTATATAACCTCGTTGTTGATTTGCTGGACCAAGGAGTTCCTATTGACGGTGTCGGACATCAAGCCCATATTCAATTGGGTTGGCCCTCTCTTGCCGAAACAGAGGAATCGATCAATCGTTTTGCCAGTCTTGGTTTAGATAATCAGATCACTGAATTGGATGTGAGCTTATATGGTTGGCCTCCAAGACCAGCTTATCCATCATACGAGGATATTCCAGATGAAGTGCTCCAGCGTCAAGCTGACAGATACAATGATTTATTTGAAATGTATGAGAGGTTAGAAGATAAGATAAGTAGCGTGACGTTCTGGGGAATAGCAGATAATCACACATGGCTAGACGATCGTGCAAAGGAGTATAATAATGGTGTTGGAAAAGATGCCCCCTTTGTCTTTGACCCGGATTATAATATAAAGCCTGCATATTGGGCTATTATGGACTAGGAAGTTAACAGTACTATTATTAGCAGTAAAAGGATTAGGCAAAAAACTTCTGGAATTCCAGATACCTTCGTGCAATCGCATATACTAAGTAAAAGAGGAAGCAGCAAGTGCTTCCTCTTATTTATACTACCAACCTATATAAATCTTGCTATACTGTGGCTGTAAAACGATCACCGCTAAAACGATTAACCTGCCAGTTTGCCAATCTGCAGTTCGTACATTTGATAATATTTCCCCTTTAATTCCATGAGTTGATCATGATTTCCTCTCTCCACTATTGTTCCTTTATCAAGCACGAGGATATGATCTGCATTTTTTATAGTAGAAAGACGATGTGCAATGATAAAGGTGGTTCGCCCTTTCTTTAGCACATCCATAGCCTCTTGAATCAATGTTTCTGTTTCTGTATCGATACTGGAAGTAGCCTCATCCAGAATGAGAATGGCCGGGTTAAAAGCCAGTGCACGAGCAAATGAGATCAATTGCCGCTGGCCCGATGATAGAGTACTTCCTTTTTCTACTACCGGTTCATCAAAGCCATGTTCAAGATGGGTCAATACTCGATCCGCACCCACATCCCGTAAGGCTTTTTCCGCCACTTCTCTCGTAATCTTTGGATCATTCAGTGTAATATTCGATAGGATCGTCCCTGTAAACAGATAAGGATCCTGCAATACGATTCCCATATGCTCACGTAAGGCTTGATGGGGAATATCTTTTAATTCCTGTCCATCAATTCGGATAGACCCCTCCTGATAGTCATAAAATCGGAATAAAAGATTCATAATTGAACTTTTCCCTGACCCCGTATGTCCTACTAAGGCAATCGTTTCTCCCTGTTTTGCTTCAAAATGAATATCATTTAACACATTTTCCCCTTCCTTATAGCTGAAGGAAACATGGTTAAATTGAACAACTCCTTTGAAACGAGGGATACAATCATCCACTACATGGGTCCCCTTCTCATCAAGCAAGGCAAACACCCGTTCACCAGCTACCATCGCCTGTTCAAAATTCGCAAACTGATTTACGATTCCTGAAATGGGATGGAACAAGCGGTTTAAGTAGTTAACCATTGCATATAAAACACCGAGGCTGACAATGGATTCACCGGATACTGCCATACCTCCAAAATACCAAATGAATAAGGTTAATGTAAGAACACGGATAAAGCCTACTAGGTTTCCGTTTAGTAATGAATTTAATTTTTGCATTTTACTTTGGTACACATAATGTTCTTTGTTCAATTTTTCAAATTCATCAGTCGTTTCTTTCTCACGCTTGAATGCCTGAATAATATTCATTCCATTTATCGATTCATTAATCATTCCATTGATATCGCTTATACGTGCCCGAATGACCCTGTTATATTTTGCAGCAAATTTACGGAATACCAACGTCCACACGACAAGCAAAGGCAAGATAATGAGTGTCGCCATCCCAAGTTTTACGTTAAGCAGGAATAAGGCAATGATGATTCCGATAATATTAATCATGCTTGAGAAAAAATTAGCTAATACTCTTACATATAACTCACGAATTGCCTCTGTATCATTCGTAATCCGGGCCACTACCTTCCCTGCCGGCAAATTGTCAAAGTAACCAATCGGCAGTCGTTGAAGTTTCGCAAATACCTCCTTGCGCATCGTTTGAATAATCCGATTTGCTGCTTTTTGTAAATAATAGCTTTGTCCATATTGAAAGAAGAACGCCACAACCATAATTCCAAAATAAAGAGTGATCAATCGAATAATGCGGCTGATCTCCGGCTGATAGAAAGCCATGATTTGCTTACCAGATAATTTCTCAGCTTCATAAATCGCCTTTTTCTCTCCACTTGTAATGATCAGCTGTCCATCTTTATACTTTCTTTCCCCATCAAACTCTATCGGTTGATTTAGAAAGAAAAAGGTCATTCCAACCTGCTGTATGGCAACCTTTTTTCCAGTCCATTCTCCCTTTTCCACATATGCCTCACGCTTATACCAGGCACCCTGATAGTTAACTGCATCCTCTGTTTCTTTCGTTTCAACCCACGGAGATTCAATCCCCGTTATATGGTTGTCTATCATGGTTTTACCGATATAAGGCCCCATTAAATCAGCTCCTACCGAAATAGATAGCATCATTAGTGCAAGGATAATAGTTCCCTTAAACCTTTTTGCATATTGATATAAACGCTTTCCTGTTTTCCAACCGGATTCCGTTTGTTCCAAGTGTTCATTCATTAGGCACTCACCTCCGTATTCACTTCGACTTGCTGGCGATCAAATTGTTCTTTGTACCAGCCGCCTATTTGGAGTAACATTTCATGTGTGCCTTCTTCAATTACTACTCCGTCATCGAGTACAATAATCCAGTCTGCATGCTGTACAGCCGATAATCTATGAGTGGTAATCATTGTTGTTTTTCCTTTTCGTTCTTTACGAATGTTTTCAATAATCGTTGTTTCAGTTTTAGCATCTACCGCAGATAACGAATCATCCAGAATCAGAATCTCTGGATCTTTTATTAACGCCCTTGCAATTGAAATCCTTTGCTTTTGACCACCTGATAAAGCAATTCCTTTTTCTCCAACCAGCGTTTCCAGCTTGTTTGGAAGCCTCTCTATATCTTTTTCAAAATCCGCCAGGCGGATCGCTTTCATAAACTCTTCCTCAGTCGCTTCCATTTTTCCGAATAAGATATTTTCCCGAACCGTTTTAGAAAATAATACATGGTCCTGAGGTACATACCCAATCCATTCCCTTATTTCCTCCAGATTTTGTTTCTCAATTGGTACATCAGAAATGGAAAGCACTCCGTTTCCCGCCGGGTACTCTCGTAGCAATTGTTTGACTAAGGTCGTTTTTCCGCTACCCGTTTTCCCAACAATCCCAATTGTTTCACCACTTTCAATTTTGACATTAATATCAGCTAAATTATCTACTTTGGATGAAGGATAACGAAACTTAACCTGATCAAAAACAATGTTTTCAAGTGCCGGCACATCTACAGAACACGGATCATTTTTGACATCCTCCTGGTAGGATAATGTTTCATTCATCCGATCCAGTGAAGCATTTCCTCTTTGCATCACATTAATTAATTCACCAATTGCTATCATCGGCCAGATCAGCATCGATAAATACACATTGAAGGTGACAAGCTGACCGATTGAAATTTGCTGAGCGAACACCAGATTGGCCCCGTATCCAAGACTGATTAAATAGCTGATGCCGATAACGAAGGTGATAACCGGATCAAATATGGAATCAATCTTCGCCACCTTCATATTTTTCTCATATACATCCTCTGTCATTTCTTCAAACCGCTTTTCATCAGCCCGTTCTTGTACATACGCTCGGATAACACGAACTCCCGCCACTGATTCCAGAACTTTATCATTCATTTCACCGAAAGCATCCTGTGCTACAGTGAAGTATTCATGAATTCGCTCTCCGCCCTTTTTTACAGCCCATGCCATAATAGGCAAAGGCAAAATGGCTGCAAGAGTTAACTGCCAACTGATTGTAATGGCCATCGTTAATAAAATGGCAATCATATATAAGGTGGAATCCATTAATGTTAAAATTCCAAATCCCGCTGTAACGGATATAGATTTGAGGTCATTTGTGGCTCTAGCCATTAAATCGCCAGTCCGGTTTTTTTCATAAAAGGTTGGCGTCATTTTTAATAAATGGCCCATAAACCCAGAGCGTAACTTCCGCTCCAAAACATACGCCCCACTGAATAACTGGTAATTCCAAACATATGTTAATAGATAAAGGGTGACCATCAACCCAATCAGCCACCAAATATATTTCATGAGTGTCTCCTGCGTCATCACGCCTATACTCATGTCATC
This sequence comes from Bacillus sp. z26, assembly GCF_058313635.1. NCBI lineage: Bacteria > Bacillati > Bacillota > Bacilli > Caryophanales > Bacillaceae > Bacillus > Bacillus sp. z26. The sequence continues at coordinate 507,983 of NZ_JBZFQM010000001.1, forward strand.
TATTGCCATCCCAACAATCATTGGCGGCAAAACTTCCAGCACATTCACGATATTTAATAACCCTATTGCTACTGTATAGCGAATCCAGTGCTCTTTAAAAAACCATCTTAATTTCTTTAAAACCGAAAACATTCCATCCCCTCCTTAGTCTTAACCGAAGTACATTTTAACTGCTACGTACTGTTTGACTGGACCTTCCTTGAAATTTTCACATTGATAAAATTAGTTAACATCTGTCTTCCTCCTCCATCTGAATATAACCTTGAAATTCACCAACAAAAAAAAGGCTGCAACGCTATTCGTGAAGTACTTTAACTATTCAAAAGTAAAGATTCAAACGTTAAAGAACGTCCAATCAAACTTAAGAATGAGAATAAGCACTTATCACGGCAACGTGCAGCCTTTTCGCTTAAAAAGAGTGTATTCCTATTTAAACGGGAAGAACTGCACGAATCTATGAACGACTCGATCATACGCTACATCAATCATTACTCTTTTCATCGTACAGCCCTCCTTTCACTGGTAACTAAATTGGTAAGTATTTACAAGATTACTACTATTTGAATTATTAGTCAATTATAAATTTATATTATTCGGAAAATTCACGATCCTCGCCTTTTTGCCTTCCTATTTTTGCCTTCACTATCAACCGTGAGAGTTAATATTACTGTAAATGATTAAAAAATACCCGATCAGCCCACCCTATTGGCTAATCGGGTTTATTTCTACATTTTTATAGAACTGTAGTTTTAGCTTGATTTTGAGCTGCATCTACCAAAATGAATACTGCAGATAGTAAATGCATAATCATTCCAACGCCAGGAATGAAGCCAACAACGTTTGTTACAATCCCTAACACATTTCCGTAAGATTTAATTCCAGCTTTTGATGAAAAGATTACAATGACGATATGAAAGGCAAGCATGATAAATAACGGAGTCCATGCCATACTTAGTATAATTGACCCTCCAAGAATTGGTATACCTAATAATGCTTCAATACCACCTGATACCCATTTTAAGATATTAATCATTTGACGATTCACAAATAGCACCCTCCCTCTTTTAATTTATTATATTAAAATATTATATATCCAATATATACCCGAAAAATTAAATAATAATGTAGTATAGCTTAAGAAAATACTATTCATCTATAATATTTTTTCTTGTGTATTCACTGATGTTCTGCAAATGGCTTAACTCTCCATTAATTCGGGTAGCTGCTTTAAGGTATATTCAACCAGAAGACTTTTATTCCCCATACTATATTTAAATCCTAATCATGTTCATTCTTGCCTAACCCGGATTGCCCAAAATATCAGATGATTATAAAGTAAAAAAAAATTCCACCCTTTTTTTATAGGTGGAATTTTTGTTATTCATTTTTTATTAAATTGACTTCGTCCCAGTGTTTCAACCGTCCTCGGGATTAGGCTGTAAATCTTGCTTCCGGCATTCATCCAGCCAGGTGCATTAATCTCCCGCTTATTTTTAAGCATGATGTTTGTTATTCTTTCTGCCAGCCTGACGGGATCAATCATGAAGCGCTCAATATTTTTGATATATGTACCTTCTTTATCCGCGATATTAAAGAAATTTGTTTTAATCGGTCCTGGATTAACAGAAGTAACAAATACATTCTCACTATGCATTTCCATACGCAAAGCATTGGTAAATCCAAGAACTGCATGTTTTGTTGCTGAGTAAACACTTGATTTTGGAGTCGCCATTTTTCCAGCCTGGGAGGCAATATTAATAATATGGCCCGATTTATTTTGCACCATAGCAGGCAGCACCATTTTTGTACAGGCTATGAGTCCGACGACATTTGTATTGATCATGGATTCTGTATCATCTAAATTTGCTTCCAGTACATTCTCAAAGATTCCAAACCCAGCATTATTCACCAACACATCTGTATTTCCCACTTCGTTTTTTATGCGGGCGAATGTGTGTTCAACTGCATTCCGGTCGGATACATCCATTGTATATACATAGACATCGCAATGAAAATCAGCAATTAACTCTTCACGAATTTTTTGTAATTTATCCAGACTTCTTGCTATTAAGATCAGTCTGGCTCCACTTTTAGCCGCTTGCCTGGCAATTTGCTCGCCTAATCCGCCTGAGGCTCCCGTTATTGTTACAATTTTTCCGCGAATACGCTCATTCATCAACTTCACTTCCTCATTAATGCTTCATTACTTGATATAATACCACACCGTCAACCTCTTCACTTTCAATTTCATGAAGATTTTCTAGATAATCAAGCTGCCCCAATGTTTCAAACAGAGCAAGTGCCGGATCTCTCTTAATAGCCTTGGGGAATAATTGTACGGCTAACTCGAGTACATTGCGGCGATCTTCTCCAATAAGCTTTTTAACATGAAAGGCACGCTCATGCTGATTTTTCAAACGTTTCTCGATTAACTGGTAAGGTTCCATAATATCATTTCCATGCCCCGGATACACGACTGTTAGTTCTTCGTTTAACAGCCGACTCAAACTGGCATTCAGCTGCAGCTGCGGCTTTACTCTCTCTTGTCCTTCTTTTTTTGGAGCTTCAAGTATAGGGTTGGGTGAAATTTTACCCAGCAATAAATCTCCGCCAATCAGTACGCCTGACTTTTCATGATAGAATGATAGATGGCCCTGTGAATGGCCAAAAGTCTCCATCGCAATCCAATCTGGATGACCAGGAAGCTTGTCTCCTTCTTTCAGATAATGCGTTAAAGGTTTTGAACCGGAATATGTATACAAAGATTCTACATCATTAGCATGTTTCATAAATTGCGGCGGTACACCAAATTTATTCGCCATCCTCGTAAAGAACTCTTTTTGATTCTTCAAAAAATCTGCATTCCTTATAAGATGCCGCTGATTATCTTCATGCCCGTACAATGAGCCGTCCTCAAATAAATCAATTAACCCACAATGATCCGAATGATGATGAGTTAATATAACCTGTTCAATATCAGATAGCTTGTATCCCAGTTCCTTTAACTGTCTTTCAAGTGCCTCTTTTGCTTCCTGTGTTTTAATTCCGGCATCAACCAGAGTTAAGGCATCTCCTTTAAGAAGATAGATATTTACATCTCCAACAGCAAATGGAGTCGGTATAATAAATTTTCCGGCTACCCTTTTAATCGAACTCATGTCATTACTCCCCATTATGTATTTTAATAATTATTTTTACATAATTTGTATGAAAATTCCATCATAAAGTTTGAATATTCTTGACACATAAGCTAATTTTTAGCATAATTTTTATTAATATCTATAAACATACCAATACGAGCGATGATAAAGAATAGTAAATCATGTATGTCGCAAGGGAGTGGAACCCACAGACTGGAAGGTTTCATCGTCCAATGCATGATTGAACCTGCCTTTTGAGCTGTCAGGCAAACCTGGCCGCTACCTGAGCGTTATCCGGTTTAGAGATGCAAGCATGCTATAGTATGCTGCAAATTAAGGTGGTACCACGGAAGAATAGCCTTTCGTCCTTTACAGGATGAAGGGCTTTTTATTTTTATAAAGGAGGCAGGAGTATGAGTAAAAAAATCGCATTTCTTGGAGCCGGTTCTATGGCCGAAGCATTGATTGCAGGCATTGTAAAAAAAGGGGCAACCACACCCGGAGATCTGTGGGTCAGCAATCGGAGCAATGATACCCAATTGATACACTTGAAAGAGCAATATGGCATCATACCCTGCCGCGACATGCATTCCCTTCTTGCTGATGCTGATATCGTCCTGATAGCTGTTAAACCGAAAGATGTGTATACAGTCTTACAGCAAGCCAAATCTTTTTTAAAAAATACGATGTTGCTTATATCTGTTGCCGCAGGTGTATCCACAGAAAGCCTTGAAGCTATCACGGAGAACTCTATGCCTATTATACGAGCCATGCCAAATACGTCTGCTGCAGTCGGAAAATCAGCGACAGCTCTTTCAGGAAATAACTATATAAAACAAGAGGATCTAGCACTGGCGAAGGAAATTTTCAAAACGGTTGGAATGGTTGTTTATACAGAGGAAAAGAAAATGGATGCCGTTACAGGTCTTTCCGGAAGCGGTCCTGCTTATATCTATTATCTAATAGAAGCGATGCAACAATCTGCCAAACAAATTGGTCTTGAACATGAAGAGGCTCAAAATCTGATTATCCAAACGCTAATGGGAGCTGCTGAAATGGTGCACTCCTCTGATAAATCACCGCAAACGCTGAGGTACGAGGTGACGAGTCCAGGAGGAACAACTGAAGCGGGCATACGAATCCTTGAACACCATGGTGTCAAAGAGGCTTTCATTGAATGTATCACAGAGGCCACACTTCAATCAGAGCGCATGGGAATAGAAATTGAAAGCAAGATTAGGGAAAAAATACTGTTCGAATAGAAGACTATTCTTTATAGACTGCTCGTGAATATACTTATAAGAAGGGAGCACATATTTCTATGGGTTTCCCTTCTTCTATTAAGGTCATCTTGTATGATACAAGGATTGGATTTTTATCGCAACTTCGATTGGTCTTACGTCAATAGATGATAACCTTTCTATATCCATCCACATTGGCAAGTATGTTCCTCTGCCCCTTGTTTCATCTGTATACTCTTCACCTTTTCCCTTTGATAAGACTCCAGCTACAATATCTGAAAGGAAGAAGAATTGAACATTCCCATCAAGTTCCACCTCTGCCATACAATCATTAACGTTTACTTCTACACCGAGTTCCTCCAAGGCTTCTCTTTTAGCTGCAGATTTTGGTGGTTCACCGTCTTCTATACCGCCGCCAGGGAAAACATAATAAATTGAGCTATTCCAATTTCTTTGAATGAGTGCAATCTTATTATTTTCGATAATTACCACCGAGCTTCTATCTCTCATAGCCTATCTCACCTCAATCGTTGTTCGCAGCTACTAACGCATCCCTAATAAAACATATTGTTGTGCCAAATAAACGAAAATTCATTTTTACGTGGACAACCATGACCTAAATCGATTGAACCAACCTTTTTAACGACCAAATCCTATCAGTGGAGTTTTCATCCCCCTCCTCATAAGTCCGCCAGTTTCTTATCGTATAAATTCCTGCAAAAAATTAGACTATCCCAACTTCAATTTTTGTCCAATCCATATATCAGATAAAACCATATGCTGTATGTGTAATGGGGGATACTTTTCCATTATGGCAACTTTGGACAGGAGGTGTCTGTATTGAGTGATTCTTTTGGCGGTAAAGGTGTAGGAAGCTTTGCTTTCATTGTTGTACTTTTTATCTTGTTAGTTATTGTCGGTGCTTCTTATGTTGGAGGTAGCTACTAAGTAAGACCCGAGAGCATGTTCTGCGGATATTCCCGTGCTGCATGCTCTCTTTCTCTATGGCTATTTTTACATGGAATGTTGCGATTGTTCAATTTTAATCTGAGGTATGAAAAGAGCCAACTCCAGACAGGAAGTGACTGTACTTTTTATTTTAATAACTCTGACTCATACCTAAAGCATACCTTCTCGGGAATTTTATTAAAAATATGAAGAGGAATTCCAACTTTATCTTTAATATTTATCACTTTTCCTAAACCAAAATATCTTAGGAATTCCCAATAACAAATAAAAAAGTTATACGTTGGTTCGTAAATAAACTCCATCCAACCTTCCGCAATATGTTTATCTTTTTCATTGAACACATTAATGCCTGAGAAGTTTTCTACTATCCCATCTAAATAATTTGCATCATCTCCTTCTATACAACTGTCAGACCAGTCAAATTTAAATTCATTTGCCGTTATTCCATACATTTTCAAGTCATCGCATAACTGTTTTTCTACTTCCATTCTTAATTTAGGTCCCATTTTTTCTGCGTAACCTAAGTCTGTGTAATTTGATTTCAAAATACATTCTCCCCCTCCCCATGGATTAACTGCCACAAACTTAATGCCTTTTCCCTTCAGAATATGAGCTAAGATAAACCATCCGATAATGACCTAACGCATCTTCTGAATCTGAAAAATTATTAAAATCCCTTTTTTGTATATTCAAATTACTAGGTCATCCAAACTCAATTCCTCTAAAGTCTTGGGCTCTGGCAATGTATTAGTATTTTCCGATATCTATGCGAAAAACCGTCTTCTTTATTTATAAGCATTTGAGTGGTCTTCCCATAATTCCAACTGTTATACTGGGTTTTGAAAGGAGTTGTCTTCTATGACTAAATCTTTATTATTTGAACCATATACAATTAAAAATACGACTCTAAAAAATCGGATTGTCATGTCACCTATGTGCATGTATTCCAGCCATGAACAAGATGGTAAAGTACAAAATTGGCATACAACTCATTATACAAGCCGTGCAGTCGGCCAGGTTGGCTTAATTATTGTAGAAGCAACCGCTGTTACTCCCGAGGGACGAATTTCAGATCGTGATTTAGGTATTTGGAGCGACGAACACATCGACGGCTTACATACCCTAACCGCTATGATGAAAGAACATGGTACGGTTCCAGGCATTCAGCTCGCTCATGCAGGTCGAAAAGCCGAACTCGAAGGAGAAATCATCGCACCGGTTGCTGTACCTTTTAATGAGGAAATGAAAACTCCTAAAGAAATGACAAAAGAGGATATTGCCGACACAGTTGAAGCCTTTAAACAAGCAGCCATTCGTGCCCAAAAAGCAGGTTTTGAAGTTATGGAGATTCATGGTGCCCATGGATACTTAATTAATGAATTCCTGACTCCTGCAATCAATACTCGTACGGATGAATATGGCGGTACAGCTGAAAATCGTTATCGCTTCCTAAAAGAAATCATTAACGCTGTTAAATCTGTTTTTGATGGACCACTTTTCGTGCGAATTTCCGCCAAAGATTATCATGAGAACGGATATGAGCCGGAAGATTATATCCAGTATGCTCGTTGGATGAAAGAAGACGGAATTGATTTAATCGATGTAAGCTCCGGTGGTGTGATGTCAGTTCCAGTACCAAGCTTTCCAGGCTACCAGGTTCCAATGAGTGAGACCATTAAACATGGAGCAGGTATTGCAACAGGTGCTGTTGGATTAATTACATCTGGTGTTCAGGCTGAGGAAATATTACAAAACAACCGTGCAGACCTTGTTTTTATTGGCAGAGAGCTGCTACGTGATCCATATTGGCCAAAAAATATTGCAAAGGAACTGCGAACTTCTGTTGAAGCACCTGAGCAATACGGACGTGGTTGGTAATATTCTACTGGTAGAATTGACTAAACAAATTCTCTAGGGTTCTCTCCCACGATCCCATTCTAAAAGTATAAATACTATCAGAAAAAGCATCGTTTTATACTGTTCGGTCCCAAGAAAGTTAGAAACCAATCTAACATTTAAGGGACCGTCCAAATAACGATGCTTTTTCTTTTTTGAATCAATAATACCAATACAAATAATCGTCAAAGAGAAAAATATATTTAATCTGTCTTCCATGCGAACTTTCTTATCAACTGGTTTATATATTGCTTACGCAGAGTTAATGGCAAAGAAACTGTATAAAGGATTCTGCCCTGATCGTTTTATTTCTCCCTTTCCTAATAGTTTAGTAACAGATTATCATTTCCCCTTCCTCCTTTAATCTCACATTCCAATTGTTAATCTTAAAAATCACACGTCCTCAATAAATACCTTCATTGTCTATTAATTAGCATGATAATAATTTTATTTTTCACAATAATAATACATTTTATTATTAAAACGCTCTAATGAATGCCGATACCTAATTGTAGAGCATTTTTATGACTCTAGTTGATCGGAGGAAAATATATTGAAAAAGAAAAAATCCCAATCCATCAAGATAAAATTATTAACGCTAACTTTAATTACCTTAATAATCCCTGTTATTGTTATCGGCATCAGCATATTTTTTATATCAAAGGATCAACTAATTGAAACCGAAAAAGAGAATCTCCAAACAAGCACGGAAATGACAATCGGGATGATAGGCCTATTACACGAGCAATTTAACGCCGGATATATCACTGCAGAAGATGCCCAGCAACAGCTAAGGGATGAAATTTCCGGAGAGGAAGAGCAAGTTTTTAAAGGCTATGATTTTGGTCAGGATGGGGAGATTTCAGCAATCGATCGTGATGGAACTCTTACGTTATATACCAAAGATGACCAACTCGATTATGGAAAGCTTAAAACGATAGATGGCAAAACAGCTGAGGAAGTAATCCTAGAGAAAGGAGTAGATGGGTCATTCATATCGTATTATTCAGAGAGTGGTGATATTGAAAAAATCGCTTATGTAAAAAAAGAACCCTATTGGGAATGGACCATTATCTCCAGTATACCAGTCACAGAAATGACAGCTCAATCTTCCTTTCTCGCCTGGGTAGTCGCCGCTATTTCTCTTGGATCCGTCATCATTGCCGGCTGCTCCGCATATTTCTTTTCCGGCAGAATTGCTAAACCTATCTCACAGGTTAGTTATGGATTAAATCGTATTGCTACAGGCGATTTTTCAATTACTCCATTAAAACCTAAACGCACGGATGAATTGGGACAGCTCGTCAATGATTTCAATACAATGGTAGATAATACGAAATCACTGATTACGCAAGTTAACCATTCTACTGAACAGGTTGCAAAAGCAGCCGAGGAACTGACTGCCAGCACAGAAGAAACAACTCATAGTACTGAAGAAGTCTCCCATTCAATAAGCCATGTGGCCGATGTTTCTGATTCTGCCAATACTCGGCTGCAGGAAAGTGTAAACGCTCTCGAAGAAGTGACAACCTCTATCCACCGCTTAGCTAATGTATCAAACGAAATATCTGAAACAGGCAGCAAGGTAGTCACAAAGGCGAATCAGGGAAATGAATTGCTTTCTAAAACCATTCAACAAATTGAATTTATTTATACGAAAGCAAATGAAAGCGAAAATATCTTAAAAATACTGGATTCAAGCTCAAGAGAAATCGGCCAAATCTCCGGGACCATCTCGGCCATTGCCAATCAAACAAACTTACTGGCATTAAACGCTGCCATTGAAGCAGCCCGAGCAGGTGAACACGGGAAAGGCTTTGCCGTTGTTGCCGATGAAGTTCGTAAACTTGCCGAACAATCACAAGCTTCATCCAGCCAAATAGTCGAGCTTATTAAAGAGATTCAATTAAATATGGTAGGTTCAATTTCATCCATGTATGAGGTAAAGGTCGAAGTTGAGGAAGGTATTACCGTCATCAATAATACGGAGGAAGCTTTTAAAGAAATCGTATCTTATATGATTCAAATGGAAAAAGAAGTGAACAGCATGGCCGCTTCTGTCCAACAAATATCAGCCAGCTCCAATCTCGTATCAGATGCCATTAATCAAGTAGCAGAAGATATATCGAGTGTTTCCTTACACACAAATAATATAGCTGCCACGACAGAGGAGCAGCTCGCTGCTACTGAAGAAATCAGCCTATCTTCAAATTCTCTATCCCAGCTTTCATCAGGGCTGAAGGAACAAGTGGCAAAATTTAAATTATAAAAAAGGAGTTTTTATCCCTTTAGCCTGGACATTTTCTTGTATAAAAAGACCGTCTTTCATAGAATATGAGTGATTACTCTTTTTCTTGGTGAAAGCGGTCTTTCTTTTTGTTTTCTTACTTTTTTACGAGGCATAATTATCTTAACAAACTATTTAGTCCTGATATGGTTCATGAAATACTTTTATAGATTGCCATGCGTACATGTGGCACATCTATAAAAAACGGAATATCGAAGTCTTTAAATTCCCATTTTCCCTTTCCTCCCGTTCTCGAGTCAATTCTCTTTATTCCATACACCATCTTTATAGATCCAATCATCTTCCGTTAAAATTCTAATTTCTCGTTGATACATATCTACACGTTTATAATCTTTTTCTTGCGGGTTAGGTATTCTAGATAAATCACTATTCTCTATTAGGTCTGCGACTTTAACTGAGCGACCAAGCTCATTTAGTTTGACGCGGTATATGAATGCTGCTCTCGATTCCCCTTCCCTTTTTGTCACTGAATTCACCCCAGAAATGATTCTTTCCGGAAAACCATAAGCGCTTAAATCTTCCAGTGTAACTTCTGTATCTTCAACAATATCGTGCAAGACCCCGACTATTTTCTCTTCTAACGTATTCAACCTATTCATCACAGCCAATGGATGATTAATATAGGGGTTGCCTCCTTTATCAAATTGACCATTATGATATTTTTCCGCTAAGTTTATGGCTACTTCTAATAATTTTTCCAACAAATTAATCACCTCTCTCAATCTTTTTTTAAACTTTGTATTATTTAATTACTATATTAAAATTATAAATTCATTCGAATAAAAAATGAAATGAGTCACTTACACGGATTAATTAGTTAGGTACATATAGTATGTTTCCGCATATGAATATACTCTTATGTTTTTATTTGTTCTTGAATTTGGAATAAGCACTGGAAAAAAGTTGAATGTAAATCGCCAAACAGCCTCTCTCTGAATAACGTAATTTCAGAAGGAGGAATGTAGATTGAAAAAATTGATTCTTGTTGCCGGTCTTGCTGGTCTATTGGTTGCTTGTGGTAAGGAAGATGCCGTTCAACCGAAGGAAGAGCCAAAGGTTGAAGCAAAGGAAGAAGTTCCTGCAGTAGAACAGCCTAAAGAGGAGGCTCCACCTGCAGTAGAAGAACCTAAGGAAGAGGCTCCTGCCATAGAAGAGCCTAAAGAGGATTCTCCTGCTACCCCACCACCGGCAGAGAAGTCCATTGACCCACAAGTTGCTCTGTCAATCCTTCAGGAAGCTTACACAGGCATTGCTACAGTGGAGTACAATGAAAAACTGAAGGCCTTCACAATCCTGCCGACTGACCCAAACTTTGCCGTAGAAATGACAAAGATTCTCTCCGGGGATTTGCCAAAGGACAATTGGAACGCACTTGCCGATTCATTGGCTAAGGTCAGTGGTGAACTGGGAGGAGAATATAGTGTGTTCCTGCTCAACCCAGCAAACCCAAAGAATTATATTCTCATGGCAGAAAATGGCGTTATCCTATACGATGCCCTCAATGAAGACGTTGTAAATGATGAGCAAACTTTTTGATTAAAACGAAAACAACCTGATAAAAAGATAGCAGGACCCCTGCTATCTCTACTTTTAGTATAAATTTATTAGAGCTTAAAGACCGAAAAGTCTTTGGCCAATTCCGTATTTTTAAAAACAGCTTTTGCCTCATTAAGCAGTTCAATCTCATCATCCATCGTAAATCTGGAACTGATGTGGGTGAGGATTAGACGTTTGGCATCCGCTTTTACGGCACATTCTGCAGCCTGAACGGTAGTGGAATGAAAATAGTCAATAGCCATCTCTTCCTGCCCTTGTTTAAAAGTGGCTTCATGAACCATACAATCTGCCTGCAATGCCAGGTTCACTGCATTTCCACACGGGCGTGTGTCTCCTAATACCGCGACTATGCGGCCTGCTTTAGGTGAGCCTATGTATTCCTTTCCGTCAATCATCCGACCATCCTCCAATTGTACAGTCTCACCTTTTTTGAGTTTGCTGTATATGGGCCCTGGTGGTATTCCTGCTTCTTTCAGTAGATCCGCCCTTAATTCACCTGGTTTATCCTTCTCGATGATTCGGTATCCGTAACTTAAAATAGCATGGTCTAAGGGCAATGCCTCTACCCTGAATGTTTCGTCTTCAAATATAAGGCCATCTTCCTGGATCTCAAAAAAAGAAAGTTTATACTTCAGATGAGTTTGACTTAAACGCAAGGAAGTTTCAACATACTCCTTTATTCCCACCGGTCCATAAATCGTCAGTGGCTCCACTCCCCCCTGGAATGAACGGCTGCCAAGTAATCCGGGAAGCCCATATATATGATCCCCATGTAAATGAGTGATAAAGATTTTTTCGATTTTTCTCGTTTTCACAGGTGTACGCAATATTTGATGCTGAGTCGCTTCACCGCAATCAAACATCCAGCTGGAACCTCTCTCTTCATTCATCTGCAAAACAAGTGAAGATACGTTCCGCTGTTTAGCCGGTATGCCGGCTCCTGTTCCTAAAAATATTAATTCCAATCTAATTCCTCCAACCTATTTGGATACATCTATTTTACAGCACTCTTCTTCTTTTTTCAGCAATTGAGAAATTCATACTTTCTATTTTTTATCGGACGGCAAAATATTGTATTTTCTTCATCGTTACCTGTAAACTAAGTTATGAATCAAATATTGATTCATAACATTGATAAACAGTTCGATACGAGATAAAATAGAATATCGTATTTACCGAGAAAAGACATAAGGAGAGGTTCTGACATGCCCACTATTGACAAGCAATCAGGATTAATAATGATATTTGGGGCTACTGGAGATTTAGCACAACGGAAACTTTTCCCTTCCATATATCGTCTATACACAAAAGGCAGACTATCATCAAACTTTGCCTGTATTGGTATAGGTAGACGGGAATGGACGACAGACCGTCTCAAACAACATATTCATGAAGCGATTTCCAGTGAGCATGGCACCGAATCAGAAAAGCTTGAATTTGCAGGCCATTTCTATTATCAAGCACTTGATGTTAGCCAAACCAGTATATCCTATGATGAACTGCGCATTCTAGCAGACAAATTAGATGAAGAATATCAGCTGAATGGAAATCGTCTCTTTTACCTTGCGATGGCGCCAGAGTATTTTGGAACAATCGCCACAAGATTAAAAGAAGATGGTTTAACCAACACAGCCGGATATAAACGCTTAGTGATTGAAAAGCCATTTGGCCATGATTATAAATCAGCTGAAGAACTTAATAATCAGCTTCGTTGTTCCTTCTCTGAAGATGAAATTTATCGTATAGATCATTATTTAGGCAAAGAAATGGTTCAGAATATCGAAGTGATTCGCTTTGCAAATGCCTTCTTTGAACCACTATGGAATAATCACTACATAGCCAATGTCCAAATCACCTCTACAGAGACACTTGGAGTAGAAGACAGAGGCAGATATTATGAGAACAGCGGTGCACTCAGAGATATGGTACAAAACCATATTATGCAGATTGTTTCTTTATTAGCGATGGAGCCTCCAATAAAATTAACGACGGAGGAGATTCGCAGTGAGAAAGTAAAGGTTCTACGCGCTCTTCGTCCTATTAAAGAAGATGAAGTAAATAACTATTTTGTCCGCGGTCAATACGGAGAAGGTCAAGTCGACGGCAAACACCTGCCTGCATACCGTTCTGAAAATATGGTTGACCCAGAGTCCAATACAGAAACATATGTGGCTGGTAAAATGATGTTTGATAATTTCAGATGGGCCGGCGTCCCATTTTATATCCGTACCGGTAAGCGGCTTGCGGCAAAATCAACACAAATTGTTGTTCAATTTAAGGATGTGCCGATGAATTTGTTCTATCGTACAGAAGAACAACTAAACCCTAATTTACTGGTTATTAACATCCAGCCTGAAGAAGGAATTACTCTGCATCTCAATGCTAAAAAAGGCGGAAAAACACCAGTTAAATTAAGTTTCAGGACTTCAAAGTATGACCGTTTCAATACACCGGAAGCATATGAACGCCTGCTTTTCGATGCTATGCGCGGGGATGCGACTAATTTCTCTCATTGGGATGAAGTGGCCTTGTCCTGGAAGTTCACAGATGTAATTTCTAAAGAATGGGAAAATAAGCCTGCTGGATGTTTCCCTAATTATTCATCCGGTTCAATGGGTCCTGAAAGTGCTGATGAACTGTTGGCAAAAGACGGATTCCATTGGTGGGCTATTGAAGAAGACGAGTAAAGATAAATATAGTGAAAAGGAGAGATTGATCCGATGAAAATCTTTGATGTATCTATGCCTATTTACACTGGAATGCCTGTTTATAAAAATATTGAGGACAAACAACCGGTCTTTAATACAGTCACAAACGGACATGTCACGGAATCCCGCATTACCCTCGATGCCCATGTGGGAACCCATACAGATGCTCCGCTCCATATGATAAATGATGGTGCTACAATTGAAACAATTGGATTAGAGCGTCTGGTTGGTAAGTGTAAAGTGCTTGATTTAACTCATGTAACAGGACTAATTGAAAAAGAAGATCTTGAGTCTCTGCCAATTGAAAAAGGTGACTTTATTCTTTTAAAAACAAAAAACTCCTTCGATGAAGAATTTAATTTTGAATTTATTGCTTTAGGTGAATCTGGTGCAAAGTATGTTTCTGAAATTGGCATTAATGGCGTTGGCATTGATGGACTTGGTGTGGAACGCGCCCAACCCGGACATCCTACGCACCGAACCCTCTTTTCAAATGATGTAATCGTTATTGAAGGTTTACGCTTAAAAGATGTACCTGCTGGTGAATACTTCATGGTCGCAGCACCGCTTAAATTGGTAGGAATTGATGCTGCTCCATCTCGCGTATTATTGTTAGAAGGTATTCTATAAGTAAACAAATAAAATCCACTTTCGCCATGAAAGTGGATTTTTTCTTTTAGATTCAAGCATGCCTTCTACAAAAACCTTTTCCTGATTTCCAGTGAAGGCAGTGCACATTGATCTTTCTTCCCAAACCATTTAATTCTGTTTCTCGCAATGAAATCATATACCTGATTCCTTATCGATCTCGGTACACCTTTAAATATATAAAAAGTTTTCCACAAACCGGATAGGTTTTTACATATATGTAAGGCTGCTGAAGACTTGATATAGAATGTGTGATGTTCTGCATCAATTAAAACTAAACTATCAACCTTTTCAGGAACATGATATTCCTTTACCAATTGCTGACCTACGTCACTCTGCAGAGCTGCAAATGAAAAGATACCTTTTGGATCTCTTTTAATGATGAATTGAACACTGGCATCACAAAAATTGCATTCCCCGTCAAACAATACAATTTTCTTCATACTACTCTCCTTTCACCTACTTTTTATTTATAAAATAGAAATTTCTCTTTAAATTTGAAATAAGTAAATCTTTTACCTTCTAACTGATTATACTAAACCCATCATTTTATTTATTAATTTTTAATACAACCCTTCTTTCCTATCGATTAAACAAATACCCGTCTCTATGACATACATTCAAGCCGTATGTTGTATTCACCTAATTACTCTAATTGCTCCATTAAATACAATCCATGATAGATTTTGATAACATTATGAAATATTTTGATTGGATTTGATTGATATTGATTGATTTCTAAAAACAAACAAATTATATTTAACGGTAGGGAGGTGGTGAATTGCTGACACCCGAAAGACAGCAATATATCATCGAGAAAATTAACCAAAATGGATTTATTAAAATTCAGGAACTCGTCAAAGAACTACATACTTCCGAATCAACGATACGACGTGATTTAAGCCAACTCGAAGATATGTCTATTTTAAAAAGAGTGCATGGCGGAGCAGAACTTGTGAAGAATCGCAGTATTGAACCAACCATTTTGGAGAAATCAACTTCCAGACTTAAGGAAAAAGAAGCGATAGCCAAGCTCGCAGCGACTCTGATTGACGATGGTGATTGTATTTATCTCGATGCTGGGACGACAACCCTTGCTATGATCCCATTCATCCAAAACAAACCCATTACGGTTGTAACAAATGGAATTTTGCAAGCAACCGCTCTTCAGGATAGCAACATTATTACCTATTTAATCGGTGGTCGAATCAAAAAGGCGACAAATGCATTAATTGGGAGCCAGGCAATCAACAATATAACCAATTATAGATTTGATAAATGTTTTCTGGGGATCAACGGCATTCACCCTGATTGGGGGTTCAGTACTCCCGATCCGGAGGAAGCTATCTTAAAAAGATCAGCTATTGATTTATCAAAAGAAGCTTTTGTTCTAGCTGATTTCAGCAAATTTGATGAGACTTCCTTTGCCAGAGTGACAGAATTAAATCAAGCCTCCATCATAACGGATGGGATAGATTCGGACAAATTGGCAAAATATAAAAAGAATACAACAATAAAGGTAGTGAAACCATGATCTACACCGTGACATTGAATCCATCAGTAGATTTCATTGTAGAAGTCGAGCATTTTGAACTTGGCGGTTTAAACAGGATGAATAAAGAAGCCAAATATCCAGGCGGGAAAGGGATAAATGTTTCACGTATCCTCAAACGGATCGGTTCAAGAACAACCGCTCTTGGTTTTAGCGGTGGATTTCCTGGAGGATTCATTCTCGATGCTTTAAGGAGTGAGAACGTACCTGAAGATTTTATTCCGGTGGAAGAGGATTCCCGAATCAACATTAAGTTAAAAACCGGAGAAGAAACTGAAATTAATGGATTAGGTCCACATATAAGCGCTGAAAAAATGGAAGAACTCCATCATAAGCTTTCAAAAATGACTGCCGATGATATTCTCGTTTTATCAGGCAGTATTCCCCCTTCCCTTTCATCTGATTTGTATATGGAACTAACAAGAGAATATGCAGCAAAAGGAATACAGGTTGTCGTAGATGCCAGCGGAAAAACCTTACTTGACGTTGTAAAAGAACGCCCTTTTCTTGTGAAACCAAATCATCATGAACTTGGGGAACTATTTGATACAAAAGTAGAAACGATAGAGGATGCTATCCATTACGGATCTATGCTAGTCGAGCAAGGTGCTCAAAATGTGATTGTTTCTATGGCAGGCGAAGGAGCTATCCTTATTAATCGCGAAGGTGTCTATACAGCTACTATTCCAAAAGGTAATGTGAAGAATTCCACTGGTGCTGGGGATTCATTGGTAGCTGGATTTATCGGAATGTGGGACCAAACGAAGGATATGCAAAGAGCTTTTCAATATGGAGTTGCCTCAGGAAGTGCAACGGCATTCAACTACGACCTTGCTGAAAAAGAAGATATCGATGCGCTTCTCCCGCAAGTAAACATTCAAAAATATTAAGGGAGTGAAATCATGAAAATCACTGATTTGTTAAAGAAAGATACGATGATCCTGAACCTTTCATCTACTAGCAAACAAGACGTTATTAATGAACTTGTTAACCAACTGGATCAAGCAGGAAAATTAAAAGACCCTGCAGGTTATAAAGAAGCCATCCTGAAACGTGAAGAGCAAAGTACAACCGGAATTGGCGAAGGAATTGCAATTCCTCATGCTAAATCAGAAGCTGTTAAGGATGCGGCATTATGTTTCGGACGTTCTATTGACGGAGTTGATTATGGATCTTTGGATGGCCAGCCGGCCCACCTGTTCTTTATGATTGCTGCACCAGCCGGGGCAAATGATACCCATCTTGAAACATTATCAAGGCTTTCTTCCATGTTAATGTATGACGATTTCCGCAAAGCCATTTTACAAGCAAATTCTAAGGATCAAATTCTTTCCATTATTGATGCTAAACAGAGAGAACTTGAAAATGAGGATTCTAACGATCAACCTGCCCCGGATGCTGAAGAAGCTAAAAATGAAGGTTATGTATTAGCCGTTACGGCATGCCCTACAGGAATCGCACATACATATATGGCTGCCGATGCATTAAAAGCAAAAGCGAAAGAAATGAACGTTAATATTAAAGTCGAAACAAATGGTTCCACAGGGATTAAAAATCCTCTTACTGATGAAGATATTCAAAAAGCGAGTGCAATCATTGTTGCTGCAGACAAAAACGTTGAAATGAACCGTTTTAATGGCAAGCATGTGATTCAAGTTCCTGTTGCACAAGGTATCCGGAAACCGGAAGAATTAATTAACCGTGCCTTAAAACAGGATGCTCCTATTTATGAAGCAAAAGGCGGTTCCGCTAATCAAGAAAGCGGAACACAGGAGAAAAAAGGAATTGGCTCCCAAATATACAAACATCTCATGAGCGGTGTAAGCAATATGCTTCCATTCGTTGTCGGCGGCGGGCTCTTAATTGCCCTTTCCTTCTTGTTTGGCGGAATTAACCCTACTGATACAGCATCACCTGATTACAATCCATTTGCTGCAGCACTCAATACGATCGGTGGCGGAGACAAGGGAGCTTTCTTCCTATTGGTACCGGTACTAGCCGGTTTCATTGCCAGCTCCATTGCTGACCGTCCTGGTTTCATGCCTGGTATGGTCGGAGGATTGTTAGCTGCTTCTGCAGGTGCAGGATTCCTTGGTGGATTAATTGCCGGTTTCCTTGCAGGATATGTAACTCTTGGTGTTAAAAAAGCCTTCAACTGGTTGCCTGCTTCTTTGGAGGGTATAAAACCAGTATTGTTATATCCATTATTTGGTCTATTAATCACCGGTCTCATTATGATATTCATCATTAATGACCCGGTTGTGGCCATGAATAAAGGGTTGACTAACTGGCTTGAAAACTTAAGCGGTACGAATGCGGTGTTCCTAGGTTTAATCGTCGGCGGTATGATGGCTGTCGATATGGGAGGTCCTATCAATAAGGCTGCTTTCACGTTTGGTATTGCGGCGATTGCTGCCGGCAACGGTGTTCCTCATGCGGCTGTTATGGCTGGAGGAATGGTACCACCGCTTGGTATCGCACTATCCACTACGTTCTTTAAACATAAATACACGGACTCGGAACGTAAGTCTGGTCTTACAAACTATATCATGGGCGCTTCCTTCATTACAGAAGGTGCGATTCCATTTGCAGCAGCCGATCCAATTCGAGTAATTGTCAGTTCTATAATCGGCGCTGCCACAGCTGGAGCCTTATCTGCAGCATTTGGCTGTTCGACTCCTGCCCCACACGGCGGTATTTTCGTTGTCGGATTAATAGAAAATCCTTTGATGTACCTGTTAGCCATACTAATTGGTTCACTTGTCACAGCTGTTCTATTAGGTTTCTGGAAAAAGAATTCCAACATTAAAGATGTTGCGTAATAAAGAAGAATGATCTTGAACTAAACTGTACCCTGTGTAGCAGACACTTGAAAAAGAGTCTACTGCACAGGGTCTTTTTAATGACAAAAGTATCCTCCTCTTTTCGCTTCATACATGAATGCTGCCCCTTTACTTGCATAAGAAATTTAATTCAAAAGGCCATACTCCTCATTAGATCTAGGCCAACTGACAGTTTATCTCTTTATAATTTTGTCGCTATTGATAGCCCCTTGCTTTCTTTCTCTTATTATTCAAAATCTACTTATCAGCCTCTCCCTCCGTTTCAATACATACGTTTACTACAATTGCATGTGAACTTATTTCCTTTTGAGATCCACTCTATCGCTTCATCTCAACTTACAGTGTTTTTTCAGTATCCTTTTTTATATTTTGTTAAATTTTCAGCTCATGATGACGGATATGTAAAATTTCACCTTCTCTCACTCTTAGAATTATCCCACAAAATTTTATATCCATATGAAGATTTACCATCCTCTCTACTCTTCACCCATTATTCTATTATTCAATGACTTAATACATATAACTTTAATCAGAATTTTTACTATGTTAATATAATATGGGTATTATAGATTAGTATAAAATAACACTAAAGGAGTTGATTTAAATGAAGCATTTAAAAGTTGTAACCTTCACGGCTGCTGCTATAATGTCGTCTGCTTTTGCCCAAGAAGCATCAGCAGCTTCGACGACTTATACAGTTAAAAAGGGAGATACACTTTCTTTTATTGCCTCAAAATTTAAAACAACAGTATCAAACTTAAAAAACTTAAATAATTTGTCATCGGATATTATCTATCCTAAACAAGTCATCAAAGTAACGAAGCATGATTCATCTTCATCCAGCAATTCTGGGAGTACAAGCAATGCTAATACATACACCATTAAATCAGGCGATACACTATCAGCTATAGCTGCCAAATACTCTACAACCGTTAGTAAATTGAAAAGCTGGAACAGTTTAAAGAACGATCTTATTTATCCGGGACAAGTAATCAAAGTATCTGCTGATACATCTGGATCTTCACCAGTAACTGGGAGTTCTTCTGCCAACAAGACCTATACTGTGAAATCAGGCGATACCTTAAGTAAAATTGCCAGCAACTATTCTATTACTGTCAATCAACTTATGAGCTGGAACAATCTATCCAGTACAATTATTTATCCAGCCCAAGTATTAAAGGTTTCAAAACCTTCAACTGCTTCTGGATCAAGCAGTTCAAGCTCTTCCGGCAGCACAACTTCATCAACAACCTATACAGTTAAGTCGGGAGATACACTAAGTAAAATTGCCAAAAGTTATTCCATGACCGTTTCTCAAATAAAATCAATAAATGGTTTGAAATCTGACGTGATTTATGTGGGACAAAAGTTAAAAATCTCAAAATCGTCAAGTGATTTACCTTCTGTTTCTACTCCTTCAAGCGGATCTTCTTCTGCTCAGGAAACGATAGGCAATCCGGCTTTTACATCTAAACTGATTTCAATCAGTAAAAGTTTCATCGGTACAAAATATGTATGGGGAGGAACGACTCCCGCTGGTTTCGATTGCAGCGGCTTTCTTTATTATGTCTTTAATAAAGCAGGACACTCTATGCCAAGATACACAGCTGAAGGATTCTATAACCGTTCCTATTTTGTGAGTTCACCTCAGCCTGGGGATCTTATCTTCTTCTCCGGTACATACAAGCAAGGAATCTCCCATTTAGGCATCTATCTGGGTAATAATGAATTTATTCATGCAGATAATAGTGGTGTACGCATCACAAGTACAAATAACAGCTATTATAAAAAACACTTTGACAGCTATAAGCGATTATATGCGAATTAACTATTCAGTGAGCGGTATAAACATCCGCTCACTGTTTTTTTCTCCAATAGACGTCCCTGCCCTCGAATGGTACATTAATGATAAATATCATAACTTTCAACTATTAAATCTATTGGAAAGGTTGTTCAGAATGAATCATACATATCATGAAAGAGAAATAACAGATCCCGTTGCTCTATGCGATGAGAAAGGCCATTTAAAAGCAGAAAGCATAGGCTGGTCAAGAAAGCCTCTTATCAGCGGTAATGTCAGCGGACACTTTCTTCGGAAAAAGAAATGGAATTATTGGTGTATAACGAATAAAGATGTTCTTTTTTCCGTTACAATCAGTCATTTAGATTATGCGATGGTTTGCTTTGTTTATTATCTGGACTTACATACCAAATCATTTTACGAGAAAACAGCCTTGTTTCCTTTTAAGAGTAACAAAACACTCCCGGATGATGTCCTGGCCAGTACAAGAATCTCCTCCAAACAAATGAACATCGATATCTTATGGGATCATAATCGGTTCAAACTGTACGTGGAGATTCCAAATTTTGATCAAAAACCGTTGCAAGCAAATCTTGAAATCAGCTATCCTGAGACGGATTCGTTGAGTGTTGTCATTCCTTGGAGTAATCAAACATATCAATTAACAACCAAGATGCATTGTCTCCCTTCTCAAGGAACCCTAAGAATTGGATCTAAAACCTATCACTTTAAGCCGGATGAAAGTTATGCCAGCTTGGATTACGGTCGGGGTGTATGGCCAAGGAATTGTACCTGGAATTGGGGAATGGCTTCAGGCAAACAAGGAAATGATCTAATTGGTTTAAATTTCGGCGGACAATGGACAGATGGGACAGGCTTAAATGAAAATGCCATATTATTAAATGGACATTTGACAAAAATCAGTGAGGATATGAAGTTTCACTATAATAAACATGATTTCATGCAGCCTTGGAAGATTCACTCTTTGGCGACTGATTGTGTGAGACTTACCTTCACTCCCCTATTTGAACGTATCGCCAAAACAGATTCGATTATAGTTAAATCTGAAGTACATCAAATGGTAGGTTTCTATGATGGAGAAATATGCTTACAAGATGACACCATACTAAGGATTCAGCAAATGCCAGGCTGTATTGAAGAACATATAGCAAAATGGTAAATTGGGATTCATTTTAAAAAATCTATCTGTAGGTATCAATGAAAAAATCCCTTAACCTTATTGAACATCAGATAAGATTCACCATTCCAATATAATGATTTATTTGACAAATTCAGTCTATAACTCTACAATTTATTTATTACTTACTAAAAATAAGCTAACATACAATAATAACTAAAAATGTTGAATCTACGGAGGAATTTATATGTCAAATCTACATAAAGATTTATCAACCATTATAAAAGAACGTCATTCTATCAGGCAATATGACTCTTCATTTAAATTGTCCAAAGAAGAACTAAGGAGCATCCTTGAAGAGGCTACCTTAGCTCCATCTTCCAGCAATATGCAGGCTTGGAACTTCATCGTCGTTCAAGATGAGGAAAGAAAGAAAGACCTGGGTTTGTTTGGTAACAATGCAAAGGTTGCTGAAAATGCCTCTGCTGTCATTGCAGTACTCGGAGATACTGAAATGCACAAAAAAGTCGATAAAATTTACGACATGATGTTTGAAGCAGGTTTTGTTGATGAGGAAAACAAACAAAGACTCGTACAAGATGTAAAACGAGTGTATCCTGGTGCTCCTAAAGAAACACGCGCAAATATTGCAAGCTTTGATGCTGGCCTGGTCTCCATGCAATTGATGCTGATTGCAAAGAATCGCGGGCTTGATACGATTACAATGGGCGGTTTTGATAAAGCTGCTTTTGCTAAAAACTTCAATGTGGATGAGAGATACATGCCAATTGTCCTAATTGCGATTGGTAAGGCTCAGGGAAACCAATACTTCAAAACCGTACGCCTTCCTGTAGAAGATATCGCTACATTCATCTAAATAATAGTACTGATAGAGCTGTCCGTTTATGTTGACAGCTCTATCTTTTTTCGTTTTTTCTTCCCTATATATAGCAAGTGAGACGATAGATCGAGCAGGTATGGATCAGTTGCATTTTCAATCAATAAATCTATGATTTTTTCCATATCGTCATCAGTCCTCTCTTTCCAATAATTCCACTGATAATTGGTCACCATGGCAGCGAACGGCTGCTTTACCAATCCATGATGTGACTCAAAAACTACAAAAGGAAATTTCTCATTTTTAGTATCAGTGGCCCTATACTTTTTTATCATCAGATATATAAAAGCCGCTCAATTGAACGTCAATTGAGCGGCTTTTTACCTATGGATCTATACTCTTTTTTCACCTGGTACATTGGCAGGAATTCTCCCTTTTAAGTCAGCCAGACTCTCATCACAGAGATTAATTGCTCCAGGTTAATTGGTTTACTGATATAATCCGATGCACCAGCTGCCAGGCATTTTTCACGATCACCTTTCATTGCTTTCGCTGTTAAAGCAATAATTGGAAGCGAGCTTAATTTCGTATCCATACGTATGCGTTTCATTGTCTCGTATCCATTCAGTTCAGGCATCATAATATCCATCAGGATCATATCAATATGACGATCCTCTTTCACAATTTCCAGACATTCAGTTCCGTTATTTGCTACTAAAATTTCGATTCCCTTTTTTTCAAGTGCTGTTTTTAATGTGTAAATATTACGCTGGTCGTCATCGGTAATAAGCACCTTTTTACCTCGAAGTATATCCATTTCAACATCTTTTGTCTCTTCAGTCTCGATTCGTTCAGCGGTTGTAGCCACTTGTCTTATCGTTTCACTATACGGGGACACTTCAACCACATGATTATTTTCCAGTGCCTGTAGATTGGGTAAATAAACAGTAAACATACTACCTTTCCCTACTTCACTTTCAACAAATATATAGCCGTTTAGCAAATCGGTTAATTTTTTGCAGATTGATAAACCTAATCCTGTACCGCCGTATTTTTGTACTGTAGCCCCGTCCCCCTGTTGAAAGGCTTCAAAAATAGTTTGTTGCTGTTTTTTAGAGATTCCAATACCAGTATCTTTTACAATAATTTTTATCCATTCATCAGTTCGGATCGTATCATGAACGTCTTTTTCATAACATGTATGGATTATGTTTTCCAACTTAACAGTCACGGATCCTTGTTCTGTGAACTTTATGGCATTTGATAGTAAATTTTTAATGATTTGCTGGACTTTTTGCACATCCGTGTAAAAATAGGTTGGCAAATCCTCATCTATTTCTATGATGAAACCAAGTTGTTTTCTTTCAGCTTGAGGTGAAAATATATTTAAGGCTTCAACTATTTCACTAATTTTCATTTTGTTATAGTTGATATCCAACTTTCCAGCCTCAATTTTTGACAGGTCAAGTATATCGTTAATTAAGGATGTTAAACTGTTCGCAGCTGAAT
The DNA here is from genome assembly GCF_058313635.1 of Bacillus sp. z26. Lineage (NCBI taxonomy): Bacteria > Bacillati > Bacillota > Bacilli > Caryophanales > Bacillaceae > Bacillus > Bacillus sp. z26. The sequence continues at coordinate 532,131 of NZ_JBZFQM010000001.1, forward strand.
AAATATATTCAATATACTCTTTTTCCTCTTCTGAAAAATGATCACTATCCATGTCAATTAACAGCTCTGAAAGAATTAAAATACTATTTAAAGGCGTACGAAGTTCATGGCTGATATTTGCAAGAAATTCAGATTTGTAATTTGAACTTTGCAGCAATTGTTCATTTTTTATTCTTAATTCTTCCTGAGACTGTTCAAGTTCCTTCGTCTTTTGCAAAGCTTCTTGCTCACGTTCTTCCAATAGTTCATTAATCGTCATTAATTCTTCAGATTGTGAATGCAGCTCTTCCGTCTGAACCTGCAATTCTTCCGTCATTGCTTTCGACTCATTTAGCAAGCATTCAATTTCCATTCTAGATAAAACGCTGTGTACGGCCAGCCCAAGTGATTCATTTACCTGCTGAATGGCTTGATACTGTACATCTGTAAAACCTGTTATACTTGCGAATTCAAGGACACCAATCGTGTTATTTTCATAGATAATCGGGGCAATCAAAATCGATTTTGGTTTCACGTCACCCAAACCTGTCGAAAGTAGTTGGTAATCATCTGGAATATCTTCTAACAGGACTATTTGTTGATCAACAACCGCCTGCCCAATAATCCCCTCACCTACTTTAAATTGATCTTTTCCACCGCCACCATAGGATGCTGCACGATAAAAAATAGTATCATCATCCTGATGTCTTAAATAGAAAGCTCCAACGGAAGCACCTACTAATGGAGACAACTTACTTTGAAGACGTTCTGCAAATTCATTTATATTTAAGGTACTTTGCGTCAAGCTGGCTACTTCATTAATTTTTGATAGTACCCAGTTCTGTATCTTGATATCGTTCAAATACGCTTTCTCATTTTTATTGTAGATTTCTAAAGACATCGACATATTGTTAAAGGCTTCAGCAATCAAACCTATTTCATCATCTGTTTTCACTTCAAGCCTGCGTAAGGTAGAAGGGTCATTTAAATCAATCTCTTCCAATACATTCGTTATTTGTTTTAAATCCTTTGTTGTTGAACGAATAAGCCAGTAGCCAATTAATGCAATTAACCCACAGGAAGTCGTCATTAACACGATAACAACCTGATACATTTGATCGTACTTCTCATTTGCCCTTTTAAATGCGCCCTCCATCATCTCCTCTTGATAGCTAATAAATTCTTCTATTGACTCTGTTAGCTTAGAGGTAGATTCCTCTATTATATCCCAATTATTACTAGCATACTCAGTGTCTTGTATTAGTTCCATTATGATAATTCGTTCGTTTTCTTTGTATATTCGATATAGAGCTGCGCAATCCATTAATATTTCCCTAGCTTCCTTATTCAGTGTCATACCATGGATTTTCGCAAAATGCTCTTCAATCTTGACATGATTTCCAGCAAGTTTATCTTGTACAGTATCTGCTGTTGCTCCTGATAGATCATTCGCAATCATACTAACCAACATTTTTGATGAAGTGACGTTCTTTTCTATTTCATAAGTGTAATTCACTTTTTTATAACGATTTTCTACAATTTCTAATAGTTCCTCGCGCGAACTATTTAGACTCTTAACGGTAAGTACCGAAACTAGTATGATTACCACCATAATTAGGATTATGCCAATTCGAAATTTCCTTCCAAATCCTAATTTATTGCTAATCATCAACCTCACCCTCTACCCTTAATATTCATCCTAACTATTTTAATACCGTCGTTTTTTTATTCCCACAGGTATTATTAACCATCTTATCCAAAATGCTGCATGACTGATTAAATAACAATCATCAAGCTATATATAAAGGAATATAGTAAGCAATCAAAGAACTCACCAACATAGATGAAATCTAGTAAATAGTTATCTTGAATTTGTATCTCTTTTGTTAATCGCGCATGGGTTGTGGATAATACGATTGAGGAAGGCTATAAAATCGTGGCATGTTATACGGGATATTATGATTCAATCTATTTCTATTCGAAGTATTCTGCTGATTGACCCCTTTCTGATATAGCCCATATAAAAACAGCGGATTTGACTGTATCCACTGTAAGTTAATAACTATACGATTATTCCATCACTTTGATACCTATTGAACCTGGACATTTCCAATTCTCTTTTTTAAAAAAATATTAATAATGTCCAGTAGGGTAAATTTAAATCATACCAAAAATGGAGCACCCATTTTTAATATAGGAAGCTGGTGCTTAAAAGCTCGAATGTATCTATGATAAAGAGTACCTCACTCTTCCCCTTCTTAATCAACCAATTTTTTATACATTAAGATATCATCCACATACTGACCATTCAGATAAAATTCTCCCTTTAATACACCTTGCTCTATATATCCATTCTTTTTATAAAAGGAAATAGCCGGGGCATTCGTGGACAATACTCTTAAACAAATTTTTCGGATTCCGTGCTTCCTACCCTCACCATCCAAAAACTGCAGTAATTTGCTCCCAATCCCTTTTCCCTGAAAGTCAGGATGAACACCAATCGCAATTTCCCAGACATGGCGATTACAATCCAGTGGTGTAGGATATTTAACAGACATATTGCCTGCCAGCTTTCCATTTTCAATCAAAACAAATTGGCTTCCCGGTGGAAAATGTCCAGCATAATCGGCGACTGAATCCCAAACCATCGGCATCGGCGTGTTTGTATAGTCCCAAATTAAGTTTTCCAGTTCTATTAATTGTTCGTAATCCTCTATCCTAGATGCACGTATAACCATATGTTGTTCAATCCCCTTTTAACAATCTATACCATATGTTACTCTTTATCTGTTTAATTGATAAATAAATATCAAAAAAACATTGCCATCTCTCTATAGATGGCAATGCCATGAAACAAGTTTTCTTACTTCGTTAACTCAAGGAACTCATACACATCAGCAATTGCAAGATCTACACCAGCCTGCCAGAAATCTGGCTTCGTCAGGTCTACACCCAAATGTTTCATTGCCAATTCTTCTGTTGTCATAGCAGCGGTATCCTGCAATAAAGCAATATATTTTTTCTCAAATGACTTACCTTCTTTTAAAGATAAGTGATAAATCCCTAAGCTAAATAAATATCCAAATGTATACGGGAAATTATAGAATGGCACTTCCGCAATATAAAAATGCAGTTTACTTGCCCAGAAAGTCGGATGATATTCACTTAGTGAATCCTGATATGCTTCTTTTTGAGCTGATTCCATCAGTTCGTTCAGGCGTTCAGCAGAAACCAATCCATTTTTGCGTTCTGTATAAAAATTGGTTTCAAAAATAAAACGGGCATGAATATTCATAAACATGGCAATCGCATTTAAAATTTTGTTATCAAGCAATGTAATTTTTTCTTCATCTGACTCCGCAGCCCGCACGCTCGCATCCGAACAAATTTGTTCTGCAAACGTAGACGCTGTTTCAGCTACATTCATCGCATAGTCGGTATTAAAGTATGGTTTTTCATTTAAAACATGACTGTGGAAAGCATGTCCAAGTTCATGCGCAAGCGTAGCTACACCGCTTGGTGACCCTGAATAGGTCATAAATATACGTGATTCATTAGTTTCAGGAAAGCTTGTGCAGAATCCCCCCGGACGCTTACCAGGACGGTCCTCCGCTTCAATCCATGAATTTTCAAATGCATCCTGGGCGAATTTAGGAAGCTCATCACCGAATTTCGCGAAATTCTCGATGATAAATTTTGCTCCCTCATCAAATGTGTAATGCATTGGCTCCGTTGTTACAATCGGTGCGTCAACATCTACCCAGCTTAGTTTTTCTTTCCCTAATAGTTTTGCTTTACGGTTAAGAAAATCTATGAATGGCTGTTTATTTTTAGCTATTACATCCCACATAACATCCAATGTTTCTTTCCTCATGCGGTTGTACTGTAAGGGTTCTTTCATAAAATCTTCAACACCATGTGCCTTATATTCTGCCAAACGGAAGCCACCTAAATGGTTAATCGTATCGGCAAATAATGATGCTTTTTCTCCCCATACCTTTTCCCATTTCTCAAATAAATCAGCACGGACTTCCGGATCTGGATCGTCATGCATCTTATTGAAAGCTTGGCCTGCTGATAAAAGTACAGTCTCGCCATTTTCTTTTATAAAGGGTATTTCAACCGTTTTTACAAGTGAATCATAATGAGTGCTCCAACCGACATATCCATCTACGCGCAATGCATTAATGAGCGCTTCTTCGGCTTCGGATAATTGTTCTTTGCCTCGTTCTCTTTGTTCATTAATATAGAAAGCGATTTCACTGATTTGCGGCTGATTAATGATTTCCTGCCAAACGGATTCATCGATGTGGACAAGCCTAATTGTGAAACCTGTAAAGACTGTTTCAAATTCACTGATTAATGTGTACAATTCACCATTTAATTGATCTGCTTTCGTATCGTGGACATTTTGTGCGGTTGCACACTCAAGGAAAGCTGATACCTGGTAGATTGCTTTTTGAAGTACTTCTGTTTTCTTTAATATATTCACCATTTCTTCTGTTCCGCTAACATCTGCAGGAGCCTGCCAACCTTTTACTGCCTTTTTGTATGTAATTAACAACTCTTTGATTTCGATTAATTTTGAAACCAGTTCAGGTGATTCTGAGCCATTAGGAAATATGTTATCTAAATTCCATGTTAAAGAATATTTCATTCAAAAACCTCCTATATTTTCACAAATTTCAGTATACAACTTTTATTACCAGATGCATATATTTTTTGACGATTCATACATCTATTTGAATAGGTTTTTATTTCTCGCTAATACAATTCTATCATCCTTTGGTATTTCCTCTAAATATAAAAGGTAATCATTTTATAAAAGAACAATTGTCTAGTATAATTATAAAGACAGCATTGATTATAGTTAGGAGCATAAATATGGATTATTTCCAATCAGAGGAGACTGGCCACTTATTAAATGCAGTTGGAGAAAATATATTTATCTGTGACAATACGTTTACAATCATATTTATTAACCAATACGCTGAACAGTTAATACGACGCCTGAGCCCTTTTACCGGATTATTAAGTAAAGAAGATTTTATTGGAAGAAACATATCCGAATTTCATAGATCAAATGGAAGCCGCCAACGCGGAATACTCGAAAATGGCCCTTTCCCTTATACAAGCACAATAGTATTTCATACATATACTGCCAGTATCGTTATAAATACCTTTCTCTTCAGCGACGGTGCAACAGGATATATGCTCACATGGAAAGATGTAACGGATTACGAGGAAGAATTAAACAAAGGGCAATCGATGATGGAAGAAATGTATGCACCAATTATCAAAACAATCCTCGACGATGTGCTTTTAATGACCATTACAGGATCTTTATCTGAGGACCGTCTTCAAAAAATCAAAGAAAAAGCCCTATATGAAAGTTCGGACAAACAAGCTTCATTTATGGTTATAGATTTCACTGGTATGACATCACTGGATGAAGGATATATTGTAAGAGATTTGGAAACCATCTCTCAATCCCTTGCTCTATTAGGTACAGAAGTTATTTATACAGGTCTCTCGACTACACTTGTCCGCCAAATTGTAAGCCAAGGAACCAAAATAAAAAATGAAACATTTGCTACGTTTAACCAGGCTATGCGTCATATCTGTAAATTCAAAGGCTACCAGTTAATAAAATGTTAATCCAACTTACCAGCTTGATTTTCATAAATCAAGCTTTTATTTTTGTCAATCTATATGCTGAATGATACCCATCTATCTACCCAGCTTTTGTGACAATATTGTTTCATAAATTTGAATTAATTATAATAATTTTAGTTTAGTTATAGATATTTACCATTCTTAGTACTAATATAACTATTATAAATAGTCATTATAAAAACAACTAATTAATAACACATACATAGGATAAACCTTACTATGCAATTAAAGTTATTATAACCATCACTTCATTCACACAGAAATTATTAGTTGCTTGTATAATAAAGATGACAGCATTTTATAAATGTTTTTTTTCATTAAGTTTGTGAATGGGTGAACAATATATAGTTAATTGAAAGGTGTGAACAGTTTAATGGAGGTATTGGATCTCGCTCGGTTTCAGTATGCAGCAACCACAATCTACCACTTCTTCTTTGTACCGCTCTCTATCGGATTGGTATTTTTAGTTGCAATAATGGAAACATTATACTTTTTCAAGAAGAAGGAAATGTATTTGAAAATGGCAAAGTTTTGGGGACATATTTTTCTCATCTCATTTGCTGTTGGCGTAGTCACAGGTATTATTCAAGAGTTTCAATTCGGGATGAACTGGTCCGAATACTCCCGCTTTGTCGGAGATGTATTTGGTGTTCCGTTAGCGATTGAAGCCTTATTGGCTTTCTTTTTGGAGTCCACATTCATTGGTGTATGGATGTTTGGACGTGACCGCTTGCCAAGATGGGTTCACTTATTATCCATATGGCTTGTATCTATAGGTACAGTTCTATCTGCATTGTTTATTCTTGCTGCAAACTCTTTTATGCAGGAACCTGTTGGGATTACAGTGGAGAATGGAAAAGCTGTACTAAATGATTTCGGGGCTTTTATCACAAACCCTCAGCTGCTTGTTGAATTTCCTCATACCGTACTTGGGGCTTTTGCAACCGGGGCATTCGTAGTCGGCGGTATCAGTGCTTTTAAAATACTGAAAAAACAAAATTTAGAGATATTTAAGAAATCATTTACGATTGCTATGATTGTGGCAATGATCTCTGGCCTTGGAATCGCCTTTACTGGTCACTGGCAGGCACAGCACTTGATGTCATCGCAGCCTATGAAAATGGCAGCAAGTGAAGCACTGTGGGAAGACAGCGCTGACCCGGCAAGCTGGTCAGCGATTGCCAATATTGATACAGAGAACCGTGAAAACAAGTGGTCTCTTGAAATCCCTTATGCTTTAAGTATCCTTGCTTATAACAGCTTTGAGGGATCAGTAGAAGGAATGAATACACTCCAAGAGAAATATACTGAGCTTTATGGAGAAGGAAATTATATCCCTCCTGTTAATGCTGTATATTGGAGCTTCCGCATTATGGTAATTGCTGGTGTTATGATAATGGGATTAGCTGCATTGGGTCTGTTGTTTATCAAGAAAAATAATCTAGTAAATCAATCACTCTATTTAAAAGCAATGGTTGGAGCGATTGCCCTTCCATTCATGGCTAATACAGCAGGCTGGATAATGACTGAAATTGGTCGTCAACCTTGGACAGTCTTTGGTTTATATACAACGGCACAATCCGTTTCTCCAAATGTAACAGCTGGAGAGCTGTTAACATCAATTATTGTATTTTTAGGTTCCTATACTGTTCTTGCTTTCGTATTAATCACTTTGATTGTGAAAGAAGTCAAAAAAGGACCATATCATACAAACGATACAAAACCGGATATAGATTTATTTGACAAGGAGGCCTTCGAACAATGAGTTTAAATGAGTTATGGTTTATCCTTGTAGCTGTTTTATTTATCGGCTTCTTTATATTAGAAGGATTTGACTTTGGTGTTGGAATGTCAACCCGTTTTCTTGCACGCAACCAAAAAGAACGTGATCAGCTGGTATCTACCATCGGTCCTTTCTGGGATGCGAACGAGGTTTGGCTTATAACAGCCGGCGGTGCAATATTCGCTGCATTCCCAGAATGGTACGCAACAATGTTCAGTGGGTATTACCTACCTTTTGTTTTATTCCTATTGGCTTTAATCGTACGCGGAGTAGCCTTTGAATTCAGGCATAAAGTCCATGAAAAGTGGACCAGTTTCTGGGATTGGATGATATTTGTCGGGGGTATAGTTCCTGCATTTGTGCTGGGAGTTCTTTTTACCAGTCTTGTACGCGGAATGCCAATTGATGCTTCTAAAAATATGTATGCAAGCTTTGGAGATTATTTTGATCCCTACTCGCTTGTTGGCGGAATCGCTATGATTGTCTTATGCCTTGTACATGGCTTAACATTCATCGGTATTCGGACAGAAGGCCCCATCCGGGAACGAGCACAATCATTGGTAGCCAAAATGTATTGGATTCTTTTGGCAGGGCTGATCGTATTTGCTTTAATGACCTATATGATGACGGACTTGTTTACAGTAAGGCCAGTCGCAACACCATTATTCCTGATTGGTGCAGTTGCAACAACTGTGTTAGGGTATTTATTCTCTGCAAAGAAAAAGGAAACTCTTGCCTTTGTAATGACGGCTTTGACCATGCTATTCACAGTTACGATGTTATTTGTCGGTCTCTTCCCAAGAGTCATGGTCAGTTCAATTAGTTCCGAATACAACTTAACTATTATGAACGCTTCCAGTGGGCCATACACACTTAAAGTAATGACCATCGTAGCATGCATATTACTTCCCTTTGTTCTTGGCTATCAAATATGGAGTTATTACGTATTCAGAAAGCGTATTTCTGATAAGGAACCGGTGAGTCATTAATGATAAATAAAGAGATTTTAACTATAAAAGGAATAAAGGGTACCATGGTCTTCCTATTCGTGATTTCCTTATTACAAGGAATAGCGATTATCATGCAAGCCATTTATCTTGCGGACGGAATCACGAATTTATTTAATGGGGAGAAGCTGTCTGAACAGCTTATCCCCTTCCTTTTATTTGTACTAGCTTTTATGGGCCGACACTTTTTGACTTTTATTCGCGATAAATGGATGGACCGATTCGCCTCCGAATCAGGTACAGCCTTACGAAAAGAATTACTGGAGAAATTATTTGAACTGGGGCCGAGATTCACCCAATCTGAAGGAACAGGCAGCTTAGTCACAATGGCTTTGGAGGGAGTATCACAGGTTGAAACCTATTTAAAATTATTCTTGCCGAAGATGATAAATATGTTCTTGATCCCCCTTTTAATTTTCCTTTATATACTGACACTTGATTTTCAATCTGCTGTAATTGTGGTCATTGTACTCCCTATCCTATTATTCTTTATGGCCATGCTAGGGATTGCAGCAAAAAGAAAGGCTGATAAACAGTATGAATCTTATCAGGTCCTTTCCAATCATTTCGTTGATTCATTACGAGGTTTGGAAACACTGCGATTACTGGGATTAAGTAAAAAGTATGATCGGAATATCCAAAGTGTGAGTGAACGATACCGAAAAGCAACGATGGGAACACTTCGCATTGCTTTTCTTTCCACATTTGCATTGGATTTCTTCACTTCACTCTCAGTCGCCATTGTTGCCTTATTCCTCGGTCTTGGACTTATGGAAGGGACCATCTTATTGGGACCTGCACTGACTGTTTTAATCCTTGCCCCGGAATATTTCTTACCAATTCGTGATTTCGGAACGGATTACCATGCTACTTTAGATGGAAAAAACAGCATGACTGCTATCAAACGGATTATTAATTGGCCCGTTTCATTAAAACAGAAACGGAATGAATCAGCGTTTACCTGGACCAATGAAGATTCCTTAACGATTCGAAATCTAACAGTTCAACACGCGGAATCCAATCAATCGTCACTGAATGACCTATCATTTTCATGGAAAGGATACGGTAAAATTGGCATTATTGGTGCAAGCGGAGCCGGGAAATCAACCTTAATTGACGTACTTGGCGGTTTTTTGAATCCGACCGCTTGCTCTGTTACCATTAATAATCAGACCTATTCCTCTTTTAAAGAAATGGGTTGGCAGGATCAATTGCTTTATATTCCACAGCATCCTTATCTATTTAATGATACTGTTCGAAATAATATTACGTTTTATACTCCTGATGCCAGTGAAGAAGACATTCAATTGGCTATTGATAAAGCCGGTTTAAGAGATGTTTTGAATGCCCTTCCCAATGGGTTGGATGAACGTATTGGGGAAAGCGGACGTATGTTGAGCGGCGGTCAGGAACAGCGGGTTGCTTTAGCGAGGGCATTTCTCGACAAAAATCGAAAAATCCTCTTATTTGACGAGCCAACCGCACATCTAGATATTGAAACGGAATATGAATTAAAGAACAATATTGTTCCGTTATTTGAAGATCATCTAGTATTTTTTGCAACCCATCGACTTCACTGGATGACAGATATGGATCAGATTATCGTTTTGAATCAGGGACATATCGTTGAAGTTGGAAGTCATGAGGAGCTTATGAAAAAAGAAGAGCATTATTACCATTTAATACAAGAACATTTAGGGGGAAATGAGGTGCAGCATGATTAAGAAAAAAGGCCCTGAATCTATTCTTAAAAATTCTTGGATTGGCCCTTATTTATCCCAAAACAAATGGCTCTTAACCATTGTGATTGTGCTTGGTGTCGGCACGTTCTTCAGTGCCGGTGCTTTGATGTTTACATCTGGCTTTTTAATATCCAAGTCGGCTACTTTACCTGAAAATATACTTCTTGTCTATGTACCTATTGTTTTGGTAAGACTGTTTGGAGTTTCAAGGCCTGTATTCCGTTACGCAGAACGCTTAAGTGGCCACAGCCTTGTCTTAAAAATACTTTCAGGTATGCGCGTCCGTTTGTATCAGGCCCTGGAACCAAATGCTTTGGATTTCAAATCCCGTTATAAAACAGGCGATTTGCTTGGTGTACTTGCTGATGATATTGAGCATCTTCAGGATCTATATATTAAGACAATCTTTCCATCTATCATCAGTATTATTTTGTATATGATTATTGTCTTAGCTCTGGGATTCTTTTCAATCCCCTTTGCCTTAATCATGTTTTTATTGTTATTCGTCCTGATTGTCTTGTTCCCCCTTGTTTCTTTATTAGTAACAAGGGCAAGAAATACAAGGATGAAAAATGCTAGAAATGGACTGTATCAATCTCTGACAGATGCAATCATGGGAATTGGTGACTGGATGATCAGTGGCAGGCAAGCCGATTTCATCGAACGCTATGAAAAAGATGAAAAAAATGTTGATCAACTCGAAGCAGGGATTAATCAATTTCAACGTAAACGTAATTTTCTCTTTCAAACGGTTATATTGGCCATTATCTTGGCACTTGCTTGCTGGGTCACTTTACAGGTAGAGGCCGGACAATTTTCTCCTATTTGGATTGCAGCTTTTATCTTGGTTGTTTTCCCGTTAATTGATGCATTTGCACCACTCTCGGATGCAGTAAGCCAAATCTCAAGCTACAAGAGTTCATTGGATCGAATGAATGGATTGCAGGAAATAAAAGGATCAACACACCCTGAATCTGCAAGAAATCTAGATAATTTGAAGTCGCAGGAAGCCTTGCCCATTAGCTTTAATCAGGTTTATTTTTCTTACCCTTCCACGGAGACTAATGTTCTGAAAGATTTAACCTTTACCATCCATCCTGGTGAAAAAATCGCGATGCTTGGCAAAAGCGGGGCAGGAAAAAGTACGATTGTAAAACTTATATTAGGTGCCTATAAACCTAACCAGGGTAATATACGTATAGCAAGTGAAGATATTGCTCATTTGGATTCCCAAATTGCAAGCTTCGTTTCTGTACTGCATCAGAAACCTCATTTATTTGATACAACTGTTATGAATAATATACGTCTTGGCAATCCAAAGGCCAGTGATGAGGAAGTATACGAGGCAGCTAAATTAGTTAAGATGCATGATTATATTGAATCACTGCCGAATGGATATCAAACTCGCATGCAGGAATTAGGGGGACGTTTTTCAGGCGGCGAACGTCAGCGTATCGCGCTTGCCCGGATTCTTTTACAAAAAACTCCTATTGTTATTTTGGATGAGCCTACTGTAGGTCTGGATTCTCAAACAGAACGCAGTCTTCTGAAAACCATTTTCGACACATTAAACGGGAAAACAATTATTTGGATTACCCATCATTTAATGGGTGTAGAGAAAACGAATAGAGTACTCTTCCTTCAAGACGGGGAGATCAGTATGGACGGCTCACATGAAGAACTTCTTCAAACAGAGCCTCACTATTCTAAACTATATAAATTAGATATGCCACGACTACTTAACTAAACAAAGCGCTTGAGACATATACTTGTCATCAAGCGCTTATTTTTATTCTATCGCTGCATTCTCTTTTTGGTTCCACTTTGCTATGCCATCGTCTTCGTCAAATTCAATCATGACATCTACAACGCCTTTTTCTGCCAAAATTTGTTTTTTCAGACGATCTTTAATATCATCCATGTTCGCAACAGTTAAGGTTGAATCTATCTCTACACAGACTTCCACATGGAAATCTTCCCCTTCTTTAATTACGATAACATTCTGTACATCTTTTACATCTTTATCAAGAATGACGAGATCACCAATATATTGCTCCATTAATTCATCCGCTTCCCCAAGTGCTCCAGCGGCATTGTCCAGGAATACTTTACCGACTACAAACAACATCATAATTCCGATAAGAATGGAGGCAATCCCTTCAGCTGCATGAAAGTCCGTTAAATGGGAGATGACGATTGCCATAATGGCTAAAACTCCACCGCCAGTTGCCACTAAATCTTCCATAAACACTAACCGTGTTGCAGGCTTTGCTTTGCCAAAATAGGAAAAGCTTTTATATATGAAAGATAAGCCTTTTGCTTCCACTCCGACTTCATGCATAATTTCCTTCATTGCTTTCACTAAAACAAATGTTTCAAGAATAACACTGATAACTAGAACACCGATACTCACCCAAAAATAACTGGATTCACCAGGATGCATTATATGCATGTACCCTTCTTTTATCGTTTCATAAGACATTATTCCAACAATTAAAACCGCTCCTAAAAGGACTAGATTTACCAAGCGGCCAAATCCATTTGGAAAGCGATTGGTCGGTGCCTTCTTACTTAGCGCTGACCCGATAAATACGAAGAATTGGTTTGCGGCATCTCCTAAACTATGAAGCGTCTCCGCAAATAAAGCCACATTTCCCGTAAACAAATACGCAGAACCTTTAAGGATTGATATTACCAGGTTTACAATAGCTGCAGTAATTGCACTTGTGTTTCCTTTCTTTAATAACTGAAATAATTCTCCCATTGACCATACTCCTCCATTTTAAATTGTACCAAGTGAAAACTGGTTATGTAGATTGTTATACCTTCATTTTATCAAAGGAATAGCTGTTCATACATTCTGAACTACTTTCTATCATTATTTGAATCTAGTGAATATGATGGCTAAAGCTTTGCTATAAATCAACATTATATTATCACTCTACATTTTTATGCTCCTTATACCCAGTTTTCACTTGCTTCCTTGTCTATTTTTCAGCAAGCACCTTTTAAATCTCTACATCTATTCCCCATTTAGTTTGTTTTTACACTAAACTATTAAAGAATAATCTGTTTGAATTTATGAAAGCATTTTATTGGATTTCTATAAAAAAGGAGCGTATAGTTACCTAGGTAACTATTTTCGGGGTGGTGTTATAGTTGTCGCTTTCAGGTCACCAATATTTTTTTCACCAATATTTACAGACAGCGAGATTGTTTACAAAACGATTGAATGATCATTTGGCACAGTATAATCTTTACCATTCACAATGGGCCATTATTTATTATTTAAAAAATCATGGTTCCTCCACACTTGTGGATATAAGTAATTATTTGAATGTAGAAAAGCCCACTATAACCAGAACGGTCACTCGATTGCAGGAGCGCGGATTAATAGTGCAAATTCCGAGTGTAAATAAACGGGAAAAAAGAATCCAATTAACAGAAGCAGGAGAAGAGATCTATACCCTTTGTATACAAAAGGTCAGTGAATTTGAAGATAAAGTAATGTCTAGTGTATCAGAAGCTGAAATGAAAATGATGATGAAGGTACTTGGCAGCATGCAGAATCAATTACAACAGGAATAGGGATGTGGCTTACATATGGAAAAACCAAAACTTTGGACAAAAGATTTCCTTTTAATATCTTCAACGAATTTATTTATATTTCTAACGTTTTATAGCTTAATGGTTACATTGACACTTTATACAATCACCACTTTCGGTACAAGCCAAAGTATTGCCGGGCTTGCATCAAGCATATTTGTTATAGGGGCTCTGCTGGTAAGACCGATTGCCGGTAAAAGGATTGGAATGATCGGAGCTAAAAAAATGCTAACAATAAGTCTTGCTGTCTTTTTGGTAGCAACGATTCTCTATTTCACAGCAAGCAGCCTTACGCTATTGTTAATCATCCGATTCATCCATGGTGTTTCTTTTGGTTTTGCATCTACCGCTACAGGAACAATCGTCGCCGAAACTTTACCTGCTTCGAGGAGAGGAGAAGGGATGGGGTATTTCGCCATGAGCACCAACTTAGCCATGGCGATTGGACCATTTTTAGGTTTAATGATCAGTAATTCTTTTTCTTATTCTATTGTTTTTTCAGCAGCTGTTGTTTTTGCTGCTTTTAGCTTCCTCGCTACCCTGTTTTTAAAGGTTCCGAAGATAGAACTTTCAGCTGAACAACTGGAATCATTGAAGGGTCGTAAAATAGGCGACTACTTCGAGTTGGCTGCTTTGCCTATTTCTATTACAGCTGGAGTCATTGGATTCACCTATTCCAGTATTCTTTCGTATTTAACTTCCTATTCTCAGGAACTTAATTTAGTCTCTACAGCAGGCTTCTTTTTTGTCATGTATTCTATTTGTTTATTATTGACTCGTCCTTTTACAGGTAAATGGTTCGATCTATACGGTGAAAATTCCATTATCTATCCATCTCTTATTTTATACACAATTGGTTTAGTAACACTTAGTCAGACCAGCCACTCTATTACTCTGCTTTTGGCAGGTGCTTTAATCGGGATTGGGTTGGGTACTTTCCAATCAAGTGCACAGACCATTGCAATTAAAATGGCTTCTCCTCACCGGATTGGGCTCGCCACCTCTACTTTCTTTGTCATGTATGACATCGGTATTGGGATTGGACCGTTTGTTCAGGGATTCTACCTTCCTGTATCCGGTTATAGAGGACTTTATATAACGATGGCAGTCATCGCTTTTATATGCATAGGCCTTTATTATGCAGCCCATGGTAAAAAAGCCATCCATCACTCCAGAGTTGCTCAATAATAGTAATGAAAAGGATAGATTCAGCTGACAGACTTACTGCTGATCTATCCTTCATTTCATTTATTCATATATATATTGATTTACATATAAGCTATAACTCTCTCACTGCAATGCGAGGGTTAATCGATAAAAAGAGACAAGCTACATACTAGCCCGCTCATAAAATCTAGAGTATCGTTATATAAAAATATCAGATTTACTTTTTATTTGAATAGCAGGTTGGCTATGGATCATCCCATTTAGAATATGTTTTCTTCCTCGATTCATTATGATAGCGAAATGAAAACTCACGAAAAAACCACTTTTCAAGAAAAGTGGTAAGATGTTGCTAATTAAATTTTTCTGACCGATTCCCGTTTTATAAACTTTGTTGGGATGGTAACTCTTTTGGGAAAAGTATTTGGTTCTTTAATTTGTTCAATTAAACAATCGGTTGCTTCAGCACCAAGGCGTGAAATATGTATTTCTACAGATGTCAGTGGCGGTCTTGAATGCTGAGATAGTAGCTGGTTATTAAAACCGATAATGGAAAGGTCTCTTGGAACATGGATATTGAGTTTTTCCAAATAACTTAATATTACATATCCGATTAAATCATCCTGGGCTATAATGGCTGTCGGCATAGGATTGTAGTTAATCAGATTCTTGAGTGATTCGAATCCCTTATCATTAAATTGGTGTTCATCAATAAGATATTCCCTGCGGAACGGAAGTCCACTCTCTTCCAGCGCTTCCATGTATCCTTTCAAGCGATCGATTGTAACAGCAAAATTCTCATTCCCACCAAGAAAGGCAATGTTTTTATGCCCCATTCTTATCAGATAATTGGTAATTTCTTTTGCGACGGATACATTATCATTATCTACATAAGTTATACTTTTTTCATGCATTAATGGTCTCCCGATTACAGTAAACGGAAAATGAACCTGCTTCAAAAATTCAATCACTTCATCACTTTTGCGAGAATATAACAGTATTAAACCGTCTACCCTTTTTCCTTGAACCATGGAAACAACTTCTTCATAAATTCCCTCTTGAGTATAACTTGTAGATAAATATAACCCATATTTTTGCTGATTGGCTCTCCGGCTAATACCTCGCAGAACAACTGAGAGGAAAGGATTTTTAAATGCTTGATAGGCAGTGTCCGGTATAATCACACCAATGGCTTGTGTACTTTTCGCCGCTAAACTTTGAGCTTGGAAATTTGGTGTATATCCCATCCGATCCATAATTTTTCGAACTTTTCGTTTTGTTTGAACACTGATTTGAGGGCTATCCTTAAGTACCCTTGATACAGTTGATGGTGCTACATTCGCCTCTCGTGCCACATCTTTTATCGTTACATCCAACTCAGCCACCCCCGTTCGTAACCGTTATTTCACGGCACCCTCAGCTACACCTTTAATAATTTGTTTTTGTGCAATGAAATAACCAATGATGACTGGAATAATGGCTAAAGTTAATCCGGCAAGTGCAAGATGCCATTGTTTTGTATATTCCCCGAAGAAGAAGAACATTTTCAAAGGAAGTGTCTGCATTCCATCCTGATTGATTACAAGAGATGGCAACAGATAGTCATTCCAAATCCAGATTGTATTTAAAATACCGACTGTAACAGAAATAGGTTTTAACATTGGAAAGATGATATACCAGAAGATTTGCCATCTGTTGGCACCGTCCAGGGTTGCTGCTTCATCAAGCGTTTTGGATATACTGTTTAATGTTCCATGGTACAGGAAGATCGACAAGCTGCATCCAAACCCAATATACATAAAGATTAATCCAGTACGATTCAGCATTTCAAATTTCCCAAAAACCGTAATTAATGGGATCATGACGGATTGGAAAGGAATCAGCATAGCTGCTACGAAAATAAAGAATAGAAACGTACTGGTTTTACTTTTATTTCGTGACAGGGCATACGCTGCCATTGAAGAAAAGATAATAATCAGACCCACACTTACGACTGTTATTAAAACAGAATTAAATAAAGTCCTCAGGAAGTCCAGTTGTTCGAACGCTTCCACATAGTTGTCTAAGTTAAATGCATCCGGTAGGCTCAATACATCAGTAAACATTTCCTTTTTCGTTTTAAGTGAATTAACAATCATGATATAAAAAGGGGAAAGCCAAATTAAGGCCAAAACAATCCCGATTATTTCTAAGGGCCAGTTATGCTTTCTGCGCATTATAATTCAACCTCCCTTTTCTTGTTGATATATACTTGTGTCAAGCTGATTGACGCGACAATCAAGAAAAAGATAACTGCTTTTGCAGAGGCATAGGCCATTTCACTTTCCTTAAACGCTGTCTGGAATATTTCCATAGCCACCATTTGTGTAGAATTATAAGGGCCTCCCGCCGTTAAGCTTAAGTTCTGATCATATAATTTAAACGCACTGGACAGCGTCAAGAACATACTAACTGTAAATGCCGGTGCTACGAGCGGTAATATGATTGTACGAAGTTTTTGGAAGTAGCTCGCTCCATCAATCTCGGCAGCTTCAGTTAATTCTTCTGGAACACCCTCGAGATACGAAATATAGATAATCATGATATAACCTGCCATTTGCCAGCTCATTAGGATGACTAATCCCCAGAATCCAGTGGATGTGGTAGACAGCCAGCCTTGTAAACCTTCATAGCCAAGGGCCACACCAACTGCGTCAAATGCTTTCGTGAAAATAAACTGCCAAATGAACCCTAAAATCAGTCCACCAATCAAGTTTGGCATAAAGAAGATCGTACGTAAGATATTATTTGATTTAATTTTTGAAGTTACAATTAAAGCTAATACTAAACCAATCACATTAATTAAAATAATGGATACTATAGAAAATTTAACTGTGAACCACAAAGCGTCCATAAATTCTTTTTCCTGGAATATACCAGTATAGTTTTGAAAGCCAACAAAAGCGGTTGTTTGAATGCCATTCCAGTCCGTAAATGAGTAAAATATACCGAGTCCCAGTGGCACAAGGACTACAAGAAATAGCGATATTAGAACCGGTGTAAGGAATAACCAGTAGGAAAAACTGCGAGTACGCATTATTACCCCTCCAATATTGTGACAAAATTTATGACCTTATCCATTTTCTATATAGCAAAACAAAGTAGCCCAACACTACTTTGTTTTGCGTTCTATTACGCTAAAAGAATATTATCGTGATTCTGTCCAAGATTTTTGAGATTCTTTGATCAGCTCATCCCAAGACATTTTATCACTTAAATATTTTTGGATGTTTACACCTAATTTATCTTCGCCCCAACCAGTTGGATAACCCATGAATACCCATCCAATTGTTTTTCCTTCAGTCGCATATTCATATACTTCTTTAGAGATTGGGTCTGCAATTTTACTGGAATCAAATCCTTTGTATGCAGGAATAAAGCTGAAATCTTCAAGAACTGTCTTTTTGCCCTCTTCAGATGTATATAACCAATCCAGGAATTCTTTGGAAGCCTTAATAACTTTCTCATCATTATTGCCGTTTACTCCCCAATACATTGGAATGCCAACTGGCAGGGAATCTTCTTTATAACTTTCTACAGGAATTGGTAGAATTCCAACTTTTTCTTGTGCAAATTCTTCATCAATACCTGCGATGGAACCATATACCCAGTTCCCTTGTTGAATCATTGCTACTTTTCCAAGAGAGAAGTTCTCTTCAACTTGCTGTGAGTAATCAAGGCTAACAGTTGGCTGAATAGAATATTTATTGGATAGATCAATGTATGTTTTAAATTGATCGCCATATTTAAAATCAATTTTGTCAGATTTATAAGCATTCATAATATTTTCATCAAATTCTGGAGAGATAAAGACATTGGAAGCATGCAACCCGGTAACCCATTTTTCTTTTCCTGGTAAAGCAAATACTGCTTTAATACCAAGATCGTCTTTTTTGCCATCAATTGTTTCAACCGCTTCTTCAAGCGCTTTCATTGTTTTGATTTCTTCTGCTTTTATACCAGCTTTTTCAAAGATTTCTTTGTTATAAAGCAAGCCGTATCCTTCTTGGTTATATGGAAGACCAAGGACTTTACCATCTGTAGTTACACCATCAAGAGTTCCATCTAACGCTTCTTTAGATGCTTTTGTATCGGATAAATCAGCTAATTTATCTTTCCAATCTTCAACATCCTGCGGTCCGCCGACATTATAAATAGCTGGTTCCTTGCCTGAAGCAAATTTAGATTTCAATGCTGCACCATAATCTTCTCCGCCGCCAACTGTAGTAATATTAATTTCTACATCTGGATTTTCTTTTTCATATTGTTCGGCAACATCTTCAAACTGATCCTTGAATTCCACTTTGAACTGAAATACATCAATTGTCACTTTGTCTTTACTATCAGATGAAGAGCTCTCTGATGAGCATCCCGTTAAAACAGCCGCCGCTAAAAGTGAAGCTGATAAAGCACCTGTATACCATTTTTTACGTTTCATACTTGTACCCTCTCTTCTCTCTTTGTGTTTGGTTTAAGTAAACGTTTTCTAAAATATGTATAGGCTGCTACTTTTATTCTTACAAACTATTAATCCACGTTCATTTTACGAAAACGTTTTCATAAACCTTATGATTTCAATTTAACATACAAATATATGTATCTCAAACATTATTTTATATATATTACAATTCTAACCATGAAATTTAATTTGATAGTCAAAAAATATCCATTCTTATGCAAACGGTTTCTTACAATACTTTCATGAAGTAATGAAAAGTCCGCTATCTTCTTTTAAAGCCAATAAATGCTCGCTATATTTTAGTTATTTAGTTCATCTGTTCTAATAGACCAGATATTCCACCATTTAATTCAAAAAAATAGACCGTCCAGTTAACAGGTTCATTAATCGGATCGGGCTATTCTTTATACTCTTTTTTCTCCAGTTTAAAGCCATACATGGTAATTGGTTTTATTTTAATCATATTACCCTCCTTGGAGGCACTCCACATTTTTAACGATTGTTTATATTTTTCAGCACGATACTTGGCTCTGTTCATAATATAATCATGCAACCCAGTATTCACCTCTCCATTATTTCACATGCAGTTTCATGAAAATTTTCATAGGTTGCATTTTTTTCAACCCATACGGCATATTTAATATTTTCTAAACGATCTGATAAGGCATGGTGGAGGATATACATACATTGCTGGTCGATGGCATCAAACTCATGAGTATAGCTCCACAGTACCGTTACGAGGACAACATCTAAATGTTGATACGTATAAATCATGGAGTTTTTACTCGCTCCAAGTCCTGAATTTATCTTGTTGTTTTTTATACAAGGCTTGGTTTTATCTGCTGAAATATATGCCTGATGCCTCCATTCTTCCGGTAGTGACTGCCATTCATATAATCCCCAATTGATTCCAATTTTCACTTGCTCCCAATATTCTTCCGTCATTCTTTCCAAATAGAAGGCCAGTGCCTCTTTGTAATCTGCTAAACCACTATGTTGATCATAAAAACGATATAGGCTCATTTTATTGTTTTTGGTATATATATTAGATATTATCTTTAATCGTGCATACTGAAAGATTTCTACAGGAATCATTTCCTCTGACGGTTCTTCATTATCCATCTCTATCTCAAACTGAAATAACCTAAACCTCTTTAAACTCCTTGTTGCCAAAGGCACTAGCAAGAACACTAAAATCCATATAATTAGCAGAAAAAGCCCTCTCCCCACAATCCGATTTGCATCCGATGTCACCATATTGGTCATTAGGGCTACAAACCAACCTTTATCAAGATTGGATAATTCAGTAACTGTTAAAATCTGTATAGGATTCATTAAGACCTCCCGATATGCCATTATTAAACTTGCCAATGTCCAACCTGCAATACTAACTAGCCCAAATTGATAAAAATACAACATTCCTTTCTTGGCTATCGAGCGAAATAACTGTCCGCAATCTTCCATTCGAAACCATTTTTTCATATTCACCCATTCCTTTATAAGGATTTTATTAATGAGCTTAATAAATGTGATCTGATTCGCTGTATTGTATAGCACATTTTCGCTTAATTCCCCTCAACTTTGGCTGGTATTTCTCCTGTATCGGCTGGATGTTCTTCTACTTTGGCTGGATTTTTCTCTGTATCGGCTGGATTCTCCTCTACTTTGGCTGGATCCCATATTCAAATGTAGGAGTTTGATGATTCTAGCTCAATCCCGATTTAAATTCTCTAATTCTTTTTTATAAATCAGCCTCCCTTAAATTCGGGAGGCCAGTTCATTTCTACTATTATTGTACTCTTGCAAAACCAAATCCGGAGGCGTAATCATCACCTGCAGCAGATCCAATTCCACCTTTAATGTCATATAGTTTTGCACGTCTTTGTAATTCTGCACGCAGCTGTGTATGAGAGTATCCCGTATTGGAAGCCCATATCTTCGCTGCAAGTCCGGACACATGAGGAGTAGCCATTGAAGTTCCGCTGATTGTATTATATCCGCCTGTATGCCAAGTTGATTCTACAGCAGAACCTGGAGCTGATATTTCCACATCTTTTAAGCCAATGACATAATCGCCATCAGTCGATGGGTTTCCTCTGGATGAATAATTAGCCACACGATAGGTTCCATTTTCCTGAACATTTTCAAGGGCTGCTACAGCTACTACATTTGCCAACGCACCCGGATACCCGATTGTATTAGCAGATGAACCGCTATTGCCAGCTGCTGCAATAATCAATACACCTTTACCATAGGCATACGTTACAGCACTGCTTATGAGAGAATTATTAGAGCTTGAACCAAGTGACATAGAGATAATTACTTTTGAACCTGTTGAGGATGCCTGGTCTGCCGCGTGTCTGATTGCTGCAGCAATATCATCTGAATAACCGGATCCGCTGGCATCCAATACTTTGTATGCCCATACTTTAGATTGAGGTGCAACACCATATACGCCAGATCCATTACCAGCTACTGTTCCGGCTACGTGTGTACCATGGCCATTCCCATCAGTACAAGATCCATTGACAACAGTGCTGCTTGTTTGGGTAAAATCTTTACATTGTTCAATATTAGAGGAGAGACTAGCATGTGTTTTTAAAACTCCCGTATCTAACACCGCCACTTTTATCCCGCTGCCACCACTAGTAGATGTAAGAGAACTATTATTATAAATTGCTTTGATTCCCCATGGCACACGTGTTGACGGTGCAGATGTAGCTTTCTCCATACTTGTAGCAGCTATTTTAAATTCCGGTACTTTTTCAACTTTAATATTTTTATTTTCCAGTAGTTTCTGATATTCTTTTTCGGAGACATCTGTTGTAAAACCTTGGCTGCTAAAGTCTCGGTGTGCTCCCATACTTTTCTTCACTTTCGTTTTTTCCGCCTGAGATCCTTGAATCAAAACACGGTAGGTTTTGTCTGAACTGACATCCTTCGCATTCGCTCTAGCATCAGCATTTGTCCCGGTGCTAAAAGATAAAGCCATTGATACACTTAAAACAACTCCGGCAACGATCTTTCTTTTTTTCATCCTTCAGTCTCCTCTCATTTTTTAAATTTTTGTGAACTTTTCTTGGTGTATCGTTATTATAGAAGCTTTTTTTTTCTTTGAATATGGAACAAATTAACTATAAATTCTGAATTTTCATTCTTTATTTTGTCGGATTTAAAAACTTTCCCAAGTTATTTGGTCGATATTTATGACATTTTGTTACATTTTCCGTCCTATTTATTATAAAATAGAATTTATTTATAATTATAGAGACCTATATGCCTCCTAGTCCAAACAGGTGTTTGGACTCATCACTATTATATTTTCCCAACAAAAATTTTTGCACAAAAATGATATTTTATTAATCCTATTAAATTTTTTATCTTAAAAGTAATTAAAAAGAACCGATTGAATAGACAATCAGTTCTCTTAGTCCACTATAGACAATACTCTTTACACGATTGGCGGCAATATAGGGGCTTTTTTTTTCATAACTTCTCCCTCCTTGACTAGTAGTCTGTATAAATATATTGCAAAGCTTTCTGGAACTTTCCTAATTTCTTATAATAATCAGCCAAAATTTTACTGACACTGCGTATGTCATTATAATGTGATTCCCCATTATATAAGTAGGGCAGGGTATATTCTTCTAAATAGTTGATAGCTCTCTCTTCTTCCCCCTGAATCATATATAAATAATAGTTGGGTAGCATTTGATATATTTTGGATCCCGTTTCATGAGCTTTTTTCTTTAAAATAAGTAAATACTCTTTAGCTTCTTCCCATTCCTCCAAATAATAAGAGGTCTCTGCCAAAGCACAAAGGCTAACCATATAAGAATGTGGATTACCTGCATCACAGTTTACAGCTTTATAATAGTAATCCCTTGCTTCACGCATATCACCTATCTTTTGCTTTAAATACCCAATATTATGATAGGCAATGGATAAAGTGGTAGATTCATTGAGGATTTCAGCAGTTCTTTTCAAATGTTTATAACATTCTGCCGCTACCTCATAAATACCTGTATCTGTATAACTGATCCCAAGAATGACGAGTGTATGCATAATTCGTTTCAAATTATATTGAACAGTAAATGCATTCAAGGCTTCTTTAGCATAGAAGATCGCATGCCCGTGCTGTTCCATATAACATTTAGCAAGTGCCAGATGATAATAGACATCCGCTGAAACACTCATACCATCTCTGCTTATGGATACTAACTCTTCTAATATTTCATTAGCCTGCTTATATTTATTTTGTATAAGTAAGCAGATTGCATGATAATAATGCAATAAATACATTTCTTGATAGTTTAAATTCTTCTTATTCTTATCAAGCCATTTATATTGATGGATGGCTTTTTCTGTTTCATGAATAAATAATAAGTATCTTAATTTATACAGTTCAAATAAAAAGAGATGAGGTGTATAAACAATAAAATCCACGAATTCATTTAGCTGCTGTTCAATTTCTTTTGCCTCTTCTGTTTGAAAATAATTTATACATTCAATCCATTCATCCAATAATCTTTTTACTGTATTATTTTGTTCATATACATTCGTTAAGTCTGCTCCTAAACGCTGTAACAACAAATTTATAGTTTGATCATTTGCTTCCTTTTCATTATGTTCAATTTTACTTAGATGAGGTACAGAACATATGCCTTCGACCAGCTCACTCTGAGTCAATCCCTGCTTAGTTCGATAATATTTAATCAACGAACCTACTTTCATGTACCCACCTCTTTTATTCTTTTCCAATATTATACAAAATATTGTGCAATTCTAACATATACCTATAACCTATTTCTAATATTTTCGTTCTTGTTTTTTCATCATTTCACGACACTTATTCGCTAAGAGATCCATTATAAAACCAATTTATGTCTAAATGAGCAAGAATAAAAGCCCTGCTAATACCTGGGCTAATTGTATCCTGCGTTAAGAAATCTGTGTGAGTGGTCTATAAAATACATTTAAGAAGATGACCTTTTATGAATATGCTGGCATAAGAAATCCATGGCTAAATAAAAAATCCACCTTGTCTCAGCAAGGTGGATTGGTCATTATTTCCAGGTTTTCACTTTCTTTTCTGTGTTTCTCACTTGTTCCATAACTTCCTGTATACGAACCCTTTTATTTTCCCAACATTTTGGACTTAAATCAACCGGATACTTTTCCGGATTAAGGAATCGTTTATATTCATCCCATAACAAGTCGAGGTTATCCTTCGCAAATTGCTGAATATCCTTTAAGGCTGGCGTTTCATATACTAATTGTCCGTTCACAAAGATATTTTCATGCAATGGCACTGCATCAAAATTTGTTACTTCTTTGCAGATGAATGTATGAACTGGATGGAACATCGTTAATGTTTTCTCATCAGCAGGATTTTCATGTTCAAGAGTAATATAATCTCCTTCTGATTTCTTTGTTTCTCTATTAATAATTCGATATACATTCTTCATGCCAGGAGTCGTCACTTTTTCAGGGTTTGCACTAATTTTGATTGTATCTGCCATTGTGCCATTCTCTTCTTCAATGCTGACCATTTTATATACGGCTCCTAAAGCAGGCTGATCATAGGCTGTTATCAGCTTAGTTCCGACTCCCCACATATCAATTTTAGCCCCTTGAGCCTTCAGGTTCAGGATGGTAGCTTCATCCAGATCATTGGAGGCTGTAATTAACGTATCCGTAAAACCGGCTTCATCCAGCATAATTCGAGCCTTCTTGGATAAGTAAGCCAAGTCACCGCTATCCAAACGGATAGCTTTAAAATTAATTTTATCGCCCATTTCCTTCGCAACTTGTATGGCTGTCGGTACACCTGACTTTAACGTATCAAATGTATCAACAAGGAAGGTGCAATCATAATGTGATTCAGCATATTTACGGAAAGCTGTGTATTCATCCCGGTAAGCCTGAACAAGTGCATGCGCATGGGTTCCCACTACCGGAATGCCAAATTTCTTACCGGCTCTAACGTTACTGGTTGCCTGAAATCCACCAATATATGCCGCTCTTGTTCCCCAAATGGCAGCCTCTGTTTCCTGGGCTCTCCTAGTGCCGAATTCAAACAGTAATTCACCTTCTGTTACGACACTCAAACGGGACGCTTTTGTGGCAATAAGCGTTTGATAATTAATGATATTAAGAATAGCAGTTTCAACTAGTTGAGCTTCGGCAAGCGGTGCCTCAATTCGCATTAATGGTTCATTTTCGAATACAAGCTCTCCTTCTTTCATGCTCTTGATTTTTCCTGTAAAACGAAGTTCTTTTAAATAATTAAGGAATACTTCATCGTACTTTAACTCATCCCTTAAATATTGAATATCGCTTTCCGTGAATTTTAATTCTTTAATATATGTAATTACTCGTTCAAGACCTGCAAATATGGCGTATCCATTATTAAATGGATTACGCCTGAAATACACATCGAAAACCGCCTTTTTATTATGGATTCCATCCTTAAAATACGTTTCCATCATATTAATTTGGTATAAGTCTGTATGTAAAGCAAAACTGTCATCGGGATAATGTGTCATCAAACTTCCTCCTTCAATTACAAAACCATGGCTCCCAGCGTCTGTTCAAAATGGGACAATGCCCACTTATGGCCGGCTTCATTGAAGCTCGCCACTCCATCTTTATGTATAACGATTTTAAACCCTTTATTATAGGCATCCACCGCTGTATGTAAAACGCAAATATCAGTACAAACTCCAACTAAATGCAACTCTGTAATGCCCCGTTCACGCAATTTGATTTCTAAATCAGTTCCGGCAAAAGCAGAGTATCTTGTTTTATCAATCCATAACAGATTTTCTTGGCCATTATAAGTATTATACACATTTTGAAGATTTCCAAATAATAAACGTCCTTCGGTACCTCTTATATTATGCGGAGGGAATAATTTGCTTTCAGGATGATAGGGATCATTTTCATCATGTACATCAATAGCAAATACGACAAACTCTCTATCGTTCATAAATTTTTTGGTTAACGAGACAATGTATTCTTCGATTTCCTGCCCGGGTTTACCGCAAGTTAATTTGCCAGCATCCGCTACAAAGTCATTTGTATAATCAATATTTATTAAAGCCTTCATTTCACCATTCCCCTATCCTTTTTAATGAATTCCGCACATTATACGTATAGAATATCAAATTGTACTCTATATTGCCTACATGAATATTAGGCCAAATCTAAAAATAGGAAAACAAGACTGCACTTAGCAAAGTGAATCTTAGGTGCTGCCTCACCTGAATCAATCCTCTAAATACTTAAAATCAATCTTAAATCCGTAACGCCACAAAAAGATGACTACTACCAGCAAGAGTCCACTATATCCGTACAAACCATACTCAAGCTTGCTGATGAGAAAATGAATACCAGCGAATATAGCAAGGATCGCAAGCAGGAAAAATGCCTTAACACTCTCATGATCCTGGGCTACAGAAGCAGGTTTAGAAAAGGGCAATATGATTTTAAAGCTCCTAAATGATAGGACAACCATAATAAATAGCGTAAATAAACCAATCAACAGATCCCATACTATTGAACTGCCATATATAAGAAGAAAGAGAACACTATAGGCCAAATAAATGGGCAGCACATACCTAGCCATGACTGCTTTCCATGTCCCTTTAAAGATAGGCTCTGTTTTCTGCAAAGTAGAAACTCTATATATCCAGGCTCCTTTATATGAATTTGTATATCGTAAAGCAGTTGCAACTACCGGAATAATAAAGGCACAAAAATAGATAGAATAATAGCCGCTGCCAGACTGCATACCTTTTAATCCGCTTTCCTCGAAAAGATTTAACAGGGTAATAAACGGAAAAATGATGATCAATCCAATAGAAGGATATACTTTCAATTTAAAGGCCTGTTCATTTTTCGTGATATTCGTTGCAAAGTGAAAAAAAACTCGTTCTTCTTTATTACCAAATAAAAACAGCGGGATGTTTCTTCGTTTCCTTTTCAATATAGAACCTGTATGATTATTCATTTTTTGCAAGTACTTCTCAAAGTTATGAACATTTTTTATATAAATAATCAAAGAAATAATTGGTACTATGATAGCCAGACTGCTTAAAGCCATGTACTCTAACGTAAAATCCCCTTTTAAGATTGCTTCAAAAGGGGCAGCATACCAGATTGGTGCAATAAAATAGCTCCACCAGGTTGGGCTAAATTCTACTTGGCTATCAATGATGTCAAATAATCTACCAGTCAGTTGGTACCCCACAATCATTAAAATAGATAAGGCAATTTGGACATAGCTAATAAAATCCTTTAATTTCTCACCATCGAAATACTTTAAAATCACCAGATAAATTAAGGCAGTAAGCAAGACGATCCATATATCAACCAGGATGATGATCAGCACAAATAACAGACTAAAGCCTAATCCTTTAGTAACAATAGAAGCAATGAGCGCGGGAGCTATAAATAGGAGCGTTAATGCCCCTAGATAAATGACAATATGAATCAGCTTTGCCGTCGAGACCGTTCGTTCATCTACCGGTCTTGATAATAAAATAGATTGGTCACGAATATCCAGCATCACATGAGAAAAATCAGAAATTAAAGATGTCATTATAAAAAACATAAAAACAGCAAACAGCAAACTCATTTGGAACAAATAATTTTCACCCATAATAATAAAAGGGATCAATATCAAGCCCATAAGTGCATATACCCATAGGGATTTCAAAAATTCATTTGAATCTTTATCCGTATCATTCTTTCTCGCCCCATTATTCATTAGAGCGGGAACTCTTCTGGAATCCATCGTAAGCTTAACCTGAAGAATTCTTCTCATAGCCGGGTAGTCAATTCCCATCCATTGAAATAGCTTTTGTCCTCTATCCAATACACGCAAACTCATAAATTCTCTCATCTATTTATCCCCTTGGACAACAGAGACAATATCTTCGGCAATCGTTCGATGTTCCGTAAAACCGGTTAATTGATTAAAAATTTCTTCTAGTGTTCCTTCCTTACCCGTATTCTGTAATTCTTCAAAACTTCCATCTGCGATAATCCTGCCTTCATGCAGTAAAATAATCCGATTACTGATTTTCTCAACAACATCCATAATGTGTGAAGAATAAAAAATCGTTTTTCCCTCACTTGCCAGCATTCCCAGTAATTCTTTGACGATCATAACGCTATTCGCGTCGAGGCCGCTTAAAGGCTCATCTAAAAATAATATATCCGGGTTATGAAGAAGACTTGATATTAACAGAACCTTTTGCTTCATTCCTTTTGAATAACTATTTATTCGTGAATCATACATTGCTTCGATGTTTAATAGC
This sequence comes from Bacillus sp. z26, assembly GCF_058313635.1. NCBI lineage: Bacteria > Bacillati > Bacillota > Bacilli > Caryophanales > Bacillaceae > Bacillus > Bacillus sp. z26. The sequence continues at coordinate 560,912 of NZ_JBZFQM010000001.1, forward strand.
TTCATTAGTTTAAAAGCCTTTTGGTCAACTTGATCATAAGGTAAGCCATAAAGCTCCCCAATAAAGGTTAAGTATTCACGTGCAGTCAATACATCATATAGATCTGCTAATTCAGGCACATAACCAATTCTGTTTTTATAGTCAATCCTATCATCGGAAAGCTCTGTTCCAAATATCTTAACTGAACCTGTATAATCTGTTAGAAGACCAAGCAATATCTTTACAGTGGTTGTTTTCCCAGCACCATTAGGACCTATATAGCCAATAACTTGCCCTTTGTCTACATCAAGATTAATGCCACGAAGCACTTCTTTCGAGCCATAACTCACCTGAAGATTGTTAATAGAAATAACCGGATCAGCCATCTTCATTCTCCCTAATTGAGACTAATTTTTTACAGTATATCAAAATCGTTGAATGTTTTACATATATTTCTATTTTACCGTATATGATTTTATTAAATTTCTAATACCTTCGCATATTTAGTTCGTTCATAAAAATTCCAGTAATACTCGCTCCTCCCCAAGATGTATCACTAATTTCAAACGAGTTCTACCTTTAAACCAGTAACGAATCAAATGCCTGTGTAAGATCTTCAATCAAATCATCAGCATGTTCAATCCCGACAGAATAACGCAGCAAGCAATTACAAACCCCAATCTGTATGCGCACCTCCTCTGGGATATCTGCGTGTGTTTGTGTAGCGGGATACGTCATTAAGCTCTCTACTCCACCCAAACTTTCCGCAAAAGAAATGATATGAAGACTTTGTAAGAAAGGATTGATCCATTCAGCTGATTTCAGCCGGAATGATATCATCCCTCCTTTACCAGGATAAAGGACATCCGTCACTTCTTCTCTTTCTCTTAAAAACCGACTGATTTTCTGGGCGTTTTCCTCATGTTGTTTCATCCGCAAGCTCAATGTTTTCATTCCCCTCATGACAAGCCAGGAATCAAAAGGTGAAAGCACAGCTCCTGTTGCATTTTGATATTCCTCAAGTCTTGCTCCAATATCAGCATTTTTTGCCACAATTAATCCAGCCAACACATCATTATGTCCAGCCAAGTATTTAGTGGCACTATGGACAATAATGTCTGCTCCCTGTTCAATCGGCCGTTGCAGAATAGGTGTATAAAAGGTATTATCTACAATCAGCAACAAATCATTTTCACGCGTGAATTTGGAGATCTCCTTTATATCCAATTCCTGCATAAGCGGATTAGTCGGAGTTTCGATAAAGAATGCCTTGGTTCTTTCGCTAATGGATTCCTTAAAATCCGAATCGTTATGACATGGTTTAAATTTGATGCCATATGTCTTCCATATTTGTTCGAATAACCGGTATGTCCCTCCATAAAGGTCAGCGGTGACGGCAATCTCATCTCCAGGAGCAAATAAACAAAGCAATGAGTGAATGGCAGCCATACCTGAACTATAAGCAAAGCCCTGTTTTCCTCCCTCAAGCTCTGCGATGCCCTCCTCGAGTAATTTTCTGGTTGGGTTACCCGTCCTTATGTAATCAAACCCGGTGGATTCTCCTATTCCATCATGGCGATAGGCTGTTGAAAAATAGACTGGCGGATTAACAGTACCTGTTTGTGTTTCACTTCGATTGCCTATTTGAGCTAAGAGTGTTTCGATTTTAACTTTTGTCATGTGTATGACTCCTCTCTCTTCATTTATCCCTACACATTGCTCTTCACCATCACGGTCCACCATACTTGCACTACATCCATGTGCTACTATTTTCCGCATATATGATACGGCTGTATTTCTTTTACTTTTGTCAAATAACATTCATTTCCCCAGTTATTAACAGTTATAAAAAAACAAAAAAGTCTCCAGAAGAAGACTTTTCATCAGAAATGGGCCCCTTCTTATCATTCAAGACAGCTAGTATGTCTTGCAGGATTTAGCACCTTTCCATCATTGGCGGTTGCTGAGATTTCACTGGGCCAGTCCCTCCATCTCTCTCGATAAGTTTTGTCAGAATATTCACTTAAAATAAATTTACATCCTCATGGAAAGAAAAGCAAGTTGTTTTTACCTTCATTGTTCAACTTTTTAACAAAGGTATATAATAAATCTATACATAAAAGGAGTGATTCGTAGCGATGAAAGCCAATGGTCAGGAAATTTTTCAATATATAAAAGAACTGGTATCCATCCCAAGTCCGAGCGGCTATACAACAGAAGTGATTGAACATGTGGCACGATTTTTACAATCTGAAGGTATTACAGCAGTAAAAACAAATAAAGGAGCATTATTGGCAACAATCAAGGGGCAAGATGATTCTAAACATCGTTTTCTTACCGCCCATGTTGATACGTTAGGTGCCATGGTTAAAGAAATCAAACCAGGCGGGCGTTTAAAATTATCGATGGTAGGTGGATTTCGCTGGAATTCTGTTGAGGGTGAATACTGTAAAATTCATACAGCTGATGGAAGGATCTATACAGGAACCATTCTTCTAAATCAAACCTCCGTTCATGTTTATCAGAAAATGGGCGATGTCAAACGCGAGGATGCGACAATGGAAGTACGAATTGATGCTGTCACAAAAAGCAAGGCAGATACAGAAAAGCTTGGCATTTCAGTCGGCGATTTTGTTTCCTTCGAACCGCGTGTTGAATTGACAGACAACGGATTTATTAAATCCCGTCATTTGGACGATAAAGCAAGTGTCGGTATTCTGATGTATATTATTAAACAGATAAATAAAGAAGGTATCACTCTTCCTTATACGACCCATTTCTTAATCTCTAACAATGAAGAAATCGGCTATGGCGGCAATTCCAATATACCGTCCGAAACAGTTGAATATTTGGCTGTTGATATGGGAGCAATCGGGGACGGACAGGCAACGGATGAATACAGTGTATCCATTTGCGCCAAAGACTCAAGCGGACCTTATCATTATGGTCTGCGCCAGCATCTCGTCGAGTTATCAAAGCAGCATCAGGTGGATTATCGCGTGGATATTTACCCTTTTTATGGTTCTGATGCCTCTGCTGCCATTCGTGCCGGCTATGATATTATTCATGGATTGATTGGCCCCGGCATCGATGCTTCCCATGCTTTTGAACGCACCCATATTACTTCCATCGAACATACTGCGAATTTAATTTGGCATTATTTACAATCAGAATTAAGACAGCAATAAAAGAATCAACAACCCATCACGAAAAATAGTGGTGGGTTGTTATAATAGCTTTTTTATTTTTCCATAAGCAGCCTTGGCTTCTGCATATCCTTGATTGTACAGCTTTTTCAGCTTTTTAGGATTACGCTCAATTCGACTGACATCTGATTTCTCTATTGGACGAATAATGACGACATGTCCCTTTTCTTCCTGTTCCTCCAGATAACGTATCGTATCATTGTATAGGATATGCCGATTGCGAAGGGCCTTTAATAGTCCTTGATAATTCTTATATAATCTTTTTCCAAACCAATCAAACGATGAGCCTTTCATATATCCCTTGTTTCCGGTAAGCACGACAATATTTTTCGTATTCCCGTCTGCTTGAGATTTTTGAATCGGTATCGGATCGGCAACTCCCCCGTCAAGCAGCATTCTGCCATCATAAGAGATTACCGGTGCAAAAAATGGAATGGAACTGGATGCGCGCAGAATCGTTGTAATATCTTTTGTTAAGTGCTCTTTGCTGTAGTATACGGGTTCGCCTGTAACGCAATCTGTAACACCAACGACAAACTGTTCCTTGGCTTCACAAAAAGCCTTCAAATCAAATGGAACCAGTTCATTTGGAATTTTATCAAAAATAAAATCCATTCCAAATAATTCGCGTTTCTTCAGAAAACGTTTATAGGAAAGGTATTCCGGATGTGAGACATAGTCGATATTTGCCGTATAATTACGGTCTATTTGCCGGGCAATATAAGAAGAACCATTGCATGCACCGGCTGAAACACCGATTGTATATGGTAAATAAATATCCTGTTCCATCAAATACCTCAAAACTCCGGCTGTATATAATCCTCTCATTCCGCCGCCCTCTAAAACCAGGCCTGTATTCTGCATGACAAGTAACCTCCTTCCCCAGAGAATCCTTCTTATTTTGCCTTTACCTTTATAAATAATTACAAATTTCAAAACCTTTTAAGGAATTTTTTTACTTTTCATTGACGGTTCTGATGTATTACATGTATAGTACACATATCAGGTGTATGAACCACATAGTACACACACCAAATATTGGTTAACCAGCCATAGGAGATGAAACGATGAACATCATCTTTAATAACCGGGATCCCGTTTATTTACAAGTTGTCCGTTACTTCAAAGAACAAATAGCGACCGGCCGGCTTGCAAGCGGAGAGGAAATTCCTTCTAGACGTGAGCTTGCGGGTCTTCTGAAAATAAACCCCAATACTGCTCAAAAAGCGTATAAGGAAATGGAGGAACAGGGATTGATTTCCACTGAAAGAAATTTCCCAAGCCGGATTACAACAGATAAGGACATATTGAGTAGCGTCCGCCAAGAGCTGATTCATGAAGCAGTTGACACCTTTGTCCAGGCAATTAAACCGATTCAACTACCCGTAGATGAACTATTGAGTATTGTCAAAAAAAAATACAAATCGGAACAAGACTGAGGAGGGGCACCATGTTAGAGGTAAAAAATTTAACAAAAAAATTCGGCAGAAAAAAAGTATTAGATGACGTTAGTTTTACAGCAAACAAAGGGGAGATTACTTGTTTGATTGGTATAAACGGTGTTGGTAAAACCACGGTTATGAAATCGATCATGGGTCTTACCCCCATTAATGGAGGAGAAATTCTAATAAATGGAGCCAAACGAACGAAGGAATCATACGAGAAGATTACATTCATTCCTGATTCATTAACGATGCTTTCACATTTCACCATTGTAGAGGCAATGGATTTTATGAACGATTTTTATGAAAGCTGGAACCAGGAACGCGCTGACGAATTACTGATCTTTTTTAAACTGGATGAAAATGCACGGATTTCAACTTTATCAAAAGGAAATACCGCAAAGGTTAATCTGTTGTTGGGATTAGCGCAGGACGTAGATTATGTCCTAATGGATGAACCCTTTTCCGGGATTGATATTTTCAGCCGTGAACAAATCGCGGATGTTTTTACAAGCCACCTGATTGAAGATCGCGGTGTTATTATTACGACACATGAAATCAACGATATTGAGCACCTCATTGATAAAGTAGTTTTGTTAAATAACGGTGTCGTTTATAAAGAATTTAACGCTGAAGAGGTTCGGACGAATGAAGGTAAGTCTGTCGTAGATGTGATGAGAGAGGTGTATATACGATGAGTCGCTTTTTTAAGCTTGTGAATATGGAATTAAATCGGTTCTCCAAAATATTATATGGGATGATTATGGGTGTCTTTATTATACAGGTTGCTGGTTTAATCATTCAGGCTAAAGGCTACATGGACAGGGCAAATGATTCCTTAATGACTGGAATCCCTAAAGAAACCTTTATCGAAGAAAATGGACTATTTGGAATGGCTGACTATGTAGGTTCTATGCTATTTAATGCCCCAATTGCTTTATGTGCCGGCGCCATTTTCTTATATATTTTTCTGATTTGGTACCGTGACTGGGCCGGTAAAGGTTCATTTATCTATCGTTTATTGATGATTCCTACTTCCAGAATGACCATCTATTTTTCAAAATTAACAGCTTTAATGCTACTCGTTCTCTTATTAGTATCCGTTCAGTTAATTTTCCTTCCAATCGAGTCAAAAATTCTGGAATGGTTTATATCCGCTGATTATTTGAATGAAATTTCAATTGTTAGTTTAGTAAATAAATCTTTCTTAAGAATTCTTCTTCCGCAGACTTTAACACAATTTATCTTGTACTACGGTGCAGGTTTTATCACTTTAACCATCCTCTTTTCTGCTATACTGCTTGAACGCAGCTTTAAATGGAAAGGCATTCTTCTAGCCATTGTGTACGGCGTTGTCGTTGTGGGTGCATTTATATTACCTATTAGTCTAATGTTAGGTAAAACGAATTATTTCTATAATTCAGAAGTTGTTATGATTGAAAGTGCAGTTGGCATTATTATTGGAGTGTTCTCCATCTTACTCAGCCGTTATTTATTAAATAAGAAAATCACTGTATAAGGAGAGGAAACAATGAAAAAATATCGTAATTCAATCGTGATTCTGCTTGTTGCCGTGCTATCTCTTTCTGTTTTTTATGTAAATCAGGCTTTTTCCTCTTCTGACCTTCCTGATCTTTACATTAAACAAACTAATGGAGACGCCAAACTATTGGATACAATAACCCTAGAAGCCAGTTATGAAGATCTTACATTTACAGAAGATGTTGAGGTTACTAAAGAAGGTTCTCATTATCGGTCTGATTTATCCTTTTTTGAGCAATTAGATTATTGGGAAAAGAGAAAAGATACATCTGAGATGAGAGATTTAACTGATCGATATTCTTCTTTTATGAGGGGGAAAACTACTAATACTCAGCTCTATAATGATACGAAACAAATGATTTATGTCGACTCCAACTATGAATTTTCCTCCGATCAAGGAATGTATAATTTCAGATTCAAAATTGATCAGCTAAACGAGAAAACAGAGGATACAAGTACTTTCGAAGTGAAAATACCAAATCAAGGAAGTTCAAACTATATTGAAATCCTTGATATCCAAATCATCATGAATGAATTACGTGTAATGACTCTTAGTGACAGTATGGATGAAGACGGAAGAATCCAGCTTCATGAATATACGATTGACCTCAAAAAGCAGAAGTTAGTCGACGACAATTCGATCTTAATTACAGAAAAACAAACACCTCAAAAAATCTTTTATATAACTGGATTAACAGACATTAATCCAACTCAATCTAATCCTTATTTTTTATACCAATTAGAAAAAACGATTCTTGATGAGGATGGGGAGAACATTCAAATGGTCAATCGTGAATTATATGCTTACAACTACAAAACTGGAAGATCAGAACAAGTAAAACTTCCGGAAGATTTGGCGAAACAACTTTTACAAGATGACGCCCATTATCTAGCTTATGACTTTCGTTCTTTATATACTTCCACTATTAAAGAAGAGAATGAGAACAAAGCAGTTAACATGCTTAAGTATGATTTGGAGAATCAAAAAATCACGAATAAATATACTTTTCCATTGGAACCAAACACTTATGAACACAATATGGAATTATATCAAAACAAGATGATTATTACTTATAGAGGCGAACTAAAGCAGCCATCTATAAAAATATATAATTTCGAAGACGATAAATCCATATTCGATGGCAAGATTGAGATGAAAAACAAAGATTCAAAAGTGAACTACAAGGATATCCATATTTATCAAGTAAACGGTCTATGAATCAACTAAATTTTATCATTCATTTGTTTTGAGTATCTTAAAAAGGGAATACAACAACCAAACGATAATTTGGAGGTATTTTCCATGTATTATGTTTATTTTGAAACGGAGCCAAGACTTCTGCATGAAGGTACTAAATACAACGTGGAGGTTCCGACCAGAGAGCTGCAGGACGAGATTGCCAGTGACCTCGAAAAATACGGCGAGGTCTTCAATGTGAAAAAACTGGATGCTCCGGTGGATCAATTCCCAGTGCTGACAAAAGAAACCTATAAACGGAATATTTAAGCTAGAAAAGATGAATCGGCCTTGAGCGATTCATCTTTTTCAGCTTTTATGGGGATTCTCTCCCCTACTTTATCAATCTGTTTTCCGCGCATATTTAAGCGGTATGATTACATATTCACATGTACCGACGATATCATCCTTATCTATGTAGCCAAGCCCATTGCGACTGTCTCTGCTATCCCAGCGATTATCCCCCATCACAAAATAATGATCCTCCGGGACATTCACTGCATCAAAGTCACCTGTCCTATTAATCTTCAGTAGATCGACTTCCTCTTGTTCCTCCGGCAGATACGGTTCTTCTTTTTTCTTCCCATTGATATAGAGCGTATCATTCTCTAGTTCAACCTGTTCACCAGGTAACCCGATAATCCGCTTCACATAATATTTATCCTTCTTATCATCTTGAATCACCACGATATCCTGATGGTCAACTGAACCGTTATATGCCGCGAACTTATTGACTAATACTTTTTCGTTGTTATAAAGCGTTGGTTCCATGGAGGCTCCTTCTACAATAAAAAAAGAGACGAAAAATGTTTTGACAACATAAGCCAACGCAATGGCAAATGTGATAGAGATGATCCAACTTCCTATTTCAGTCTTAAATATCTTTCGCAATTGGAGTCTCCTTCTTTCAGCAAATTTCCCGGTTGTTGCAGTACATATAAACATTATAATTTATACCCATATAATATGGTAAGATACCTACAAATGACATTACATTTTGATTACGATTAATATACTTGGGCAAAGGGAATACACTAATATCTATTCTTCATACTTATCGTGAGGTGTAAAACTCATTATGCTGTACTTATCCAAAAATCATGATCCCAATAAAAATGCCATTCTCTTATCCAAATGGATTCCGTTAAATCATACCGCAGCAAGTCTGGCAAAAGAGACCCATAAATTACTAGAAGAAACATTAACTACGTTTATCCCCCTTTCTGAAGGCCGCATAAAGCCTGAAAGAAATGTAAAATATGCTCTGCCTCGCCTCTTACTGACAACGAGAAAACAACCCCATCTTAAAAATCCTCCTGGCTGTACCATTATGGATGGCCATCCTTTTCCTGAGTGGAAAAAGAAATTGGATAAAGAATATCAGCATCTAAATCAAAGAATTAAGGAGCAAGTTAACATTACTGATTATGGTGCTGTTGGGGACGGGATAACAGACAATACGAAAGCATTTGAAAACGCTCTTGGCAGCGGGAACAGAATGGTTTATATCCCGGAAGGTGTTTTTATCACAAAGGGCCTTAAACTCCCCTCCTATACATGTCTGGTCGGTGAGGGCAAAGATAAAACGATTCTTAAATTAGCCAATGAATCTCCTAAAAAAGCTATTCTTATTACGAACGCAAACCCGATTCGCGGCAATCATCATATTCTCGTGCAGGGAATGACACTTGACTGGAATGTGGAAAGATTTCCAGAGGATACTCATACAAGTGCTGGCAACAACAATTCCAGCTGTTTAACGTATGCTCATGTTACCTATGGCTGGGTGAAGGATGTTACAGCTCGAAATGCCGGCTTGCATTGTTTTGATGTTTCAGCTGCCTACTATACGTATTTTGGAGACGGTACTCGCTCACGATGGTCGAGTAAATATATATGGCTGGATCATCTTAATGGATATGGTTTTGGAGATGATGGGATAACTACACATCACAGCAGCCATATCTTAATTACGAACAGTCATATGTGCGATCCAAGCGGGAGAGCCCATAAAAAGGGATTTTCCAATTCCAATGGGTTTGAAGTAGATGACGGTTCTGATGACGTTTGGCTGATTAATAATTCTTCAACCAGATGCTTTGGAGGAGTTGAAATCAAAGCACATGAAACAGCATCAGCTGCTTCCAATGTCCATATTATCGGGCATATTTCAATCCATGATAATCGTTCTTATAACTTTAGGCATATTGGACATCATCTTAAGTCAGAACCACAATCAAAATCAGCCTATAATATAACAGCAACGAATATAGTGGCGATCTCACCTATTTTCACTGATCTGTATGTAGGATCTACACCACGTTGCCTTGTTATATCAGCCTATCAGAATGTAGTTATTAATCACTTCACTCTGCTTGGTGACCCAAATTATGACTATCAACAGAATCCTATGGTTGCTATTCAATATAAATCCCGCCATATTACGCTTAAAAATCTGACCATCGAAAATTTTCAAACTGCCGGTACAGATATAAAAGTAGTTGGCGGCAACCAGCATACCGATCACATCCGTTTAAACAATATCACTATTAAAAATTCCGCCCCGATTGCCATAGATATTGGGAAAGGTGTGACGCAAGCAGCAATCTCTAAAGTTCGGGCAGAAACAAAAATTGGGGGAATTGCGATTAAAACAGCCAATCATACAGCTGACCTGGACGGTATTCAAACGAGTGGATATCACACTCCCATTGCCGTTGCCAATAAAAAATAATTAAAATCTAATTTTCAAGAATAATCCTCCCCCTCTTTGCATATATATTTATGATTAATTTAACTCTTGTCTGCAAAATGCAAAGAGGTGACTATTTGTGAATCGGATTCTAAGTTTCCTCAAACAATTCCTTTTATCGATTAAAGAAGTAATAAACGACGTACTGACATTTATCTATTATGGTGGACTGATTTTCATCATGGGTTGGACCCTTTATCAATTGATATGGGGAGATGTGAAACCTATTCCTTTATCAACGGCTGTACCCGCCACATGGTGGACAGAGTATGTGATAAAACCTTTGATATCCTCCACCTTTCTGCTCACGATCGTGAAGGGGATTTTCTTGTTATCAGTCTGGGTTATTTTATTTTTAATTATCCCCAGCACAACAAGACAGCTCAAACGCTTTAAGCTATTTCAAATGGAATTTGAAGTGGAAGATAAAGAAACAGCAGCTGTGGCCTTTATTGAACTGCAAAGCTCAAAAGCAACCCTCCTGTCAAGGATGTATTCAGATGCCAGTATCGGAAAATTGTTTACATTTCTCGATGAAGAAACGATGAAAGTCGATTATGTTTCGGCTCTTGCTTACTTTTTGGAGGACTTTAAAATCAGCTATAAGCAAAGATATAATATTACCTTTGAATGTGTAACCAAAGACTTTAATCGCCTTACTGGAACGGAGCTAAATTATGCCGAACTCTCAAAAGAAACAGGCGATCCAGAAGTGTTAAACTGGGATGCTCCTCTTGCTAAATTGAAGAAAAACAGGCTTGTTTTCCATTTCAACTATCGGGGAAGTGAAAAAGTAACCATATTGTCAAGCTACTCCTCTCAATTTGATGTGATAGATAAACAAAATATCTTATTTTTACATTATGCCCTTATGTATCAAGCAGAAAATATTGAATATGCTCTCATGATTGAAAAAGAAGAATGGCCCTTTGTTAAAACCCCTACCTAAGGGGTTTTAATTTGTTTACTCATCAAAAAGACCCTTATTCACATGTAATAAGGTCATAATTCCTCCTATTCTCTGACGAATGACTTAAATATAATGCCTGTTTTTTTGAAATTGCTGAGAATATTTCTTTAACATGTCTTGAACCACCTTGTTGTTGGATGCGAGTTCGGTTGGATCTTTTGCACTTAGTTGCCCCATTTGCTTTTGACTAAAGGGTTTAGCAAACTTCTCTCCCTTTTTATACCGCTCATATAAATTTTGGATATTGTCCATAATGGTTCCCCTCCCATCATAGTCCTCACTTATTTATATTCAGTTCTCTAGAAAAATCGCCATCTATTTGACTAGTTAACTAGTATTTTTTTAATTAGTAATATTCTGCCAAGATGAACATAAATAAAAATTTATATTTCTGTTTTAAATTTCGATAAATTGTGATAGAGTAAAAAATTGTTTAGTAAACCCTTTAAAAAAATGTTATTTGGTGTTTTATTATGAGATATAGTACGATGTAACTGTTACTAAAGGTTATATTATAGTTAAATAAACCAATTTAACAAAGAAGAAATGGAGATTAAATAAAAATGCAGCAAAGCAAATCTTCAATCCACTCATTCCGGCAAATATTCTTCCTATACATAGGTTGTATCATGTTATTTGCATTTTTATTATGGATACCACAGTCCAATTTCGGCGGATTATCGATAATGGATTCTTTATTTCTGTCAACCAGCGCATTAAGCGTAACGGGGCTGACTCCAATAGATGTAGGAACAGAATTAAACAGGGTCGGGCAGTCCATCTTAATGGTGGAAATGCAGCTTGGCGGTATTGGGATTGTTGTATTAATCAGTTACCTATTTGTCGTGATGGATAAGAAGATTACGGTATCAAGTATGCTTCTTTTATCTAAGGATCAAAACCAATCAAAACTCAGTTCCATTACATCGCTTGGAGTTTCGGTTTTAATCATTGCGTTATTAGTAGAAACAGTCTGTTTCCTTATTTTATTAGGGGAAATACGACCCCGATATGATAATTTTTGGGATGCAGTGTTTGTTTCTGCTTTTCATGCAGTAGCCAGCTTTACAAATTCCGGGTTTGATTTGTTCGGTGATAGCCTGATCTCATTTAAACAAAATCATCTTTTCCTGTTTACGACTTCTATAACGATCTTTTTAGGAAGTCTTGGCTACCCAACATTGGTGGAATACTTTTTATCCTTTAGACGGAAGAAAAGTTTGTTTACAAAAATAAACATTCGTCTTCACTCGCTCCTCCTTTTCATCGGTATGGCTATATTCTTTATATTGGAATCAAATAATACATTTGAAGGACTATCAATTTTGGAAAAACTATCAAATTCATTGTTTTTTTCAGCAACAGCCAGAAATGGCGGGCTTACAACTATTGATGTGTCACAGGTAACGATCACTACCTTTTTATTGCTTACCTTATTTATGTTTATAGGGGGAGCATCCTCGAGTACAGGAGGCGGTATACGATTAACTACCTTTGCTGTATTGCTCTCTAAGGTATTGGCGGTAGCCAAATCTCAAAAAGAAGTTGTCATCTATAAAAAAACAATTGCTCAGGAAGCAGTCGATAAATCCTTTATGGTATTCTTCACTTTTATTGCATTGTTTTTTGGTTCTACCATTTTATTAACCATGCTGCAACCACAGCCATTGGAGCCATTAATGTTTGAAGTATTATCCGCACTGACAAATACTGGATTATCCTTCGGTATTACTACAGAATTGACACCTGTTTCAAAAACGGTTTTAATCACATTGATGATTATCGGACGCATAGGTGTGTTCAGTTTTATCTATACCATTTTTAAAGTGGATAAAGTTAAATCAAGATACTTAAAAGAAGACTTAGCTGTAGGCTAAAAAGGGGACATTATTTATGAAATCATACCTAGTCATTGGAGCAGGAAGATTTGGTACAGGCATCGTAAAAGAGTTATACAGTCAACATTGTGAAGTCATTGTTTCTGATCGGGATGAAAAAAATCTAGAAAGCTTAGATGAATATTCGACTCATGCAATCGTCGGCGACTTCCGTGATCCACTCGTGCTCGATGAATTAAAAATCGATCAGTTCAATGCAGTCTTTGTCGCGATAGGTTCTGATGCCTTTTCAGCTATTTTAATTACGAAGAAATTGAAAGAAAGAAAAGCAAAAAAGATTATCGCTAAAGCCAATAACCGAGAAATTGGGGAGATTCTAAAAAGCCTTGGTGCGGATCGCATTATCTTGCCAGAGGAAGAGGCAGGACGAAAAGTCGCACGCCAGGAATTATTAACAGGTGTTATAGAATATATTGAAATCACTAAAGATATTTCTGCAATTGAAATGGAAGTACCTGAAATGATGCATGGAAAGTCCTTGAACGAGCTTAATTTTTCACGGAAATTCGACATAACCGTATCCTTGGTCCTTCGTAATGGCTTGCCTATATTATCTCATTTTGCTGATCTCAAATTGCAAGAGGGAGATGACTTCTTACTTATCGGTTCCAATGCCAGTATTGAAAAATTTAAAAAGAAATATAAATAAGACAAGTTTGCCTGTTAATCACGCATGTGAAACAGATTATGTTCCCTATTATCCCCTAGATAGTACACGTTCTACCGGTGAAAATAGAATAGTTTTCTGTAACATGTTAAACAAGCACCATATGACCGGAATCACATTGAATTCTATAATGATTCGATGGATTCCATTCTTTTTATTTCATGCTTCTATCTGATCCCCTATCTCATTCACCATTTACTTACTTTTAATTCCATACATCCTCCAAGTGAACGTACTAGTTTAATCACCTTTAAAAATGCAAACTATGAAATTAGCAAAATAAAAAAGCTCCCCTTAGATAAACAGTTATTTGTCTGTTTGCCTAATGGGAGCATTTCACATAAATATTTATTTAACTTTCATTACTGTAATAGGAAATGATTAGTAAGCAGACCAACCTGCATCAGCAGCGATTACGACACCATTAATATAGGAAGATTCTTTACTTGCCAGGAACAGAGCAATGTCTGCAATTTCTTCTGGTTTAGCGGCACGCGGCATTAAATTTACACCACGTGTAGCATATTGCAATCCTTCCATATCCATGCCATCCGTTGAGCTAGTTAACCCAGTTTCAACTTGAGCCGGTGCGATTCCATTGCAACGAATACCTTGTGGCCCATAATGTGAAGCGATATTCTTTGTCATGCCTGTGACAGCATGTTTAGCCGCAGTATAAGTAAATCCTCCACGTCCGCCTGTTAAACCTGTAATAGAGGAAAGATTCACAATCACGCCGCTTCCCTGTGCCTGGAAGTAAGGCAACACTTTACGGGTACTGCGCATGACACCGCCAACATTGATGTCCATAACCCTGCTCCAAACTGCATCTTCTACATTATGAGCAGCCTGCATTCTATCTAATACACCGGCACAGTTGACTAAAATATCAACGCGATCAAATGCAGCTACTGTTTCTTCTACCATTTTTTGAACATCTTCTTCAACTGCAACATTAACTTTTACACCTATTATCTCGACACCTTGCGATTTAAATTCATTGACAGTCGCCTGCAATGCTTCTCCATTGAAGTCAGCAATTACCAGCTTTGCTCCTTCCTCTGCATAACGCGATGCAATTGACTTTCCGATACCGTTTGCCCCGCCTGTAATAATAGCTACTTGATTTTGTAATCTTCCCATTGTTCATCCTCCTAAGCATTTTTAATAATTTTTTAATTAGCTGTTTGCATGTTAAACTACTAATCCGAGCGATGTATTCTACAGTTTCCTTCTATGGATGATTTATTCATTTGGTAACTTTAATAAACATTAGATACATGTAGTATTAGTATCCTCATATATTAAATTTCAGGATTCATTTTAGAGATTCATCGCTCAAATCCAAACCACAAATCGGGCTTACTAAAGATCACTGATCTGCTTTTCTTTTGAATTATGTATTTCTCTATTACAATTAAACTATACATGATAGATTTTTAAATTTCAAAACATTCATGTTATTTTATAATAATTATTTTCGCCTAATGAAATGAACAGTTGCAATAGAATTTAATACATTTTGGATAGATAATATACTAATTGTTTTATAAACCTTGTATATAGTATGTCACTAATCGTTTTTAAAGCAGGACAGAATGCTGCCCATTGACTAGTAACAAACACATCCTTTTGAACTGTTATATTTCATAGAAAAGACCTTATTGCGAAAAGGATACAATAAGGTAAAATTTTATTATGTGCAAAAGTAAATACAATCATATACACGCACTCAATCCAATATAGGATTGTTACTCCTACCTAGAATTCATGCCCACTAATAACTTAACAATCGATCTCATTGTACCTCTATCCTAAGTTACTGATAAAGCCGCCCACTTCTTAAAATTCTGGTTAAATGCCTAATTTCTGCTTCTATTCAACAGAGCCTTCTGATCAACCAATCGTTTAAATTCTTTATCCAATGCTTCAAATTGGGAATCACCTGGTATTAACATACTCAATGTACTTAAGACCGCAGCTAAATTCGTTTCAACAATCATAAGTTCTTCTTCAATCTGCTTATCTGATGCAGGAATCTGTTCGTTCGTTTTCGGGTTGCTGCTCTCAACACGCCGAATGATCTTTTCATCAATAACCAATAGCTTATTACAGAGACGTTCAATCAAATATTGATCATGCGAAACAATTAATAAGGTGCCGGCAAATGTAGAAAGGGTCTCCTCTAATTGCTCTCTGCTAGGCAAATCGAGATGATTGGTCGGTTCATCGAGAATCAGTAAATTGTACCCCTCCAACAGCAATTGAATTAGCTTAATTTTCGTACGCTGCCCCATCGATAAGGAGGAGATGGGATCTTCTATTTGCCTTGCTGTAAACCCCAGGTTCGCAAACAGAGTTTTTGCCTTGTAAATAGAATCCCTGTCATATAGACCAAGCGCTTCGAGTGGTTTCTTATGGACAGGAAGATCTCCCACATCCTGACTTAAGTAACCGATTTTTAAAGTAGGACTTTTCCATAACTCTCCCCCGCTAACTGGCTCTTCATCTAAAATCATCCGTATTAATGTAGTTTTCCCCGCTCCATTTGGACCAATCATTCCAATAGATTCTCCATGCTTCATGTAAAAATGACTACTTTGGAAAATTGTATGATCTTTATATTTCTTTTTTAAATTTTTTGCTTCCAAGATTCGTTTGCCACGCTTGTCAACCACCTGAAATTCAAATTCAATCTTCACATCATCAGTTGGCTTTTCTATTCTATGTTTTGCAAGCTCTGCTTCCAGCCTTTTTTGCTTGGATTTAACCTGTATATCCATTTTTTTAGCCTTAACACGATAATATTCCTTTTTGCCCATCAGCTTTCTTTCAGAAGCAGTGCCTTGCTTTGTGGAGTCACGATGAGCTTTTTCTGACCAATTTTTTAATTGATTCATTTGCTTTTCTATCCGTTTGACTTCTTTTTGTTGATGAACATATTGATGCTGTTGAATTCTTCTATTTTCTTCTTTTTGTTTTTTATAGGCACTGTAATTCCCTGTGTACTCGTGCACAATTCCTTCCTCAATTTCAACTATACGGCTGACTGCCTGGTCCAGAAAATAACGGTCATGAGAGATCATAATGACGGCACCGTTGTACAATGCTAATTCGTCTACCAACCATTTAATCCCTTCCAGGTCCAAATGATTCGTTGGTTCATCAAGAATCAATAAATCTGGTTCGGTTGACCAAATAGATGCGAGCGCAAGCTTTAAACGTTCACCCCCGCTTAAATGATCCAAACGTTCTGGATCCCAGTCTTGCGCCCCTCCCAATCCAAGCTGACTCGTCAGCTCAAACATCCCTGCCTCAGCACCGGACTCCATCATGGATTGAAAGATATCGGCAGTATACTCAATCGATTGCCGTAAATACCCTATACTGACAGTCTCTTTGCCAAACTTTATATTGCCTTTGTCCGCTTGGATCAATCCTGTCATGATATTAGCCAGCGTTGTTTTCCCCGTGCCGTTATAACCAATCAACCCGATTCTATCTGCAGATTTTATCTCCATATTTATATTCTTTAAAATAGTTCTTTCACCATAGATTTTCTTTATTTCTTTCAGACTGAGTATATTCATTCCAACCACCTCTTAAATTTGGCAATAAAAAACCCTCCAACAGAAGCCTGCTGGAGGGTGTATGAACAACGTTGTTTATCGTCAGAGGTATAATAAATAGGCCTGCACGAGGGGCAGTCGAATTCTTTTATACTCTTTTCAATGAAAGAACGTGGTATGGGCACACTAATCCAATTTTCAGGCTTCTGTTTTTTATTCAAAAAACATCGCGGAAAATCAAATTAGAATTTCATCGTCCCAATATCAGTCCTTCACCATTTATTATTTACAGTATATGTCAGTTGATTGAGTTATGTCAAATGGGTCTTTATCAATCTGATGATGAATGACAAAAGTCTTTCGTTATACCAAAAAAAGCAGCCTAAAGATTCTCTGATCTTTAAACTGCTTCTTTTGTTGTTACTTAAGATTCCATCCATTCAGTATGGAAGATACCTTCTTTATCTACACGCTCGTATGTATGAGCGCCGAAGTAGTCACGTTGCGCCTGTAAAAGATTCGCAGGCAATGTTTCAGCACGGTAGCTGTCATAATAAGATAATGCAGCAGTAAAGCATGGAACAGGAATACCAGCTTGAACAGCCGCTACAATGACTTCACGCAATGCTTCCTGATAGCTGATTGCGATTTCTTTAAAATAGTCGTCAAGAAGTAGATTATTAAGGCTAGGGTTGCGGTCATACGCATCTTTAATCTTCTGTAAGAATTGTGCACGAATGATACATCCGCCGCGGAAGATCATCGCGATATCACCATATTGAAGATCCCAGTTAAATTCGTCAGACGCAGCTTTCATTTGGGCAAATCCTTGTGCATATGAACATATTTTACTTAAGTATAATGCTTTTCGAATCGATTCGATAAAGGCTGCTTTATCCCCGGTAAATGCCTTCACTTCAGGACCTGTTAATATTTTAGAGGCCTCCACACGTTCTTCTTTTAACGCAGATAAGAAACGTGCAAATACCGATTCAGTAATGATAGGAAGCGGTACACCAAGGTCAAGAGCACTTTGGCTTGTCCATTTTCCCGTTCCTTTTTGGCCTGCTTTATCAAGGATTACATCAACCATAGGTTTGCCTGTTTCTTCATCTTTTTTCGTAAAGATATCAGCGGTAATCTCGATTAGATAGCTGTCCAGTTCGCCTTTGTTCCATTCAGAGAACACTTCATGAAGTTCTTCAGCGTTCAATCCAAGAATATGGCGTAATAATGAATAAGATTCAGAAATCAATTGCATATCTCCGTACTCAATTCCATTATGGACCATTTTTACATAATGGCCCGCTCCATCCGGTCCAATATATGTACAGCAAGCATCATCGCCTACTTTAGCGGAGATTGCTTTTAAAATCGGAGCTACAAGCTCGTACGCTTCCTTTTGGCCTCCAGGCATAATAGAAGGTCCTTTTAATGCACCCTCTTCACCGCCGGATACACCTGTTCCAATAAAATGGAAACCTTGCTTGCTTAGTTCTTCATTACGGCGCTGTGTATCTTTGAAGAATGTGTTCCCGCCGTCAATTAGAATATCACCTTTATCAAGATAAGGAGTTAATTGCGCAATGGTTGCATCAGTAGCTGCGCCGGCTTTCACCATAATCAAGATTTTACGCGGTGTTTCCAAAGAATTTACAAATTCTTCAATTGAGTAGGTAGGATGGACATTTCTGCCTTCCGCCTCTTTCATCATAGCATCTGTTTTTTCAGATGAACGATTATATACTGAAACGGAATATCCACGGCTTTCAATATTAAAAGCTAAATTCTTGCCCATTACGGCAAGACCGATTACACCGATTTGTTGTTTTTCCATCTGTAAACATTCCTTTCATTGTTTTTTCGCTATACTAAACCGTATTAACTTTAGCAATTTTACACTATTTGCGCAAGTACGATGAATTAGTTTTCCTTGTCATTCCGGGGTTTGGGGCGTTTTAAGAAATCCTTGCTAAAACTTGTGTTGGCGTCTACTTGATTGCTATTTATTTCTATCCCTTTTTGAATAATTTTATCCCCAAACTTCTTAGTCAACTTTTCCATAGCCGTATCCAATTTGACTTCTTTTTCGTCCTGAACAAACGAAAAAATGTCCAATTGTTTGATTGCTTCTTGTTGCTCCACAACTTCATTTGCTGTTACGCCCAATAGCCTTACAGGATTTCCATTCCAATGCTTTGTAAAAAGATCTCTTGCATGACCATATAAATCTTCGGCTTTATTAATTGGATTTTGCAAGGTTTTGCCTCGCGTTATGGTTCTTCGGTCCTTATAGCGAATCATAATTTGGACTTTCATGGTCAGCAGTTCCTTCTTCTTTAATCGGGCGGAAACTTTTTCACTTAAACGCTCCAAAACAGTGAATAATTCCTGCTGATTTGTTACATCTCTTGGCAGAGTCGTGGAATTGCCCACACTTTTAAAATCATAAATCGATTCAGGGTCTACTTCGCGTCTATCAATTCCATTTGCTCTTTCTTTTAAGCGTATGCCATTTATACCAAGCAGCTTTTTTAGAGAGACTTCATAGGCAATAGCCAAATCACCAATCGTATGAATATTTAATGTAGCCAGCTTTTCGGACGTTTTTTGACCAACACCATGCATCTCACCAACTGGCAGCTGCCAAAGTTTAGCCTGTACTTCACGCTTTCTCAGAATCGTAATTCCCATTGGTTTTTTCATATCAGAAGCGGTTTTGGCCAGAAACTTATTTGGAGCTATCCCTATACTGCATGGCAAATCCATCGTTTCCAAAATCCTTTTTTGAATCGTATGAGCTACTTCTACGGGTGATTGGTTCTCACAATAATCAGTAATATCAAGATAGCCTTCGTCAATGGACACTGGTTCCACAAGCGGTGTATACATTCGCAACAGGTCAAAAATCGCCTGTGATGCCGTGCGATAACGGTCAAAATTAGGTTCCATCAGGATAAGGCCGGGACAGAGCTTCTGTGCCTGCCAAATAGGCATAGTTGTCTTGACACCAAATTTACGAGCTTCATAACTGCATGTGACAATAATCCCTCTTCTTTCCTTAGCATTCCCGGCTATTGCCAAAGGTTTTCCTTTTAATTCAGGATTATGGGCCATTTCCACAGAAGCATAGAAGCTATTCATATCCACATGTAAAATGACTCTTCCGCCTTTTTTAACTTGACGTTGTTCCATCTCTTTAAACCCTCTTATCCCTTATATTCACTGTTTAACTGGAGCTAAACACATTGTTTATGTAAAATTGCCACCGGTACAATCCAGTGGCATCATGCATACTAGCATTATTTAGATGGATTTGCTACTTCTTCGATAATCGCCAATACCATTTCGCCAAGTTTATTCAGCTCAGAAATTGGCATTTTCTCACTTGTTGTATGGATATCTTCATAACCGACTGCAAGGTTTACTGTAGGAATGCCATGTCCAGCGATTACGTTTGCATCACTGCCTCCACCGCTGTGAAGAAGTCTTGGTTCACGGCCAATTTTCTCAGCTGCTTTTTTAGCGACTTCAACCACATGATCACCATGGTCATATTTGAATCCAGGGTACATAACTGTGACTTCCACTTCAGCAGAACCGCCCATTTCAGCAGCAACGGATTCAAAAGCATCCTTCATTTTAGCAACTTGAGCTTCCATTTTTTCAGGAATCAAAGAGCGTGCTTCCGCAAGAATCTCTACATGATCACAAACGATATTTGTTTGTGTACCGCCTGCAAAGCGGCCGATATTTGCAGTTGTTTCTTCATCAATTCGTCCAAGCGGCATTTTGGCAATTGCTTTCGCCGCCATCGTAATCGCAGAAACACCTTTTTCCGGCGCAACGCCTGCATGAGCAGTTTTTCCTTTAATAATAGCTTGAACTTTTGCTTGTGTAGGGGCAGCAACAATAATGTTACCAACCGCTTCATCACTGTCTAATGCAAAACCATATGTAGCTTTAATAAGAGAACGATCCAATACCTTTGCACCAACTAAACCGGATTCTTCTCCTACCGTGATGATGAATTGGATTGGTCCATGTTCAATGTTATTTTCTTTTAATACACGAATGACTTCAAGCATAACGGCTAGGCCAGTTTTGTCATCCGCTCCAAGAATAGTCGTACCATCAGATACTATATAACCATCTTTAATGGAAGGTGTGACGCCCTTGCCAGGAACCACAGTATCCATATGGGAGGTAAAATAAATCGTGTCAACACCTTCTTTGGTGCCTGGTAACGTACAAATTAAATTGCCTGCTCCAAAACCTGTAAGTTCCTTTGCATTGTCTTCATATACATCGAGTCCAAGAAGGCTGAACTTATCTTTTAAGATTTTAGCTATTTGACCTTCGTTTTTTGTCTCAGAATCAATTTGCACCAATTCTAAAAATTCTTGTAATAATCTCTCTTCATTAATCAATTGTCTTCCTCCTAACCAGGAATAAGTTACTTTATAAGTATACCGATGTTTCTTCCATAAGAAAAGAGTTGGCGCCCCGACATGGGGTAGACAGTTTTTCCCTTTATGAATGAATAATTCGAATTTATTCTTTCTATTTTTCAGAACCGATCTATTCGTTACATTTTTTGAGTCTTTAAGACTCTTTATTCAGCTTAACCTATTAGATATGGTGATAAGCATGTGCCCTGAAAGCTAATTTCCTCTCTTCCAAAAAAAAAGAGCCCAGAACTGGACTCTCAAATGGATCAAAGCGGAATATTTCCATGTTTTTTTTGCGGCCTTGACTCTTTCTTTGTCCGAAGCATCTCCAAAGCCTGGGCCAGTTTGATTCGGGTTTCCCTTGGATCGATGACATCATCCACCATCCCTTGACTGGCCGCGACATAGGGATTGGCAAACTTTTGGCGATATTCATCAATTTTTTGTTGGCGTACGGCTTCAGGATTATCACTATTATTAATTTCTTTAGCGAAAATGATATTGGCTGCTCCCTGAGGTCCCATCACCGCGATTTCAGCATTCGGCCAAGCATAGACCAAATCCGCTCCAATTGATTTGCTATTTAAGGCAACATAAGCTCCCCCATATGCTTTTCTGAGAATCACTGTTAATTTAGGGACAGTAGCTTCCGAGTATGCATATAAAATTTTGGCGCCATGTCGAATGATTCCTCCGTGCTCCTGTTTAATACCCGGAAAAAATCCCGTTACATCCTCAAATGTAATGAGCGGAATATTGAACGAATCACAGAACCGAATAAATCTTGCCGCTTTATCGGATGAGTTGATATCGAGCCCGCCCGCCATATATTTCGGCTGATTACATACCAACCCGACGGTCTCACCTTTTATTCTCGCTAAACCAATCACCAGATTTCGCGCAAAACTCTCTTGTATTTCAAAGAATGAATCTGAATCAACTACTTCCTTTACTACCTTCCTTACATCATAAGGGCGAATTCCATCATAGGGTACCAAATCAGCAATATCAGGACAATAATCATTTTCATCATCATTCCATTCGCTGACAGGGGGAAGTTCTTCATTATTTAAAGGCAGATACGAGAGGATTTTCCTCACCATATGTAATGTTTCTTCCTCTGTTTTTCCTTCAAAATGTGCATTACCACTAATGGAATTGTGGACTTTCGCACCGCCCAAATCTTCTGAACTGATTTTTTCCCCTGTAACTGTTTCAATTACCTTTGGACCTGTAATGAACATCTGGCTCGTTTGATCGACCATAAAGACAAAATCAGTAATTGCCGGAGAATAAACTGCTCCTCCTGCACATGGCCCCATAATAACAGATATTTGCGGAACAACTCCAGAGTATATAACATTCCGATAAAATACTTGCCCATACCCATCCAGTGAAGTGACGCCTTCCTGGATCCTTGCTCCGCCTGAATCATTCAATCCAATGATAGGTGCTCCATTCTTAGCCGCCAAATCCATAATGGACGATATTTTTTTGGCATGCATCTCACCTAGCGCACCTCCAAATACAGTAAAATCCTGTGAGAAAATATAGACCGGTCTGCCATCGATTTTGCCATAACCGGTTACAACTCCATCGCCCGGTCCCTTTATCTGATCCAAACCAAAGTCTTTATTTCGATGTTCTACAAATGTATACAATTCGACAAAGCTATTTTCATCTACCAAAATGTCAATTCTTTCTCTGGCTGTCAGCTTCCCTTTTTCATGTTGCTTCTCAATTTTATCAAATCCACCGCCAAGCTCGATATCAGTTTTTCTGTCATACAGTTCGGTTATTTTTTCATACATATCCACTTATTTATTCCTCCCATTTGGGCTCTCTACTAACTCTACTAAAACCCCTTGTATCGACTTAGGATGTATAAAAGCTATTTGTGTATGATGTGCACCGAGTCTGGGTTCTTCATCAATCATTCGCAGGCCGTTATTTTTAAGTTCTTTTATTCTTTCTTTTATATCATCTACTTCAAGTGCAATATGATGAATGCCTTCCCCTCTTTTTTTGATGAAATTTGCAACAGCACTTGTTTCATTCAAAGGTTCCAATAATTCTACTCGCGTATTGCCAGTGGATAGAAATGCGACCCTCACTCCTTGGCTTTTAATAATTTCCTCTCCTTCATTCACCATACCAAAAATTCCTTCATATAAAGGAAGCGCTTTCGAAATAGAATGAACAGCAATCCCAATATGATTAATTCCCTTTTGCATACAAATCCCCCTTTATCTTCCTATTTAAATAATAGAACATTCTTAATATTCTTTAAAGAAATTTTACTTAAATAGTAAATGAAATTTTTATACTTGAGGAGTTTTGCTAAACATAGTAGTATCAAATAGAAGAATATAAAGGGAGTGTAACTCTATGTCCAAGAAGCGTACACAAAAAATTATTGTATATATTATGATCTTTACGATGGTAGCAGTTACTTTATTATCTGGTCTTTCAGCCTTCTTATAAAATTAAAATAAACCTCATCTAATTCTCTTTAAGGAGAGTCAGATGAGGTTTTTTCGTACATGGCATGAAATAATTTGGCATAGAATGAAGGTGATTCAGAATTGTTATAGATATACACCTTCGTTCCAAGCGGGACTGATTCAAAAAGAGATTCGACCTCTTTATTTTTCATTCTGATACAGCCTGCAGATACATTTTTTCCAATCGATTCCTCTCGGTTCGTTCCATGAATCCCGTAGATTCTTCCATTCGTTTCATGAGCGTCCATACCCATCCATCTTGAGCCCAGTGGATTTCTCGAATCCTTCCCTGGGATTCTCTTCCTGGAATATTCCGGATCTTTAAATTTTGTGATAATCGTAAATAATCCCTCGGGTGTGTCTTCATTGTTCTTGCCAGTTGCAATTGAAAATTGATATTTTTCCTGATTTTCAACAAAAAACACGAGCTGATGAGTCTTTTTATTAATCACAATAAATGGATCCCCGGGTATGGGATTGGGGCCTAAAGGCCATATCGGCGACATTATATGCATCAATAACCAAAGCGACATCCATCTCATAAAAAACCCATCCTTTTATTGTTTAGGATGGGCTCTAAGCCTATTTTTCATTCATCTCTTTGATTTGGAATTTGGCAGCGGCTTTACTGTGCTTTTGATAATTAGATAGTCCTTTAATTCTTTAATGAGCTGAAAAAGGGCTGCCCGTTTCTCAAAATCCTCGAAGGAGGTCGGGATTTCTTTTTTCTTCAATTCTCCCACTAATTCCTCAAGCATATCTATGTATTCGTGAGCTGTATTATGATGATGGACATTATCACTTAAAAAACCAATGTATTCTCCTAAATCATGACTGACTTCATCCCCTGATAGGTCCATCTTAGCCGCTAAAGGTAGTATTCTCTTTAGGATACTTAACTGTTTTTCACGGAGTTTAAAATAGTGATAATACGAGGCATCATCTACTATTTTATGATTTTCTTCCTCCAGTGCCGCATAATAGACAGCTTTCCGAACTAAATCTTCTGCTTCTATGATTTCTTTGCCGCTCCAGACACTCTTCCCAGTATCCAAGTATTCACTTAGTTCCTTCAGTATAATGCTATAGAGCTTTTCAATTTCTTCTCGGTACTTTTCCAGTTCCCGCTCCATGTTTGGCATATAAAAGTTAACCAAAAAAGCAACTGTAATCCCGATTACTACAAGTAAAAATTCGTTAAGCAGACTTGCTAATGTGATCGATTTTGAAGCGTATAAATGTAAAATAATAACACTGCTCGTTACAATACCGCCAGATATGTTTAATGCTACTGTAGTTGGAATAAAAAACAACAGCATTAATCCGATGGCAGGTGGTGTATATCCGAGAAGTTCAAAAAATGCATAGGAATAAACCATCGCTAATGAACAAGCAAAGAACCGTTCACCAGCAGCCCTAAATGATCGTTTTTTTGTTCTCTGGATACATAAAATTGTTATAATTCCAGCGGAGGCGAAGCTTTGGAGCCCTATAAGTTGGGCTACATAAATAGCAATTGGCGTTCCTATCGCCGTTTTAATGGTTCGATAACCGATTTTAAACATAATAGAAGCAACCTTTCCGGCAATTTGAATGCAAAAAAGACGCCCTGACATCAGACCATCTTTTTAAACATAGCATAAACTTTTTAAAGTACCTTTTGCAAGAAGTCTTTGGCACGCACGGATTTGGGTTGAGAGAAAAACTCTGCTGGAGGAGCATCCTCGACTATTACGCCCCCATCCAAAAACAATACTCGATCGGCCACTTCCTTGGCAAATCCCATTTCATGCGTCACAATTGCCATTGTCATACCAGAAGTCACCAGCGACTTCATAACTTCAAGAACTTCTTTTACCATTTCAGGATCAAGTGCTGAAGTCGGTTCATCGAACAGCATAATTTCAGGCTTCATGGCCAGTGCTCTTGCAATAGCTACCCTTTGTTTTTGACCGCCGGAGAGACGCTCAGGATACACATCCGCTTTATCTTGCATTCCGACTTTCGCGAGTAGTTCCATTGCTTCCTTTTTCGCTTGCTCTTTTTTTACTTTGCGGACCTTTATTGGAGCATAAATAATATTTTCCAAGACCGTTTTGTGAGGAAATAGATAAAAGTGCTGGAAAACCATTCCTACATTCTGGCGCATGGCCAAAACATCTGTTTTTGGTGCCGTAATCTCCTGATCCTTTATCCAAACTTGGCCGGAAGTTGGTTTTTCCATTAAGTTCAAACAACGGAGAAAGGTTGATTTACCGGAACCGGATGGCCCAATAATAGCAATTACTTCCCCCTCTTTTATCTCTGTTGAAATTCCTTTAAGGACTTCCAGCTTTCCATATCTTTTATATAGCTCATTTACTTTTATCATCAATGCTGTAACCTCTTTTCAAGCATTTTTCCGATCAGCGTTAAAATCATAACCAGTACGTAGTAAATTAAACCTGCAAAAAGAAGCGGCTCTAAATATTGGAAGGTTTGACCCCCAACTTGATAGGCACGTCTCATGATATCCATTACGCCAATAGTTGTAACAATCGCTGATTCCTTTGTAAGCGTAATGAATTCATTCATTAAGGCAGGTAAAATATTTTTATATGCCTGCGGCAGGATGATATTGGCCATCATGCTGCTGTATGGAATACCAAGCGCCATTGCTGCTTCCCTTTGGCCCTTATCGACTGCAAGAACTCCCCCACGAATAATTTCGGAAATATATGCAGCTGAGTTTAAAGAAAATGCAAGTACTGCTGCCCAATACCCTTCAATCTGAAATCCAAATAATTGCGGTGAAGCAAAATAAATAATCATTAATTGAAGAACTAACGGAGTACCTCTAAATATGGATGTATAAAAATCAGATATCCAAATAAGAGGCTTAATTGTCGTTATTTTGCACAAAGCTATAATTGTTCCAAATAAGAAACCGAACAGGGCAGCCAGCGCTGCTATTTGTAAGGTCGTATAAACACCTTCCAGTATATAAGGCATGGAAGGAATAATATCTGTAAAATCAAGATTCATAAATTTTCTCCTATCTATTTAATAAAAAGAAAAATTCCAGAAAGGGATCTCTCCCTTTCTGAAATTTTCTTATTCAGCATTTCCGCCAAACCATTTTAAAACTAACTCTTCCAGTTCTCCATTTTCTTTCATCTTTTTCAGCTCTGCATTAAATTGATCGCGCAATTCACTGCCTTTTTTGAAAGCAATAGCAGATCCAACTTCTTCTGCATCTCCTTCAAGAAGGAAACCGGTTAAATCCTCATTCTTTTCAAGATATCCTTGTGCCACCAAATCTTCAATAATGGCAGCATCAAAACGTTCAGATTTTATTTCCTGTACTAATTCAGGAATTTTGTCACGGTTTTCAACCGTCATTTTTGTTGTTTTAGATAATTCCTGAGCTTTTTCTTCTTGAATAGAACCCATTTGTACCCCGACAGTTTTATTTTCCAGGTCTTTAACAGATTCGATCTTGTTAGCTTTTGAAGTGACAATCATATGGTTCGCTGTGTAATAAATATCAGAGAAATCCACATTCTTTTCACGCTCCTCAGTTGGAGTCATCCCTGCCATAACAAAATCAGCTTGTCCATTTTTTACGGCCGTTACCAAACCGCCAAAATCCATATCGACAACCTGTACTTCATAACCAAGTTTACCAGCAATCGCTTTTGCCAAATCTACATCAAAGCCAATAATTTCTTCACTTTTCGCTGTATCAATATATTCAAATGGCTTATAATCAGCCGATGTCGCCATTTTTAAAACTTTTTCATTTCCAGAACCACCATTTGATTCTTCCTTACTGCCACAGGCCGTTAATACTGAAACACTCAATACTACTGTCAATAAACTAAGTAACCACTTTTTCATTGTCCTTTACCCCCACTATATTATGTTTTCATGCTGATAGTATTATGGTTGTACACGAATAAACTACCAAACTATTTTTAAGAATCCAATTGATTATATATACAACAAATTGTATTTTAACACATAAATACTGTTTTGCAAAATATTTAATATTATATTAGAATAATCTATTTATTTACTATAAACAGTGTAATTCTTAAATAATCCCTAAAAAAAGAAGTGCCATGAATAGACACCTCTTTGATAAAGTTATATTTAAATTATTTATAAAAATTATTTTTATTCAGTGATTTTAAATATAGTTCCCTACATCTACATAGTTTATATCGTTTACTTTTAAACTTCTTCACAATATTCATCAAAAGCTTTTTGCAGGTTTTCAATTACTTCTACTGGTTCATGCCCCTCAATCTCGTGACGCTCGACCATCTTAAGGATTTTACCATCCTTCAATAAAGCGAATGACGGAGAGGAAGGCGGATAACCCGTAAAATATTCTCTCGCTCTGGCAGTAGCTTCTTTATCCTGACCAGCAAAGACGGTTACCAAATGATCCGGCCTTTTATCATAATTCACTGCATGATAAGCAGCAGGACGAGCAATACCTCCAGCACACCCACAAACAGAGTTAACCATTACCAACGTCGTTCCCTTATTATTTAGTGCCTCATCTACTTCTTTTATTGTTGTTAATTGTGTATAACCTGCATTTTGTATTTCCTCACGCGCCTGGCGAACCACATCATTCATGAATAAATTAAAATTCATGCTCACTTTTACATCTTCCTTTCTAACAGAGCTATCTATATAGTATCAGAGCAGCTGTATTTTATAAAATATTCCATTTGCAAGTTTAGTATCCTTGTACAGGGGAATAGTATCTTTAATTAAGAAGACCCCCCTATACTCCTAAATTTGAGGATAGCCAACCGGCTATCCAATTTTTATATATCACTATTCATTTTACTTATCTTTAGAGAGAAAATACAGATGAAATAATTCCGTGGCTGCCTTTGAAACGATTTCATCTCCATTCCTAACCTTCTCTCCTACGATTGGCAAGAGTTCCTGCACCGCTTTATTTGCATAAAAGTGCTCCATGATTTGGTGTTCCAATTCTTTCTCAAACCACTTTGTTACCTGCCGCTTTCTCCTATTCGTGAATTCACCCGTTTCCTTTGTAAATCTGCAAAATTCAAGGATCGATTCCCATATTTCATTTAGTCCTTTTTTATGTAAAGCTGAGCAAGTAAATGTTTTTACTGTCCAATCCTTTGTAGCTGGTATATGGTCATGGAGGATCTGACGATACTCTTCTTTAGCCCGACTAGCCAATCTTTCATTATCCCCGTCTGCTTTATTCACAGCAACCCCGTCTACTAACTCCAAAATCCCTTTTTTCATTCCTTGCAGTTCATCTCCGGCACCTGTTAGAGTCAGCAGCAAGAAAAAATCCACCATATCCCTGACTTCAGCCTCACTTTGGCCTACTCCAACTGTCTCCACAAGGATAACTGAATATCCGGCAGCTTCGCACATCATCATACTCTCTCGTGTTTTACGATGGACACCGCCTAATTTTCCTCCTGATGGAGTAGGTCGAATAAAGGCATTAGGATGCTTTGAAAGTTCTTCCATGCGTGTTTTATCGCCAAGGATACTGCCTCCACTAATAGAAGAGCTGGGGTCAATGGCTAGTACAGCTACTTTATATCCAAGCTCACATAAGTATAATCCCATATTCTCAATAAAGGTGCTTTTCCCTGCTCCCGGCACCCCGCTGATACCTATTCTGATTGAATCTCCTGTACAGGGCAGAAGGGCCTGCAAAACATTTTCAGCCTGTGTACGATAAGCGTCTCCTTTGCTTTCAACTAATGTAATAGCTTTTGATAACGCTTGTAACTGACCGCTTCTTAAGTTCCGGACAAGCGCATCAGTATCAATCGGCTTATCATGGACTCGCTTATATACTCTTTTCATATGTTGATTATAATCTGTCATTTTCAGACACTTCCTCATACCCTAGCCTTTTATAAATCTCTTTTACAATCCTAATAGCCGCTTCCGGTATGATGGTCCCCGGTCCGAATATGGCTGAAGCGCCATTTTCGAATAAATATTCATAATCCTGTTCCGGAATGACACCTCCGGCAATGATTACGATATCGTCCCGGCCAAGTTTTTTTAATTCACTGGCCAACTGAGGCAGGAGTGTTTTATGTCCTCCTGCTAAGGAGCTCATCCCTATGACATGCACATCATTTTCTACAGCCTGTTTAGCAGATTCCTCCGGCGTTTGGAACAATGGACCCATATCCACATCAAATCCAAGGTCTGCATAAGCCGAGGCAACTATCTTTGCACCACGGTCGTGGCCATCCTGACCCATCTTCGCGATTAGAATCCGAGGACGGCGCCCCTCATTAAGTAAAAATTCTTCCGTTAATTCTCTGACTTCATTTATTTTATCCGACCCCCGATAATGGGACCGATAGACTCCACTGATTGTTCGAATCGTAGCTCGATGACGCCCAGAAACTGCTTCAATCGCATCGGATATTTCACCTAGAGTCGCCCTCGCAATGGCTGCCTCTATAGCTAATTCCAACAGATTTCCTTCTCCAGTATGGGCTGCTTCAGTTATTGCAACCAGCGTTTTTGTTACTTGGTCCTGATTACGCTTACCTTTGATCATCTCGAGCCTCTTAATTTGCTGTTCCCGGACCTTTGAATTATCAATTTCAAGAATATCAAATTGTTCTTTCTCTTCTGTCGTGTATTGATTGATTCCGATAATCACTTCTTCTCCCGAGTCAATTTTTGCTTGTCGACGTGCGGCGGCTTCCTCAATTCTCATTTTTGGGATGCCTGATTCAATTGCCTTTGCCATACCGCCAAGTTGTTCGATCTCTTCTAAATGAGCCCATGCTTTCTCAATTAAACTGTTCGTTAAAGATTCTACATAATAAGATCCGCCCCACGGATCTATGACATTGGTAATTCCAGTTTCCTCTTGCAAAAACAATTGGGTATTTCTAGCGATGCTTGCTGAGAACTCTGTAGGCAACGCAATTGCTTCATCAAATGCATTCGTATGTAAAGACTGGGTATGCCCAAGAGCAGCCGCATGCGCCTCTATCAAGGTTCTGGCGATATTATTAAAAGGGTCCTGCTCCGCAAGGCTCCAACCTGATGTTTGAGAATGTGTTCTAAGTGCCAATGATTTCTCGTTTTGCGGACTAAACTGCTTCATAAGTTTTGCCCATAAAAAACGAGCTGCTCTAAGCTTGGCCACTTCCATAAAATAGTTCATACCGATTCCCCAGAAAAACGATAAGCGAGGGGCAAATGTATCAATTGCAATGCCCGCTTTCAAACCTGTTTTCACGTACTCCAATCCATCAGCCAATGTGTAGGCAAGCTCCAAGTCTGCAGGTGCTCCCGCCTCCTGCATATGATAACCGGAGATGGAAATACTGTTGAATTTCGGCATATGTGCGGAAGTGTATTCAAAAATATCCGCAATAATCTTCATCGACATGTCCGGTGGATAAATATACGTATTCCGTACCATGTATTCTTTTAAAATATCATTTTGGATGGTTCCTGTGAGCTGAGCTTGTTTTACACCCTGTTCAATTGCCGCAGCAATGTAAAACGCCATCACAGGTAATACAGCTCCGTTCATTGTCATGGAAACGGACATCTTCTCCAGCGGAATACCGGAAAACAGGATTTTCATATCTTCAATTGAATCAATCGCGACGCCTGCTTTTCCTACATCCCCAACCACACGCGGGTGGTCCGAATCATATCCTCGATGAGTCGCTAAATCAAATGCAACAGACAACCCTTTTTGACCCATTTCCAGATTTCTTCTGTAAAAAGCATTCGATTCTTCAGCCGTAGAAAAACCTGCATATTGACGAACAGTCCATGGACGGTTTACATACATCGCTGCATACGGTCCACGGGTAAAGGGAGCAATTCCTGGGAAAG
Source organism: Bacillus sp. z26 (assembly GCF_058313635.1). Lineage (NCBI taxonomy): Bacteria > Bacillati > Bacillota > Bacilli > Caryophanales > Bacillaceae > Bacillus > Bacillus sp. z26. The sequence goes on from NZ_JBZFQM010000001.1 coordinate 593,010, forward strand.
ATGGAACATGTTCCGCCTGATTGATGTCATCCCTGCTATAGAGTGGTTTTAAGGATATTTGTTCATTTGTTTCAAATACAGGACTGTCCGAATTTTCTTTTGTAACTTTCGGCGTAGATTCATGAGCGGCCTGCCAATCTATTTGTGAAAAATCTGGTTTCTTCATGCTTTTACCTCCCGCATCGATGAAAGAATCGTTAATAAGTCGATCATATTTGTATGGCGGTCAATAATTTTCCAGTTTAATCCTGTACTTACTGAATTAAAATTCCCAGCTGCATAAATATGCATACCATTGACTTCTTTGAGAGGCATTAATGGACCATCTAAATGATTTTCATCCCCACAAATAATGATATAATGAGCCTGGCTGTTTTTTATTGCTTCTTCCAACATTTCTTTATCCATGATTTCAGTCTTTTCTGTGTAGCTCAGCCCCCCGGCTGCCAATAGTTCTTTTGAAAAATCCATATACGGCTTAGCTTGAGAAACACTGCCCAGCCCAATTATCATAATTCTTGGCACTTGCTGGCTTTTACTACCCCATGCAAGGTTCATCGAACGGATGGCTTCAAATTCAGAAGCTAAACGGATTTGCTCAAGAGGATATATCTCTTTTTCTCCTTTTTGAATAATGGGTACCGTTTTAAAATTCTGTACTATATCCGGGCGCTCTTCTTTTGGATTTGCGTATATATTTACACCAACTATTTTTTCTTTCTTGATGGCGAGAGCTGTTAATCTGCTTTTAGCCTGCTCCGCCAGATTTCTCTGCACACGCTCTCTCTTTAACTCCGAGAGAATACCACCCTTTTTCTCAAGTTTAAGAAATTGATCCCATGCCTGCTGACATAAATCATCTGTCAACGATTCTAAATAATAAGAGCCTCCGCCTGGATCAGCCGTTTTCATTAACATAGACTCCTCCTTGATTATATGGGGAATATTCCTTGCCAGGCGTTCCCCAAGCGAGCTATGTTTGGTTAACATCTCATCAAACGCAGTTATTGTAAGATACTGACAATTGCCAATCACTGCTGCCATTGCTTCGTTTGTTGCACGCAGGAGATTTACATAACGGTCAAAACTCGTTTTGTTTCTTTGTGAGGTCTGTGCATGGATGTCCATTTTAAAGGAATTTTCCTGCCCATAAGCTTTACCGATCGCATACCAGAGCTTTCGTGCCGCACGGAGTTTGGAAATTTGCATAAAAAATACAGAATCAATCGAAAATGAAAAAACCATTTTTTCTGCCGTTTCTTTTGGAGATAGTCCTGCCTGTATACCTTCATATACATAGTGCTCACCGAGAGATAATGCATACGCAATCTCTTTGGCGGCGTCTGCACCTGATTCATGATAAGGCTTACTATTAATTAGGATAGTTTTAATAGTTGGGGATGATTGATTCCAAAGTTTTATCTGGTGAAACCAACTAGATAAGACATTGTTTTCTTTAGTTGGGATAGACCCCTTTTCAGCCCATTCCGTAATAGGATCTCGCGCCACTGTTACCTGTTGACCAAATAGGCCCGGAACTTGGACTAGTTTTTCCATAAGGATTTCTTGCCGATCACCGGACAATAGAAATAAAGGATAGTTCTGAATCGGCAGACTATCCAATAGATTAATTAGGTCTTCATCAGGCATGCTATTAACATCAAAAGAGATTGTATTTTGTCCATTTGCTAGAGACTTGATTATTGTTTCTTTGAGATTTTCTCCTCGTGCTACTTGGCAAATTTTTAACGGTTGGTGAAGATAGCCATATTTATAGATTCCCCTCGTATAAGGTGGTTTTCCGGGTTCTTCATCTTTATCAGGGCCTTTATTATAAAGCGGTTTCAAAATAATATTTTCAAATGTTGGGGTATGTAACGTATCTACTCCTTTCCCCTTTAAAGATGTTGAAACTGCTTTTACCCACTCTTCTTCTGTTCCTTGTTTAAATCTATTAATTCTTGCATCCTTTATATTCATAGCTTGCTTTCTAAAAAAAAGAAAGCTCCCTCCCTTCACCAATTAACGAAATAGTATGTAAATTCATCTTAGCACGAGAACGGAAGATTTATCCAATAAAAGGAAGAATTAATCTATTAACAAGTGCCACACTTCCATTTATCCCCACTCTAAATAAGACCATTTACTAATCCTTTTCCATTAATGAATTTGACCAAGCTCTCTCCTCTTAAACAATCATTTGTTCATCTATTAGTTTATTTCCTGTAAATAATAGAGATAGATCAATTCCCAGTCTGCATCCTTTCCAATTAATGAGGCTTTTTTCGGCAGTTCCGATTCATTCAGTCATTTATTTCTCGGGAAATGATTCAATGAAAAAAGAAGAGCCACATAACTGTGGGCCTTCTTTCTTCCAATTAATATATCGGTGTATGATCACTTGTAATGTTTTCAAGAATTTCTTTCACTCTGGCTAAGAATCTTCCGCAAACCAATCCATCAAGAACACGGTGATCTAATGATAGACATAGATTTACTCGATCACGGATAGCAATCATGTTTCCCTCCATGACAACTGGTTTTTTTACAATCGATTCTACTTGAAGAATTGCAGCCTGCGGGTGATTGATAATCCCCATCGATTGAATGGAACCGAATGAGCCGGTATTGTTAACAGTAAAGGTACCACCCTTCATATCCTCAGATCTCAATTTACCGGTACGGACCTTTTCTGCCAATTCATTAATTTCACGTGCTATTCCTTTAATCGTTTTTTCATCCGCATTCTTAATAACTGGGACAAACAAGGCCTCGTCTGTCGCCACGGCTATTGAAATATTAATATCTTTCTTACGGATAATTTTATCCCCAGCCCACATTGAATTGATTTCAGGAAATTCCTTTAATGCTTGCGCAACTGCCTTTATAAAAAAGGCGAAATAAGTGAGGTTATAACCTTCTCTTTTCTTGAATTCATTCTTTAAAGAATCCCGGTAGTGAACCATATTGGTTACATCTGTTTCGACCATTGTCCACGCATGTGGAATCTCCTGCTTGGAACGCAGCATGTTTTGTGCGATTGCTTTCCTGATACCTGTTACCGGAATAGCCAAATCCCCATTCTCTATCACCGAATCATTTATGCTTGCTTCCTGCTTTCCGACTGTTTCAAAGGAGGTTTTAGATTTCAATGACTGCTCAGCACGGGTCTCCGGTTCGTCTTTTCCTGTTGTACTTACATTTTGAACATCCGTACCAGCCTCAACCACGTTTAAAATATCTTTACGGGTGATACGACCGCCAGTACCGCTTCCGATCACGTTTCCAAGGTTAATCCCATGTTCCTGGGATAATTTTAATACTGCCGGTGAATATCGTCCTTTATTGGATTGATCAGTCTGGATGGATGTTTTGTCTTTCTCCACAAAGTCTTTCTTCGCTTCCCTGACTGTCTCTTTTGCTCCACTACCCGATCCTTCGATTTGAATACTGCACATCACTTCTCCAACTGGAATGGTTTGCCCCTCTGCTGCAATCAGTTCTTCAATCAATCCTGTAAAGGAAGACGGAACTTCAGCATTCACTTTATCCGTCATTACTTCAGCAATCGGATCATATTTATTTACCCGATCACCTGGTTTTACGAGCCAAGTAGAGATTGTCCCTTCTGTTACGCTTTCCCCAAGTTGAGGCATTTTCATCTGTTCGATTGGCATTCGTGTGTGTCTCCTTCCCTGTTTTAGTTTAAAATTCTGCTAATTCTCTCATTGCTTTTTCTACCTTTTCAGGATTGACCATAAAATATTTTTCCATAGTCGGTGCATAAGGCATGGCCGGAACATCAGGCGCAGCCAAACGTTTAATAGGGGCGTCTAAATCAAAAAGGCAGTTCTCTGCAATAATGGCTGCAACCTCGCTGATAATGCTCCCTTCCTTCGTATCTTCTGTAATTAAAAGAACTTTACCAGTTTTAGAAGCAGCCTCAATAACCGCATCCTTATCGAGTGGATAGACCGTTCTTAAATCAAGAACATGAACGGAGATTCCATCCTTAGCCAATTTTTCGGCTGCCTGAAGGGCAAAGTGAATACATAATCCATAGGTAATAACTGTAATGTCATCGCCTTCTCTTTTCACATCTGCTTTGCCGATCGGCAATACATAGTCATCATTTGGAACCTGTCCTTTAATCAGGCGGTAGGCTCGTTTATGTTCAAAGAAAAGAACAGGATCTTCATCACGAATCGCTGCTTTTAGAAGTCCTTTTGCATCATAGGGGGTGGATGGCATAACAATTTTTAATCCAGGCTGATTGGCAAAGATAGCCTCTACTGATTGAGAATGATACAAGGCGCCATGTACTCCGCCGCCGTATGGAGCACGAATGACAATTGGACAATGCCAGTCATTATTGGAACGATATCTGATTTTTGCTGCCTCAGAAATGATTTGGTTTACTGCCGGCATAATAAAATCCGCAAATTGCATTTCTGCAATCGGCCTCATACCATACATGGCTGCTCCGATTCCCACACCTGCGATAGCCGATTCTGCCAAAGGAGTGTCAATCACACGCTCTTCTCCAAATTGTTCGTACAGCCCGTTTGTCGCCTTAAAAACTCCTCCTTTTCTTCCTACATCCTCACCAAGAATAAAAACTTTTTCATCACGTTCCATTTCTTCTCTCATCGCCATAGTTATCGCATCGATATATGAAATGACAGGCATCGTTTACTCTCCTTTCGACTCAGCATACACAAATTTCAAAGCGTCTTCCGCTTTTGCATATGGAGCATTTTCAGCGTAATCTGTTGCTTCATTCACTATCTTCATGATTCGATCATTGATTTCCGTTTCTTTCCCATCATCCATAAGGCCGATTTCCTTTAAATAAGCCCCAAATGTGATAATTGGATCGTTCGTTTTTGCTTTAGCCACTTCATCTGGAGCACGGTAGCTGCGATCATCATCATCACTTGAATGTGGAGTAAGACGGTAGGAGATGGCCTCAATTAAAGTAGGGCCTTCCCCGCGCCGAGCACGGTCTGCAGCTTCTTTGACGACTTTATATACTTCAAGCGGATCATTTCCGTCTACGGTAACACCCGGCATTCCATATCCAATTGCTCGATCAGAAACCTTTTCACAAGCTAATTGTTTTTCAATCGGAACTGATATGGCATATTTATTATTTTCAACCATGAAAATAACCGGAAGTTTATGTACACCGGCAAAATTGGCTCCTTCGTGAAAATCTCCCTGATTTGATGACCCCTCACCAAAGGTTACAAATGTCACTAAATCTTTCTTTTCCATCTTTCCAGCCAATGCAATTCCGACTGCATGCGGAACTTGAGTGGTTACCGGTGATGATCCGGTTACGATCCGATTTTTCTTCTGTCCAAAATGGCCAGGCATCTGCCTGCCCCCTGAATTTGGATCTTCTTGCTTAGCAAACCCTGACAGCATCAGTTCAGTAGGTGTCATCCCAAAAGTTAGAACGACCCCCATATCGCGGTAATATGGCAGCACATAATCCTTATTCTTGTCCAGGGCAAACGCCGCTCCCACCTGAGCTGCTTCCTGACCCTGGCATGAAATAACAAACGGAATGTTACCTGAACGGTTTAATAGCCACATTCTTTCATCTATGCGCCGTGCCATCAGCATTGTTTCATATATTTTCACTACCGTTTCATCTGTTAAACCAAGGGCCTCATGCTTACTTTTTGTCATTAATTAAACCTCCTCTTTGTTCGTTCTATATTTTTCAAGAATGAAGTGCTTTACCATCAACAGCCAAAGCTGCTTCCCCAATCGCTTCTGTTAATGAAGGATGTGGATGAATAGCTTCTGCTACCTCCCAAGCCGTTGCATTTAAAACCAAGGCCAAGCCGGCCTCAGAAATCATATCTGTAACATGTGGACCAATCATATGTACACCAAGCAGATCATCCGTTTCTTTATCGGATATCATTTTCACAAAGCCGTCCGATTCTCCGAAGACCAATGCCTTGCCAATCGCCTTGAATGGGAATTTCCCCACCTTTACCTTATGGCCGCGCTGAATAGCCTCTTCTTCTGTAATCCCCACACTTGCTGCTTCGGGACTGCTGTATATACATCTTGTGATTAAATCATATTGGAGGGGGTGCGGATTTTCATTTGCGATATGCTCTACCGCCGTAATTCCCTCGTGGCTTGCCACATGTGCCAATTGCAAACCTCCAATAACATCACCAATGGCATAAATATGCGATTCCTCTGTTTGATAAAACTCATTAACCGCTATAACACCCTTTTCGACCTTAATATCTGTATTTTGTAAGCCAATACCCTCTACATTTGCCTGTCTGCCAACAGAAATAAGGATTTTTTCTGCCTGATATTCTTCCATTTTCCCATTCCGTTCGGCAGAGATGGATACCCCCTGTTCAGTTCGCAGTGTTTCAGGCTTCACTTTTGCATTGGTAAGAATCTTAATCCCTTTTTTCTTCAAGAGCCGTTGCATCTCTTTTGAAATATCTCTATCTTCTGTTGGTATAATGCGCTCAGCATACTCAAGAATTGTTACATCCACTCCAAAATCCGCCATCATAGATGCCCACTCGACGCCTATGACCCCACCTCCAATAACAAGTAAGGAAGACGGTAGTTCGGTTAACTGTAAAGCTTCATCTGAAGACATAACAAAGTCACCGTCAACTTTTAAACCTGGCAAGGATTTCGGCCTTGATCCTGTAGCAATTATGACATTTTTCGGTATTAACATTTCATTTTCCGTTCCATTATTCATCTCTACAGAAATGGTCCCCGGCATCGGTGAAAAAATAGAGGGTCCTAAAATACGCCCATACCCTTCATATATATCGATTTTTCCTTGTTTAATTAGATGGTGCACGCCTTTATGCAGTTGTGCCACGATTCTTTCTTTTCTCTCCTGTGCTTTAAGGAAATTTAAGCGGGGCTCTGATGCCTCCACTCCAAACTCAGCTGCATGTTTAACCGTTTGATAGACCTCAGCACTGCGTAATAGTGCTTTTGATGGAATGCATCCGGCATGCAGACATGTTCCGCCTAATTTTCCTTTTTCGACAATAGCTGTTTTTAAACCGAGCTGTGAAGCTCGAATAGCCGCTACATAGCCGCCGGTTCCGCCGCCCAAAATGACTAAATCATATTCCGTTGCCACTTTTAAATCCACATCCTAACTTTTTATATTCAATACGTTTATCTTTTATTTTCTCTAAAAGAGAAGCGCTTTCTTTTAAACTCTTATACGTATCTACCGCTTGTCCTACCACATAGGTAGAATTACCTAAGAAAAATTACACAGAAGACCCGGCTGGAACCAAGTCTATCTCATGAATTTCCCCAAAAGAAAACAAGAGTCCGTAAATATATAAAAATACGGACTCTCCTTCCTTGTTTGCTTAACGGCGACGATTTAAAATATGACGGCCGTTTAATAAAAATTGGCTTCTGGATTGTTTCATTTTTTCTATTCTTTCCTCAGCCATACGGTCAGCAGCAACATAAGTTGGAATCCCGTCTCTCTTAGCAATCTCAATCACTTTTTCAATATTGTTGTAGATGCCTTCTACCTTTTTCATTGCCCGTTCCTGGTTATACCCATATAATTCATCCGCGACATTAATAACACCACCTGCATTAATGACGTAATCAGGAGCATAGACAATACCCATCTCATGAATAGCATCTCCGTGACGCGTTTCTTTTAATTGATTATTGGCTGCACCAGCAATTACTCGTGCCTTAATTTGCGAAATGGTTTCATCATTAATTGTCGCACCGAGCGCACATGGGGCATAAATATCACAATCAACACTGTAAATATCAGCAGGGTCCACTGCTTTTGCACCAAAATCCTCCACGGCTCGATTCACTGATTCTCTATTAATATCTGTCACTATCAATTGTGCACCCTCTTCATGGAGATGCTTGCAAAGATTGTAAGCTACATTTCCCACACCTTGAATAGCTATCACTTTTCCTTCCAGTGAATCGGATCCAAAAGCCTCTTTCGCCGCTGCCTTCATCCCCCTGTATACACCGTAAGCGGTTACAGGAGACGGGTTGCCTGATGAACCAAACGCAGGGGAGATTCCTGTTACATAATCTGTTTCCTCATGAATAATATCCATATCAGCTACTGTTGTCCCAACATCTTCTGCCGTAATGTATCTTCCATTCAATCCCTGAATATAACGTCCAAAAGCCCTGAACATTTCTTCATTCTTATCTTTACGCGGATCCCCGATAATGACTGTTTTACCCCCGCCAAGGTTCAGGCCTGCAGCGGCATTTTTGTACGTCATCCCCTTCGCCAATCGAAGAGCATCTTCTATCGCAGCTTCCTCCGTGTCGTAAGTCCACATTCTTGTACCGCCAAGTGCAGGGCCAAGGGTGGTATCATGTATGGCAATAATAGCTTTCAATCCTGATTGTTTATCCTGTACAAAAAGCAATTGTTCATAATCATACTGCTCCATATATTTAAAAATTTCCATTTTCTCTTTTCCCCTCTCTATTATCTATCCAAAGTTATATTTCACTAGTTTCTTTAACCTATTATGGAAAAAGAATGAAGCTGATTAGCTGGACTGATTAAACACACAGGTTCAACTAGAGGGACCAGACCGATTAAAGATTTACTGCACACCAAGGAATTATATGGACGACTCCTTACATCATCGTAAAATATGTAAAGATATCTATCCACTTTTATTGGCTTTTACAGATCATGATGTTTAATTGCTACAAACAACTAGGATTCATTTAAACCCATTCGAGAGATTTTCTCCTCTATCCAGTGGCTGGTCTGTCCATTAACTATTAATGCAAGAATCGTGCCAAACTAACTTTTCTTGATTATCTAATCATTCAAATTATTTACCGCAATAAATCCATGCAAAAAATTGCATATACGCAAAGTTCAGCATGCAAATTTATACAAGATCAAACTTCTGTAATTTATAATAAAAATTACGAATCGATAAACCCAGATCACGGCTGGCAGCTGTTTTATTTCCATTATGCTTTTCTAATGTGCTCCTAATAATCCTTTTTTCCACTTCCTGCAATTGTTCTGCCAAACTTTGTTTCTCATTCAGGGGTACTCTATTTTCCATTATATTGGTTGAGGATACTTCATTCGTTTTCAATAATTTTTCTGGAAAATGTCTCTTTTGTATAATTTTCTCATGAACTTCCATAAAAATAATAGCCCGGCCCAATATATTTTCCAATTCCCTTACATTACCGGTCCAATCATATTCCTGTAGCATAATCAGTGCTTCACCACTTATGTCCTCAATATTACGACCATACTCCAAATTTAATTTTTTGATTAAGTGAGCGCATAATGGCGGAATGTCTTCCTTCCGTTCCTTTAATGGTTCAATAAAAATAGGCATTCTGTTAATGCGGTAATATAAATCCTCCCTAAAAGTTCCGTTCGCAATTGCCTTCTCAAGATTCACATTGGTCGCTGTTATGACACGGACATTTATTGATACAGGCTTTGTCCCTCCTACACGGACTATTTCATTCTCCTGTAATACACGAAGCAGTTTTGCCTGCATATTTTGAGATAGCTCGCCAATCTCATCAAGAAATATGCTGCCATTATTCGCTTCCTCAAATAACCCGCGTTTTCCGCCTCTCTTAGCACCTGAAAAGGCTCCTTCTTCATAACCAAATAACTCACTTTCCAAAAGAGATTCCGATATTGCAGCACAATTTACACGAATGAATGTATTATATTTTCGATCACTTGCGTTATGGATTGCATGAGCAAACAGTTCCTTCCCAGTACCCGATTCACCTCTCAGCAATACAGTAACAGGCGTACGGGCGCATAAGCGCGCCTGTTCCATAGCCCATCTCATTTCTTTTGATTGGCCAATAATATCATCAAACGTATATTTTGCTTCCAGATTTCTTATGATTTGTCTTGCTCTTTTCAATTCCTGTGTTAAGCTTTGTATTTCAGAAAGGTCGTGGATGACACCAACACTCCCCCTTAAATCCCCATTTACCATGATTGGTGCCACATTGACCACAACATCCCGATTTGAAGACCCAACCTTCATTCGTACGCCACGAACTGGTTTTTTCGTCCTTAATACCTGCATATGCATACTTTTCCCCTCTGCAATGTCTGCCGTTGCAGGTTTACCGAGGACATCTTCTTTTGTTAATCCAGTGATTCGGGTATAGGCAGGATTAATTAAGATTCCTTTTCCATCCTCATCTACTACAGTTATCGCATCCTCACTCGAGTGAATAATCGCCTCAAGCATGTTTTGAATATGTTTTAAATTTGTAATTTCCTCTGCCAAACTTGTAAATTCAGTAATACCTTTAAATACAGCCAGAGCACCAAGTAAATCGCCTTTTTCATTAAATATAGGCATTCTTGTTGTAATGATATCTAAATCTTTCTCCAGGTGAGCCCGTTGATTGCTTTCTGTTTTTCCTGATATGAGGATATTAGGAAGACCAGAAGCAGGGATCACTTTATGTATGTGCTGCCCAATTGCTCTTTCCCTAGCTACACCAGTGATTGTTGCAGCAGCCTGATTATAAAAAATAATTCTCTCTTCCGGATTAATAAGTACCATGCCATTATCAGTTGCATTCAAAACTAATTCATGCAAATAAGCCTCTTCTTTCGATTTCTTAATCAGAATTTCTTTTTCCTGAATAAGGTTAGCTAACAGGAAGGCAATTTGTCCGTGAACCAAAAGAGTATTATTCCTTTTGTATCGGGCTATTTCTTGATAAACCTGCTCATTCCCTGTCACTTCAATAACAATATCAGGGTTACTATCTAAAAAACCGATCCAGTCACTGCCTGTTTTTATTTGTCTTTTCTTAGCCAATTGTAGGCCAGCGGCATCCTGATAACGGTCAACGACCCCAATTACCTGATAATCTTTTGAATCCAGCAAAATTTTTAATATAGATAACCCACCCATACCAGCACCAATGATCACGACTGTCTGCAAGGCGATTTCCTCCTTCCGAAGAGAGAGTTCAGAATCATGAAAATGTTTTCACGGTTTCTATTATCATAAGTGATTTGAATAAACTTGACAAATTTTCTATATTTTATAAAGATGAAGGTAGAAAATACCTAATCAGGACGTGATGAATTGCAACGGATATTTGCCTTTGCGCTATTGTTAATACCAGGTCTTCTTACAGCACTTGGAATCAAATGGATGAGAGATATGATTTTTGGCAGGCTCTCTCCTATGCTTCCTGCCCTCTGGCTTCAATTTTTACTGGGATTGCTATTATTTATTGGCGGACTTTCTTTTATTGCCGGATTCGTTTTTTACCGTGATCGAAAACGCAATAAAGTCCAGAAACGATTTAATGAAAAATCTGTACGTAAGTGAAGAATGGAGATACGTAAAAAAGACAGCACATAATGGGTGCCGAACCCCAAGAGTTAGAGTAAAAAAACTAACTTTTAGGGGTCACTACCCGTGAAGTGCTGTCTTTTTATTGACCCTCTTCTAGGTACCTTCTGTAAGCCTCTGCAACTTTACCTTTTAAGCATATGTGAAATAGGTGATTCTGTATCCTGCTTATAAGATATAACCCTCTAACCAAACATTTCACAACTAACAATTGCAATTATGCCCCCATATGTAAACGAAAAATCAGCTTATAGTTATTAAAACTGCTGAATCGACCGATATAACGTGCTTGACAAAGCCAAATCTCCTTTTAACTATAAAAAATAATAATATAGAAAAAAATAATAATAGCTATTATCGTCGAACTTATAAGTGTCAAAATGTACTGGTTTGATTCTTTTAAATACTTCCATTCCAGTATAGCCTGAAACCATGTTAACACTATCATAAATACAAACCAAAGCCATTTCAGTAATGATTCTGACTCCACTGCAAGCGCAATGAGATAGGCGACAAAAAAAAGAATAAGTAGGATCGTTCTTCCCCAATTATCAATGTTTTTACCAGGCGTTTCGGAAATGTCTTGTTTCTTTATACCGAGGAATTTTTGGGCGCTTTTTTCTACTAAAAATATTATTACAATGAGAACAACTAAAATTCCCAACCACTTCACAATTATCCCTCTCATTCATCAGATTATAAGTACTTTAATCTTTTATTCGGCGCGTACAACCACTAATCCTTCACAATCTTCCCACAACTTTTTGAGATTTTACGAATGTAAGAAATGGCATTTTTATCTACTAAATCTTTGTCCTTTTTAATAAAAAATTACCATTCAATAAATGCTATTAAAAATAATACTATTCCTATACACTTCCTGTATTCCTTGGCCTATTCCTCATTAACATTCACGATCTGCAATCTTTTAATAAAATAAAAGATTCTTAAAGAGGGCATATTTCTTTAAATCTAATACGTGGAAAAGGGGAGTCCGAGTCCGCGTATTACCTAAACTTATTAGAACAATGAGTAATAGCCGTCTTTCCTTGTTGTTGGAATAAAATAAAAAAAGACTGGGTATAACCCCAGTCTTGCCGTATCATTTCAATTTCATCATCTCTATTTATTAATATTGGATAATTATCCCATCTTTTAAAATGAGGTAGATGAAATTATTGATATTGTTTTCTAATCTGAATGGCCGTGTCCGGATCATCCGTAATAAATGCAGTGCAGCCCACCTTAAACAATCGCTTCATATCGGCCTTGCGATTGACTGTATAAGGCCTGACAGCTATTCCTGCTTTCATGGATTCCTCAATGATTTCATTCGGAGCGGCCCTATATTTAGGATGAATTCCTTTTGCTTTTATCGAACTTGCATAAATCCAGGGCATAAATAGCCCATCCGAGTATAATGGTGCTGTTTCAATCTCAGGAGCTAAACGATGGCAATACACCATACTGTAATGATCAAACGAAGACAAAATCGTTCTTTTTTCCATACCATATTCCCGAATCATTTCGATTACTTTCTCTTCCATTCCCTGATAAGGAATTACCCCATTTTTTAATTCTATGTTCAATAGCAATTCATTCGTAGCTAACCAATCCATTACTTCACGAAGGGTTGGTATACTCGCAAATTCCACTGTTTTGGAGTTGTTGGCTGCATTGAACTTTTTAATCTCTTGAAGAGGAAAATCACGGACATATCCTTTTGAGTCCGTCGTACGGTCAACCGTTGCATCATGGATCACAACAAGCTCTCCATCGGCTGTTAATTGTACATCTAATTCAATTCCATCTGCGCCTGTATTGTAGGCTTCTATAAAAGAAATCATGGTGTTTTCAGGATATACGGCAGCATACCCTCTGTGTCCAAAAATTAATGTCAAGATTCATACCTCCGCTTCATACATATAGATACCTATTCCCTATAATAGTCTATTTAAAGCATTCATCTTCTAAGACAATATTCGGCAAGCTTACGTTCCAAATATTAAGAAATAGGGAAGGTTGTTGTTCATTAGTTATGAAGTTAATCGGCTGTATTAATTAATATTTGTATCAGACCAATAACACTGTTTGATGGCACAATATAATTAGGGGGGCATTCGGCTAAGAGACTAAGGCAAAAACTTTGCGGTTGACATATGCAAGTAGTAATTCAGTAATTCGGGGCTGATGATAGGAAGATAAGAAGTATCCATGAGGATGTCATTTCACAGATACCTCTTTCATTATTATGAACTGGATAATCGTATATTATAAAATAATTACACCTTACAAAATCCTGCCTCTCTCATATTAAAAATATAGAGGCATAAAAGCCATTAAGAAGCTTTATGCTCAAGGCGAAGTTTATCTGCGACCATGGCGATAAACTCACTATTTGTAGGTTTTGCTTTTGTCATGCTGACTGTATAACCGAATAATGAGGATATGGATTCAATATTCCCTCTGCTCCAAGCCACCTCAATCGCATGGCGGATGGCACGTTCCACACGGCTAGCAGTTGTGTTAAATTTTTTGGCGATATCCGGATAAAGGACTTTTGTAATCGAACCAAGCAGTTCAATGTCGTTATAAACCATAGAAATAGCTTCACGTAAATACATATAACCTTTAATATGCGCTGGTACACCAATCTCGTGAATGATACTGGTGATACTTGCATCCAGGTTAATAGGCTTTGATTCAGAAGGCTGACGTGGTGTATATGTGCTTGATCTTGCTATACCGGCACCCTTTTCACCTGTTTGTCTGATATGATTGACAAGATGATCCATATCAAATGGTTTAAGAATAAAATAGGATGCTCCCAGTTCAACCGCTTTTTTTGTAACATCTTCCTGGCCAAAAGCAGTTAACATGATGACATTTGGAACACTTGTTCCTTTTTGAGAATCTTTAATTCGCTCCAAAACGGCCAGACCATCCAAATGCGGCATAATGATATCAAGTACTAGAACATCTGGAGTTTGTTGTTCGAGCATACTTAAACAATCCTGTCCATTATGTGCAACTCCTATAATTTCCATATCCGGCTGTTCTGATATATACTCTTCCAATAAAGCGACAAGTTCACGATTGTCATCAACGATACATACTTTTATTTTTTTCAACCAGATATCCTCCTCAGACATTTCCTTTATTTTCTAACATTACTATTATTAATTCTAACTGAGAAATTCGACATTGCAATATAAAAAGCAGTGAAAAATTAAAAAATGCTTAAAATTATTTATTATTACAAGTTTTGCTCCTGATTCCTCTTATTTTCGACTGTTTTCATCTTATGCTGCGGGTTTTTCCCGCAAATTGTCGAGACTTCTGTATTTTATTTTTATTTTACACTAAAAAAGGAAAAGCAGGCTGAATTAACCTGCTTCTTGTTCCTGTTGATAGATATCAATTCCAGCTTCATTGAGCATCCATTCAATATGAACACCATACCCGCTTGTTGGATCATTGACAAAAACGTGTGTAACAGCACCAATAACCTTTCCATTTTGAATAATCGGGCTTCCGCTCATTCCTTGGACAATGCCGCCAGTTTTGCTTAATAATTCTTTATCCGTGACTTTTAGGACCATGCCTTTAGTAGCTGGAAACTTTTGTGGTATCGTACTGATTATTTCAATATCAAATTTCTCTACCTTATTTCCATCCACTACTGTATAGATTTCGGCTGGCCCTTCCTCCACTTCATTTGATAAAGCAATTGGCATTGGTGAATTATTTATTCCATTGTCCACTTGCCGATTTAGCCGTCCAAATATGCCAAATGGAGAGTTTCGGTTAATGTTCCCGATAATTTCCCGGTCAGCTGCAAAACGAGCTAACTTTTCACCAGGATTCCCATTGCTGCCTTTTTCAATTGAAGTAACAGTTGATTTTACAATCTGACCATCCTTCACTACAATTGGCTTTTTTGTATCCATATCTGAAATAACATGACCTAAAGCTCCATATTTTCTTGTTTGAGGATGGTAAAAGGTCATCGTACCAATACCTGCTGCTGAGTCCCGAATATAAAGACCCAATTTAAAAACCTTCTCATTCCTATCCTTTAAGGGAGATAATTGTTTAGTCAGCTTCACATTATCGCGGAATATATCCACAATTAATGGTTTATTATTCTTCTCAAATTCTTGAACAAAAGGGGAAACATCCTGCATCTTAGTAATCGATTTCCCATTGATGGCTGTAATAATATCACCAACTTGCACACCGGAAATTTCACCAGGTGAAAGATTACCTTTCTCTGTTGCTATTTGATGATGGCCAACTACAAGGACACCTAAAGTATTTAATTTAACACCAATTGATTGTCCTCCCGGTATCACTTTAAAATCCTGTAATACTTCAATATCAACTTTTTTAACAGGGATCCCCGCAATATTAAAAACAACTTGATTATTACCACTTTTGGAGCCCTTAATCCTTAGAGCTGTGGAACGATTTTCAATTGAAACCCCAGAGTTTGCAGAGACCACTTCTGCTTTTAAAAACTGACTTTTTTCAAATGATTTATTTTGACCTTCAAATAAGGTTAGTTTGGTGGGAATTTCAAAATACTTTTGCATTGGGTGGCTAAAAATAATGGCTAACAGCGAAACAAGGAGAAATACACCGAAATATTTTCTTGTTGAGATCGATTTCATCCATTCACTCTCCTCGTTTCTATGGCTACCCTTATAATTTTGCCGAGAGCGATTGACTTTATAACAAAAGAACAAAATAAAAAGCTACCCATAATGGATAGTAATAACAATGGTAAAATATTTACCTAAGATAACTTTAATAAAGCTACAATAAAATGAAAAACTGAGGAGATTAATCCTCAGTTTGCTCCAATAGTGTATTTAATTTGATCAGCCGAATCCAGCATTTCTTTAACATGTTCTTCTGTTAAAGCTGTTAATTCTTTACCCGAAATCATACGACCTATTTCTTTTACACGTTCTTCTTTTTTGAGCGGTTTTACATTTGTTTTTGTTCGTCCTCCTGCAATCTCCTTAGAAATAAACAAATGGATGTCTGCCATTGCTGCCACTTGTGGCAAATGACTGATACATAAAACCTGTGAACCTTCCGAAACTCGATAAATCTTTTCAGCTATCGACTGTGCAACACGGCCGCTGACTCCTGTATCTACTTCATCGAAAATAATGGAAGTAATTCCCTGATGTTGAGAGAAAATATTCTTGATTGCCAGCATAATCCGTGACAATTCTCCACCTGAGGCAGTTTTGGAAAGCGGCTTAACAGGCTCACCTGGATTGGCAGAAATATAAAATTCCACTTGATCCAACCCATTCTCTCCTATTGTTTCGGAATGATTTTGCCCGGAGTGATGAAAATACACTTCAAATACAGCTTTATCCATATAAAGTTCTTTCAGTTCACGATGGATTGCATCTGTTAAAAGACATGCATACTTATGTCTCAACTCTGAAAGATTTTCACCTTCCAGAATAACTTCTTTCTCTAAAGCGGAAAGCTGGCTCTTTAATTTTTCGAGATGAGTCTCCCGATTTAAAATCGTGTCAATTTCCTCTTCAATTGCGGCACTGTACTCTAGTATATCCCGTATCGACTTACCATATTTACGTTTTAAATGATGTATTTCATTAAGCCTGGCATCAATATCATGAAGTCTTTCTGGATCAAATTCCAGCAAATCCAGTTGTGAGCGGATTAAAGTTTTTGCATCCTCGAGAATATAGAATGCATTTTTAACGGATTCAGATAACTCTTTATATTGTTCATCAAGATTTTCGATTCCTTCCAGGTCAGTCATCGCATTTCCAACCCAATCCAGTCCCCCATTTTCATTATTTAAGGACATATAAGAATTATGTAAACTTTGATGAACCTTTTCAAAGTTACTGAGTTTTTGCTTTTCTTCAACTAATCTCTCTTCCTCATCCAACTCGAGTTCAGCCTTTTGAATTTCCTCAAATTGAAATTGGATTAAATCAAGTCTGTGAGCCATTTGCTGCTCATTTTCACTTAATTTCTTCATTTGTTGCCTTGTCTCATTATATTGTTTATAAAGCTTACGATATTCTGTCAGGGATTGTTTAATATCTCTTTCGCCAAATTGATCTAATAACGGAAGATGAAAATCTGGATCCATTAACTCTTGATGTTCATGCTGTCCATGGATATCAATTAATTTTCTCCCTACCTCTCTTAAGGTGGAGATTGTGACCATTTTCCCATTAATCCGGCATACACTTTTCCCTGAAGTATACATATCCCTTCTTATAATGATTGTATTTTCTTCCGTCTCGATGCCAAATTCCTTCGCTTTCTGTATGGCTGGATGCAAGTCGTTCGGGAGTTGAAACAAGCCTTCCAGTTCTGCTTTCTCTTCACCATGTCTAATAAATTCAGACGATCCGCGACCTCCGGCCAATAGTTGCACTGCATCGATAATAATGGACTTACCGGCACCTGTTTCACCGGTAAGTACAGTCAGTCCTTTATCCAATGAAAGTACCTGTGATTCTATGATGGCGAAATTACGTATGGAGAGTTCCAATAACATCTGTTCATCCCAACTTTCTTAAAGCATATCCAGAAAACGTTTTGATATGATTTCAGCATCTTTTGCATCTTTGCAAATAATTAAGCAAGTATCATCTCCACAAATCGTTCCAAGTATCTCTTCCCAATCGAGATTGTCCATTAAAACACCAATTGCCTGGGCATTACCCGGTAAAGTTTTCATGACTAATAAGTTATTGGCTGAGTCAATGCGCACAAACGCATCAACTAAAGTTCGTTTAAGTTTTTGCAAAGGGTTAAAACGCTGATCTGCCGGCAAACTGTATTTATAGCGGCCATCCTGCATTGGAACTTTTGCCAGGTGCAGTTCTTTTATGTCTCTTGACACAGTGGCCTGCGTAACATTTACCCCTTCCGCTCTTAAAATGTCCACTAAGTCATCTTGTGTTTCAATATTATTATTTGTAATTATTTCACGTATTTTTATATGTCTTTGTCCTTTATTCATTGACTGACACTCCTCAATATAATGCCTTCCATTCCTAATGTTAGCGGATTTTGTCGTAAATGTACATGTATTTTTATGCAAAGATTGCATAAGAAATAATCCCCCGAAGCAAAAGCTACCGAGGGATTAATTATTTTAATTCTCTTCACCTTTATTGGTTTTTAATGCTTTATGTGCCTCTTCCACAACTTGTTCAAGATTCACATCAACATCCTGTTTTGCACTGGAATTTTCTCCGGGCCAGTATAAATGGAATAAAAACTCAATATTGCCATCCCCGCCTGTTATGGGGCTAAAAGTGGCCTCCTTCAGAATAAAGCCTTCCTGAACAGCAAAATCCCTAATTTTTTCGACCACTTGAAGATGCACCTTTTTATCGCGTATGATCCCTTTTTTACCGACCTGATCGCGTCCAGCTTCAAATTGCGGTTTAACAAGACTGACAACATCACTGCCAGCTACCAGTATGCGTTTTAAAGCCGGTAAGATCAGCTTCAAAGATATGAAGGAAACATCAATAGTGGCGAATTCAGGTAACCCCTCTGTAAAATCTTCAGGTACGGAGTGGCGGAAATTTGTTCTTTCCATTACGACTACCCGAGGATCCTGTCGCAGTTTCCAAGCTAATTGATTATATCCGACATCTACAGCATACGATTTTCTTGCACCATTTTGAAGGGCACAATCTGTAAAGCCCCCTGTAGATGATCCAATATCAATCATCAGTTTGTCCTTAACGGAAATATTAAATGTCTCCATTGCCTTTTCTAGCTTATACCCGCCTCTTGATACATATGGCATCATCTCACCTTTTATCATCAGCGGTGCGTCTATTGCAATTTTTTCTCCAGCTTTGTCCATCCGCAAATCATTTGAATAAACAATTCCAGCCATCACAGCCCGTTTTGCCTTTTCTCTTGTTTCTGCTAATCCACGTTCAACCAACAATACATCAACACGTTCTTTTTTCATATTTAATACGCCTTTTTCGTTACTTTATAGGTCATCTTAGATAGTTTTTCTACAATACCATCCGCAGTTAGATCAATATCATCAAGCAATTTACCGACACTTCCGTGTTCTATAAATTCATCTGGGATTCCAATTCTTTCGATATATGCTTTATGGAAACCATTTTCCTCTGCAAACTCGAGTACTGCGCTGCCGAATCCTCCCTGCAAAACAGCTTCTTCTACTGTTAGAATTGGCAAATTAGAAGACATTAATTCGGAAAGCATCACTTCATCTAAAGGCTTTATAAAACGGGCATTCACAACCTTCACATGAATATTATCCTTATGAAGTCTTTCAGCCGCCTCCATTGCCATTGGAATAGTTGTACCAAATGTTAATATAACAGCATCATTTCCCTCGCGTAAAACTTCCCATGAACCAATCGGGATCGTTTTCAGTTCTTCATCCATTGGTACTCCCAATCCATTGCCTCTTGGAAAACGCATGGCAATTGGACCATCATTATATTGAATGGCTGTATTGACCATATGCTGCCCTTCATTTTCATCCTTAGGCATCATGATAACCATATTGGGCATTGGACGCAGGAAGGTGATATCAAACACACCTTGATGTGTTTCTCCATCAGCCCCCACCAATCCTGCCCGATCAATTCCAATAAAGACATTTAATTTTTGTCGGCATATATCATGAAGTACTTGGTCATATGCACGTTGCAAGAATGTAGAATAAATCGCTAAAAATGGTTTCATTCCCTGTGTTGCAAGTCCTGCAGCAACAGTAGTTGCATGCTGTTCCGCAATTCCCACATCAAACATTCGATCAGGGAATTCAGAAGCAAAACCGAGCAACTTCGAACCGACAGGCATTGCTGGAGTAATCGCTACAATGCGCTCATCGTCACGGGCTAATCTCCTAACTGTTTCACTGACAAGTGCACTCCATGCTGGTGGTGCATTCAATTCCTTGATTAAATCACCTGTCTCGATTTTATACGGACCCGTACCATGCCACGTACCAACCGCATCTGTTTCAGCAGGATTATAGCCTTTTCCTTTTTTCGTTATCACGTGCAAAAGAACAGGACCTTTTGTTTTTTTAGCATATTTAAGATTTTCAGACAGTTCTTCAAAGTCGTGTCCATCAACCGGACCTAAATAAGTAAAGCCCAGTTCCTCAAAAAACATCCCGGAAACAACCAGATACTTCAAACTGTCTTTTATACGTTCAGCTGTATTGGCAAGTTTGCCACCCACAGCCGGAATTTTTTTAAGCAGTTGTTCAAGCTCGTCTTTAACGTAGTTGTATTTTCCTCCTGTTCTCATTCTTCCTAGAATAGAATGAAGGGCACCTACGTTTGGAGCAATGGACATTTCGTTATCGTTAAGGACAACAATCATATCCTTTTTCTCATGTCCTATATGGTTTAATGCTTCTAGGGCCATACCACCTGTTAAAGCACCATCACCTATAATAGGGACGATAAAGCTTTTTTCTTTTTTGAGATCACGGGCAATTGCCATGCCCATTGCAGCTGATAATGATGTTGAACTGTGCCCGGTTTCCCAAACATCATGCTCACTTTCATTCATCTTTGGAAACCCGCAAAGTCCTTTATATTGACGGAGAGTTTCAAACTGACATGCTCGACCCGTCAATATTTTATGAACATAAGACTGATGTCCTACATCCCATAAAAATTTATCCTGGGGACTATTAAACTCCTTATGTAAAGCGAGTGTTAATTCCACTACACCCAAGTTGGGGCCAATGTGTCCGCCAGTAACAGATAGTTTTTTTATTAAGAATTCTCTTATATCCTGTGACAAAGACTCCAATTCCGTATTGGACATCTTTTTAAGAAAAGAGGGGTCTTTTATGGATAATAAATCCATCAGGATCACTCACTTTCATTTCGTTTTCTTTTGGGACGCTTGGGTCGCTTTCCCTTATTTTCTTTTATTATAACAATTTGGAAATGTTTCTCAAGGAAGTACAATAATTTGCCCACTGCAAATATAATATCCTTTGAATAGCGGATGGCAAGGGTTTTCCCCATTGCTTTACCGCCTACTGTTAAAGCAGCGATTAAACTAGTAAGAATAATCGAGCCAACGTTTTCAGTTAAGGAGGCTTCTTCCCAGTTAAAGCTAATTGATAATTGCACAATCACGATCGCAGTCGCTGTCCCACTCACGATTCCCGAAATATCCCCAATGACATCATTACAGAAGCTTGCAAATCGATCGGCATTTCGAATAATGCTTATGGAATGTTTCGCACCTTGAATTCGATTGGAAGCCATTGCATGAAATGGGACTTCATCAGCAGCAGTAGCTGCAATACCAATCATATCAAAGAAGATACCAATAAGTACAATGCTAAGAACAATCGCTATGCCACTTACCCATCCAACTCCATTTAAAGCAATAGTAGATATGACAGTAAAAATAGCCGCAAGGAGAAACGTAATAACAGTTATGATCATCGTCCATCTCGCTGATTGTTTCAATATTTTTTTCATATAATGTATGTCAACCCATCCTATATGCAAAATAAAGCCTGCCAGCAGCAAGCTTTTTCGAAGAATTGTATATGAGTGGTCATATATGAAGTTAATTTTACGGCTTAGGTCCAGTAGGATTTCCCAGCCAGTTACCGAATGTCGCCATATCGGCGGTTTCCCTTTAAACCTGACTCAATTGCGTTTCCGTCAATTGGACTGGATTGCCACTTAGTCCGTACCTTAATCCTTCCTATATGTCATTGAACAGTCTAGGGGATTTCCCCGACAGCCCTTAACCGATTCCTTAGCCTCTTTTGCAAAACCGATTTCATGCGATGGCAGTAGATATATCAATGGCCAACTGATGTATAGACGCCCTTATCACAATCCCCTCAAATTTCACTCAAGGCAGGCTACGCTGCACACAGTTTCCTGTTTATGCAGGTTTTCCAATATTCTAATCTAAATTAGAATAAAGCCTCCGCGGAACCAGGGTCAACGCCCACATGCCATTGTGGATCGCCCTAATTCCTTACTTCCTGAATCGACCCAAGGCTGGGCGCCCCGGGCCAATCCAAGAACCATCATCGATGTGCCCTTTAGTGAATTTTTAGGCTCACTCTCCAGAACGGTAGACCGACTAGAATACTGCACCACTCTTGGATATCAGAAAGTATAGCATACATCATCTATCTTAAGTAAGTGGATTTGGATGGAAAAACAACCAAATCAATGGTCACGCTTCCCTACCAATTCAACAAATTTTACTAACAAGGACTCATCACACTCAATTTCGGAGAGTAATGTTCTTGCTGAATCAATATGTTGGACCAGCATTAATTTAGCTTTCTCCATCGTTAAAAGGGATGGGTATGTACTCTTATGGTTGGAAACATCGCTCCCAACCGGTTTTCCTATCACACTTTCTGATCCTTCGACATCCAGGATATCATCGCGAATTTGGAAAGCTAAACCAAGATGACGGGAAAATTCCCTTAATTTTTCTTTCTGTACTGAGCTTGCCCCTGCAAGTATAGCACCAGCCAAAATACTGTAACCCAGCAATTTACCGGTCTTATTATCATGAATATACTCAAGACCTTGTAGATTTACGCCATTTTTTTCTCCTTCTATATCTGCCACTTGGCCACCAACCATCCCTTCAGCCCCAGCTGCCTTTGCCAATTCCAAGACCAGTTCTAAAAGGACGGAAGGTTCTATATCAGCTTTGGATTGATTGGCAATGACTTCAAAGGCGAGGGTTAGAAGCGCATCCCCTGCAAGGACTGCCATCCCTTCACCAAATATTTTATGGTTCGTTGGCTTTCCTCTTCTTAAGTCATCATCATCCATACATGGCAGATCATCATGGATTAAAGAATACGTATGAATCATTTCAATGGCGCATGCCGTATCAAGCCCAATCTCTGCTTTTTTGCCAAAAGCCTGCAAAACGGCCATCACCAATAAAGGTCTAAGCCTTTTTCCCCCTGCATCCAAGGAATACGCCATCGCCTTTTGAAGAGTTGCCGGTGTGTTTAAATTGGATACAATCTCTTCCATTCTCGACTCAATTTTATGTTTATTTTCGTTTAAGAAGGAAGTAAACTCTGTCATATTACTCCTCCTCATCAATGGCAAACGGTTTAAAAGCATCTTCTTTCATGATAAGTGTTAATTGCTCTTCAGCTGTTTTAAGCTTATCATGGCACCATTTTGAAAGTTCCATTCCTTCTTTGTATAGATTTATGGACTCTTCCAAAGGTACTTCACCATCTTCCAGGCGTTCCACAATTCCTTCCAGTTTAGTCATTGCTTCTTCAAACGTAACAGCAATCTCTTCCTTTTTGCTCATATCAATCACTCTCCCTAATATCATTAACCGTACAATCGATTTCACCATCTTGCACGACTACTTTCAATTGATCGCCTACTTTTACAGATTTAGTTGATTTTATCAGATTTTCTTCGTCATTATAAACAAGTCCAAATCCTTTTTCCATGATCTTTAAAGGACTGACCGCCTCGAGAAGTGTCACCATATTAAGGTATTCGCGCTGCTTACTTTTTACTGTATTGGCAGTTGCTCGATTCATGCGAGTCTCTATTTGTTCAATTTCGCGCATTTTTCTTACGATTGTGTTTAACGGAATATTACGCTCTACCGATTTAGAAAGTGCCAGCACTTGATCTTGTTTACGCTGAAAATAAAGTTTACTGTTCCGTGAAATACGCTCAGCCACTCGATCAAGCTGCTCTAATTTCTGCTGATATAACAAGTGTGGATATTTAAAAGCATACGATTTATGAATAGATAACAACCGATTTTTTTCCGACTCAATGCGCTGATGGGAATAGCGAATTAACTTTGTTTCCATTATGGAAATCCGTTCTGCTATATCGCTTACTTTTGGCGCTGCCATTTCAGCTGCCCCAGTAGGTGTAGGCGCTCTTAAGTCAGCAACAAAATCACTGATGGTTGTATCTGTTTCATGTCCAACCGCTGAAATGATCGGTATCTTGGAAGCAAATATCGCCCTTGCGACGATTTCTTCATTAAACGCCCATAGCTCCTCTATCGATCCACCGCCTCTGCCGACAATCAAGACATCAATGGGGTGCTCATTGGCTTCTTCAATTGCTTTTACGATAGAGGGTGCTGCCTGTTTCCCTTGAACCAAAGCCGGAAAAATTAAAATTTCACCAATTGGATATCGCCTTTTTAAAGTTGTAATAATATCACGAATTGCCGCTCCCGTAGGAGACGTAATGACACCAATTTTAGCTGGAAACAGAGGAATTGGCTGTTTATGCATTCTCTCGAATAGACCTTCATGCTCAAGCTTTTTCTTTAGCTGTTCAAATGCAATAAACAGTTCTCCGATTCCATCAGGCATCATCTCTCTTATGTACATTTGATACCCGCCGGTTGGTTCATAGACACGTATTTCGCCCCGCAACAGAACCTTCATTCCATTTTCAGGAGCAAACGCGAGCGATTGGGCTGATTTAGCAAACATGACTGCATTAATTCTTGTTTTATCATCCTTTAACGTCAAGTACATATGACCGCTGGAATGCTTTTTGAAATTAGATATTTCACCCTTCACATAAATATCTGCCAGATTGGGGTCTGCATCAAATTTGCGTTTTATATACTTGGTTAAGGCGGCCACAGTTAAATATTGATTTTTCTCCATTCAGATATGGCCTCCCTCTTCACATTATTTTTTTACACATAAAAAAACTGCCGTAAATGTTATTATAGCAATTTTCGGCAGCTTAATATAATTATCCTTCTTTACCTTTTAACAAAGATTTTTTTGCGGCTTGGAGAGTATTATGCATGAGCATAGTAATCGTCATAGGGCCAACGCCACCGGGAACAGGTGTGATATAAGAAGTTTTATGCATGACATCATCAAAATCAACATCACCGCATAATTTATTCGATTCATCTCTGTTCATGCCAACGTCAATCACTATGGCGCCTTCTTTCACATCATCAGCCTTAATCATTTTAGCGATTCCAACCGCCGCAATCAGGATATCCGCTTGTTTTGTAAAGTGTCTCAGATTCACTGTTTTAGAATGACAATATGTTACCGTTGCATTTTCGTTTAAAAACAGTTGTCCAACAGGTTTGCCGACAATATTGCTTCGTCCGACAACTACCACATGTTTACCGGAAATATCAATCCCTGTTTTTTGAACCATTTTTAATATCCCAAACGGTGTGCACGGCAACAATGCCTCCTGCTTTGTCATCATTCTGCCAATATTGATTGGATGGAAGCCATCTACATCCTTGGCCGGGTCAATCGTTTCAATCACACGTTTTTCGTCAATGTGATCGGGCAGGGGTAACTGAACTAAAATCCCATGTATATCCGGACGATGATTCAGTTCTACAAGCTTATTAAGGAGTTTACTCTCGGAAATAGATGCCGGATAGACGTTTATCTCCGATTTCATCGCCAACTGTTCACATGCTTTTTCTTTATTTCGCACATAGGTTTGAGATGCTTGGTCATCTCCAACCAGGATAACGGCAAGACCTGGTGTAATGCCTTCTTCCTTTAATAATGCAACGTCCCTGGCAATCTCTTCGCGGATAGTTGCTGATATCAATTTTCCGTTAAGTATCTGTGCCGGCATGAGAGTAGCTCCTCCTTAAAATCTTTTCTTTATCTCTATTTTTTATAATGCTTCTTTAATTTTAGATAACACCGCATTAACAAATTTTGGTGATTGGTCATCTCCGAACAGCTTAGCCAATTCAATTGCTTCATTAATGGCTGCGTTCTGCGGAACCTCTTCGTTGAATAATAATTCGTACGAAGTCAGTCTTATAATATTACGATCAATATTTGAAAGACGGCTCAATTTCCAATTCTCTAAATTAGATTCAATAAGCGCATCAATTTTTTCCAATTGATCTGTCGTTCCATGTACCAGTTTAATTAAATATGGATCTGCTTCAGTTTCATCCACCACATGCTCTATTGCTATTTCTCTTTCCACTTTCCCAACATCTATTTGAAAAAGAGCTTGAAGAGCTTTTTCTCTTGCCTCTCTGCGTTTCATGAATAATTCTTACTCCTTTACTTCGAAAAGTGCACTAAACATTGTGCCCTTCGTATCATATATGAAATCATAACACATCCTTACAAGTAAAGGTAGTATAGTAGCATCATTTAAAGATTGTTCAAGTACTGATTCTACTGTCAACTACCCAAAGGTGTGCATAACATCTCAATCATCCATTATCTCCCTGTTAATGAGCTATATACACAAAAAACTGACTGTCTTTTAGTGTTCCTGCTTAAATTCCTTTTAACAGACAGATAACAAAAGCACTCAGCAATTGAAACGTCCCCCCTGTTAGATTGTGACTAACTTTGCAGGGGACGTTCATTTATGAGCTGAGTGCTTTTATTGCCAGTGCCCAAAAATTAAATAATACTTAGGCACTGTTATTTAACCATTTTACAGTGTATCCAGATAATCTGATTCGACTTTAGCCGTTTCAAATTGTATACCAACAATATGAACATTTACTTCAGTTGCTTCAAGAGCAGTCATGTTCAATAATGTTTGGCGAATATTTTCTTGTGCTTCCTGCGCAACCTTTGGAATAGATACACCGAATTTCACGAGACAGTATACATCAATCTTAATGCTGTCTTCATTAAGTTCAACTTTTACGCCTTTACCATGATTTTTTTTACCAAGCTTTTCCACAACACCTGAGGCGAAATTCCCTCTCATTTGGGCAATTCCTTCTACTTCACTTGCTGCTATACCAGTAATCACCTCAATGACTTCAGGGGCAATTTCTACTTTCCCTAAACCATCATAGTTTTCTAAATCTACTGTTTGATTTTCTTCCATGTCATACACCTCCAAATCTTCTATCTCTATTATGGATTCATAACGTCATAAGTTTCAAGAAATTTTGTGTTAAAATCTCCAGAAACAAAAACATCATGGTTCATTAACTTTAAATGAAAGGGTATGGTAGTTTCAATACCTTCGATTACAAATTCTGAAAGTGCACGTTTCATTTTTCGTACAGCTTCATCCCGTGTTGGAGCATGGACAATCAATTTCGCTACCATAGAATCATAATAAGGCGGGATAAAATAGCCTGTATAGGCTGCCGAGTCAATCCTTACGCCAAACCCACCAGGCGGAAGATACATTTCTACCTTACCCGCTGATGGCATAAAGTTTTTATTCGGATTTTCAGCATTGATTCGGCATTCAATCGCCCAGCCATTGAATTGAACATCTCTTTGTTCAACCAATAATTTTTCACCGGAAGCTACCCTAATTTGTTCTTTAATTAGATCAATTCCAGTTACCATTTCAGTCACAGGATGTTCAACCTGAATTCTTGTATTCATCTCCATGAAATAAAACTTACGATTGCGGTGATCGTATATAAACTCAACCGTTCCTGCTCCGGTATAATCGACAGCCTTTGCTGCAGTGACTGCCGCTTCACCCATTTCTTTTCTCATTTCACTATCAATCGCAGGCGATGGTGTTTCTTCCACAAGTTTTTGGAGCCTTCTTTGAATGGAACAATCTCTTTCACCCAGGTGAATAACATGGCCATGGCTATCACCCAAAACCTGAATTTCTACATGACGGAAATCTTCAATAAATTTCTCGATATATACTCCCGGATTTCCAAAAGCCGTCAGGGCTTCCTGACGGGTTATTCGGAGACCTTTTAGCAGCTCAGTTTCATCGCTGGCTATTCGAATCCCTTTTCCGCCACCACCGGCTGTTGCTTTAATTATGACTGGATATCCGATCTCAGTAGCAACTTGAATGGCTGCCTCTTCATCATCCACAATACCCCTCGAGCCCGGCACTACCGGCACACCGGCAGCACGCATCGTCTCCCTGGCAACATCCTTTGTACCCATTTTTGAAATAGCTTCTGCTGATGGACCGATAAAAATTAAATGACACTCTTTACACATCTCAGCAAAATCAGCATTTTCGGCTAAAAAACCATAACCCGGATGAATCGCATCACAACCAGTTAATTTTGCTAAGCTAATGATATTGGCTATATTCAAATAACTGTCCTTGGAAGCTTTAGGCCCTATACAATAGGCTTCATCCGCAATTTGTACATGCAGAGCCGTTTTATCGGCCTCTGAATAGACAGCAACTGTTTCAATATCTAATTCCTTGCAAGCCCTGATAATCCGAACAGCAATTTCACCACGGTTTGCAATCAACACTTTCTTTATCATGATCCGGTTCCTCCTATTCGCCTTTTACTAAAAACAGAGGTTGACCGTATTCAACCAATTGACCATTTTCCACTAATATTTCTACAATCTCTCCGGTAACTTCCGCTTCAATTTCATTAAATAATTTCATTGCTTCCACTATGCAAACAATTGTATCTTTCTTAACTTTATCACCCAATTTTATATAAGCGTCGTCCTCAGGAGATGAGGACACATAAAATGTACCAACCATCGGTGAAGTGATTTTATGAAGATTTGATGTTTGTTCTGCATTTTGTTCCACTACTGGCCGTTTCTCTTCTTTTAACAATGGTTGACTTTCCTGTTGCGGTATTGATTGTACTGCTGGCTCAGCAAGTACCGGTACCTCAGTCGTATGTATAGTACTTTCTGATCCAGTACCTTTAATTATTTTTATTTTAGTACCCTCTTGTTCAAACTCAAACTCTTTTATACCTGTTTGGTTAATTAATTTTATAATTTCTCTAATTTCCTGTACTTTCATCAGGAACCACCCCTCCTATTTATGACCAGATACTAATATGATACTATAATATCAGGTAGAAATACAATTTTCATAATTACCTATCACCTTACGTATATTTCTAGTTTGTCAGTGGAACAGGTACTATCAAAAAATTTCACTTCAGACATTCCTCCAACTCGTTTTGTACCAGGATTTAAAACATTTATATTTGTCTATACACACTAATGGATTATTTATAAATTCGATAAAAGAACCTTACTTTCCTTTTTTTTATGTATATAAAATTATACTTCGTTAACAAAACCGAGCATACCTGCTTGGCAAGAGTTCATATCCTATCAAAAAACAGCCCTAATGATAGTAAAAAAATTAAAGAGAAGGACCCGCCTTAAAACCTACTGGATGATTTATTAAGTAAGCATAAACAAACGGTTTACATATTTTTCAGCATATAAAAACAATATCGGCTGCTCACCGATATTGCCTTGGGTTGTGGAACTTATTTTTCCGGCTGGAATTCAACCGCAACTGCATTTGTTTTACCAATTTCTTTTGTGACCATCTGAATAATTTCGTTCGCTGCACCTGCATCCTTTTTATCGGCCTTTACGGTAATCTGGATTTGATCTCCTTCTGCCCGTACCAATGCATCTTTATAACCAAGAGCAATAATCATAGTCTCTAACATATCCTCTTTGGTTGACATTTCAGCCAATGCTTCTATCTGCTCATGTGCTTCCACTCTTTCTTCTTCTGATAAATCACTTGAAGCTACCTTATTAGTCAGTTCCTCTTTCTGCCTGCTTCTTTCATCGTTCAAGTCAATGCGCATGGCTTCAAAAACAGAATCACTTGATTCATTTGTCACAATTGTGGAAGATTCTTCACTTTCGGTTGACTCTTTAGAAGAATTTGTATTAGTTTTTTCTTTCGGAGTTTCCTGATTTACTGCTGTATCCTGAGGAGTTGTAATATAATATACACTTAGCACCGCCACCAAACTTAACATCGTTAATAACCAAACCGTTTGTTTTCTTAATAACACTTTTTTTCCTCCTTAAAAATCTTATTTTTTCGCCGATACAGCTACACGATGACTCGGTACATCCAGTACTCTTGTCACTGCTTCGATGATTTCTTTTTTAATTCGAACATCATCGGCTCCTTTTGCTACGATCAACACTCCACGGATTGCCGGTTTTTTCGTTTCTTTCACAAGCGGTACTTCTTTATCACCATCACGGATAATGACGATCTTTTCATCCGTAGAAAAGTCTTCAACCTTTCTCTCCCCCCCATCACGGTCTGTTTCTTCTGTCGTTTGGCGCTGTGCAACTGAATTTTTTTCATATACTTTACTTTCAGTTGCATCAATATTAACGATTACAGATACATTAGAGACCCCTTGCATCGTTTCCAAAGTATCCTTCAATTCTCTTTCATACATTTTCTCAATATCTCCAATAGATCCAGACTTTTTTGAAGAAGACGATTTCCATGTAGTGACCGTTTCCTCGTTTTGTTTATCTTGAGCTGAACTAGTTTGAAAAACGGTATTTGTTTGATCTGTAGTTGAATTTGGTTTATTCGTAAACATGCTGGCTGCCATCAATAATATACCGGCTAACAAGATGATTGCGATATACCGGTACTTTTTATTTTCCTTGCTTCCATCCTCTCCCTTAAAGAACAAGTCCTTCATCCTTTGGATCCAATCCTTTTTCATCAAAGTCCATCACCCCCTTCAATTAATCCGATTACAATTTTGCTTGGATCGATTCCCCATATAGTGGATAGTATTGTTGTTAGTTCGGATGACGGTATATTCTCTATTTCCGCTTGCTTCTCATCAATGGTAATGTCTATTGTTTCTACTGGCTGCACATCCTCTGAGCTGGACTCCTGGCTTTCTGCCACAAATACCTGTATGGTTTCAATGTTTTCTGCATTCATTTCTCCATTCTTATCCATAAGTGTGATTTTAATATCTTGAATGGCATAATTACTCTGGTCCATCAGCTCCTTTTCTGCTTCGTTTTTTAGTTGGACAGCCATATGTTCCAATATATATGTCTGTTGGGTCTCTTCTATTTCTCTTTTCTTACTTTCAAGTGAATTTTCTACTTTTGGATTACTCCATGTACTGCTCTGCACAATTTTCTCCTGAATCTCACTAGTAAAGTTTTTATTAAATATCGATAGAATGGGAGTGATAAAAACAGCAATTAAGAGCAATCCTACAACCAGTTTCGTATATTTTTGCATGGTTGAGCTAGGGAGGAGCATGTCCAATATGACTGCGAATAAAATAAAAACGATTATATTGGTAACCCATTCTGTTAATATACTCATCGAATTTCTCCCCCCTATCGAACCATCATCGTGATATTTCCTGCTGCCACGATCACGGTAATGGTCAGAAAAAACATAAGGCTGACAATCGCTAATGCCGCAAAAACATATATAATATTCTTACTGATAATATCGAGACACTTAATCATCGGACCAGCTCCTAGCGGTTGCAGAATTGCCGCAGCCACCTTATAGACCAATGCGATTAATAATATTTTCATAGCTGGAAAGGCAGTCATAATCAGCAAAATCACCACACCTGCAATCCCAACAGTATTTTTTAATATAAGTGAAGCTCCTATCACCGTGTCCGCTGCATCTGTAAACATCCTTCCAACTACAGGAATGAAATTCCCTGTCACAAATTTTGCTGTTCGTATCCCAATTCCGTCTGCTACAGCAGTGGAAACCCCCTGTACGGAGATCACTCCAAGAAATACCGTCATGAAAATACCAAGCAACCCTACACTCCAAGTTCTTAATAAACCAGCAAGCTGAGTGACCTTGTATTGTTCTGACAGCATGCTTACTATACTGAGCATGGTTGATAAAAATAACAGAGGTAAAACAATATACTCAATTAATGCTCCACTTGTATTCATTAGAAACAAGAGCATCGGATGAAAGAAAGCAGATGACAGTACACCGCCTGAGCTAGCAATAAGAGCCAGCAGTAAAGGTATTAAGGCTATCATAAAATCAGTGATAGTAGAAATTGTATCTTTTACATAATCAACTGCTACATGGAAGCTATTTAATGCTATTATCATCAGAACCATAAACACAATGGCGTTCGCTACTTTACTGACAGATGTTTTTTCAAATGTGCTTTGCAAAGTTTGAAGAAATACACTGAAAACCGTCAATAAAATGAGCGTACCTAATAATTTTCCATTCGCAATGATTTCATGGAAAATGAATTGGAGGATTCCGCTAAGCCATTCTTTTATGGAGAATTTTTTTTCACCGCTTACGAAATCTACAAAACTTCCTTTTTGGGACTCAGGTAAAAACCCACCATATTGCTCGTAAACGGAATCCCAAAAATGTTTAAGATCGTTAAGTGGAATATCATCCACATTAAACGTTTCAACAGCCTGTGTTTCTTCCGGCAATTCAGTAGAGTTAGGGGAGGCTTGACTTGTTTGACCATTGCTTAAGCTAAGAATCAGATACAGAACGATGATACTTGTCCACTTAAATTGCTTCATTTATCCTTCAGCCCCTTTAAACCTTTCACCACAATGATTAATTAGGAATCATCTGAATAACACTCTCAATAATGACCGTTAAGATTGGAATAGCCATTGTAAGAATCATAATTTTTCCTGCCAATTCAATTTTTGAAGCAATCGCTCCCTGCCCGGCATCTTTCGTAATTTGCGAGGTGAATTCAGCTATATAGGCAATTCCAATAATTTTCAAAACAGTTGATAAGTAGACCATATTCACATTTGCATTAACGGCCAATTGCTGAATCATTTGAATTATTTCGTAGATTTTTTCTATCAGGAATAGGAATATAGAGCTTCCGACAAATACAACAAGTAAGAAAGCTAGATTTGGCTTTTGTTCCTTGATGATCATTGCCAGAAATGCTCCAACCAGCGCAACACCCGTTATCTGCAACATTTCAATGGCTCATCACCCCAAAATTTCTATTGAAATAAAAACACGGATTTAATTCGATCAATTAATTGACCTACCACCTGTGCCACATTAAATAAAATATAGATAAAGCTTACCAATATGACCCACTGGGAATATTCTTTCTTTCCCACCTGATCGAGAATCGTAATAATAAACGCGACAATCAGCCCAACACCTGCAATTTTAAAAATAATATCGATATCAATCCCCATTACCGGCTATCTCCCTCCTGCTACATCAATAAAATGGCTATTAGCAGGCCTGCAAAGAAACCCAGACTTCTCGCCATCTTGTCGTATTTCAACTGTTTATCAGCCGCATCTGCTTCTTCCCTCTCAAGATGAACCAATGCCAGTTGAATTTGCTTTTGCTGGCTCTCTCGATCATGTTTTCCCAAAGTTTCTCCAAATTGAAGAAGGATATCTATTTCTTTTTGCTGCAATTCTGACTGCTTTCTTACAACTTCTAGACTTTCCTTCCAAGCTGACGATACCGACTGATTAGCTGAACCCAACCTACTTGCAAAGTCTGTAAAAAGAATCGAAATGGGGGCAGGAATTTGTTTTGCCAGTGTTAAAACAGCTTCCTTTAGAGGAGAATGTCCATACATGATTTCTGCTTCCAAAATTTGAAGTGCTGAGCGTAAATCACGGATATGTTTAGGTCGGGCGATTAATTTTTTAGAAACCTCAAACCCAATAAGGGACGTAGCCAAAATGATCAATACTGCACCCAAAATTTTAATCATACTCTCACTCTTTCCCCATCATATAAAACCCTGCCTGTACGATCTTTTATTTTAGATATACTCCCTGGCTTATCTGTTCGCCTTAGTTCCACGATTCTTTCAAAATTAGCTTCCTTTACGATGTTTTTCATAATTGGCCTGGCTAATATATCATTAAGCGAATGTCCGTGTGCCGTTATAAATAGGGTTATGCCGGCATTAACCGCTTCCATCATGGCTTCCGAGTCTTCTATTCTTCCAATTTCATCAGCTACAATAATTTCAGGGCTCATGGAGCGGATCATCATCATCATTCCTTCAGCCTTTGGGCAGCCATCGAGAACATCTACTCTGATACCGAACTCCATTTGTGGAACTCCTTGAACACATCCGGCAATTTCAGATCGTTCATCAACAATTCCAACTTTCATTGCAGGAATACGGCTAGATGGATTTCCAAAAGTGGCATAGCGGGCTAAATCTCTCAAGAATGTTGTTTTCCCTGTCTGCGGCGGTCCAATGATCAAAGTCGATAGCCAGCGATTATGATATAAATATTGAACCCAATCATTAACCATCCCCTTCTTTTGTCTGGCAATCCGAATATTGAAAAACGTAATATCCCGCAACCCCTTGACTCTCCCATTTTCGAGGATGACTCTCCCGGCCAAACCAACCCGATGTCCCCCCTCAACTGTAATATAGCCGCGTTTCAGTTCTTCCTCTAACATATAAAAGGAATACTGACTGACTTTATTAAGAAATAAATCTGCATCTTCCCTTAATACTGGCTTGTGTCCATACATGATATCTTTACCTGACATCACTTCAAGCGGTCTACCAACTCTTATTCTAATTTCTTCTATATCCTCCAGCTTATTGGTTAAATTTTTTAACTGAGCACCTATAGCCGGAGGTAACAATTCAATAATAGAATCCATTTCTCTCCCTCGCCTGGTCTGTCATTATTTAAAATGTATTCATGGACAGGCCGTTTATGACTTCTTCCAAACAAAAAGAGGGGCATTTATAAATAAAGAGCAAGTGAATCTCTTAAAATAGATGAATAATAAAGAATTGAATCGAGAGAAGAGAGATAAATAACCGGTATTTTAAAATAGGAGTGAAAGAAGGAGTGATGGATAAGAGGTCGAATTAGGAAGGCAGTTTTAAAAGACCCAAATGAAATGAAAAAACTCCCGGATAATTCTCCGGGAGTTTGAAATCTACTTATTAACCTCTTGATACATAAGACGCATCAGAAGTATTGATGATTAATTTGTCACCTTCATTTACAAAGAAAGGAACTTGAACAGTAAGACCTGTTTCAACAGTAGCTGGCTTCGTTCCGCCTGATGCTGTATCTCCTTTGATACCCGGTTCTGTTTCAGTTACCTCTAAAGTAACAGTTGTCGGAAGTTGCACACCAAGTGTTTCGGCTTGGAACATCATGATAGATACTTCCATGTTTTCTTTCAAGAATTTCAATTCATATTCGATTTGCTTGGATGGCAATTCGATTTGATCATATGTTTCGTTATCCATAAACACATGATTATCGCCGCTTGCATATAAGTATTGCATTTTACGGTTTTCAATATGTGCTTTTGCAACTTTTTCACCAGCACGGAAAGTTTTCTCCTGGATCGCACCCGTACGAAGGTTACGTAATTTAGAACGTACGAACGCAGCTCCTTTACCGGGTTTTACGTGTTGGAATTCAATTACTTGCCAGATACCGCCATCTACTTCAATCGTTAGTCCAGTTTTAAAATCATTAACAGAAATCATACAATATAGCCTCCTACAGCCTTATAAAATAAGTAAATCTTTTGTTGAATGAGTGAAGGTTTCGTTGGAATCCTCCGTTATGAGGAGATCATCCTCGATTCTTACTCCTCCAACTCCAGGTAAATAAATACCAGGTTCACAAGTGACAGTCATGCCTTGTTCCAAAATAACATCTGATTTAGCAGAAAGTCCAGGACCCTCGTGCACTTCAAGTCCAATCCCATGTCCAAGGGAATGACCGAAATATTCGCCATATCCTTTGGCAGCTATGATATCTCTTGCAAGAGCATCAGCTTGTCGACCTGTCATACCCGGTTTAATATGCTCCATTGCATATAACTGAGCTTCCAGGGTAACGTCATATATTTTCTTTAATTCACTAGAAGGTTCACCGACCGCTACTGTACGTGTAATATCAGATATATACCCATTATAAAGGGCACCATAATCCATTGTGACAAAATCGCCATTTTCTATTACTTTTTCTGTGGCAACACCGTGCGGCAAAGCAGAACGGGCACCAGAAGCGACAATGATATCAAATGAGGAGGAAGTTGCCCCTGCCTTGCGCATAAAGAACTCCAATTCATTTGATACTTCTATTTCAGTTAAACCTGGACGAATATACTCAATAATGTGTTTAAATGCAGCATCTGCTATGTCTGCTGCTTCCTTTAATATCTTAATCTCTTGCGGTGTCTTAATCAAGCGCAATTTTTCAACAATATTGGAGAGAGGGATGAGTTCACCTTCTACAACTGATTCATAAGATTTATAGGTAGAGAAAGTAAGATCATCCTGTTCAAACCCGATTCTTTTGACACCTATTTCCTTTAACTGGGACGCCACTTCATTTTGAATCGGTCCGCTGTGTTTGATAATCTCAAATCCTACTGCCTGTTTGCCTGCTTGCTCCACGTATCTAAAATCAGTAATAAATTTTGCTGTCTTTTGGGAGATAATAACTACCCCTGCAGTACCAGTGAAATTAGAGATATATCTGCGGTTATATGGGTTTGTAATGATGATGGCATCAATATTTTCCTGATTTAATCTTTCACGTAATCTCTGAATTTTTTCCATTGATTAGACCTCTCCCTTTTCTTTAGTAGTCAATAAAGCACGCAGCGCCAATTCATAGCCATTCAGCCCCAGGCCTACAATTTGACCCTTTGTTACAGGAGCGGTAACTGATTGATGACGAAAAGGTTCTCTGGCATGGACATTTGAAATATGTACTTCGATTACTGGAACTGAAATAGAGGCAATTGCATCTCTTATTGCATAACTATAATGGGTGTATGCTCCCGGATTTAAAATAATCCCCGCAGCCGAGTGTGCATCCGCTTCATATAGCGTATCAATAATTGCCCCTTCGTAATTAGATTGAAAACACACCAATTGAGCGCCGAGTTTTACTGAATGATTCGTTAACCACTCTTCAAGTTCTGCAAGAGTCGTACTTCCATAAATATCGGGCTCTCGCTTGCCAAGATAATTTAAATTTGGTCCGTTGATTAAATAAATTTTTTTATCCATAACCAGGCTCCCGTGTTTTAAAGTGATATTAACAATTTTAACACAAGAGTGAAAAATACCTCTATAGAATTACTGAACAGGTTCGACTTTTTCTTTCTTTCCTTCCTTCGCTTCCAATTCCCTTTCATGGTATTCATAACTGATGGAGTATCCCACAAATAGTCCATATAAAATAAAAATACATAATGTCGTCACAATTGTATCTTTGGATAATTCCCACACCGTTTTCATTCCTGGAAATAAAGGTCTTAAAACCAGGAAAGCTATTCCCCAAAGTACAACCCCATAGCCGATACCCACCCAATAAGATGTTAGTTTACGAAAGATATAAGAGTAGATATAGGCAAAAATGATAGAAATAATGCACAGGCATACTATTGAGAGCGCCACTCCCATCCATCCTTTCACAAAATCTGCTTTCACCCATGTACGAAGCAGGAATGTTGGACCTATTTCTGTAAAATGAAAATAGTTACAGATTTGAAATATCCCTCCCCAAAGCAGTCCTCCAAAAAATCCAACAGAATTAACCACAGCATAATAGCCCATCGGCTTTTTCAGCTTTTCTTTCGCTGTTTCCATTTTCCAATCACCTCACAACTGCTAGTATGTGCGAAATAGGCAAAGTTCATAAGAAAAATGGAAACAATCACTAGTGAAAATGAGAAAAATTCTGTAGAATAGATAGTATATATAACTTAACTATTATGGAGTGATGAAAAAATTGGATAATAAGCCAATCTACGGCGGACAGGCTGTAGTGGAAGGTGTTATGTTTGGCGGCAAACACTGCACCGTAACTACTATTAAACGAAAAGATGGTTCATTTGAATCCTATGCACTACCAAAAACCAGCCATCCCCTGCTGATCAAATTAAAAAAAATCCCGTTTCTGCGTGGGATTGTGGCCTTATTGGAATCCAGTGCTATCGGCTCCAAACACTTATCATTTTCAACAGATCGATATGATGTTGACCCTGCGGATGATCATAAAATTCAAGAAGAAGAAACATCCAAACTGGGTATGATTCTGGGTGTAGCAGGCGTGGGAATTTTATCCTTTATACTGAGTAAATTACTTTTTACTGTGGTACCCATCTTTTTGGCTGTTATCTTTAAAGGCATTGCCCCTGGAGAAACAGTACAAGTATTATTGGAGGGGTTTTTTAAACTCATATTATTGCTCCTATATATCTATATTGTATCGTTGACACCGCTCGTAAAGAGAGTTTTTCAATATCATGGAGCTGAACATAAAGTTATCAATGCATTTGAAAGCAATAAAGAGTTAACGGTGGAAAATGTTCGTAACGCCTCGAGACTGCATTATCGATGCGGAAGCAGCTTTATATTGTTCACCGTGATTGTTGGTGTATGTATATATATGTTTGTTCCTTCAGATGTACTTTATATCCGTATTTTAAACCGAATTGCATTAATTCCAGTCGTACTGGGTCTATCGTTTGAAGTTTTGCAGTTAACGAATAAAGTTCGTGATCTTCCTGTTTTACGGTTTTTAGGATATCCGGGTCTGTGGCTGCAATTATTAACAACCAAAGAACCCAATGATGAACAAATTGAGGTAGCAATCGTTTCCTTTAACAAAATGCTCGAAACAGAAAATAGCTATAAACAAGGTTTAATGGAAGAAAAAATAGTGTAAAGAATATTAAAAGAAAAAATAAATTCCTTGCCGACTGTTTATCTTTTCCTAAATATGCCAATGATACTCTTAAAGGAGGTGCTTTCTGTGAATCGTAAGAATTCGATGATTTTTGTTTATATCCTTCTTGGTTTCGCAGCTTTGGGACTTATATCCACCTTAAGAAATGATCCGTTCCAACTGATTAAAAATGTGCTCGTTGGAGTCGTCGTTGTTGGTTTAATGTATTTTATTTTTACACGATTCAGGAAAGGTAACTCGGGTAAAGAGTATCAGGCATACAGCAAAGCGGCCCGAAAAACAACTAAGAAGAAACGTAAATATCAAATAATCAAAACAAAAAGAAGCAGAAATAATTCACATGGATTAACCGTTATTTCTAAAGAACAAAGGATTAACAGACCTAAGAAAAAGTCAGACGTCAAACTGACTGTCATAGAAGGAAAGAAAACAAGAAAAAAAAACCGCGCCCTTTTTTAAAGAGCACGGTTTTTTATTTTGCTATACCCGTAAAAGACGTCCCACATTATGAAGATTCAACTCTTGCATAGCTCGAATTTACCATAATAAGACGACCCAGCTCACGAATCATCCCAAAAGGATATTACGCTCTTTTAAAATCTCCACAGTATAACCATGGAAAAAGACCATCTAAAAATCGTTCGGTTGCCGGCATAAAATAGGACCCATAATGATAGTCTGGATCTAGTGTTGTTATAATCCAGGTACCTTTCGTTGATTCTTCATCAATGTACAGCACGGAACCACCATCTTCTGTTGCAATAAGAGTGGTTGCATGCTCAGGTGGCCAAAATACTCCATGTTGATGCCATGTTGAATCCTCCAACGAAATATAATTGAAAAATTCATGTTGATCATTTTTAGCAACTAAGCCACTGCTTGCATTTTCCTCAAGCCACCACCAGAAATTGGTTGGGCGTTCTTCCCACTTTTGATTAGGAAGCCATTCCCATGGTTGTGGACCCATAGCCACAATAATACCACCTTGATTGGCAAATTTATAAAATTTATCTTTATTATCAAGCAGTATTTGGCCATTTAATTGAGAAGGGATTATCAACACATCGAACCCTGTTAAATCGAAATCTTTCAATTCAAGCTGATAAATAAGAGAATCTATAAACTGTGCATATTTTGGTTCATGAAATGTTCTATAATGTGGGGCATGTCCGCCGTAAATCACTGCTATTTTTCTCATGATACCTGAACTCCTTTTGTACGGTCTGCTTCCTTTTTAAGAACCTCGATGAATTGAGGAGTGATTCGGTTTGATGTATTTTTTCGATTTTCATACCCAAATAGATTTCGTCCAGCATGGACAATAACTGTCCCTTTCGTTGTTTCACGATCAATATATGTAATTACCTTTCCATCTGTAAATGTTAGGCAAACTTCTGCATTTTTTGGTGGAAGGTAATAACCTCTTGCAAAGAAACCTGCAACTCCCTTCGTATAAACCATATCCTCTACTTCCACACCTCTAAAGATGGATGAATTTTCAGGTACTTCTACTAGGTAATCCTGATAGCCGCGAATCTTTTTAGGCATTATTGGCATACACCCCGGCAGCCACGCTCTAAATAAGTGCCCACAAAAGACAACAATCTTTCCTTTATTTAGAAATTGTTCAATTTTTTCTTTATGTGAATACAGATATTCCTGATCTGCAAAATCCGTAACAACCAAGACATCGTATGAGTCTAATTTAATAGTAGCCAACTCGTACTCTTCTATCTTAGTATGTGAGCCGGAAGATAAATCGGTTTTATAATTAAACGCGTGATTAGGACACAGTTCCAGTATATTAAGTTCCATTGTTTTCTCCTCCTTGTGTTTTGTAATCTAGCTTCAGGACCTAACCGCTCGAGACATAAGTGTGGTCAACTGCAGGAGGAAAGAACACCTCCTTCCGAGCCTCTGTCTTATGCTTTTCGAGCCTGACCAGTTGTTTCAGCTTTTTATGTAATCCAGCTTCAGGGCCTAACCCCTCGAGTCATAAGTGTAGCTGCTGCGGGAGATGAAAAGCGCTCTCCCTACGCGCCTCCTCTTATGCTTGTCGCGGCTGAACAAGGCCCTTCAGCTTTTTGATTAATCTAGCTTCAACTCCTAGTCCCTCGAGTCATAAGCATAGCCTCTGCAGGAGGGAAGAACGCCTCCTTCCGAGCCTCTGTCTTATGCTTTTCGGGCCTGACCAGTCGTCTCCGCTTTTTCTGTGATCTATTTTCAAAATATAGGCATGCGTCTACCAATTTTTTCGTATATGGATGTGTGCAATGGTAAAGAATTTGTGAGGGAGGCCCGCTTTCGACAATGGTTCCTTCCTCAAGTACCATCATTCGATCCGCTACATTACTGATCGACTGAATTCGGTGAGTAATGTATAAAACAGACATATGAAATTCAACCTGAAATTTCTTTAAAAGATTTATAATTAATTTTTCTGTTTGCGGATCCAGAGCAGAAGTGATTTCATCGGCTATTAATAGTTTAGGATTCATTAATAAAGCTCTGATAATAGCCAATCGTTGTTTCTGCCCGCCGGAACATTGGCTTGGTTTTTTTTCCAATAAATCCATTGGTAAATCTGCTATATCCATTAATTCTTTAATTTTCTTCTTAATAGATTCTAACTTTTCTTTTTTAAGTACAAGCGGTTCCATCAAACTTTTTTCCATCGTCCAAAACGGATTAAAAGAACGCTCAGGATTTTGATAAATATATTGTATTGTACAACAAGGTTCTGTTTCGATAATTCCACTTGTCGGTGATTGAATCCCCATAATGATTTCGGCAGTTGTGGATTTGCCAGATCCTGATTCTCCAATTAAACAAACAAACTCATTGCACAAAATCTCAAAATTGATTTCCTTAAGCACTGTTTGATTATGGTAGCTTTTATTTACATCATGAACCCTTAACATTTATTGCACTTCCTTCATGAGTTTTTTATCAGCTAAACTAAAAATCCGGTCTGAGATTGCATAGGCCACATCCAAATCATGCGTGATAAATAAGAGACTGATACCATGTGATCGAACTCTATTTTCAAGGAGTTCCACTATTTCTTTTTTCAAGATCGGATCCAATGCACTTGTACATTCATCCGCTATCACAAACGCAGGTTTATGTACCAAAGAGAGCGCGATTAGCGCCCGGCTTAACATGCCTCCAGAACATTCATGCGGATATTTATTCAGAATATCCTTACTTAAAGCGACTTCTTCTACACTTTTTTCAGCTTGTTCAAGGCTTATACCTGTTTCTAAAAACTGTTCTCTCAATTTTAGTACGGGATTAAATGCCACTCGGGCATCCTGATAGATAAATGAACATGTTTTCCAATAGTGCTTTTTCTTAAAGGATTCATTCCTAACTGACTCACCGTCATACGTAACATCACCTATCCAGTTCTGCACCGGCAATAAGCCATATAGGGCCCGGGCTATCGTTGTTTTTCCACTACCGGATGGGCCGATTAAACTGACAATCTCTCCTCTTTTAATGGTAAAGTCGATATTCTCAACAATTGTTTTCTCATCGTATGAAACAGATTCCAAATGACAGCATAAATCTCGAGACTTCTCAACAGTAGCTAAGGGTATTAGTTGTTTTTTCGCCTTTTGTGGCTTTTCCTGCTTCTTCTCCAATAAAAAGGCTAGTGAAATCGTTGTGATGAGCAGCATTACCACTGGCGGTAAAACAATCCAAATCCATTGACCGGTTAAAAAAATAGATGTCTGGGAGAAAGCTGAATTCAACATGCTTCCCCACGATATTACATTTGGATCACCCAAACCCAAGAATGCTAAACCTGCTTCTGTCAAAACAGCAGATTGAAAGGTCATAACAAACTTTGTTTTTATAATAGGCCGCAACTGCGGTAGAATATGAGATTTCAATACATAAAAAGAACTGCCTCCAAATAGGGCCGAAGCCTTTACAAACTCTCTTTCTTTTAACGTTAATACAGAAGATCGAATAATTCTCATATAGCCTGGCCATGATAATAAACTTAAAATAACAACAAGCTGAACAACGCCGGCTCCTGTAAACGCAACAACCAATAAAATTAAGAGCAGGTTGGGAAGGACTAATAAAATATTGGCCAATCCATTAATAAACTTATCGAATCTCGGCAAATAACCCGCTGCCAGACCCAGTAATACACTCAAAACTGTTGAGCACAAAGCTATACAGAGCCCGATTAAGACACTCGTTCGCGTGCCGTATAATAATTGGCTGAATATATCCTGGCCCAATCGATT
Organism: Bacillus sp. z26; assembly: GCF_058313635.1. NCBI lineage: Bacteria > Bacillati > Bacillota > Bacilli > Caryophanales > Bacillaceae > Bacillus > Bacillus sp. z26. The sequence goes on from NZ_JBZFQM010000001.1 coordinate 636,209, forward strand.
TGTTCCCAGCCAGTGCTGAGATGATGGAGTTTCAAACAAACCACCGCTATAATCCATTGCGGAATAAGGTGATAATAATGGACCCATAAATGCAAGCAAACCCACAAAAACTAAACATAATAAAGGGAGCTTATAAAGCTTTTCCAATATACTCGCCCCCTTTAACTCGCGGATCTAACCTCGGATATAAAGAATCGGCCAGTGCATTGCAAATCAAAATCATAACCGAAAATAATAAAAACAGTCCATGCATCAATGGATAATCACGGGAAAGAATAGACTCTTTTAATAATTGCCCAATTCCTGGATAAGAGAATAATGTTTCTACAAAGATTGCACCTGTAAAAGTGAAGCCAATTCTTATCATAATCAGTGTAAAAATAGGTATTAAAACATTTTTAAAGGTATGTCGGTAAATTAAACGAAACTCCCTTACACCTTTCATCTTGGCAAATTCCATAAAAGGCGAGGAAGCTACCTGAATCGTTTCATTTCGAACAAGCAAGTAGATTCTTGTCAGGTTCACAGTGGTAAGTGTAACTATCGGTAAAATGGCATGTTTTGCAGTATCTTTAACCTTTGCCCACCCCAATTCACCGTCCATAAATGGCGTATGGGCTCCGCTCATTGGAAGAATATTAAGCATTACAGCAAATACGATCAGCAATAGCATTCCGAATAAAAATTCAGGTAAAGCACCAATAGCCAGCATTGTCGACATTAATGTTTTATCACCTTTCCGATGATTCACCCACCCGGATAACAATCCTAGAACAATTCCGATCACGATTGATAGAATAGAAGAAATCCCAACAATCCACAGCGTATACGAGATGTGGCCCATTATGATATCTGTAACAGGTAATTTATAGGTATAAGAAAACCCAAAATCAAGCTGAACAAGGCCGTTTAAATAATCAAGAAACTGTTCAGCCATTGAGTCATTTAGCCCATAATAGTCAATCATGGAATTTTTTTGCTGTTCTGTTAAGGTCGCTCCACTTTCCTGCCCCTCCAAATATTCGAGAGGTCCCCCTGGCATAAGTCTGGGGAGACAAAAATTTAATAGGATCAAGATAAGCAGAATTGAACCGTACAGCTTAAAAACTTTACTCATAGTCAATAAACGCTGCCTTGTTATCTGTCAATGGAATGCCATCCGAGATACCTCCGTAGGTGTTAAACCAGCCATCAAATACTTTGGCATCATACACAAAATAGAATGGGCGATGGTAAAGGACTAATGTTGGCAACTCTTCGGATAAAATATCCTGCATAGAATCAATGGTTTCTTTACGTTCTTTTCCATTTTGAGATAATTGCAAGGTGGCAAGATTGCTAAATTCTTTATGATTAAATACTGCATTGCCGGCATAAGCATTACTTGCCTGACCTGAGAACCATAAACGGAGGAAGTCAGGGTCTCCGCTTAATCCAATATGACCTGTAAGAGCCATATCATATTTGCCCTCACTTAAAGCAGTTGTAAAGGTAGCTGTGTCCACCGTTTTGATTTCCAATTTAACCCCAACATCCGCGAGCATCGATTTCATTAATTCCGCTTCCTGTGAAGTAGAGGAAACTAAAACTCTTAAACCTAAATCTTCCCGTATTCCTTTTTTATTTTTTTCGTAGCCAAGAAAATCTAACATCTCATTTGCTTGATCCACATCATAGCCATATTGTTTTACCTCTTCATTAAACCATTCGGAATCCGGAGGAATCACCCCTCCACTGCCAATCAAGGTATTAGAATTCCCCAATACTTTTTCAGCTATCTCCCCACGATTCAGTGCATAGGCAAGAGCTTGACGGAGTCTTTTATCGCGTAATTGTTCATCCTCTAAATTAAACACAATACGTACAGCACTTCCTGTCGGATTACTTTGAAGTGCCTTATACCCCTGATTTTCCATCTGCTTCACTTCTGTATAGTTATAGGTCATGCCACCGGAGATTTCACCCTTTTGCAGAGAAAGCATATTATTCTCTACATTTAGGTATTGAACTTCTTCAACTGTCACATCACCTTTAAAATAATCCTCATAAGCCATGTAACGATAATTTCCAGTGGAATTATTATAGTTGTCAAGAATATATGGACCTGTCCCAATTAATGCATCTTTTTGCGTATATTCGAGCGGATTGTCGATTTCCTTCCAGATGTGTTCCGGAATAATTGGCAGAATACCAGCGATTTCAGTGATAAACGGAGAATATTCCTCTGTTAATGTAATCGCAACTTTATAGTCTGAGATTTTCTTTAGTGAACCTACTTTAGACATATCAGCGTTCCATTGGAAAGCGTGCTTTTTAAAATAGTTATATGAAAAAACAACATCATCCGCGGTTAATGTTTCACCATCGTGAAAATGCACATTTTTTTCTAAATTGAAGGTATAGGTTAGCTTGTCCTCAGATACTTCCCATGAAGAAGCCAACCAAGGAATCACCCCTGTCTCATCTTTCCATGTAAGAGAGTCAAAAGTAAAGCTACTTCGCAAATAACCTCCGGGCCCATTTGAAGTAAACGTAAACGGAGAAGGAAACCCGCTATCTCCCCACGCAATCTTTACGACTTTATTATTATCTTCCGCCTTTAAATCTGCATTTTTATTTGATGAAGCGTTACCACTAGAACACCCAGCAAGGAGGATGATTATTGATACCAGTAAAACTGAAATCCTATTCATTCTTGCAACTTCCTTTCAACTATTAGTTGATTATTATCATATATTAATTGATAATGATTATCAATATCATTATTGTGAAAAATTATACTGTTATTAAAAATGCGAAAAATGTCCTACTAAACAAACCATCCTATTTCTCCTTAATAAGTGGTAAAATTTAGAAAATAAGAGTGATCAATCTTATAAACTATCAAAGCATTGCCATATTGTTTAAATATCACCCTTTTGAGAAAAGACTTTATTAAAGTTCATTGTTGATCTATAAGCTGGTTGATCGTAGTGATTGCCTGAGACTCCTTGCTTAGAAAAGTGAGGCCTAGGGAGACACACAGGCGTAAATCGCCGAGGAGGCTCCCAGACCGCCCGCGGAAAGCAAAGGCTAGAAACGCAACATTTAATCATAACAGAGCAAAAAAAAAGCCCCTGCCATTTCGCAAGTGCTGTAAATAATTTCATTTATATCATTTAATTCGATAAACCCAGTGCTTTAAGAACTGAATTGCTGCTTCACTCCCTTGTTCGATTAATCTGATTCTGCGTTCATCCGACACGGAAAATTCTAAAAATCCAGTCTCCTTCACAGGAATAAATAAAATATTACTGACAAATTTTCTTGATATATATCTGGAATCATGCGCATTTCTCATCGTTTCAAATAAGGATGTAAAAAGTTCAATCGCATTATCAATCTTGCGTTCCTGAACTAATGTTTGCTGATTTTCTGGAACAATCCTTAATCCTAATACTGGCCTTTCCGGAATGACATTTTCCCGATCGAACAACCACATCGGAAAATTACTTAAAACCCCTCCATCTACTACAATTTTTTTCTGTCCAACCGTACGTAGTATAATCGGTTGAAAGAAAAAAGGAACAGAGCAGCTCATACGGATTGCTCTTGCCACTGAAAACTGTAGGGGGTCTATATTGTATTTAATCAAATCATCCGGCAAGACCATCAAGCTTGCATTTGTAAGATCGGAGGCAATTACTCTCAAGTGCTTATCTGGAAGATCTGCGAATGTCCTGATATTCTTTTTTGCTAACACTTCCTCAATCCACAATTCGAGAGCGTCTCCTTTATAGATCCCCATACTCCAATATAATTTAAGCCATCTTGCAAGCGGAAATCGGATTCTTTTCTTTGATTCCAACAACTTCGTTAATTTAACAGTTTGCATGAGTTCGTATACTTCCCGTCCAGAATACCCTGCGGCAATAAACCCTGCAATGATGGCTCCTGCGCTTGTTCCCGCCATCCTTTTAAACTTGTATCCCCGTTCTTCCAATTCCATCACTGCACCTATTAGCGCAAACCCCTTAATACCTCCCCCAGAAAACACTCCATCTATAAACAAATAAACCCCTCCCTCTGGATTTATCGTCTTTACACATTACTAAGCAGAGGGAGAGGATTTTAGAACACATCAGGTAAAGTACTGAATTTCTGCATTTGGGAAAAATTCATGGATTGAATTTTGGATGTGGGTTTTTAAAGCATTTGCTTCATCATCAGGATATATATATTTTCCTATGCCATATTTTCCCCACTTATATTTCCGCTTTGTTTCATCCATTTCAAGCTTAGTCTTAGGATATCTAGCCTGTATGACTTTTTTTGCCGGTTTCGTAAAGCGATGTTGGATGAGTTCAAAACTGATATTCATCATTGACAACTCTGCACCCAATGAATGCTTTAATCGTTCAAATAATTCGTAATATCCGTCTTCCCAGCCTTCATGCATATAAATCGGAGCCACAATAAACCCAAGCTGGTACCCGGCAGCTGCGACTTTTCGCGCAGCCTCCAGACGCTCATCAAATGAGGAAGTTCCAGGTTCAAAATTCTTTATCACATAACGCGAGTTGATGGAAAACCGAAAACTTGTTTTTCCATTATGCCTGGCATCAAGTAAATGGTCGACATGATGAAATTTCGTCACAAAACGTAATCTTCCGTATTCTGTACTGCCAATGAAATTAATTGTTTCTTTTAAGGAATGTGTGAGATGGTCAATCCCTACAATATCAGATGTACATGCTGCTTCAAACCGGGTGATTTCAGGCGCTCTTTGTTCCATATATTTACTCGCCTGGTCAAATATTTCTTCAAGATTCACATAGACTCTAATATAAGGCTTACTGCCGAGAGTCGTTTGTAAATAACAGTAATGACAGTGCCCCATACATCCTGTAGCAAGGGGAATTGCATACTCAGCAGATGGCTTTGACGTATCAAACTTTAATGTTTTTCGGATTCCAACCACCATTGTAGATTTGGCGACTCGATATTTTTGCAACTCATTATCACCCGGTAGATCTCGAATCTGATTATGGGAAGTCGTTTGCCTAATCTCAACAGGCAGGCTCTGAAATTTTTCATATAGTGCCTTTCCCAAAGGATACTCCAGGGCTTTGGGTTCAAAATAAACTAATTGAGGAATAAATGGTTTCATTTTTTTCACCTACTTTAAAGATAGTATGTACAGAAATACAAAAAAGGATGGCGTCAATCATTGCCATCCTTTTTCCTATAATTTTCTATAAAATTATATTATAAACCGCATTTAAGCTGAGCGCCGCAGCTTGTACAAGTGTTGCATCCGCCGAGCTCCTCCACTTTCCCTTGACGGCAAACCGGACATGTATTTCCTACTTCACTTCCAATTGTTACGCTTGTTGATTCCAGGGCATCGATTGTATCAACAAGTACAACATGCTGCTTCGTATGATGTGGCTGTGCTGAATGATCCGTATCAGATTCAGCACCTTTCAATGTTAACACTTGCGTATCACGGCTTCCATCGACATATACCGTACCGCCTTTGGCTCCACCTTTATAGAGACGTTCATAGACTCTTTCTACCTGCTCAACAGTATATCCTTTAGGAGCATTTACTGTCTTACTGATAGAACTATCAATCCAGCGTTGGATGATGCATTGTACATCAGCATGTTTCTCAGGTGTTAAATCCATCGCAGAAATAAACCATGACGGTAGATTCTCGCTGTCTGCATCAGGATTGCGATGTAGATATTCTTCTACGATATCTGCTTTCACTTCGATAAATTTACCAAGACGTCCGCTTCTGAAATAAGTGAATGAGAAGTATGGCTCCAGTCCTGTAGAAACGCCAACCATTGTACCGGTACTACCAGTAGGAGCAACGGTTAATAAGTGAGAGTTGCGGATACCATATTTCATAATACCATCACGAATATGTTCAGGCATTTTCTTCATATAACCAGTATGAATAAATCGAGTGCGTAATTCTTTTGTTTCTTCTTCAGAGCTGCCAATTAAGAATGGGAAGCTGCCCTTTTCTTTCGCAATCTCAATGGATTCCTCATATGCAGCTGTCGCTATTGCTTCAAATACAGAATCTACCAGCTTATTTCCTTCGTCAGATCCATATTCTTTTTCACAATAAATAAGCATATCATGAAGACCCATTACGCCAAGACCTACACGTCTTTCTCCCAATGCCTGCTTTTTATTGTCCTCAAGGAAGTATGGAGTCGCATTAATTACATTATCCTGCATGCGCACGCCGACTTTAACCGTTTGTTTCAGTTTCTCCATATCCACTTGTTTGCGATTTTTATCTGTCATTTCAGCCAGATTAACAGCAGCTAAGTTACATACAGAATATGGTGCTAACGGCTGTTCTCCACATGGGTTGGTTGCAACCACTTTTTGTCCGTATGCTTTGGCATTTGTCATATCATTTGCATTATCGATAAAGAAAATGCCCGGCTCAGCAGAATAAGTCGCACATATATTGATTAAATTCCATAACTCACGCGCTTTAATTTTACGATATACACGAACAGCATACCCGAGTCTTTCCCATTCGCGCACATCGCCGCAATCTGCCCATTTTTCGTTATAGTCTTTCATTGCTTCTTTATTATAAGATTCAACATCCGGGAAACGAAGTTCATATTCCGTATCATTTTCAACGGCTTCCATAAATTCTTTTGTTAAACACACTGAAATATTCGCACCTGTTAAAAAGTCGGGATTATGAACGTTGTCTATTCCGCCAGCTGCAAGTTTTTCTTCTGCTTCCTTGATTATTGCCTCATTGAAACCACCGTATCCCTGGATGGTTTTATAATTTAAAATGCCTTGGTACATGGCTTCTTCTTGCTTCGTTAATGGTGTAAACTTCAATTTATCAGATGCATGCTTACGGATTTCTTCATCCTCGCTGACCTGCATTAAGAAACGCAAAATTTTTGGATTTTGCATTTTCGAAATAATAAATTCAACGATGTCCGGATGCCAATCAGACAGCATAATCATTTGAGCTCCACGACGGGATCCGCCTTGTTCTACCAAGTGAGTTAATTTCGCGATATCATCCAGCCACGAAACTGCACCGGAGGATTTGCCATTTACACCGCGTGCCAGCGTATTTCTAGGACGCAGAGTAGATCCATTTGTTCCAACACCGCCTCCGCGACTCATGATTTCCATCACTTGTTTACGATGCTCAGAAATCCCTTCTCGGCTATCATTAATAAATGGCATAACATAGCAGTTAAAGTAGGTTACTTCTGTTTCAGAGCCAGCACCATAAAGAACCCGGCCTGCCGGAATGAAATTTGTTTGAACCAGTTCATTATAGAATTTATCAAACCATTCCTTGCGTTTTTCTTCTGTTTTCTCAACTTGCGCCAACCCGCGTGCATTACGTTTAGCAATTTGCTCATAATAAATTTCAAGCGGCTTCTCTATTACGTCCAGAGATTTACAAATTAAGCCAGTTTTAATTTCATCATGCTTATCTAAAGAGGAGCGAAATTCTTCTTCGATCAGAACGTGAGCTTTCTTCGCTTCCCAATCAATATGTTGGATGTATCCAAGTCCACGTGCAGGAAATTTAGGGTCTTCTTTAATCGTTAGTACAACAAAATCTCCATCAGTAAGTGTAATCTTTTCAGTGTCTTTGAAGGAATAACGATCTATCATCACAAGCCTTGAAACACCCTTATACGTCTTATTCATGTCTGGAGTAATTGGAAAAACTTGTGGAAATTGGGCTATATCTTTATTTAATCTTTCGACATTTATAGACAACTTGCGATTTGTAACTATTGACAATTCGATCTCTCCTTCAACCAATAATTTAATCTAGTATTTCTAGCGTTCTTATTACGTTCTTGTTAAGTTCTTGAATGAATATCTCTACGTTATCATAGGCAACATTTTAATTCAACATATAGTGTTTCTAATTTTATAAAACATACCACATATGGTGTTTGAGCATTTTATTTTTAAAATGTCAATCAATAAGATCTTATAAAAATCAAAGAAAACATACGATAAAATCTTCTTTTTACCTATTTTTGAACATAATTAAACAAAATCTCAGCTTGCATATTATAAAGGTTAATTACGCCTCATATAACAGCGTTTTTATATTTTCGACATTAAAATTTTTTTATCCAAAGAGGACATTAAAATATTTAAGTCCCCTTTGTAAATGGACAATCTCTCCCTAGCTAAAGGAAGCATGACAATGTAACGTCATTCCACTACCCCTGACCTGCTCTCAGCCCAAGAGCGTTTCAGATGTCTTCCATGATACAAAATAAAATGATCATTTACTTTTCCGTTATCTTTTACCAGAAAAAAATTTTGCCAGAAAAATATACGAACTGTATAATAGAAAAGTGAATTGAAAGAGAAAGTGGGGATTTTTTTGCCAACATCATTAATCGTTTTAATTGTTCTGGCTGTATTAATCATCGGATATTCTGTATACAGTTGGTTTTCCAGTAAAAAAATGGTTACGACATTGTCCCAAGAGGAATTTAAAGCTGGCTATCGAAAAGCACAGTTAATAGATGTTCGTGAGCAAAAAGAATTTGAAGGCGGACACATTCTGGGAGCCCGCAATATACCTTCTACACAATTGAAAATGCGAATGAAGGAACTTCGTAAAGACAAGCCGGTCTATTTGTATTGCCAAAGTGGCATGAGAAGCACACGAGCTGCTCAAATGCTGTATAAAAAGGGCTACCGTGAACTTTATCAACTCGATGGCGGCTTTAAACAATGGAAGGGTAAAATTAAAACCAAATAAAACCTAAGAGCCAATGCAGGTGTGCATTGGCTCTTTATTACTTGGGGTATTTATGACTTCTTTTTATTACCTTCAATAAATTCATCCACCAAATTCTCTGCTGCCTTTTTGTACAGCTGGCTCATATGAGAAAGCGAAGCAATCATTAGAAATTTTTCAAAATACTCAACATCAGCGTCGGACTCAACCAGATTGCCGCCTAAATGGACACCTTCTTCTTTTGCCTCAGCAATACTCTTCAGTATGTCTTCTTTAAATTTATAAGCATTGTGATCAGTCAATCGCAGAAAGCTGGAATACAACTCATCAAGCTGTAAGTCTTCTTCTACAATCTTAGTGTTCAGAGGTCCAAGAACCGTTTTGATGTCACTTATAGACAAAGTCCCTTTCAATTGATAAATTAAGCTGATTACTATTAAATGCCGCTTGGAATATTTTTTATTTTTAATAGGGAAAAACACTTTACCCTTAGCATAATTATTTATCATCGTTTTCGTTAAAACTTTCTCATCATCATTTCGCTTAGACATTTTGAATTTACTCTCAAATAATTGAATCACTTGATCCATATATAAATCAATGTTTGGTATGTCCTCTAATGTTATTTTATCTTGCAATCCCAGTTGATTGATAAGTTCTTCATTATTTTTCATTTTGTAACCTCTGTTTACTAATAGTTATTCTATTATACCTCACCTAATCAAAATCTGTAAGGAAAGTGAGTTTTTAGCCATTTTAAAACTTATGGGAGCCCTTTACAATTTCTTCCATTTCATGGGAATCAACGATAGTTATCCCTTCTTTTTCTTGAATCGCGTACATATACATTGCTTCTGCTACTGTTTTTCCTTTTATAGGCTTATATTTCTTGAGAGGCCCTTTAAATAAAAGCGGAAATGCTTTGCTTGCGAAGGCCGCCATTTCCTCCCCCAGCCTAAATTCCTGTCTTTTTCCCAATAAAAGGGATGGCCTAAAAATGGTTAGACTGTTTAAGTGAAGCTGTTTTAGTGCAGTCTCCAATTGTCCTTTTGTTTTGCTGTAAAGTATATGGGATGAATCATCTGCTCCCATGGCAGAAACAATCAGGAATTGACGAACCTGATGCTGTTTCGCATTCTCCGCAAGCTTTAACGGGTATATATAATCAACTTTCCTAAATGCCTCTTTTGTCTTCGCTTTCTTTATGGTTGTTCCCAAGCAACAAAAGATACAGCCAACTCCGTCTGGTATAGGCTCATGATCTAACTGTTCAAAGTCTGGAAAACTCTCCGTTAGCTTTGAATGTTGGATTCCCATACTTGTCCTTACCCACACGATCACCTTTGTATATTCAGGAGAATTTAAAAGCGTAGTAACTAGCTCCTTCCCTACTAATCCAGTTGCTCCGATTACTAAACCTACTTTATCAGCCATTTTACATTCCTCCATAACCCTTATTTCCATTTCCACTAGTATAATCTATTTTGGCATGCATGAATTCCATTAAGGTTGAGAAAATAACGATAGAACTATAAAAGAGGAGGATATATATGAAAGAAGAAACAACCCATGAATATGTAGAACATCTGCATGAAAAACAACAAAAAGCAGAAAAGAATCAAGCTAAGCAAGGTTATGGACGTCCAAGCAAGAAGCTTCCAAATAAACAGCATTAAGTCCATGAACTGAAGCCATGAGTTGTTTTTCTCATGGCTTTTACTAGAGCGTCGTTATTTCTATCCCGTTTTATTTAGTCAGAGATTTTTTTAATTTACAACTGTCATAAGAATTTACTAGAATCAGAGTATAAGTATTTGATTAGTAGAAACCTAATACATATATGATTGGAAATTGGGGGATTCAATATGCAAATTCGTGAAATTAAAGAAACAGACAATAGAACAATGGAACAAATAATCAAGCGCTCATTGGAATCCTTTGAATTAAATATCCCAGGAACAGCCTATTTTGATCCCCAACTGGGAAATCTAGCCCAATTTTACAAGCAACAATCCAATGCAAAGTATTGGGTAGTGGTAAATGAACAAGATGAGGTAGTAGGCGGTGTCGGTATTGCACCCTTTGGGCTAAATTCGGATATTTGCGAGTTGCAAAAACTCTATATTAAACCCGAAGCTCAAGGTTTGGGTCTCTCAAAAAAACTGATGGAAAAAGCACTTATATTCGCTAAGGAAAATTATACATACTGTTACTTAGAAACAGTAAAGAAACTTAAGACTGCTAATCTCCTTTACACCAAATTAGGTTTCCGGCAGCTTGAAAAACCACTAGATGGCTCCGATCATAATGCAATGGATGCTTGGTATATAAAAAAATTACTATAAACACCTAGAACAATGATTAATAAATATAATGACAAAAAAAGAGGGAGGAAATTAATATCGCCCCCCCTCTATTCACCTGTCTCTTTTTTCTCTAAAGTAGCAAAAGCTCACTCTATTCCGCCTTCATATCAACTGCGTGTGTTTTTCCTTCCAGGATATCCAGACTCAATTGAACCGACTCACCGATGGCTTTGTCAATATCATCCGGTTGTACACCAAAATGATCAACAATAGTTTTTTTATCAATGAAGAGATTTTTAGTAAAGATTTTAGCAAATTCAGCTGTATCCAAACCCAGCTCTATTCCAGCACTCTTTTGATTTTCTGCTTTCTTCTGCATCGCTTCAATATAATCGGAGGCGGAAATTGTCATGATTTTTTTGTCCGGATCCCCCATGTATTTATGAAAGATAGTCAGCATTTCTTTCCATTCCATATTATAATAGCCAACCGGGTAATTACCGGTCTTCCTATTTAATAGGGCGCCTGCTATACACTCCCCGATTTGCTTTGCTGTTACCATAGTTGTTCCGCCTTCGGGATATATGGTTACTTCTTTCATGTTTCGGATTTGTTCAACAAGGAATACCCAAACCGGTTTACGTCCCTGCTGGCTTCCAAAGACATAAGGTACTTCCAAAACTGCCACACTCATATTATCATCGGCGAAGGAGAGAGCCATATCGGCCTGATCTACACGGCTTCTAATATATGGATGATGCTTTGTTAGTTCATAATCAGGCAATTCCCTATTAAAATAAGCGAAATAGGATCCTAATATAACAGAATGTTTAACACCACATTCCTTTGCTATTCTCAAGAGTCGTTCTAATGGCGTAATATTATATTTCTCAAAAAATGAATAGATTGGGGATGGAGCCTCTACTCGTTCGTCCACTCCTGCTGCAAATACAAATCCTTCACAACCTGTTAAATGCTCACGAATTTCTTCGTCCGTTAACGTTAAATAATTCCCTAATGTTATATCCATTTTTTCAGGCAGATTACTTCCTGCGGGAATAGGAGGTAATGACAAAGTTGACACTTCATGCCCTCGTTCAATTAACTCCCTTGCCCCTTCTGCTCCCAATAAACCTGTGCCGCCAATCATAAATACTTTCATACTGCTTATCTCCTCCGTTTCACTCTCTTAAATCATATCATTCCAGAGAGCGAATAATTTACCTGAAGTTGTATTTTATGTGAAATATATACAATATTATTTCCCCTTATTCCTACACAGGTAAACAAAAAAGCTCACAGGTAGGACACCTGCAAGCTTATTCCTCGATTTCCTGAAGCATAACACTCTCTACATAATTTACAAAGCGGCGTAAATCCTGAGCCAGCTCCCGATTAATTTGTCCCTCTTCATACATACGCTGGATTTCAGCTCTTTCTGCTTCGATTGCTTTAAAACGCAGTTCCTCTTTTTGTTGATCCCTCATTACATTATTAAACCGAGCAACAACCGGTTGCTTCAGTCTTTCAATTATTCTGTGGTATTCATAAATGATAGATGAAACATGAGGATTATTTGTTTCCTCCGCATATATTTCCAGTTTCTGAATCGCCGCTTTCGTTGCCTCAATTTGTATATCACGCATATCATTTAACAGTATAGTAGCCTTTTCGCTATCCTTCGATAATCTGCGCTTATATTGTTTATACTTCCTGAATAATTGGCCAAATAGAGTTGTTATTTTAGACAGTAAATTCTCAGTGAGCAAATTTTCTCTTATATCCAAAGATTTTTCTAGTCTTTTTACGATCTCTACACTGCCAGGTCCATCTAGCGCAGCCTCTTGAATGTATCGTCTCTCAGCTCTTAAACCAACCAAACGAGCTTCAATCCTCTGTTTTTGCGATTCTTTAATAAATTCGAGGTCTTTATTTTCATACCGAATTTGTTCAATCATTTTTTTATATTCACCAATTAATTCATACCCAGCCGATTGATTCTCCGGCTCCATTTCTTCTTCAATACGCTTTATCGCAGTCCGCAATATTTTCAATTTCATTTGTGCATCTAAAAATTCTTTTTCCTCATCATTTTCTGGCTCAATTGATTTTTTACTAATCAGCGGCAGTACAAAAGTTGCTGCCAACAGGGTAAATAAGATAACCCCTCCTGCTATAAATACAATCAGAGAACGCTCAGGAAATAAGTCTCCCGATGCTACAAAGTATGGCATAGACAATACCCCTGCCATCGTAATGGCACCGCGAACGCCGGTTAAACCAGTTAGAAGAGCTACTTTCCAACTGGGCTTAGCTTGATCTTTTCGCTTAGTTATGTAGTAACCTATACTTAAAAAGCAATATGACCATACAATTCTGATGACCATGATGAACAATCCTATCGCCAGTACATAACCAAGGACAAGCCAATTGCTGATTAAAGGATTTTCAACTGTTGCCCTCATAGAGGATGGTAAACTTAAACCCAGTAATAAGAAAACTACACCATTAAGTACAAATAAGATAATGGACCACATATTTTCGGTAACTACCTGTTCCTCAGCACTTTTCATCCCTGTCCTCTCACTTAAACTGGAATGAATAATACCTGCAGCTACTACTGCAATCACACCTGAAGCGTGCAGGACTTCTTCTGAAACTATATAAACAATGAATGGTGTTACAAACTGAAGCAAAGAATAAAACGTGACATCCTGGATTCCCTGTCTTCTTAGCGCGTACCGAATAAGGATGGCTAATAATCCAAGGATAATCCCAGCAATTGCACCAACAATAACTACATAAATAAAATCTGTTGTTGCCTCCCTGAGTGAAAAATAGCCTGTTACAACCGCAGCTACCGCATAATTAAAGGCTATTAATCCAGATGCATCATTGATTAAAGATTCTCCCCGAACGAGGCGTAAAATAATGGTTGGTAAATAAATTCTCTCTGCAATTCCATTAACAGCTACTGGATCCGTTGGAGAAAGGATAGCTGCCAAAGCAAATGCAGCTGCCAACGGAATACTGGGAATTAACCAGTGAATAAAATAACCGCCAATGATAGTCGTTAAAAATACAAGGATAAATGCATTTGCTAAGATAGGCCAGCGCATTTTCCATAAATCCTCTCTTGGAAATCGGCGGCCATCATTGTACAAAAGAGGGGCTATGAATAAAAGTAAAAACCATTCTGTTTTTAATTCAAATGATAAATCCTTTACAAATAAGGCAAATAAAATCCCCATGGATATCTGAGTTAAAGCGGTGGGGATGGAAGGAATATAGTGACTAATAATATTGGATATTAAAAGCATGACTAAAAGTAATAGTATTGATAAAAGTAAATCCATTTTTCTCCCTCTAACACTGTAGAAATAATAATTTTTATAGTCTGCCACAAACAGACGCTACATATTATCATACCCTATTGGCCAAGTAGAAAACTTTTGGGATGACTCCAATCTTATTTAATCAAATTCATGAAAGATAACTGTTTGAGCACTGCTTAATAAAACATATGAAGGTGAATCATTTTTATTACTGCACTCTAATCGATTTGCTTCCATATTGAATCCACGCTTCCTTAACTCAGTCAATATAATTCCCTCACCGCTTTATAACTTTGAATTATCCCAAGAATTTATGCATCTCTGACAAAGGCAAGCCTTCGTATCAATCTCCATTTTAAATTGGAAGATAAAAGGAGTTTAATCATCTCTTAAAGAATATAACTTAATGAATTGGAAAATCTAAAGAATGATTCACAGGATGTGAAATTATGGTAAGAGATCTTTTACAGAGTCTATTTAACCAAATACCTGAACTAAAACAGGGTCAAAGATATATTCTTGGGATTGACGGGTTAAGTCGTTCTGGGAAAACTACTTTTATGAAACAAGTTGAACAGTACTTACAAAAAACGAGTGTTTCATTTTGTCTTTTTCATATAGATGATTTTATTGCAGAAAAAGAAGAACGTTATAACACAGGTCATGAAGAGTGGTATGAATATTACTATTTACAATGGGATGCAAAATGGTTAAGGGACCATTTTTTTGCAAAGATTAAGGAGTTTGACGAGTTAATCCTTCCTACTTATGATGCTGTCACAGACACAAAAAAATGGCAGTTGACCAAAATCCCTCCTACTTGCCTGATTTTCATTGAAGGAGTATTCCTCCAAAGAAAAGAATGGAGAACATTCTATGATTACCTGATTTACCTCGATTGTTCGAGAGAAAAGAGATTCAGCCGTGAAACCGTGACGACACAGAAGAATATCGATAAATTCCAAAATCGATACTGGAAAGCCGAAGAGTATTATATGAAGACAGTTAACCCCTTGGCCTATGCGGATTTAGTTATAGATAGCAAAGAATAACCCAGAAAGTGTTAGTTAATGAATGTAAGAAGCCCTTCCGAAAGCTTCGGAAGGGCAGATCTATATGCACCTGTATAAGTGATAAATTTTTATAGTTCTTTTAATATAGAAGGATTTCGAACGTTTACATTATCTATATAGTCGAGTCATTTCAGTTATTATTCAAATGCCTCATATACTTTTAATTTCTTCCCTTTAATCGTTTTATCCTTCATAGCCTGTAACACCACGGGCCCTTTTCCATTCAGAATTTCAACAAATGTAGCCTGGTCTTGAATCGTGATAATCCCAATGTCCATAGCTGAAACATCATCAATTTTAGCGATCGTTCCAACAAAATCTACTGCTCTCAATTTCTTTTTCTTGCCCCCATTAAAGAACAGCTTCATAATTTCATTATTTAATGCGGCCGTTTTATCTTTTTTAATCGCTGTTGCAAACATTTTTAATTCGAAAGCCCGCTTACACTTGTCTGCATCTGCATCCGTTGGTGTCTCTTTTGGCTGTAAAGGAAAACCAATATACTCTTCTGTCTCCCTCAGCAACTCTTCATCTCTTGAGCTTACTAAAGAAATGGCCACCCCTTTATGACCGGCACGGCCCGTTCTTCCCGTCCTATGGACATATGCTTCCTTTTCTACTGGAAAATCATAATTAATCACATGCGTAATATTGTCAATATCAATTCCACGGGCAGCCACGTCGGTTGCTATCAAATAGCGGAACTCGCCTCTTTTAAAATCGTTCATTACATCGAAACGGTCATCCTGATCCATTCCGCCATGAATCTTACCGCAAGAATAATCCCATTTAACCAATTGATCAAACAGTTGATCCACCTGCTCTTGGGTACGGCAAAAGATGATACAGCTATCCGCATTTGCTATAGTTGTCACTTTCTTCAGCAGTTGCATTTTATTTTCATGATTCACCTTATAATAAAAGTGATCAATTAAATCCGTTGTTAATTCTTTTTTATTAATTTCAATAATAGATGGTTCATTCATATATTTATGGGATAGATTTTGAATATCCTCTGGTAATGTTGCCGAAAAAAGCATGCTGGTGCGTTTTTTTGGCAATTCATTTATTATCGCTTCAACCTGATCAATAAAACCCATATTTAACATCTCATCTGCTTCATCAATCACCAAATAACGTAGCTCATCTATCTTTAACGTGCCTTTTTGGATATGGTCCAACACTCTTCCAGGCGTTCCTACGACAATATGGTTTTTTTGCTTAAGTTCCAGCTTCTGCTTGGAAAATGGTTGCTTTCCATAAACAGCAGTTGCTTTTATACGCTTAAACCGGCCAATATTCGTCAAGTCTTCCTTCACCTGTGCAGCTAATTCTCTGGTCGGTGTTAATATAAGTGCCTGGGGTTTATTTTCAATCCACTCTACATGATGGCAAATTGGTATTCCATACGCAGCTGTTTTTCCACTGCCTGTTTGTGCCTTAACGATAAGATCCCGATTTTCCAGCGCACTTGGAATTACTTTCTGCTGTACCTCTGTCGGTTGTTGATAATTCATTCCAGTTAATGCCCGTACAATCTCGGGACTTATGTTAAAATTCTTGAAGCTTTGTTCAGTCATGTATGTTCCTCTTTTTCGGTTACTTAGTTCATTCTCTATCTTTGAGAGATTCTATTATCCATTATACCTGATTGGCATGAAATAATTGAAATTTGATTGGTATTCATTTTTCGATGTCAGCAAAAAGAGGCCCCCCGATTAGTTTAAAAGGGCCTTTATTTTCACCTCTTCATCTTCTCCTTTAAATATAAAGAAGATATTTTGTATATCGCTAACTTTCTTTATCTTAGTTATCATTGAAGCTTCGAACATCAAGAACGGTGCATCTATGATTTTTCTTGTCGTTTTCGGGGATCTATCTAGCATGTCCCTGCCCTGTGTTGGAGGGTTACCAGGGGGGCACACCACCTCTTTTCAGCAAGGGTCAAGAAATTGATTGCTGATTTGTTTTACTGCGTATAACGATTAAACGCTGCAATACAATGAAAAAGAATAGCAATACACCTATCGCAATCCTTGTCCACCAAGAGCTTAATGTTCCTTCAAAAACAATCAGCGTTTGGATTGTTCCTAAAATCAACACACCGACGACACTCCCCGCTACATATCCTACTCCACCCGTTAATAAGGTACCTCCAATCACAACAGCTGCAATCGCATCCAACTCTAAACCATTTGCATGGAGTGCATAACCAGAAAGCATATAAAAGGTAAATACTAAACCCGATAAGGAGGCGCAAAAGCCGCTCAATGTATAAATCAGAATTTTTGTTTTTGCCACAGGAAGCCCCATTAGCAACGCCGATTGTTCACTGCCTCCCAATGCGTATATATTCCGGCCGAACTTTGTAAATAGACTGATATAAATTGCTGCCAGTACAACAACGAAGGCAATGACTACACTGAGGGAAATGAAATTGCCTCCCCCCATAGGAATTTGGGTTGTGGCCATATAATTAAAGAACGGGCTACTAACTGAAATCGACTCAACACTGATTAAATAGCTGGCCCCCCTTGCTATGAACATCCCTGCGAGCGTTACAATAAATGGCTGCAAGTTGTAGTAATGAATTAAACAACCTTGGACAAAACCAAAGACTGTCCCTATTAGTAAACTGACCAGAACAACCAACCAAGGGGATATATTGGCATTCATTGTTAAGCTTGCTGCTACCATACTGGTCAAGGCAATGACAGATCCTATGGAAAGGTCAATACCACCCGACAGTATGACGAAGGTCATACCCACTGCGACGATTATTAAAAAAGAATTGTCAATTAATAAATTGTAAAATACTTGGAGAGAAAGAAACCCTGTATATCTCATTGCTCCAAATGCTAGCATGCCAATGAACAGTGCTATCGTTGCTACGAGTGGGAGCTGTTTATAATCCATCGATAACATCTTCATTGAATGGTCACTCCCTTACTTTGTTTGTCGCTTACATCAATTTTCTTTCTCTTTGCTCTACCAAATACCTTTTGCCTGAACTCAGGTGATTGAAGCAAGCAGACAATGAGTACAACGATAGCTTTTACAATCAAGTTGGTTTCTGGCGGAATTCCAATTGAATAAATCGTTGTTGTTAAACTTTGGATAATCAATGCTCCAATGATTGTACCAATAAAATAAAATCTGCCGCCCATCAATGAGGTACCTCCAATGACAACGGCCAGAATCGCATCTAACTCTAACCACAACCCAGCATTGTTTCCATCAGCACTCGCCACGTTGGAACTGAGGATAAGGCCGCCGATCCCAGCACATAGCCCGGAGAACATATAAACCATCAAAATAATATTCTTTGAATTGATTCCTGCAAGACGACTGGCATTGGGATTTGAACCCACCGATTCAATAAACAACCCAATGGCCGTTTTTCTAGTAAGGAAGATAGCAATAAAGAGAATCACTGCAACAATGATAATTGAAAATGGAATGGCAAAAACGTATCCTCCGCCGATAAATTTATATGGATCATAGTATACGGTCGTAATCTGCCCTTCTGTAATCATTTGAGCAACCCCTCGCCCCGCAACCATCAGGATGAGTGTTGCAACTATAGGCTGCACACCAATTCTGGAAACCAATATTCCATTCCAAACACCAGCCAGCATGCCTACAAAAATTGCTAGAATAATAGCCGAAAATAGTGGAGTAAGATTTCCGCTATCAGCATCTGCAACAGTCATCGCTCCAATAGCTCCAGCCATTGCGATAACAGAACCGACACCAAGATCGATGCCTTTCGTTGCAATGACGAGCGTCATTCCTATTGATACAAGAATGAGTGGTGCACCACGATTTAGGATATCGACCAAACTGCCAGTCAGCTTTCCATTTTTCATCTCAATTTGAAAAAAACTCTGATCAAAAAACAAGTTTATCAATAAAATGACCAACAACATAAAAAATGGCCAGAAAAGTTTGGATTTCATCATTGTTTGTAACATGTTATACCCCCCCGGCCATTTGTCTCATGATGTCTTGTTGGGTAATATCACTGCTATTATCCAATTCATTCACCTTTTGCCGGTCTCTCAAAACAGCGATTCTATTACAAGTTCGCAAGATTTCTTCAAGTTCTGTAGAGACAAAGAGTATGGACATGCCATCTTTGCTTAGGTTGTTCATCAATTTCATGATTTCCGCCTTTGCCCCGATATCGATTCCACGGGTTGGTTCATCCAAAATCAACAAGTCGGGCTGGGTAATCAGCCACCTTGCAAGCATAACTTTTTGCTGGTTGCCACCGCTTAAATATTTGATTAATTGCTCAGGGTTAGCCGGATTAATATTCAACAACTTAATATACTCATCGGCAATCTCAACTTGTTTCTTTTTGGATATAAACTTGAACCAGCCGTAAACACCTTGGATGGCCAAAATCATGTTCTCCCGGATTGTCAGCTCAGGAATGACGCCTTCCTCTTTTCGATTTTCCGAACAGAATGCAATTTTTTGCAAGATGGCATGCTTAGGGCTGTTAAGTGATACTTTTTTACCCCGTATATTGATTGTTCCTTTGTCTGCCTTATCCGCCCCAAAAAGAAGTCTGGCCATCTCAGTTCTTCCAGAACCGAGAAGCCCTGCAAGTCCAACGATTTCTCCTTTATGGATATCAAGGTTGAATGGTTCAATACTCCCCTTTTTGTATACATCTTCCGCCTTGAGTAATAGTTCTCCTTTTTCCTGGTTCTTGTCTTTGTCTTTTTCAATCAATTCCATTTCATTTATTTCTTTACCCAGCATTTTGGAGACAAGCTCAAATCGGGGAAGTTCCTTGGTCATGTACTCACCAATCCACCTACCATTTCTAAGAACAGTCAGCCTGTCGGTAATTTCATAGATTTGATCCAAGAAGTGGCTTACAAAAACGATGGACATTCCTTCAGACTTCAACTTACGTATGACTGCAAATAATTGCTTTACTTCATCCCTATCCAGACTGGATGTTGGTTCATCAAGAATTAAAATCTTCGCAGATACATTAATTGCACGGGCAATCGCAACCATTTGCTGAATGGCGATTGAGTACGAACCTAATAGTCTCTTTACATCAATGTTGATACCAAAACCCGATAGCAAATCTTTTGCACGGTTATGCATATCCTTCCAGTCAATCATGCCTCTTTTTTTCAATTCCCTGCCAATAAAAATATTCTCTGTCACTGACAGGTTGGTACAAAGATTCACTTCCTGATAAACCGTACTGATACCTTTTTCCTGTGCTTCGATTGTGCTCGTAATATGGATTTTCTTACCTTCATATGTGACTGTTCCACGATCGATAGAATAAACTCCTGTTAAAACCTTAATCAGGGTAGACTTTCCCGCACCATTTTCTCCCATAAGCGCATGTACTTCTCCAGGGAAAAGTCGCAAATGAACATTGGATAAGGCTTTTACACCAGGAAACTCTTTATCTATCCCTTCCATAATGAGTCTTGGAGTTTGATTGGCCATAATGTTCCCTCCCTCAACTCTTCCTAATAGTGGTAAAGCCACTCTAGTTTCGTACTTTCTGTTACAAAGCTTGCTCCTGCTCGGCTTTACAGTGGTCAACTTAGAGTGGCTCATTTTCAAATATCCATTTAATATTTCCGAGATGGCAGAAGCTCTTCTGCTTGATCCATTGTGTACATGCTTTCTTCAACTGCTACTCGTTTCGGTATTTCTTCACCAGCAAGGTGTTTTTCAATAAGTTCAACCATTTGCGGTCCAAATAGTGGGTTACATTCGATTGTAACGTTCATTTTCCCATCAGACATCGCTTCAAAAGCACCTTTAACTGCGTCGACACCAATAATCTTGATATCTTCTCCCGGCTTTAGTCCATACTCTTCAATTGCCTGAATGGCACCAATTGCCATGTCATCGTTATGGGAGTATAGAAGGTCGATATTCTTTCCATCTGACTTCAAAAATGCTTCCATGACCTCTTTACCTTTAGCCCTGGTAAAGTCACCTGTTTGTGATTTAATGATTTTAAATTTATCCGGATGCTTGGATATTACTTCTTCAAATCCTTTTTTACGGTCATTTGCTGGCGCTGACCCTACAGTACCCTGTAACTCAACGATATTGACCGGCCCTTTTTCGTCAGTATATTCTTCAACTAACCAGTTACCTGCTTTCCTTCCTTCCTCTATAAAGTCTGAACCAAGGAAAGTTGCCCAAAGTGAATCATCTTCAATATCAACGGAACGGTCAGCAAGGAATACTGGAATTCCTGCTTCTTTTGCCTCTTTTAAAACAGTTTCAAAACCTGTTTCCACAACCGGAGAGAATACGATTGCATCCACTTTCTGGGTAATGAAGGAACGGATTGCTTTAATTTGGTTTTCTTGTTTTTGCTGAGCGTCAGAGAATTTCAGCTGATGGCCGGCATCCGTGATCGCTGTTTTCATCGACTCTGTATTTGCGGTCCTCCATTCACTTTCTGCACCAACTTGTGAAAAACCGATAACCAGCTTATCATCTTTTCCTCCAGAAGCTCCTCCACCTGCACCTTCTTCTTTTCCCCCACATGCTGACAATACAAGCGTGAATATCAGCATCATAACCAATACCAGCTTAGACTTGTAAGAATTGGACATTCCCTATAAACCCCCTTCTGTAATTCATATAATTATTGATTCAATCAAATTATAAAGCGCTTTCACAAATATGAAAATGGAGAATCTTTCAAAAAAATTGGAGATTTTTTAGAATATTTTTCATCCTGCATCATTTTTATTGATCTTTCATGATTGCTTCACTATTTAGAACAGGATTTACGCATGAAGAGGCTAACCCTTGTCGAACCCACTCCTTCAACACAAAATAAAATACAGCCTACAACCAACAAAAAAAGGACATTTAGTACTGGTTTATAAGCCTAGTATTAAATGTTCTTTATTTAGTAGCCTAGTAATCATAATGCTTGTTTCTGTCGTTTATTTCTCTGCCTATATTCTCTGGTCGTCATACCTGTTGCCTTTTTAAAAGTATGGCAGAAATATTGAGAATCATTGTATCCTACCAAGTAAGCAATTTCGTATGTCTTTTGAATTGTTGTCCTGAGTAATTCTTTCGCCCGCTCAATACGGGTGGTTGTTATATATTCAATGATTGTATGCCCATTTGCTTTACTAAACAAATGGCTTAGATAGGCCGGGCTTATGCTTACTGCACGGGCAATTGATGTTAATGATAAATCGGTATTATGATAGTTCTGATTGATATAGTTCTTTACATTATGGATTAATTGACTGGAATTATTTTTTGACTCGTTGCGGAACTGGAACACAATGTTCAGCATATCGACCATGTATGCCAGGATTTCAGAGTGATCAGTGATCAAACTTGTTTTTAACTCTAATTGTCTCATTTCCTGAAGTGTACTCAATGTGTCACCTTCGAGTTCTTTCATATAATGTGTAATCGTGATGGTAAAGTCCATCAGAAAATAGTAGGTATAGAATGGCCTACGCTGATATTCTTCTCTTTTAAGGTAACCAGAGTAACATTCACAAAACTCGGTCATTTTTTCCTCTTCCCCATTTTTGATAAAATCGATTAATTCTTTACGATTAAAATGATGGACTTCTTTATTTCCGTTTAAATCCAACTCCGAGTTTTCAACCTGATATTTTTGTCCGATTCTTATTAATAAATCTTTTTCTTTAGATGCTTCCCTCAATGAGTCATAAATATCTTCAATTCGATCTTTTATCAGGCCAAACCCAAATGTAAGAGAATCTGGTTCTTTTTTTAGTATATAGCTTATCTCGACTGATTCTTTCTCCAGCTCTTCCCTCGAATCTCCCTTTAAGAAAAAGATTTTTTCTTTTGCATCCTTTTTGATAACAAAACAATCAATCTTTCCATCCATACCAATGAACTGTAAATCTTCTGCCTTGTCTGAATCCACAACAAGAATTTGGTAATAGTTTGAAATGATATCGATCCCAAGTTCTTCAGCTTTTTCCATTGCCTCAGCTTTAGAGTATACCCCTTTGCATAACTTAAACATAAATACTTCTTTTAATTTTGGCTTGTCTATGAATTGATACTGCTTGGAATTTATTTGGCTTTTTTCCTTATCAATTTGATCAGATACTTTTTTCAGAATTGCCAGCAGATCTTGCGACCCAACTGGTTTCAAACAGTATTCAGAAATTTGGAGGCTTAATGCCTGTCTTGCGTATTCAAATTCATCATATCCGCTTAAAATAATAATCTTAATCCACGGCATTTTTTTCCTAATGATACCACTTAGTTCAAGACCATTCATAAAAGGCATTTGAATGTCTGTAATGACAATATCGGGTTTTTCTCTTTCAATCAAAGGAAGCGCCATTTCCCCATCACAGGCATCTCCAGAATAGGAAAACCCATTTCCCTCCCAATCAATACTATTACAAACCCCTTCCCGGATCATCTTTTCGTCATCTACCAGAAACACTTTCTTCATGTGCAGAATCTCCTCTCATTTGCGGGATTGTTAAACAAACACGTGTACCTGAACCTTGCCAGCTTGTCATACTTAATCCGAAAGCTTCTCCATAGAAAGTACGGATCCTTTGATGAACATTTAATAAGCCAATCCCATTTGCACCGTTTATTGGTTTATCTTTAGCAATTTGCAGCCGAAGCTCTTCAAGTCTGTCTCCACTCATTCCAATTCCATTATCAATAATTTCTATAATGATATTGCCTTCCGCATTGATGTCTCCTTTTATCAACAGAAACCCTTTACCACGTTTATTTTTTATCCCATGATAGATCGCATTTTCCACCAGCGGCTGCAAAGATAGCTTTAATATTTTACAATCGAGGATTTCTTTATTGATGTGAAAAGTAAAATCAAGTATATCCTCATATCTGACCTTTTGAATAAACAAATAGTTTTTAATATGTTCCATTTCCTCATGGATCGTAATCAAATCTTTTCCTTTGCTTAACGAAATACGAAAGAACTGTGCCATTGCCTTGGTTACATCAATGACCTGTTCATGTTTCTTTGCTTCAGACATCCAGATGATTGTTTCAAGCGTGTTGTATAAAAAATGCGGATTGATTTGTTCCTGCATTGTCCGGAATTCTGCCATGCGAAGGAGCCTATTCTCCAAATTCCTTTCATTCGAAAGTGTTTTGATTCGGCCAATCAATTTATTAGAATCTTCGATGAGTTGCGAGATTTCATCCGGGTTACCTTTGGTATCCGATATATGGACATTCACATCACCTTCTGAAGCTTGTTGCATCTTTTCCTTTAATATACGAATAGGTGTAATTCTCTTATTTATGTAGAAGAAGTAAAGGATGAATAATAAAATATGAACCAATATTAAGCCTGCAATAGTGAAATTCCTACTATAATATGCATCTTCAAGAATTTTATTTGCGGGAGCCACACCTACGACTTTCCAATCGTTATTGGATTTTGAAGTTTCATAGACAATGAAAGAATCCTCCTTTAGTATAGTGCCTGAATTCTCGTTTTCATGACTCTTCCAAACTATCGTTGTCGGCTTTTCCGCTAATAATTTAAGTGGTAATAGCATTTCATTGCTTTTACTTGATTCGATATGAAAGGACCCATACCCCTCGGCCACCTCTCTTGAAAGAATGGTCAAAATGGGAGATGCATCCATAACTATTTTCAAATAGCCTCTTACGGTGTTTGATATCGGATCATGAATGGGCACAATGAATGAAATAGCTGGGAACCCATTTTCAACAATAGGTGAAATGAAATAATTATTTTTTGACGTAAATGACCAACTTTCAATAGGAGGAGATTTTAATTTATAAATTCCCCTAAATTCATTTAAGACTTTACCATCCATACCGTAAATACTGAAGTCTAGAATACTCGTTCCTAAAGGATGTGTTTCGCGAAGAAATGTATATCTATTAAGAATGTTATTTGCCTCTTTTTCGTAGCCATCCTCACTCTGTAAAAACGTCATAACACTGGGCATATCTCTTAGATCAGAAAACTTGTCTAAATCATTAATCAAGCGGTCAATATCGTCAGTGATTTGTTTTGCTTGGAGCGAAGCTATAGCTTGTGATTTCTTATAAGCCATGTTATATGTTGCGATATAGATAATGCTAGCTGCAAATACCAATGTTACTACTGTAAAGAAAAGGTAAACTACTAGCAATTTAAACTGAAAACTTGAATTAAATCTTTTTCTTGCTTTCATACGGACACCACCCATTTTCGGGGTTCATTTAGTTTTGATAGCTGGTCACACTTTAAACTTTTCAATCATTTTTTCCAGTGTTTTAAACTGTTCTACTAGCTTTATACTCGATTCCGATACATCCTCCAATGAAATTAACTGTTCCATTGCTGCCACGTTCATGATATTCGAATTAATTCTTTCGGAGAAAAGCTCGATTTCATTAAGGCTTTTTTTAGAGGTGTCCATTCGGCTGGCTAGATCCCGCATATTTTCAACCAAAGATGAATATTTTACTTGAACATCAAATGCATTGGCATTTATGGAATTAAGTAATTTTTGAACCTTCAGGATCTGATAGTCATCGTCGATTTTATTTTTGATTGTCATCATTTGATTTGAAATGGTTTTCATTTTATAGTTTACAAATATATATTCTTCTTCTGTTTGTTTATAAAATAAATGCATGGTTTGCAGGAGGGAGTTCATGTGGTGGGTTAGCTTACTTAAATCAGTTCCTGTATCGTATGCTCGACTTGAAGTAAATTGATGTATAATTTCACCTGTTTGATTGATGAGCTGATGTATGGTCCTATTATTGCTGTCCATTTTGGCACATGCATTTGATAATGATTGGACTTCGTTTACTGCTTCTTCCACTAATGAAGATGTTTTATTCATTAAATCTTTAATCATAGAAATTTCAAGGGTTCCTTTGTTGATAAAATCCAATGATTCATTGGCAAGGGAATGCACAATTTCACCCTCATAAACAATGGAATGAATCTGAGCTACAATATCCTTTAGATAAAAAGCAGTTTGTTTAACCATATTTTTTTGTTTATGAAGGGCACCCGATACTGACTGAATTTCATTTGCCACCTTTTTGGCAGCAGCCCGATTTAGGTGAATCCTTTTTAGAAGATCCTGTGAGGACAGTGAAACAGAATCCACTGTTTCTCTAACATTGAAGATGATTTCTTTTAAATTATGAATGATTTGATTAGAAAAACGATATATATCACCTATTTCACCCTTGGCATTGATTTCTATATTCCCAATTTGAAAGTTTCCTTTTGCAATTTCATTGGTAGTATTTCGTAAAAGATGAATAGGTTTCACTATATTTCCAGATATGTACCAGGCAAATAAATAAGAAAAAAAGATTACAAAGATAAAAACAACTCCAAAAATGGTAACATCCCTCTTTATATGTTCCTTAATTTCTTTTTTTGATTGCTCGCTGTAGTTCAGTGTCTCTTGTAACAACATCCGTACTTGATCGGCAACAAGACCAGATGCAATTGTAATATATTCGTAGGTTATATATCGCGCCTCAGCTGGTTGATTATATTTAATATCTTCGCCCAGTTTATCGATATATTCTTTTGTAGTAGTCAGAGTCTCACGAACATCCAATATTTTTTCACTAAATATCCCTTCCTTGTCCGCTGTTTCAATTTGATCCAGGTTTTTGTTCATATCGGCAAGAAGCTCGTATTGTGAACCTGAATTAAAACTAACTTTTCCATAAAGGATATCAATAATTTCACCGTCCAGCTCTTGGATGAGTCCACCATTGATTGAATTTGTTAAAGTAATCGTCTCCATAGTCATATTGTATTCCTGAACATAGCTAACAAATAAATAGATTAGTATACTATTAGAGAAAGCAAGCCAAAGAAGGATGGTCATAAAAAACAAAACAAGTTTCGCCCTAAGAGATTCGGGCACTAATTTTGTTAGCACCTTCATTTTATCCCTCCTTCAGCATCCTTTTATATACACAGCAAATTGACTGGATCTAAATTATACAAATATTCTGAAATTTTATTATATATGATTAGTATACACTTATATACCTATAGAATGCTATGTTCCTTATATATCATCGATAAAGAATGAGTATGATAAATGCTTCTAACTCTTTTAGATGGTCTTTAGTTTTAACAGAAGCCAGAAGCCTCTTTTTCTTTAAACTTTTACCACTCGTGCTCCAACACACTATAAAGCAGTGAATCGCGCCAGCCATCTCTCAATAACAAATCATCGCGAATTTGCCCTTCCCTGCTCATTCCAACTTTCTCCAACACTTTTGATGAAGCTATGTTTCTTGGGTCGCAGGTTGCAAATATTCGATGCATTTTCAGTTCTGTGAATCCAAAGTTAATTAGCAGAGTAGCGACTTCGGTAGCAATTCCTTTTCTCCAATAATCCGGATGAACAATATAGCCGATTTCGCCCGCTTTATTAGTAAAATCTCTACTATTAAACTCTCCGGCTCCAATCATCTTTTCTTTATATATAATCGCAAAAACAAATCTTGTTCTTGGTACCTTTATTGAATCTTCAATAACTTGGCTCACGAAATCTCTTGATTCCTCTTCCGTATTCGGTCCCCAGGGCTGGTATCTGCAAACGATATCATGCGAAGCGTATTTATGTACATCTTCCCAATCACTGATCATCAGTTCTCTTAGCATTAGCCTTTCAGTTGAAAGGCTCAAATTTATATTTTCGATTATAAACCCTCCAATTCCTGACCAAATTTTCCTTCTTTTCAAAAAAGCAGCTACCCAATCTCATGATAGCTGCTTCCATAATATGTTCTATCAATTTTGATATTTCAATACAGGCTTACGTGCAGCCAGTGCTTCGTCTAAGCGACTGATTACAGTAGTATGTGGTGCTTCCTGGACAATTTCTGGATTTTCCTCTGCTTCCTTGGCAATTTGGATCATGGCATCAATAAAGCCATCCAATGTCTCTTTTGATTCTGTTTCAGTCGGTTCGATCATCATGCATTCTTCCACATTCAGAGGAAAATAGATGGTAGGTGGATGGTAGCCAAAATCCAATAATCTCTTGGCAATATCAAGGGCTCGAACACCCAGCTTCTTCTGACGTTTACCACTGATTACAAATTCATGCTTACAGTGCTTATCATATGGAAGATCATAGTACTCTGCCAATCTTCGCATCATATAGTTGGCATTTAAAACGGCATACTCTGTTACAGCCTTTAATCCGTCTGGTCCCATTGAACGAATATACGTATAGGCACGGACATTGATTCCAAAGTTACCATAGTACGGTTTTACCCTGCCGATTGATTGCGGGCGATTATAATCAAGTCGATAACCATTCTCTTCTTTTACGATAAGTGGTTTAGGTAAAAACGGAATCAACTCTTTTTTCACTCCAACTGGTCCTGACCCCGGTCCGCCACCGCCATGCGGTCCAGTAAATGTCTTATGCAAATTAAGATGAACAACGTCAAAGCCCATATCACCCGGCCGAGCTTTTGACAAAACAGCATTCAAATTGGCACCATCATAATATAGTTTACCACCGGCACCATGAATAATTTCAGCCATTTCAACTATTTGCTCTTCAAAAAGTCCCAATGTGTTCGGATTTGTAAGCATTAAGGCTGCTGTATCCTGACCTACTACCCTCTTCAAATCTTCCAGATCCACCAATCCATCCGGACCGGATTTCACCGTAATGGTTTGTAATCCTGCTACTGTTGCTGATGCAGGATTTGTGCCATGTGCAGAATCGGGAACAATTACTTTTACACGATTGAAATCCCCATTGGCTTCATGGTAAGCACGAATGAGCATTAATCCCGTCCACTCTCCATGCGCACCAGCTGCCGGTTGCAGAGTGACTTCATCCATACCTGTAATTTCCTTCAAACTTTGCTGCAAATCGAACATTAACTCTAAGGATCCCTGCACTGTTTCCTCATCTTGGAGCGGATGAACATGAGCAAATCCATTTAGCCTGGCAACATTTTCATTTATTTTCGGATTGTACTTCATGGTACAGGAACCAAGCGGATAAAAACCGGAATCGACACCATGGTTTCTTCTCGAAAGTGCGGTATAATGGCGCATAATATCCAACTCCGATACTTCTGGAAGCTTTGGTTCCTCTGTGCGAATAAAGTCCCCAGGCAAAAGGTCTGTCAATGCTACATTCGGAACATCCATTTCAGGTAAAGAATAGCCGATGCGACCCTGTTTTGTCTGTTCAAATATTAATGGTTGATCGTGCTTATTCATGAAAATCCCCCAATTCCCTAACAAATCTATCAATCTCTTCTTTCGTACGCATTTCTGTGACAGCCACAAGCATATGATTGGTTAGTGCAGGATAATCCCTGGCCAGATCATAACCACCAATAATCCCTTTTTGCAGAAGCTTTTTATTAGCCAAAGCCACGGAACCATTCAATTTAACGACAAATTCATTGAATGATGGTCCTTCAAAGGCAATATCAAGTCCCGTCCCTTTCAGTTGTTCCTTAGCATAATGCGCTTTTTGAAGATTTTGAAGGGCCATTTCCTGAACACCTTTCTTCCCTAAAGCAGTCATGGCCACAGAAGCTGCAAGTGCATTTAGCGCTTGGTTAGAACAAATATTTGAGGTTGCTTTGTCGCGGCGAATATGTTGTTCCCTTGCCTGCAAGGTTAGTACAAACCCTCTTTTGCCTTCCTCATCGAGTGTTTGACCTACCAAACGTCCTGGTACCTTTCTCATTAGCTTGGTCGTGACGGCAAAATATCCACAATGCGGGCCGCCAAATGCAGCAGGTATTCCGAATGGCTGAGCATCTCCTACGACAATATCTGCACCGAATTCACCGGGTGGTTTCAGGACACCAAGGGATAGTGGATTACTAGAAACGATGAACATTCCCTTGTGCTCATGAACAATATTTTCGATTTCAGCTAAATTTTCAATTCGGCCGAAAAAATTTGGATATTGTGTGATAAAACCAGCGGTATCATCCGTCATCATTCTCGCCAACTGTTCTGTATCCGTAATTCCATCTTTACAAGGGACAACTTCAAGTTCAAGATATTGGCCCTTTGCATAAGTGGATAACACTGCTCGTGATTCCGGATGTACCGCTTCTGAAACGAGCAATTTCTTTCGGCGTGTATGGCCTGCTGACAGCATAGCCGCTTCAGCCAACGCAGTACCGCCATCATACATGGAAGAGTTCGCCACATCCATTCCAGTCAGTTCACAAATCATTGTTTGAAATTCAAAAATAGCCTGCAATTCCCCCTGGGAAATCTCTGGTTGATACGGTGTATAAGCGGTATAAAATTCTGATCTTGATATGACATGATCAACGATGATAGGCGTGTAATGGTCATATACTCCAGCACCAAGAAAAGAACTGTTCGTTTTAAGATTGGCATTTTTCTCAGCAAGCTCTGTTAATTCCTTCAGTAAAGATGTTTCGGACTTTGCCTTTTTTATCTTATATTCACCTTTAAATCTTACTTTTTCAGGGATATCAGAAAATAAATCATCAATTGATTCTACACCAATCGCGTCTAACATCTCATTCTCATCCTGGGCTGTCATTGGTAAGTAACGATGCTTCATTTTTTTACTCCTCCTGCCTGAGTACGTTTATAAAATGGGGTATTGACGATTTGCGCCTTCACTCTTTTTCCTCTGATTTCTATCTCTACTTCCTCATCAAGGACTGCAAATTCAGCTTTGATCAAAATAAGGCCAATATTTTTCTTTAATGTAGGAGATTGCGTTCCCGTAGTCACTTCACCTATTAGTTCATCTTTATCAAAAACCGGATATCCATGTCTGGGAATGCCGCGATCAATCATTTCAATGCCAACAAGCTTCCGAGACGCGCCATTTTCCTTCTGCTCTTTTAATACTTCCAACCCAATAAAATGTTCTTTATCCGTTTTGACAGCGAAACCTATCCCTGCTTCAATTGGTGTAATTGACGGAGAAAGTTCTTGGCCATATAAAGGCAATTTTGCTTCAAAGCGAAGCGTATCTCTTGCCCCGAGACCACAGGGAATTAGACCCCTATCCGTGCCAAAAGCTAAAAGGTTTTTCCATAAATTGACCACATCATCGCTCTTACAATATAATTCAAAACCATCCTCACCTGTGTAGCCTGTTCTGGAAACAAGTACACGAATATCATTAATCATGACATCTTCGCGAAAAGAAAAGAATCCGATACTGTCCAGGTCAACATCCTTTGTAAGCCCCTGTAAAATATCTGCAGCAAGCGGCCCTTGCAAGGCCAATTGCCCCATTTCTTCAGATATATTTCTCAGGTCCACATCTTCACCAGCATATTTTTGCAGCCATTCAAAATCCTTATCTATATTAGAAGCATTCACTACTAATAAATAATCGTCTTCATCTTTTTTATAAATAATTAAGTCATCCACTGTTCCGCCATCTTCATAACACATAGCCGTATACTGCGCACGCCCTGGTTTTAGCTTACTTACATCATTTGTCATCATCTGCTGCAGAAATGGTAAAGAACCAGTTCCCCTAACAGTGAATTCCCCCATATGTGATACGTCAAAGAGGCCTGCTTTTGTACGCACTGCTTCATGCTCCTGTTTAATGCCCGAAAATTGAACAGGCAATTCCCAGCCGCCAAAATCAATTGTTTTTCCACCATATTCTTTGTACACACTGATAAGCGGAGTCTGCTTTAATTCTCCCATCCTTATCCTCCTAAAAATAAAAAGTTTGTTTTATATAGATCCTCTTGCATCTTTATTTAATGATACTGTTTATATGTTCTTACTTTAGAGCACAACTTCTCTCAGCTATTCAGATTGAATGTATTGATAACTAGTAGACAAACATGTGAAAAAGGACAGAAACCTCCCTTATATGGGAAGTCTCTGTCCTGATACCTGAAAGTTTACCGCCGGCATTTGTGTGTGCGTTGGCGTTTCCTCTTGGGTGGCTTTGCAAATAAGAAAGCGCTCTCCAGAGATGCGTCCAGCAAGCGTCTGTTTACCTGAGAGATTCATGGATTTTCCATTTGCTCCTTCGGTGCCGCTATTATACGGTCTCTCCCCTTGCCTTCATTCGCTCATATTCTTATGTAATTTGGTCATACTAAACAAAAAGCAAGAGGTAAGCCATTTTCAAAATAATCTATATATTTATATCCTACCATCTTCAATAATCAGGTGGCAACCATTTCCTTACAGGAACGAATGATAGGAAACTAGATTTTTTTAATTTGACCATACATTTTACTAAAAAGCTTAAATCAAGAAAGTTGGGGGTTGCATTGAGTTTAACACCAAAGATCTATTTCGATGAAGAGTGGGAAAAGGAACTTGAAGAAAAAATTAACGGGGACGGTCCATGGTGCAACTATTCTCTTTTCAAGCTCGGATTGGAAGCTGAAAAGCATAATCTAATTCCGGAATTCAATGGACTCCTCAGTCCAAAACATTTATCTGGATTTACGCCTCTATCCCATCAGCTGGAAGCAGCTACAGAAGTCATTGAAAGGATGAATGGCAAAGCCATACTGGCTGATGAAGTTGGGCTTGGTAAAACGATCGAGGCTGGTCTTATTTTAAAGGAATATATGATTCGCGGGTTAGTAAGCAAAATCCTGATTCTTGTTCCAGCTTCCCTTGTTTCCCAATGGGCAAAAGAGCTGAATCAGAAGTTCCATATTCCGGCTGTCATATATAGAAAAGGATATGGATGGGACTCAGAATGTATCATTACATCTATTGATACCGCGAAACGGGAACCGCATCGCTCAGCCATTTTGGAACAAACCTATGACATTGTCATCATTGATGAAGCTCATAAATTAAAAAACAATAAAACCAAAAACTATGAATTTGTACAAAAAATCCAGAAAAAATTCTGCTTACTGTTAACGGCGACTCCTATTCAAAACAAGCTTGAAGAAATTTTTTATCTTGTTTCATTGCTTAAACCAGGCCATCTGGGGAGCTATGCTAAATTTAACGAACGTTTTTCTGCTAAAAAGCGTTCATTGAAAGATGATGCCTATTTAAAAGAATTGGTGAATATGGTCATGATTCGAAATAAACGACAGGACACCGGAATTGAATGGACCAGCAGAAAAGTGGAAACGATATTTATTGAGTTCACTGAAAAAGAACAATCTCTTTATGATGGTGTTTCTTCATTTAGAAAAGAATTACCTGATGGAATAGGAAGTACATTTTCTACTTTAACTCTGCAACGAGAAGCATGCAGCAGCAGAGAAGCAGTCTACTTTACGCTGAAAAATATGCTGGATCGAAATCCAGATGCCGGACCAAGTTATAAGCAAGCAATACTTAACCTGATTAACCAGGTTGAATTGGTTGATTGCAATTCAAAAGCAAAAAAAGCGCTTGAATTGATTCATTCCATTAAAGATAAGGTCATTATTTTCACCGAGTATAGAGCCACTCAATTATATTTACAGTGGTTTCTTAAGCAAAATGGAATCACTTCTGTTCCATTCCGTGGTGGGTTTAAACGCAGTAAGAAAGACTGGATGAAAGAACTATTTGAAAAACAAGCACAAGTCTTAATAGCTACAGAAGCAGGTGGAGAAGGAATTAATCTGCAATTTTGCCATCATATTATTAACTTTGATTTACCTTGGAATCCGATGCGCCTGGAACAAAGAATTGGCCGAATACACAGACTTGGACAAACAGAAGATGTCCGCATTTATAATTTCGCCACCAAGAATACCATTGAAGAACATATTATGAAAATCCTATATGAAAAAATCCGTTTATTTGAACGAGTTGTTGGAGAACTTGATGATATTCTAACCAGACTGGAGGTTAAGAATCTTGATGAACATCTAACTGACATCGTCAGCAAATCAAAAACAGAAGGTGAGATGAAAATTAAAATGGATAATCTCACTTCCTTAATTCAACTTGCCCAAGACATTAAAAAGGAGATGCCTTCACATGCAGCAACAGGAAATTCATGAGTTTCTCGTTCAATTTTTCACAACCAATCATTGTGAAATCATCAATCAGGGACCAGCCCACCTCACTGTGCAATTGACGATTGATATGGATAAAGAATTAATGAACCGTCCTTTTTACTGGCATTATCTCGAAAAGATAGGTGGAGTACCCAATCCGATGAGTTTAACTCTTATCCTTGATAAGGAGGCTGCCCCTCCTGATACAAAGGGAGAATTCATTCATTTTGGGTCACCACGCCTTCACCAAATATTTTCATCTGCCCAAAAATTATCTAAGCATATTCGCTTATTTGAGGAAATTAAAGTGACAAGTGGCCAAATGCCTTTATTTCCGTGGCTGGTTGTGAATGTAAATATTTCCTATGAGTGTGATCGAAAAAAGGACTTATTTTGTTCAATCGGATTAAATTTAATCAATGGTATTTTTGCAGAAAATTTTATTGATTCGGTTGACCAACTCACGCTTACACCTAAAATATCTGACTATACATTTACACTGACACCGATCATTCGTTATCAAAGCGGGTTGAATAGACTAAAAACGTATATTCAAAATAAAATCAATCAGGATGACCACGCGTGGGCTGATGATGCCTATGTACGTTGGAATAAAGATCTAAATTTGCTGAACCATTTTTATGAGGATCAAAAAGAAGAGGAAAGTAAAACGTATGAACTAGAAAAAGAGGCATTGCGCATGCAATATGAACCCCGGATCCGTGTCAACATCATAAATGGGGGACTCTTTTATCTTACTGGTAAAGCTATATAAGGGAGAAAAGTGTATAAAAAAGCGGCTATAATAAGACCAGCTATAGTTAATTCTCCAAAAACCATTCTTGTAACTATATATCTCAGGTTGAAAATAGGGTCTAGAAGAATTTCATATACCTGAACGAACCAAATAATAGGAATACACTTGTTTTATAGAATGCAAGTAAACTCAATTATCCAAAAGCCATATTTAAAGGGTGTACCTGTTTTTTGCTTGTTAACGCGAACTCATTGTATCGATATAAAACATAGTTAGGAAAAAGGAGTACATAAAAAACAGTGGATTCGAATTTGAATCCACTGTTTTACTTAAGTAAACACTACTTAAAGAGTCTTCCGTTTAAAGAGCATTCGAATGGATACCGGAATGATTCCAAACCAATGGCTCATGAATGGCTGCCTGTCATCCTTATGATGGCGACGTTGCTCTTTACGTTGTTCCTTTGGCTGTTTCATATACACTAACCATTGAATGGTTAAAAATTTTACATAATCATTTGTTTTCATCACTATTCACCCATCAGCAGTATCTCCACATTTCCTATACTCTATTCATGGACTTCCCAAAGAAATGCTAGTTTACAGTGATTTTCATTAAAATCTCATCGATAATATCTAATGTTGTTTTTCTATCTGTTAGCAAATGAAATTCAGAAGCTTGCTTATACAGATTCATCCTCTTTTGATACAGACGTTCAATCTGTTCATTTTTATCGTTGTTCAATAAGGGCCTTGAAGCATCAGTTTCCAGCCTTTTCATAATTTCAGCAGGACTGGCATCCAGCCAAATGACTGTACCATTTTCGTTCATATATTTTCGGTTGCTCTCCCTTAGGATGATTCCACCGCCTGTTGCGATGATACTATTTTCAGTGGGCAAGGATTGTAATGCCTGCTGTTCTATTTCTCTAAACCCCTCTTCTCCTACTTCATCAAAGAGTTGCGGGATAGACTTTCCAGTACATTCAACCACCCTCTGATCACTGTCATAAAAGGAGCAGTCCAGTTTTTCAGCAAGTGCCATACCCGTAGTCGTTTTCCCCGATCCCATAAATCCAATTAAATAAATGACAGTCATACCATTCCCCCTAACTACCTGTCCAGTTTACAACTTTTCCTGCCGCTGTTGAATAAGTGATGGTTTCCCGTCTCACAGTGTGGTCCGTCTGAATAACAAGTGAGATTTGATAGAAACCATTCTCAAGTGGCTTTATATGATAGGTTATTCTTCCATTATAATAAACCCATTCCCCTTTTGTCTCTGGGATATGTCCATCGTCAAGCATTGAGATCGCAGCATTTGTACCCACATCACCTAGATAGGTAGTTTTTAGCCATTCCATTTGGAATTTATGGTACGTTACTTCCTGAGTCATTTTTCCAATCGAATAAAAACACACAACAAATATAACTGAAAAGAATAATAGTGCTACAGGCATAAATATCCCACGCTCATTTTTAAGAAGGTTCATATTTATATCGTTTAAATAGCCGTTTTTCATATTTATCACCATTTATAAACATTACTGTTATCGTCAGTAACTTCTCCTCTTTTTTTAAATGGAAGCTTTTAATATTTTGGAGAACCATTTCATGACCTGACCCATTTACTCTCCTTCTCACCATATTGTAGTAAATCTCATACGTTACCTCTTCTCCTTCTTTATCCAGTAAAAGGACATTGCTTTTTGGGACTTCCAAGTTTCTTGACTTTTGTATTTCCCTCTCCAATTGGCGGATGAAGATATTCCATTCCATTCTGGAGTTGGTATTCACATCTTCATTATGCCAGTCCGTGACGCTTGCAAGCGCACCTGTCATAAACACGGCTAATAAAGAGAATAACCCTAGCGCAAACAGCATCTCAACCATTGTAAATCCATCATTTTTTAGGCAGAATTTCATATACTTTTTGTAACTTATTCTTTGAGTTGCTATACTCCGCAACATAAACGTCCCCTTCAAGATAAAAAGTATAGGTCTTCCCTTCAATATCTGCTTGTCCGCTATATAACGGACGGCCGTTTATTTCATGATCATTCAATTGTTCAAATAACCTATTTAATGCAACTTCCTCCATTCTATAGTCATTCTTTTGTGCCATGCTGACCATATATGCAGGCAGTAATAAGCAGCAGCTTACCATCAGTATTCCAAATGAAATCAGGAGATCCAACATAACATACCCATTCTCTTTATATCTCTGATATATAAAATCTCCCCCTCCCTAATTGAAAAACAAGCTTGTAAATCGTTTTCCCATTTTTATCTGTCAGATTGATTGTTGTCGGCCCTTCGATATTGCCTGATGAAGTGTAGGTGACCGTCACATTACCAACTTTTTTAAACTTTATTGATTCAGCCTTTTGTATCGATAAAATCTTATGGTTCGTGTACGTATAAGCTGAATATTCATTTTGTTCGGTGGCAAATCTAAGTGTGACATATGTTTTATTTTCAAAAGCATAGGCTTGTGCATAGTAAATATCCTTCTGAAGTTGATTCAAGAACACCTTTTGCTCATATGTTTCAAACATCTTAAATGTAATGGTACTTACGACAGTCAGCATTAAAGTTAGACATCCAAGTACCATTAACACCTCTACTAAAGTAAAACCATCTTCATTCCTTTCCATCCTTGTTAATCCTGAAGACTGACAGTTCCATCAGCCGCGATGACGGCGGTTTTCCCCTCCGGACATTTAACATCCTCTTTTAAAAACCCTTCTGAAGTAAGGTTTTCCAAGGACGGCATACTGCCTTCCTTTAATTTATACGCTTGCACTTGTCCCTCAACCATCTTGACATATGCATCGCATCCCTTGCCATTAACTGCTTCCTGATTTTTCATTACATTTGGTACTGTAATAATTAATAAAACAGATATAACCAACATCACAATCAACATTTCAATCAATGTAAATCCTTGTTCATTTTTAATATATTTCATCAAATACACCGTCCTATATCGTATTCATTAATGAAATCATTGGCATTAAGATGGCCAGATAGAGCAGAATTACAAGTATGGCTACAATGCCAAACATTAACGGTTGAACCACCTTTATATATCTTTCTGTCTTCATTTCCATTTCACTTAATAGCATTTTACTGTAGTAAAGCAACTCCTCGCCCAGTAAACCGTTTTTTTGCCCGTGGCTGATTACTCTTTCAAAGTCTGTCATAAAGATTTTTATAGTACCGCAAATACTATCAAGTGTATCGCCCTCTTGTAGGCGCTCAATCATTTGATGGGCAATTTCCCTTACCAGTTTTTTGGGATCTTGTGCGCTCATGATAGTTAAAGCATCTATTATTGAAACGCCGCCCTTCAATAAAGAACCAAGCTGCATAGAGAAATAATACGTGCTCGAAAGTCTTCTAAATGTACGTAATAAAGGGACTTTATTCATCAGTAATTCCTGTTTTATTTTAGATATTTTTTTTAAATAGTAGTGGTAAATGAGCATTAGGAAGGTTAATAGCAGAATGATAATAAGAGGCAGATTATTAATCAAAGTAGCGAGTAAAACCGATAGTTTTAAAAATATATTGGTTTCTTGTCCTGTTCCCTGATACATTTCTGAGAATTTGGGCAATAAATAATTGGTGAACGCTTGTAGCAAAGCAAATGTAAAAACAAGCAAGAAAATTGGATAATATAATAGATTTTTTAATTTTGCACGATCTTCACTTTTCTTTAACCAGATCTTTCCCCCATCCTGTAAAGATTTTGATAGCTGTCCATGTTTTTCTCCATAGGATACCAAACCAACCAACTCTTGTTCAAAATTCAGCCACTCTAAAAAATCTCTAAATGTATGGCCGTCTTTTAATAAATCAAGCGCCTCTCTGATTCCATCACGATATTTCTTTTTCCCATGAATGAGTGAAAATTCAATCCCTTCATACAAGGTAAATCCGTTTTCCAATAAATCGCCTAATTCCTGCAAAAACCTCGCCTGATCCTTACCAGACCATCGGGACTTTTGATTAGTCGTCATGCACCCACCTCTCATATTCTTTTTGATCTACAAACCCATAAGCCACAGCCTTGCTTATGAGGTGTGATAAATCCGGATATTGATAGTCTACTTTATCTCCTTCCATCTCCGCCCATACTTTCGCCAATTCATTGCCATAAATCATTTCATGCACGCTTACCCTTCCCCTATGCTTTTCCATGAGGCAATATGGTGAGCATTCATCCACACAAAAAGGGCAATGCAATTCTAATAATCTTTGGGATGTTACTCCTAAAAGAGTCTGTTTAGCTTCCTCTCTGTCTATACCAAATTCCATGAGCCTTCTTACTGCCCCTAATACATCACTTGCATGCATTGTGCTTAATATTAAATGGCCTGTTAAAGCGGCACGAACTGCTATCCTTGCTGTTTCGGCATCCCTAATTTCTCCAATCATAATAATATCTGGGTCATGTCGCAAAGCTGCCTTCAAACCGATGGAATAACTAATTCCGGCTTTCTCATTAATTTGGACTTGAATGGCATCATCGGACTGATGTTCAACGGGATCTTCTAAAGTAATGATATTTCGATTAATAGTATGTTTTGCATGATGAAGCATGGAATATAAAGTAGTGGTCTTTCCACTTCCAGTCGGACCGCAGAACAATAACAAACCATGAGAATGCTTCAGCATGGAAATTAAAGTCGTTGACATTTTTGGAAATAGGGAGATTTCTTCAATTGGGAGAGTTTGCAAATTAGGAATAATGCGGATGACGAGTGATTCTGAGTATGGAGTTGGTAAGGTTGATAAACGAAGGCCAATCCATTTATTAGAAATAAACATCGTTAAAGCACCTGACTGTGGACGTCTCTTTTCTCCTATATCCATCCCGGCCATAAATTTAAAATGGGAAATGAGCCTTTCTGCTCTGTCTCTCTGATAACTGCCTCCAGGGAATAACCGATTGTGAACACGGTAATGTAATTGGGTTTGCTTTCGCTGGGGGATAATATGGATGTCTGAGGCTTTAAATTTTACTGCTTCTGTTACAACTTTATCGGCTAGTTTATCGATGGTGAGCAATTCCTGTTTCACCTCCTTTATATGTTTATGCATTATGGTATTAGACATCAATCTTCTAATCCCTGCATACATCTTGAAAGTTTCAAAATTTGTCACATTTAGTAGCTTTTTTGGAAAACGATTCATAAATATGAAAAATTTCATCTATTTAGGCTTATTTAAATATTTACAGATTAATTTTAAAATTAAGATATTACTTAATAACAAAAGATTGAATATTTAGTTAACAAATTGTGGCTAAATTACAACATATCCTTCCATATTGTGATATTAATCACAAATGACATATCAAAGCATATATAACTGTATTATAATGGAATTATTAAGAGCGTGAGGTGGACATAGTGGACCAAACATTAAAAATTACCAACGTATTATCAGATCCGACCAGATACTATATTTATCAGCATATAGCTAAAAGGCATAGCGAGGTCACAGTACAGGAAATCGCGGATATTTTTGAGATTCATCCCAATGTTGCTCGTTTGCATTTAACAAAGCTTGAGGATGTAAATATGCTTGTTTCCGAAACAAAGAAAACAGGAAAAGGCGGACGACCAAGCAGATTATATAGATTATCAGAAGATGTTATACAACTTAACTTCCCATATCGTGATTATCAGCTTCTTTCTAAAATAGCCATTGAAACGATGTTCTCTTTGGGAGAGGCTGGGAAAACAGCCTTATTTAATACAGGAAAACTATTCGGTAAAGAGCTTGCAGAACAGCATATGAAAGGACATGGCGGAAAACAGGAAAGCCTTTCTTTTGATCATAAACTAGCTATTATAAAAGAAGCATCAATAACTGCGGGATTCAATCCCGAATTTATAACTAGTGAAGATCAATCAGCTATTTTCTTTAAAATTCATAATTGCCCTTTCAAAGAAATAGCCTTCGAGCAAAAAGAAACAGTGTGCGGAATGCATCTAGAATTCTTGCGGGGTATGTTCGATGTACTTTTTGATTCAATCGAACTAATTGAAGAAGAAAATATGTTTGATTATGCAGACTGCCATGCTTGTTCGTATAGGCTCCTGGCTGGTAATTAATCATAAAATTCGGTTATTCTATTTTGAGATAGTTTACATTCCCTATCAATATCCTTATAATAGTAATGATGGAATTATAAGGGGATAAGGGAGGTTTGGGAATGGACAGAATGTTCAGAGTTTGTGGTTTCTGGACTGGTATTATGGCAGTCATGTTCTTTATAGGTGATATGCATACAACATCACTCATCTTTTTCGGTCAAACTGGTTTCTTTGTCATTTTAAGCTACTTAAAACTATCTGAGAGAATGTACTTATATGTCTTTGGTGCGTATTTAACCGTTTTCTTTGCCGGGTTTACCTATTGGACAACATTCATGATGACTCCTGGAGCGGGACATTAACTCATAGTAAAACCTTGATTGAGCTAAACAATCAAGGTTTTTTTATATTCCTCGATTGAACTAAAATACTGAAGCTCTCACTAATCCAATCTCCCAACACTAA
The DNA here is from genome assembly GCF_058313635.1 of Bacillus sp. z26. Lineage (NCBI taxonomy): Bacteria > Bacillati > Bacillota > Bacilli > Caryophanales > Bacillaceae > Bacillus > Bacillus sp. z26. The sequence goes on from NZ_JBZFQM010000001.1 coordinate 678,017, forward strand.
TTGTTTGATTTGTCTGTTGCGTCTGCTGATTGATGAAAATGGATCGGTATCCACATGTGGGACAAGTTCGTTTAATATCCCTTCCTCCAGTAAAAATGATTGTTGCCCTCCCCAGTACTCCAAATTAAGCCCCTCTCTTCTTCCTTCATCTTTAAGCAAAGAAAAGTTGACCGTACTGGTTATATCAACATCTCCCGGATTTTCAAGTATGGAGTCTACTAATTGGTGGCTTTTAAACCCTCTTAATGTTCCATTTTTACGAGCAGGTATATAGAGATCCTCGATATCCATTCCATAATCAATCGTCATAAGAAATCCCCCTCCCATTTTTTTGATGATTTCCTGATAAGCAGTCACCATCGGGTATGGCACTTCTATTCGATTGATAAAATCGGGTATATTCCACTTCTCTATATAAGATGAAAGAAGCTGATTGTTGAGCTCTCTGGTTGTCTCAATCAGTTCTCCCAGCATCATAGTAACACCTGCTTCTTTCCACTGATTCTCTTCTCTTACCAAAATATGAACAGGGAAAGCATCAAAAAATTCATTTGAGAGGATCAGACCATCTATCATGGGCATATCTTTAATGGAATCTAATAATCTTATTCTATGATCGTTTGCAGCAACCTCCGCAATAAAATCTTGATGATACGGACTTGATTCAATAATATAATACGTTGCATCTAATGCGAGCTTCGGGTTCACTAGTTCCAACCCTCTCAAAAAATCACATGCCATTTTCCCTGTGCCACCGCCAAGTTCGCATATAACAGGTGATAAATTAAGTTCACTTAATTTCCGACCCGCCCACTTACCTAAGAATTCACCAAAGATTGGTGACATACTGACAGAAGTATAAAAATCCCCTTTACTTCCAAGTTTATCTTTTCTGCGTTGGTAATAACCTTTTTGGGGATGATACAATGCCAACTCTATATATTTGTCATAAGGCAAAAATAAATCTTCCGTTTCCTGAATACATGCATGGATTATTTCTTTCATAATTCTCCTTATTTTATAAATATTAAAATAATCATTCCATCATTGTATTATTCTCTTATGAATATAAGGTATAGATTGAAGGGGCATCTTCATTTAACAGGAAACACCCCTTGGTCCTCCTTAACCAAGCTTCAGGAGGACCTTACCACTTTTATAAAATCCCTATCTTAAAAACGGATTGTGATTTAGTTCATCTTCAATAATTGTTTCCGGTCCATGACCAGATAAACAGAGTGTTTCTTTTGGGAGCGTACATAATTTAGTACGAATACTATCCATTAGTTGTTGATGGTTCCCTCCAGGTAAATCAGTTCGGCCTATACTCATTTGAAAGAGCGCATCTCCCGAAAACACAAGTGCTTCATCTTCGTCATAATAAGAAATGCTGCCGGGTGAATGTCCTGGTGTAAACAATATATTAAATTTGAAATCACCAATCTTTAGGATACCTTCCTCTGAAATGAACTTCTCTGCCGGAGCAGCTTTAATTTCACCCATTTGGAAAAATTGAGAGCCGTTCAATGCCGGATTTGTTAACCACTCAGCTTCTTTTTTATGCACATATGCCGGAATGTCAAAGACTTCTCTTATTCTGTCAATTGCCCCGATATGATCAAAATGAGCATGTGTTAGCAGAACCGCAATTGGTTTCCATTTCTTTTCGCGAATGATTTGAATTAGCTTTTCTGCTTCCTCCCCTGGATCAATGATTAAACATTCACCGTTCGGTTGAGCGTATAGATAACAATTTGTTTGCAACGGTCCCAAAGGAACCCTTTTCCACGTTTTTTTCATGTCTTTCCCCCTGTTAGCATCAATCAGTTTCTTTTATTTTACACAACTGATGCCTTCGTTTAAAGGGTCTTACACTGTTATTGTCTTCATCTTTTCAGTTAGCTTATAATATCTCGACAAATTGTCTGAAAAGAATTAAACTATTACTGAATGCATTTATTTTACAATTTAAAGATTTATTGGGTTTAATTACCTGGTATCTCCAGAGGAGGTAAGTAAAATGGGCTTGGTAATCATTTTTGGTTTAGCTGCCATTCTGGCTATCTTCGCATTAATCAGCGCCTTTAAAAACAAAAACTTTCTTGGAATAGTATTCGCCTTAGGTACTGCCGTTGTCTTTGGCTGGTTCTCCATTATGACCTTCCTTAAAGATGGCTATCCAGCAGGCCATTAATGAATGCGCCACAGATGTTACAAAAGAGGAATCCGGTTAACCGGATTCCTCTTTTGTAACTAATAGCGCAAACTTTCCAACAATCACTGCGAACTATAAATAAAGACATGCATTTAAAATAGGCTTCGTATCATGATAGATTTGATCAAATTGTGATAACGGAAGAGGATTGATTCCTTTCCCCAGTTCTAACGTAAAACCAGGCTTCTTGAACTGATCAATAAACCAATCTTTAAAACCTGCATGGCTATCAATATAGCGAACAGCCTTGTAGCCTGATCGATTGACAAACTCCCTTGCCATAATAGATGCAATCTCCGGTTCCTGTCCCTCGTATCCCCAGTAAAACTCTTCGCCTTGAGTATGCAAAGAAATCACACGATCAAACTGCTCCTCCTGTACAAGGGCAACCAATGATTTCACTTCACTTTCCGTCAATGGTTCTTGGCCGGGAAAATCCCTTGCTGCCGGTCCTGCCGGCCTTTTTCGTCTTTTTTCTATCTCCCAATTTGCTGGAAATTGATTATTTAAATCTACGCCTCTTATATTAGCTTTCCATCCTAAAAATTCTTCTTTTCCATCATTCATCATCTTCAAATCTTTTTTCATGTTTCCCGGTGGCCCGTTTACCACTAGATCCACACCATCAGGATTGGCCATTATCACAAGAGACAAATCACACTCATGAAAGAGCTCCAGTGCCGAACATTCCCCAAAGTTTTTTCCCATCGACAAAGATAATAAATATTCATTCAGCCATTTCATTAAAACCAAACTGGTAATCCATTCATTAGCATGCATAGATGCATTCATATGGATTTTTTTAGGCCCAATTCCAATACGCAATTCCCAAATATCCTGACCCAATTCAGATTTTCCGATTGATTTCCTACTCAAAAACGGATAAATCGTTCCGAGAACTTCCATATCATTTATACATTTACTTGATGAATAAGGACATGTGTGATCAATAATACTGTGTTGAATTTTAACAGGCAGGCGAATAGATTGTGTTGCATTTTCTCCTTCACTCCTCATAGGATTGGCCAACTGAATTCGTTGATTTTCAAAGGGATTCGTTAAATCCAATGATGAAACCCTCTCTTCCCTTGTCCAATATCCAGGTATATGAACCCTGTCTTCCGGGAGCAATTCATTTCCACTGATATGCAAATTGCATTCTCGTAAAACAGAAATCGGGACTTTAAATAAAACAGCCAATCTGGATAATAAGTCAGGCTTTTTTATGATGACTTCCATTGAATCACACCCTTTTATACTCATTTTATGAATACTTCCATCAAAAAATACAGACGGATACAGATTATGTATAGATTAGTTGATAGCACGCTTCATTTCTTTCGTAGTCACCATTACCGAACTGAATGGTGCATTTTGGTATCATTAAACTCGGTATAGGTACTGCATAGGTGTTGCGCAGACGCTCCATTGCTGGGACATAGGCGCTTTCTCGCAGGCTTCTCCGGCCTTTGACACACCTTTACCCGGGTATAGCCGTCCCATAGACTCTCCATAGGTGGAGTATAGGCACACTCAGACTCCCCCGCCTTTAATACACCTATCACTCACCCTTGATACACCTTTGCCATGGTATAGATAGATATGGCCTAGTATAAAAGGCTAGAGGATGATTCCAAAAAAAGAAGACCTTAATCCGCTACGAATCAATGCCCTATATATGGTCTATCACAATTGCCGTGTTTAAAGGCCAGCTGCCCACACAATATCCTTCTTAATCAAAGAATCAATTCATCCGAGCCGAATAAAAAAAGCACTTCACCAAAATAGTAAAGTGCTTTGCAAACGTATATGGTATGTGAACATTCAATCATCAGGGTTAACCCACTCCATAAAAGGGTTGTTCTACTTAGATCTCTTCACCTAATTGCTGCATCATTAATCCGGCTGCGCCGATAACGCCCGCATCGTTTCCAAGAGAAGCTACTTTAAGTTGAGTCGATTCCGCTACACGAGGAAAGGCAAATTGCTTAAAATATTTTTCAATTGGTTTTAATATAATGTCACCCGCCTTTGAAACACCTCCGCCGAATACGATGATGTCCGGGTTAATTATATTGCCGACATTGGCTGCCGCAAGTCCAAGGTATTTAGCAACCTCATCTAGAACATCTTGACTTGCCTGATCTCCACTTACGGCACACTGTACCACATCTTTAGACGTGATCCGGCCTTTATCTTTAAATACAGCCGAAATGGCCGAATCTGGATTTTTCTTTATCTCCTCCAAAGCGAGCCTTACAATACCGGTAGCTGAGGCAATCGTTTCAACACAGCCTGTTTTTCCACAATTACAAGGTGCTCCTCCGTCTGGTTTAACAGTAATGTGACCTAGTTCACCCGCTGCCCCGCTTATCCCATGAATTAAATGTTTATTAGTAATTACGCCGCCGCCGACACCTGTTCCAAGGGTGATACAAACAAAATCATTTGTCCCTTTTCCCGCTCCCTTCCAAAACTCACCGAAAGAGGCTACGTTTGCATCGTTATCGACGATGGCAGGTATTTCTAATTCCTTTTCAAGCAACTCTTTTAAAGGATAATCCTTCCAGCCGATATTCACAGCCACATAGATTGAACCCGTTTCAAAGTTAACAGGTCCTGGTGCTCCCATTCCAACACCTATTAAATTACCATCTTGCCATTCTTCCAGTTTCGACCTGACAGACTTGCCAATATCAGAAATAATATAATGACCACTTTCCTCCGTTCTGGTCATGATCTCCCACTTATGTACAATAACTCCTTCCTTATCTATGAAAGCAAGTTTAATCGTCGTACCGCCAATATCAATCCCCAGTAACCAATCTTGTTTCCCCAACATTTGTTTCACCTTTTCGATTGTTTTAGTTTTTGTTTTTCCTTTTCATATTCTATTTCTTGTTTCAAAATTAAAATGGCCGTTTGATAATCTCTGATTTCAATTAATTGAGAGTGAAATAGCTCTCTTAATTCAGCTTCCATCATTTCAAGATCAGCTAAACGATCACCCATGTATATGATAGTTCCGAACCTCTTGAAATATTGTTGTATTTCATACACGGATTTCATTATGTCTCATTCCTTCCTGATTCTCTCTAAGTATATCTGAATTTGACTGTCCTCCTCAAGATACTTTGTGTCATTCTATCTATTTAGACATTTATAAAGAAAGCATATGTTTTTGGTCTTGTACATATATTGCTAGGACAAAGCATCAGCTTATTTATCATTTTGCCTACCTTTTTAGGATATATACGTGAGTCTATTTTATAAAGTGAGGAGAGAATCCTTTGAAAAAATATAGTGGTTATCTAGCTGTGGGTTTATTGCTGGTGTTCACCTTTATGTGGTGGAAACATCTTTATGAACAAAGGGACTTAGCTGTCATAAAATATTTCCCGCTAAATCAAGAGGCTGTGTTTAACCAGACAGCTTCTTCCCTTACCTTGCAAAAACAGGGTCAAGAGAATGAACAATTTAATGTTTTACTATCTACAGAATCGATTCTGAATCAAAAAAGTTATCTCAGACAGGATTTTTCTCTTCTATTTCAGAATGGACGCTTAAAGGAATTTGCAAACGATTGGAAGCAGAATACAGATCGGATTTCTAAAAAAACGACGGTTAAAGCTCACGAATCTTCATTATTTCAGTCGATTACCATTCATTATGCGGAAATTCATACAGACAACGATACTCCATCTAGTTCATTTAAATTAACAGATAGCAACCTCTTTGTCATTGCTTCACGATATGGACCAATTAAATCATTTCAGACCCCGGAAACCGATCAACAAAAGGAGTGGGCTTTTACCTTATCTTCAGTAAGCAATTCCAGGCTCGCTAAAGTACTCGATCGCTATACGGGTAACCAAGAGTTCGATATAACAAAGTATCAAGTTGTCCCTCTAACAAAGCTGCTGACTGAAGAAAAAAAACTATTAGCCGGATATTCAGATCAGAAGCGCCTGGAAATTACGGAAAAGCTTTGGGAAGCCTTCTATTCTCTTTATGTTTCAGGAATTAAAAAACAAGATGGCACTATCATTAATCCAATCGACAGTACCATCCCGTTGATTTTACGCAAACAAGGCAGTAATAAACTAATCATTCTTATTCAGGACAGATCCGGTAATATACATGAACTTTATCAGCTTCTTCCTTAAAAAAGACATTTATAAGGACTTGAGCGTATTCAGCATAGCTTTATAATCTTCATTATCCGGTTCCTGATCCACTGCTTTTTGGATATACTCTTTCGCTTTATCCATTTGTCCCTCCTGCCAATAGATCAGTCCAACATCATAATATGCTTCAGGGAATATTTCTCTTTGGTCAATTGCTCTAAGAAAATGCTTCTCAGCCGTTTCTAAATCTTGATCCTGATATTTAATATATCCCGCCAAAAAATAGGCTTCTGGAGCATTTTCTTCACCAAGATAGTTATCAAGCAGTTTGTAGGCTTTGTCATATTCCTTTGAATTTACATATTCCTGGGCACGTGTGACATCATTTTGATAATTTTGTCCAAATGAATTTTCGGCATAACCATATCTCACAAGTCCAATTGTTAATAATATGGTTAACACCAATGCACCCAGTTGGAAGGAAAACTTATGGTTTCGCGGCAATCTGACAATAGCCGCCGCAAGAAAACCACCAATCAATCCTCCTATATGACCAGCACTATCAATGGCATCTGCGGAAAATGTGATAATCAGGTTGATGATCAGAATAACGATAACATTCCATCCCATTGTTCTGAAAAAGAGATTGGGATGGAGGACGCCAAACAATAATAAGGCACCGAGCAACCCAAATATCGCCCCGCTGGCACCCGCAGACAGATTGGGCACCAAGATAAAGCTGGCTACTGAACCTATAAAGCCAGCGAAAAAGTAAATGATTAAAAATCTATAGCTCCCAAAAATCCGTTCCACAATAATCCCGACAAAATACAAGCTCAATGTGTTCAGCAACAGGTGTGTAAATCCGATATGAAGAAAAATAGGGCTGAAAAATCTCCACCATTCTCCTTCCATAATCAGTGGATTGTATTTTGCACCAAACTCAATGAGTGTTTGAGGATTAGTACTTCCACCCCGCATTTCCAGTAAAATAAATACGAGGACTTGAACGGCCATTAAAATATATGTGAAGATGGGTTTTCCATAGGAAAAAATTTGTTCATCCTGCTTCGCCTTTTCATAAGAAGCAGCCAAGGCATCCTGTTTGAGGTATTCTATCTCTTCCTCTTCAATAGCACTGTAATCCTTATTAGCTAATACCAGTGAAAACCCCAGAAATCTTTCTATATCCACTAAATGCTCATCCATAGAATCTGTCTGAAAAATCATGGTATCAACCGAAACTTTTGTATGTTTTTCATCTGAATGACTTCCAACGATATCCGAATAATCATCTACCGGAGCATATTGACTAATATAAATAGATTTAACGGTCAGTTCCTTTCTGGATAGAAACTTACGAATCTTTTCAGCATTATGCAAGACAAGATTACGATCCCTTTTCATATTATTGGACCAACCCAGATCCTCTCTTTTTATACGGATAACCGGGTCTGTCCGATTGGATTGATTTTCAAGCCATATTTCATGATGGTCAGTGGAAGCAGATATCAATCGATAGCCTTTCTCCGTAATCAATTGATTAATAAATGACCAATAGATAAATTCATCTTTAAAGCTCACATATTCCCCTACTTTCTCTCCTCTTATAAGCTCTCTATGTCTATTTTATCATTACGCCATATGAACGGAAATATTTCCACATATTATGATTGATTTGATTGATTTTGCTCCATTTTAAAAATCGGCAGTTCCATTAAAACAGCTAAAATCATATTACGCAGGACTTGATTTCTCATAATGGAAGACCTGTTTTGAAACATCATATACCCTATTATGCCAGAGGCAAAAACAATTAATAATTTTTTCATATAAAAAATCCCTCCTGTATTACCATATAGTTTGGTAGTCAGGAGGGATTTTTATTCTGCTTATAATAATTCATTAAGAATCGGATTCATTGTTTCTTTCAATACTTTAACAGAATGCGAGAACTTCTCTTGTTCATCAGTTGATAACTTCAACTCCAGTATATCTCCAATTCCTTCCCGATTTACAATTGCAGGAACACCGACATATACATCTTCTTCTCCATACTCACCATCAAGGAAAGTTGACACTGTTAAGATGCTGTTTTCATTCTGAAGGATGGCTTTCGTAATTCGAACCAGACCCATGGCAATCCCATAGAATGTTGCACCTTTTCTATTAATAATCTCATATGCAGCATCACGCACATTAATAAAAATATTATCTAAATCATCCATGGAGTGATCCGGTTTAGTTTTTATCAGCTCACTCATATTCTTTCCGCCTACATTTGCATGGCTCCATACAGGCAATTCTGTATCGCCATGTTCTCCAATGATATAGGCATGGACATTTCGAGGGTCCACTTCAAAATAATCACTTAACATAAATCGAAATCTGGCTGTATCCAATATTGTACCTGAACCTAGAACACGGTGCTTAGGAAGACCCGAAAATTTCCATGTTGCATAGGTAAGAATATCAACCGGATTCGCAGCAACAAGAAAGATTCCGTTGAATCCGTTTGCCATAATTTCTCCTATAATGGATTTAAAGATTTTCATATTTTTTTCAACTAAATCCAAACGTGTTTCCCCAGGCTTTTGATTAGCTCCTGCGGTAAGAACAACAATATCAGCATCTTTACAATCAGTATAATCTCCAAACCATATTTTCGTTCTGTTTGGCGCAAAAGGCGTTCCGTGATTCAAATCCATAGCATCGCCTTCCGCTTTATCTTTATTAACATCAATTAATACAAATTCTTCAGTAATTCCTTGGTTTAACATAGCAAAGGCATAGCTGCTTCCAACAAATCCTGTACCAACCAAGACAACGCGATTTACATTATTTTTCATATAAAACCCACCTTTTCAGCTACAAATATGCTCTGTACACAGTAGTATTATGTGGTAATATGCCAAGTAATTATACAAAGAATACTACTTATCACTATGGAACTAAAATTAACACTTTCATTATCAATCCAATTAATTCCTTTTATTTTAACAGTTTGATGATTGCAGTGGTTTGTTCTCTCTGTATGGACCGAACATACCGGGCATCTATATTCAACTTGCAAGAAAGCGCCTAAAACAGTATCAAGGAGGCTTCCCAGAAATCCGAATGCACTCAGAAAGATAAACGTTGGCAGTGACAGATTGAACAAAATAATGGCTGCTAATGCAATGAATATAGACCCCACCAGCCCAGCGAGCGATCCGCGCACTGAGACTGCACCAGAAGTACCGGGCTCACATCTTTTCAAACTGATCAAATGTATGGGGTTTGATTTACTAAGCACTCCCAATTCAGATGACCATGTATCAGATGTAGCTGCAGCAATTGATGCTATAAAGGCAATTAACCAAATTTCAGACCCGTCAGATATAAAATAAAGAAGAGAATATACTCCAGCAGGACCACCATTTGCGGCCACCTGAGCCCAATTACGCCTGCTTCCATTTGCTAATTTTTTATCAAGCACCTGTTTCCTTCTCTTTTTATAGCTTGAAAAAAAACTCGATGAGGAAAAAAACAAGCCAATGAGAAGCAACCCTTCCCATTTAAAACCTACCACAATAGAGACACCCAATACGAAAGCTGCAAAAGCACCTGATTTATTCAGTGCATTAAGTCGATAAGCTCCGTATGAACATAAAGCAACAACCACATAGATGATTAGGTTACCCACAATTTAATACCCCTTGTTCCGTGAATATATAATCAACAGGAATGTCAAACTCTTCCGTTGGGATATCGCCCCTTACTTGCATCGTAAAGGCAAGCGAGATTTTTATTCCATGAAATGAGGCTAAATAACGGTCATAATAGCCCCCTCCAAATCCAACGCGATATCCTGCTTTTGAAAAAATGAGTCCTGGAACAACCATGACATCGATTTTTCCAGGCTCTACCTTTTGTTCTTTATCCTCCTTGGGCTCTTTTAAACCATAATAAACCGATTCCAATACCGTACTTGGATTATATGTATAGAAATCCATCTGTTTTATGTGCGGTTTGCATTTTGGTATTACGATATTTTTTTTCTCTTTCCACCCTCTTTCAATAATTCCTTTCGTTTCGAGTTCAGGAAATCCGGAAATCGTAATTCCAATTGTATCTGCATTCTTCCATAAGTCATGCTGATATAAAGTTTCAACAATTTTTTTTGTATATGTATTACGCTCGCAGGCTGGATATTCCATTAATAAACGTCGATAAGTTGTTCTCATTTCTCCCTTTAACATTGCATTAAATCCCCTTAAGTTCTAAATTATTCCACAAACAAAAAAAACAACAGGAGAGGACCTCCTGTTGTCTTATTTTGTTTCGCGGTGCGCAGTTGTACGTTTCTCTCTTGGGCAATATTTTTTAAGCTCAAGACGATCCGGATTATTACGTTTATTTTTTGTGCTGATATAATTACGCTCACCGCACTCTGTGCAAGCTAAAGTAATGTTTACACGCATGTGAGTCCCTCCAGTTCATTCAAAACTTCATTTTATACGACTCATCTATAATATCACCTTTCAATCATAAATGCTAGTCTGATTTTTAACCAAGTAATCAAGCAGCATCGCTTCCTCTTTATTGCCGCTCGTAATCATCCAATTTGACACTCCCATTTTCATTCCTGGTTCCAAAGAAAATTTGTACATTGTTGTGCAAATAACTAGCCCTCTAGCTAAAGGGGAATGGATAATTTGGCCGTTTTCCATTGATTGATATACCGCTTTTTTGTGTTTCCTTTCCATAATTGAAATAGAAGCATTGCTACTTCCATTTAATAAACTAATCGTATGTTTACCATATAAGTAGATTAATGAATCTGCAGGACTATAAAAACTTGCTGAAACTTCCCGGAAGGCTTCATGGACAAAAAACATCTTTATTTCTTGTTCCCGTTCACTATCATTTTTACAAATTACATCTACTCTTTCAAAATAATCATTATTGTTGAATTGAACTGCAGCAGAAATCTCATTTTGCTCTGCAGGATCCTTACGCCACAGATAGGGGACAATTGATCCCGAGACATCTTCAGCAAGTCTTGTACACATAGTCCTTTGATTATTTTGAAATAAATAGTTTATTTGATCCAAGCGGTCCCACCTCTTTCATTCTTCTTACTCGTCCATCTAAACCACTAATATCTTCCATTAAATCCTACCACCCTCTCGACCGAATGACAATGAACGCATATTGTCGAAGAACAACAATCAACTTCCAAATTGTGAGCATTCCTTCCTTTTTCATAAATTTTTACCAAATCAGCCAGAGATTTGTTGTAAAATAAGGGGATGAGTTTGAATTAGGAGGGACATCATGTTAATCATTATCATTAGTTTATTTTTTCTTTCCGCTTTACTGTTTGTCATTTCACTTTTTTATAAAGGGCAAGATGTTAAAGTTGAAAAAGAGATTGAACAACTTTCACTGGACTATATACAGGAAATGTATCAAATAAAAAAACGTCTTCGTGTCTTAGAGGAAGAAATCATGCACGAAGATACGTTAACGGAATCATCTTTTCTGAGTACTTCCTTACCCGTACATGAGGTCATACAAAATCAGGTTATCCATTTGTCCAAGCAGGGATTATCAATCGACCAGATCGCCAAGCAATCTGCATTACCGATAAACGAGGTCATTCAAATCCTAGAGAGCCGGGGAGGAGATTTTCATTGAATAGTTTATACATATCAGGAACCGCTGCAGGTATTTTTTTAGCAACAAGCATATTTTCGGCCTATTATTTTTTCGGAGATAAATCAGAAGATAAAAGGACGCCTCTTACAAAAGAGGGCGCCCAAAAGATTCTAATAGAGGATGGGTATCATATACTATCCAAAAGTGAATGGGAAAACTATCAAATGGATCTTCAAACACTTAATAAGTTTGAGGAAGAAAATCAACATAGCAACAAAGAGGAAACCTCTTCAGTCAGTTTGTCTATACAGCCTGGTATGTCTTCCAACGAGATTATCAGTCTATTAAAAAAGAAGAAAATAATTGGAGATGCCGATAAATTTTCCACCTATCTCAAGAATCGGGACCTTACAAAAAAGATTCAAACCGGTACCTATACGGTTTATAAAAATATGGACTATGCTGCCTTAGCTGCCGTTTTAACCAAAGGAAAATAGTACTTCAGCGGCGCTTGTCTTTAGACTGGGATGACTTTTGCAATGGCATCCCAGATTTTTCTGTTTTGATCGATACTCTCTTCCCCCGAATCTATGATATCTGTTTTACTAATCAAATCATCCATTGCTTTATCAATAAAGTCAGGTAAAGGTAATGTTTTAATGGCATTGGCGATTTTTTCAGGATAGATATGACCATAGATTTCTATAGCCATTGACAGCTCGGATACAGATAACTCACTTCCATATTTCTTATAATAGTTCGCTTTCAATTGCCTGGCCAGTTGAATGGCTGCTTTAGGATTTGGAATAACAGATTTTAATGATTCATTATTATCTATATGAACAGTCTTTTCACTGAGAAAATAGTTAATAGATACTCCTTCTACTGTTACCGTATCTCTTTCCTCCACATTTATCGCCCCTTCTTTATATAGATTTTTATTTCCTTATATCCAAGTTAAGATTTTATAAACCTTTTTAGGAATTGCCCTCCTCTGTTGTAAACTTCTCTTTTCATTACCATCTATACATAAAAACAATAAAATGTTTACAGAGTGTAGACAAAATCTTTATTTAAGAATTAGTTTGTTGCAAGGGAGTCTTCTAAACTTTTAATCAGTATCTCTTGTGTTTTTCGATACTAAATAATCATTTTTCAAGGGATTAAAACAGCTATCGATTTTATCGACAGTCTGAACAATAAAATTGTTATACTTCTCCTCTTTTTCTCATAAATATATACAAGTTTAAGACACAAAAATTGGAGTGAAAGCGTGAGCGGACATATTTTATTTAGTTATTTTTTATTAGGAATAACATTAGCGGCGCCTATTGGTCCAGTTAACTCAGCCAGAATCGATAAAGGGATTAAAAATGGCTTTTTTCACGCCTGGATAGTTGGTTTAGGGTCTATGATTGCAGATGGAATATTTATGCTACTGGTTTATTTAGGTTTTGTACAATTTATTACGATCCCCTATGTCCAGATTTTCCTTTGGCTCTTTGGGGGATTCGTCCTTATTTATACCGGTGTAGAAAGTATCATGAGGGTTCATACACTCACAATGGATGATTATCGTACGAAAGACTCACTGGCCAGATCATTTCTAACAGGGTTTATAATGTCCATTACAAGCCCATTATCCATCCTTTTTTGGATCGGAATATATGGTTCTGTTCTTGCAAAAACTGTTTCAACATATGGGACAAGCTCGCTTATCGCTTATAGTTCCATGATTTTTCTTGGTTTAACCTTTTGGGATCTTATCGTTGCCTTTTTAACAAACGGATTCAGAAGATTTTTGAATGAGACAAGCCTGAAAGGAATATCAGCAATCTCAGGACTATCTCTATTAGGATTCGGAGTTTATTTTGGGTTCCAAGGCATTAAAGCATTGTTTTTATAAAGAACACTCTTCTCATTGGCAAAATAAAAAATGGAGTTCCTCATTTGGAAGCTCCATTTTTTCATGACACTAGTAAGAATCTACTCTATTCATTTAAATGATAATGTCTGCCTTTAATCATATAGAGGGTTTCTTCGGCCATATTCGTAATATGATCACCTATTCTTTCATAATGGCGAACAATAAATAATAGCTGAGAATTCTCATTAACTGTAGTGGACTCAGGATGCTTCATTTCAAGTATTTTTTGTATCTCCTGTCCATATAATTCATCTACTTTGTCATCGAGCTCTGCCAGTTCCTTAGAAAGGACAATATTCTCCTCCATAAAGGATTCATTAAACATGTTGAGCATTTTAATACACGTTGCGTGCATTTCTCCTACAGCCTCATTGATAAATGGCTTTTCTTCTTTTGATAATCTGATGGCCGTCTTTGCAACGTTCTTGGCATAATCACCAACGCGTTCAATTTCAGAACCGATTTTAATAGCTGAAACAATGTGTCTTAAATCCGTTGCAACTGGCTGCTGTTTAGCAATCATCAGAATGGCTAGTTCATCAAGTTCTTCTTCCATCTTATCAAGTTTTTTATCATCCTCTATAACAGAAAGTGCCAGTTCTACATCATTTGTCAGCAAGGCTTTGTATGATTTATCCAACGCTAATGAAGCAAAGCGCTCCATATCAATGACTTTTACCTTTAATTCCTGAAGCTCACTCTCGAATTTTTCTCTTAAAACCATTTTCATTCTCCCTTCAAAATGATTCTGCTTATCCGAACCGCCCTGTTATATAATCCTCTGTTCGCTTATCATGTGGATTCGAGAAAATTTTATCTGTCTTATCGTATTCAATGACTTCCCCATTCAAGAAGAAGGCTGTTTTATCAGATATACGTGCTGCTTGTTGCATATTATGAGTAACAATAATAATACTGAATTTCTCTTTCAATTCTTGTACGAGTTCCTCAACTTTTAAGGTTGAAATCGGATCTAATGCTGAAGTTGGTTCATCCATCAAAATGACATCAGGAGAAACCGCCAGACATCTTGCTAAGCAAATACGTTGCTGCTGCCCGCCAGAAAGTCCGTTGGCATTTGTATGCAATCGATCCTTAACCTCATCCCAAATTGCTGCACCACGTAAGCTTTTCTCTACAATTTCATCCAGTTCTTTTTTATTTTTAACGCCATGAATTTTTGGTCCGTATGCTACATTTTCATAAATAGACTTTGGGAATGGATTCGGCTTCTGAAAGACCATCCCAACTCTTTTCCGTAATTCTTCCACTTGAAAGTTTTTGTCAAATATATTCTGTCCTCGGTATAATATATCACCTGAAGTACGAACACTTGGGATGAGCTCTATCATTCTATTTAATACTTTTATATAAGTAGATTTCCCACAGCCTGAAGGTCCAATGATGGCTGTCACTTCATTTTCGTTAACTGCAAGATTAATATTTTTTAATGCATGATTTTCACCGTACCATAAATCTAAACCTTTTGTTTCGTAGACGAGCTTGCTATTATTTTGCTTTGCTGTCGATTTGGCTTCTTTTACTTCTATCATCTAAAGTTCCCCCTAGGTAAAAATGATGATTTCAATTATGAAACAGATGCTTTTTGTCTTCTTTTACTTTTGCCACCTTCAAAATGTTTTTGGACAGCGCTTGAGAATAAACGTGCAAGGAGATTAAAGATCAGTACCATAATAATCAATACAGCTGCTGATTTTGTCGCGATCTCTGTCGCATCCGGTACAATTCCATCAGAATTTAATTTCCAAATATGAACGGCCAAAGTCTCTGCAGGTCTAAATATATTAAACGGGTTAACAGGGCTTGTTAGATCAGCTGCCGTATTCAATATCGGTGTTGTTAATCCTGCTGTATAAATTAATGCGGCTGCTTCACCAAATATACGACCGGCTGCTAAGATTACTCCCGTTATAATTTGAGGCATCGCCGTCGGAAGAGCAATTTTTACAATCGTTTGCCATTTGGTAGCCCCGAGTCCAAGACTGGCCTCTTTAACACCAGCTGATACTTCAGAGATGGCCGCTTCACTGACTCGTGTTAAGCTTGGCAAATTTAAAATCGCAATAGCAAGGGCCCCTCCGATAATGGTATATCCCCAACCCGTAGCAGTGACAAATACTAATAAACCAAATAAACCAACAACAATAGATGGGAGAGAGGCCATTGTATCAATACATAAGCGGATAAACGATAGTAACTTCCCTGGTTTAGCATACTCCGCTAAATAGATACCTGCCCCGAGACCAAGTGGTACTGAGATAATCAAGGTGATGACTAACATATAAAATGAATTAAATAATTGATACCCTATTCCTCCACCAGCCTCTATATTGCTAGAACGTCCAGTGAGAAATGATGGGTCCCAAAAACCCCACCCTTTTTTTAGAATTTCAAAAACTAAGAAACCCAATAAAATAACAACAAAAATAGCTACTATATAGAAAATACTCGTCCATATTTTATTTACCGTTCTAGCGTTCATTTCTGCGCACCCCTATTCCCGATAAATCGAATAATCATGATGAATAAGAATGACATGAATAAAAGAATGAGAGCCAAGCTCCATAAAGCATTATTCCATGCGGTTCCATTCAATGTATTAGACATATCCATCGTTAATATTCCTGTAAGTGTTGCAGTTGGATCACTTAAACTCAGCGGCAATTTAACCGTATTTCCGATAACCATTTGAACAGCAAGTGCTTCACCAAAAGCACGGGCAAGTCCCAGAACGACCCCTGTAAAAATCCCATCCTTTGCAGCGGGAATGATGACCCGACTGATGGCTTGCCATCTTGTGGAACCGAGCCCATAGGAGGCTTCCAGAAGCTGTGGAGGTACATTTCTTAATGCATCTGTTGCCAAACTTGCAATGGTCGGTAAAATCATAATACTCAGTACAATAATCCCAGCCGCTAAACTGAATCCTACTCCGCCAAATGAATTTCTCAAAAAAGGAACTAATATCGTCACACCAAGCAAACCATACACAACAGATGGAATTCCCACTAGTAATTCCAAAACTGGCTGCAAGACTTTTTTTCCAAATTTAGGAGAGATGAAATTCGTGAATATTGCTAGAGCTATAGCAATAGGCGCACTGATAAGGATGGCACCCAGCGAAACAAGTATACTGCCTATGATAAATATTAACGCTCCATATTCTCCATCACTTGGACTCCAGTTTGTTGAAGTTAACATCTCCACTATAGAGATATTACTGGATGTAAATGATTGAATACCTTTTCCTGTTATAAAAACAATAATAGCCATAGTTGTTACGACGATTAATAACCCACATAACGTAACAAGAATGCGTCCGATGTATTCACTTTTCCAATAGTTGATTGGTTTATGGTCCTTCAAACCTTTCCGCTCCTTTCCAGTAAACAGATAATAACAGGCTGAGTGAGAAAATCCTGTTATTTCTAAGGATTATTCTTTATTTTCAAGTGCTGACATTGGAATGTATCCCATTTTAGTAACTGTTTCGGCGAATTCATCACTCCTAATGAAGTCCATATAACCTTTAACAGCTCCGCCTGCTTCTCCTTTAGTTACCATATATTCATAGGACCAGAAAGGATAGCTTCCATCAGCAACGTTCTCACTTGTAGGTTCAGCCCCATTAATGGTTACGGGTTTTAAAGATGAGCCTTTCCCCTCAGCGAGGTAGCTCATAGCCAGATAACTAATCGATCCCGGAGTGGAATGAATAGAGTTTTCTACTGCACCGTTAGAATCCTGTGTTGTTCCAACGCCACCATCTATACTGATATTCTTCATAATTGTTTTTTCAAAGGCATATCGTGTGCCTGATGATTCCGGCCTATTGACGACATTGATTTCAGAATCAGAACCTCCAACTTCTTTCCAGTTTTTAATTTTCCCGGAGAAGATTCCTTGGATTTGTTCAATTGTTAAGTTGTCGACATCGGCATCTTCATTTATCACAATTCCAAAAGCGATACCGGCTATTTTATAATCGACCAGTTCATTCGCTAATTTCTCATCTTCAATTTTATCTGCTGAAGGAAGATCGGAATTTCCGATATTGATTGTACCACTAGCCACTTGATTTATACCTGTTCCGCTTCCACCGCCTTGAACAGTAACCGATACGTTCGGGTTTTTCGCCATAAATTCATTCGCTGCTTCATCAGCTAAAGGTAATAAAGCTGTAGAACCTGCTGTATTTATAATTCCTGTGTATCCTTCTTCTTCAGAGCCGCTACCTGCCTTTGCTCCTCCTCCATTATTACTGGCACAACCTGCCAGCAAACCGATCATAAGTAACAAAGTAATCATAAATACTGATTTCCTTCTACCCATTTCCAATCCTCCTGTATACTCTGGTTCTTATTTAATAGATGTCATTTTAGTCTTTACATTTTCTATAGTAAGGAATAATTTTAAATTCAGTATTAAGGAATTGTAAACTCAGTGTAAATATTCAGATTTTTATTGTAAAGATTGTGGTTGAATTCATTCATTTTCACTAAATATCATCCGTGTAAAAATGAATAAAAAAGGGGGGGGATTTAGTTCGCTTATTTTGAAGTGTTCATGTTATATGGTGGGATTTTTTTTAGGTGCCTGAGAAGGGTAAAACCAAATAAAAAAGGGCCGCCCCAACACTGAGGCCACCCTTCTATCAATCTTTTAATATTTTTTTATTTCTTGGCACGTTCTTCTTTTAAATCAAAGTATTTTTCGTAAACTTCTTTCGCAATTTCCAGATTCATCTTATGGCCTGAAGAATTTTGATAGGCCCATGGCACTACAACGCTCATAGCTATTTCTGGGTTATCAGAAGGTGCATAGGAAACAAAAGTAATATTATATGTTTCTGGCTGCTTCGTGCCCCTTTCCCATTTAGGACCATCGTAAAAGGCTTCCGCTGTACCCGTCTTACCGGCAGGTTTATAATCAGCATTTCCAAAATAAGAATAGGCTGTTCCCCCAGTGGTTTGGGTTACTTGCCTGAACCCTTCTTGTACCCGTTCAATCCACTCAGATTTCATAGGCAGAGTATTCAGCACTTCTGTTTTAACCTCTTTTATAACCGGACCAAGCGTATCATTCTTTTCATCATCAACCGGTTCACGGACTTGTTTTAGAACATGCGGTTTAATACGGTTCCCACCGTTTGCAATAGTTGAGACATATTGAGCCAGCTGCAGAGGAGTATACGTATCATATTGGCCGATGGAAAAGTCCATTAATAAACCCGGTCCCTGTGAAGATCCTTTATAGCCAATTTGTTCACCAGGTAAGTCTAATCCAGTTTTCACACCTAAACCAAATTGGTTGTAATTGTTCCTCATTGTAGCAAATGCTGAGTTATCAACTCTTAATGACTTTCCTGGAACATAATTACCATTACCTAGTGCAATCGCTGTTTTGAACATGTATACGTTGGAAGAGACTTTAAGTGCTTCAATATCGCTAATATTACCAAAATTCTTCCATGATTTTTTGTCAGGTGTTCCTTTTATCTTCATTGGTCCATCAAAAAGGACCTGTCCAGGGTTAATGGCTCCAGTTTGATAACCCGTTAAAATAGTTGCTCCCTTAACAGAAGAACCCATGGCATAGGAGGATGTAAATGTTCCCAAAGCCATATCATTCATTTGCATTTTCCCGTTATCATCCGCGGCGTATTGTTTACCAGCTAAGGTTAAAATTTCTCCCGTATTTGGATTCGTTACAACGACAAAAGCGCGATCGAGGTATTTTGTATTCCCGCTTGCTTTCTTTTGTTTCAATTGCTTTTCGATGATCTCTTCAGTAGCTATTTGAAGATCCATGTCAACCGTTAATACAAGATCTTTACCTCTTTGCCCTTCAGATATAACTTCTGTACTAACTATATCTCCGGATGTATTCGTTAAATTCCTGATTTTTTCCTGTTGTCCGCGTAATAGATCTTCATACTGCTGTTCTAAGTATGAAGTTCCGACTCTATCATTTCGACTGTAGCCTCTAGCTAAATAATAGCCAGTTTTATCAGAGGGTAATCCCTCATCAGCACTTGATACTTTCCCTAAAACAGATTTAAGAGTATCACCATACGCATATTTACGTTCCCAATCCGTTGTTGTATCAACGCCAGGAAGGGATTCAATCTGCTCATTTACTCTGGCTACTTCTTCATAAGTCGTATTATTATTTTTTACAATTTGTGGAGTTAAATAGTAACCGGAAACAAACTTGGTGTAAATCGCCAGTACTTCTAATTCACTTTGGCTGAAATCAATTTCCTTTTCAGTAATGCGATCCAGCTGCATCTTGTAAATATCATCATCAGTGAGTTTTCCATCACTTAATTGCTGGTATTCTTTTTCGGTAATTTTCTTTTTAGCAGCTTCAGGATTATTTAAAATCCAGAAGTCTTTCTTATCTCGTTCACGAACTTTATCTGTACTAACCTCAATGAGTTTAGATAACTTTCCAGCTGTTTCAAGCATCTCTTTACTTGACGTTTTTTGTGTTCGCGTGTAGGTTATGGCATATAGGGGCTGATTATCAACAATAATTTTTCCATATCGATCATAAATTTTTCCCCTCGGCACAGAATTGCTGACAGTCACATCTTCTGTCCGCTCTATTTCACGTTTATAGTCATCACCATATACAATTTGAACAATTCCTAAACGGAGTATTAATGCAGAAAACATCACAAATACTGCAAAAAATAGTAAATTCAGGCGAACAGGTACATGTTTTTTCTTTTTCTTTTTTCTGACTTTCACTGTCCCCATCCCTTCTAATACACATTTCTTATCATTTTATTATCAATTTTTAAAGATTAACAGAAGTAAAAGATTCCAGCAACTTTTAATTGTTTATAGCTTGATATCCTTCACAAAATAATATACAAAAATATGACCGGAACCCAGTAGCAATAGTAATATTTTGATGCCACTACTCTCAGGTAGAGTTTTAATAAACAATATAAATACAAGAATTGATACGGTTCTTCCCAAATTTAAAAACAATTCCCGGATTACGACATACTCAATACGATGTTCTCCTGCTTTCCAGGAACGTCCTATTACATCATACGTGACAGACATGTATGGGACAAGCAATAAGGGATAGGCCACAGCAAGTATGGATGCATATGTAAGCAGTTTGGCAAATGACACTTCGTATATCAATAAAAAGATTGAGCCATAAAGGAAAATAACCCCCGTCAGCATCGACCATTTCCGGTAACGAACCCTTAAATATCTTCCGACTAAGAAATAGGCAAAAAACGATATCCCTGAACTTAATAATCCATATGTACCTAAAGCCATCTCACTACCTGTTTCGACAAATACAAAAATGGAAACGACAAAGAGAAATGTCCCTTCTCTTAGCCCCTGTGAGAAGTTGGCATATGTAATTCTCCTCCAGTCCTTGTTGTGTTTTCTTTCTTTAAAAATACGCTTCAGCCTGTACTTACCGGTAGCCGCTCTGCTTTTTAAATTAAAACTGACAAGTACTGCCACAATAAATAAACATAAGGAAAGTCCAAAAATAAGCAGATAACCATTGTTATCGGTCAAAACAGTAATAATATATCCTGCGAAAAAAGGGCCAATCATCCCTCCTATAGAACCAGTTATCCCCTGGAGACCATTAAATGTATCTCTTGTTTCAGGTTCAGTAATTTCGAATGTCAGGACATTGTATGCTAGCCAATAGAATCCATATCCAATCCCAAGTAAACCACCAATTATAATAAGATAAAAGTGATTGGTAGAACTGAATGTCAGGACCGCTATATAAAATGCAGCTAAAAATAAGATCCCAAGCCTAAGGACAATAATGCGATCGATATGTTTAGCCAATCTTCCTGCCAAAATAAAGGTGATTCCCTGAAGGATAACCACAGACAGATTATAAATTCCCAGGTTGATCAGTGCCTCCGACTGTTTCCATAAATAAATATTAACGAATGTGTTGGAAAGTGCCGTACTTAACGAATAAAGAGCTCCAATTAACAAAAGGATGTAAAGTTCCTTATTTGCTTTTATTTTTTTGATTATTTGATTATCTATATTCATAAAAACGCCCCTTTTAGTTCACGGTTAGTTTTCCAGTAGATAATCCTGTTATGTAGATTTAAATCATTTGGTATTTGTTAACAACTCAGGCCTGTTACCTAGAATACAAAAAGGGGATACGGGAAACGAACAAGTGTCCGCTTCCTGTATCCCCTTTTAAACATTTTGATTATTTTGCAGCTGTATAACGTTTAGATACTTCATCCCAATTTACAACATTCCAGAAGGAATTAATATATTCAGGACGACGGTTTTGGTAGTTTAGGTAGTATGCATGCTCCCAAACATCAAGGCCAAGAATAGGTGTTTTACCATCCATTAATGGAGAATCCTGATTAGCAGTACTGTAAAGATCTAGTTCACCATCTTTAACCGTTAACCAAGCCCATCCGGAACCAAAACGAGTAGTTGCAGCTTTAGCAAACTCTTCTTTAAAGTTTTCAAAAGTTCCAAATTTAGCTGTAAGTGCGTCAGCTAGTTCTCCAGTTGGTTCGCCACCGCCATTAGGTGATAGAATTTCCCAGAATAATGTATGGTTAGCATGTCCACCGCCATTATTTCTAACAGCAGTACGAATGCCTTCAGGAACAGATTCAATGTCCGCCAGAAGATCTTCTAAGCTTTTTGCTGCCAATGCTTCCTGTCCTTCTAAAGCAGCATTTAAGTTAGTCACATACGTGTTATGATGTTTTGTGTGGTGTATATTCATTGTTTCTTTGTCGATATGAGGCTCAAGTGCATCATATTCATACGATAATTGTGGTAAAGAATAAGCCATAATTCTCTTCCTCCTAATAATTGTGAATGTAAGCACTTTCGGGCATTTCTGTAAATTTAATATGTTACGAAAGTCTATATCTTTAGATTAGCAATAGAACCCATTTTTATCAACCTTTATGCTTATTCAGAGAACGCAGATAAAGAAATATACAATCATGATAATCTGAATGATCAATTTTGTTATCACACTGCCGACAAATCCAAGCACTGAACCTGTACCAATTTTAAGAGCATTTTTAAATGATTGTTTGTGCACCAACAATTCAGCTAAAACCGCACCTAAAAACGGGCCAAGTATAATACCAAGAAAAGGAATAACAAACGGACCAACCAGTAACCCTATTGTACTACCCCAAACCCCTGCTTTTGAACCTCCAAATTTCTTTACACCATAGAGATTAGCCAAATAATCGGCTCCAAACAAGAGTAAAACAAACATCCCTTGAATTAACCAGAAAAACCAGGAAAATGGTTCAAATGAAAAGAATAGGCCATATAGAAGCATCCCGCCGATTATAAATAGGACACTCGGAATAACAGGATAAACCAACCCTATAAAACCAATAATAAACACCAGCCAAATCAAAAGCCAATACAACCATTCCATCTTCGTCACTCCTCTATAACATAATGAAATACCCATTTTATAAAATTTACTAACACAATTTTCGCGTTGATTCGCTAATAACGCAGTACATTCTTGTCATAATGACATAAGCCAGCTAGAATAAAGTATGAAACTCAAAAAAAGGTGTTGTAGTCCATGAATATATTTTCACAATTTATTAAAAGTTTATACTCGCCGAAGCACATTGCTTCTTTTCGGTTTCAGGGTATAGGCAAGACCATCCTCTATGCTTTTTTATTATCTTTGTTAACTATTTTACCCTCTGCCACTTATCTTACGAATTATATCCTTGAGGGGACAGATCGTATGGCAGAAGCATTAATAACAGATTTTCCTGAATTCGAAATTAAAGATGGCAGACTTTACTCAGACGAGAAACTACCTGTCATTATTGAAAAGGACACAGTCACATTTCATTTTGACAGTACTGGTAGCCTAAAGGCAAATGATATTACCAATATGACTGATATCGATATTGGAATTCTTCAGGATGAACTAGTCCTCTCGGCAAATGGCCAAACACAAACACTTCCTTATTCAATGATATCAGGACTCGAATTGAATAATGAGAAGACAAGCGATTTTATTAAATCTTCAAAAGCATCCCTTTACATACTAATCGGCCTTTGCATTGTCATGATGTATCTGTTTACAACGGCAATCCTATTCCTGGAGATTACACTTCTGGCTTATATCGGCGGACTATTTATCTCTACTATGAACAGAAAAGCTACTTTTGGACAACAGTGGAGATTGGCCACCTACAGTTTTACTTTGGCGGTTACATTCTTTACCTTTATGAATTTTATTCAGGTCCCGGTGATTGGAGACGTCTATGTTAAATGGTTTATTACACTAATGATGATCTACCTTTCTGTAAAAGAAATGCCCATTCCAAAAAGTAAGCAAAAAACGATACAGCCTTAATCTAAGAAACCCTTCCGAATTCCTGCGGAAGGGTTTTTTTAGTGCCGAAAAATGGAATTAAAAAGATAATCCGTACAAATTACCACTGGCATTACTGTCAAAGTAAAAACAGTCAAAAACATTTTAAAATCAATTCTATTATCTCTACTAACTTCATATAATCTAGTAAACGAAGGAAGGAGAGCGATAAAGATGAAGAAGATACTCCTTTTTATTGGCTTTTGTTTAGTAATATACTCCATTTATTTTGATATAAATGTAGGCACCCTTCCAACTTACTCTGAGAATATGGATAAAACAGATGAAAACTACTATAATATAAAAGTAGAGCCTGGAGATACCGTTCTTTCTGTAGTAGAAAAAAAAGAAGGTACACTTCCAGTACCTATAGATCAAATTATCGAAGACTTTACGTTATTAAATGATGGAATCATTCCTGAAGAAATAAAGATTGGACAATCTTATCGCTTTAAAAATTACTAAAAAGCCAATTCATAATCCACTTTATTGTTATTTTAGCCAAAACGCTGATACAATAATTTAGAAGATAATATATATATTGGTATTGGGGCAAATAGCCTAAAAGGAGAGAATGACCAGTGAGTGAACTAATACATCGTACAAAAACCCGCCCAGTAAAAGTGGGTCCACTAACGATTGGTGGCAACGATGAAGTTATTATACAAAGTATGACGACAACGAAGACACATGATGTAGAAGCGACTGTCGCCGAAATTAATCGCTTGGAAGAAGCGGGATGCCAAATTGTACGCGTAGCTTGTCCTGATGAACGTGCTGCCCTTGCAATTGCTGATATTAAAAAGCGGATTAATATACCTTTGGTAGTAGATATTCATTTCGACTATCGTTTGGCCTTAATCGCGATTGAAGGCGGAGCAGATAAAATCCGTATTAATCCGGGCAATATCGGAAGACGCGAAAAAGTCGAAGCTGTTGTAAAAGCAGCCAAAGCGAAAGGAATTCCTATTCGTATTGGCGTCAATGCAGGATCATTGGAACGTAAAATCCTTGAAAAATATGGGTACCCTACAGCCGACGGTATGGTTGAAAGTGCTTTGCATCATATAAAAATCCTTGAGGATTTAGATTTCCATGACATCATTGTATCTATGAAAGCTTCTGATGTGCGCTTGGCAATTGAAGCCTATGAAAAGGCAGCACAGGCCTTTGATTATCCATTGCACCTTGGGATTACTGAATCTGGTACTTTATTCTCTGGAACCATTAAGAGTGCAGCAGGGATTGGTGCATTATTAAGTAAAGGAATTGGGAATACACTGCGTATTTCTTTAAGTGCTGATCCGGTTGAAGAAGTAAAAGTAGCCAGAGAACTCTTAAAAGTTTACGGCTTATCAGCTAATTCAGCTACATTAATATCCTGCCCTACTTGTGGACGTATAGAGATTGATTTGATCTCCATTGCCAATGAAGTGGATGAATATATTCAAAAAATAAAAGCTCCAATTAAAGTGGCAGTATTAGGCTGCGCTGTTAACGGACCTGGTGAAGCCAGAGAAGCCGATATCGGTATTGCAGGAGCGCGCGGAGAAGGCCTACTGTTCCGTAAAGGAAAGATTGTTCGCAAAGTACCGGAAGCAGTAATGGTTGAGGAACTGAAAAAAGAAATTGATATCCTTGCTGAGGAGTATTACGAAAAACAAAGACTTGAAAAAGAAAAAGCAAGCTTAATACAAGAATGAAGGAGAGGAGCTGGTCAGAACCAGCTCCTTTTATTATGCTCACCCTGTTAGAAAAAGGGATATACCAATAAACCCGCAATAACTGAAAATACACCAATAACAATGGCTGCGATACCCATAATCCGCGATTCAGTTTTTGTCGCAAAGATTCCTACAATAATCCCGCCTGTCCCAAAAATGACTGGCAGTATAAAGAGTGAGGCAATTGATAAGCCTAACGCCAATATACCAAAGCCATTTAAAGCAGAAGTAGCAATACTGCCATCTTTTTTGTGAATATGGCGGTATTTGGCAGGATCAATAAATTCAGCTGAAGCTTCCTCGTTAGAGTTGAGTTTCTGAAAAGCTTGTTCATTACGGCCATTCATTGTATTTCTTTGAATTTTAGCATTCGTATGTCTTTTTGATGTTGACATTCAATAATCTCCGCCTTCCTATAATGGAGCCTTTATAGTGTACTCCATTGGCCATGAACTCATGAGCAGGGATTGTTTCATGAATCTACAAAATTTAGAAAAGCAATTTGTCGCTTTTTGATGTAAACTACAGTCAAATATATTTTGGAGGAAATGCTTAATGTCTAATCCCAAACGATTTGGAATCGATATTGACGGGACGATTACAAGTCCGGATTCCATACTTCCCTATATCAACAAAGCCTTTCGACTGCAGCTTACATTAGAGGATATTAATCAATATGAATTATACCCATTTGTGAATGTACCGGAGAAAGAATTCGATCAATGGTTTCAAAAACACGAGCCCATCATTTATTCGGAATCTCCTATAGCCAAGCATGCAAAACAGGTTTTACAGGAGTGGAAAGATGTATTTGAATTGTACTTTATCAGTGCCAGAAATGAAACCTTATTACCCGTCACGAAACAATGGTTTAGTGAAAATGATCTGCTTTACCACCATATTGAATTAATTGGCACACATAATAAGATTGCAACCGTAAAAAAACATCAGATTGATCTGTTCTTCGAGGATAAACACGATAACGCTGTTGGCATTGCAGAAGAATGCAAAATTCCGGTCATCTTATTTGATACACCTTATAATCGAAAGGCCACACCGAAGAATGTCGTCCGTGTAGGTGACTGGAGAGAAGCCTCTCAATGGGTAAATGCATGGGTTAAGGAAATCAGTAATAAAAAGGAGCCATTCTAATCAGAATGGCTCTCTCTCTTTTACGATGGATGTACATTTTCTTGTAAACAGCAATCTGGACATTTTCCATATATTTCAAATTTATGACCTGAAATATCATATCCTTTAAAGTCCTCTGTAATTTTTTCCATAGGACATGCATCTACATTACGGGTCTCCCCACATACCATACAGATGAAATGATGATGGTGATGACTACCAATGCATGCAAAACGAAATCTTTTTTCGCCTGAGAGTTCAGTCGTTTCCAGAATTCCCAAGTTTGCATACAATGATAAGTTCCGGTAAATCGTATCGTAGCTCATACCCGGGTATGAGCTTTTCAACTGTTCAAGGACTTCTTTGGCTGTTAAATAACGATTGCTCTTCGAAAAGAGTTTCAGCATATCTTCACGCTTTTCAGTGTATTTGTAGCCTCTATCTTTCAAAAGTTGCATTGCTTCTTTAACATCCATTTATGATACCTCCTTACGCTGTCATTCTCCATTTTTTCATTAAAATCGTGATTAAAAGAATGATAATTGCCAATACAACGATTGTACCACCGGGAGCCAGATTTAAATAATAAGATGTAAATAATCCTCCTATTACGGCCAGTTCTCCAAACAGAATGGAAATAAAAATGGTTTGTTTAAAGCCCTTTGCTACTTTGAGAGCAGCAGCAACCGGTAAGGTCATTAATGAAGAAACAAGCAGCACACCCACTATTCTCATTGAAATAGCAATAACCAAAGCCACGAGAACGATAAAAATAAAGTGAATGGCTTTAGCCGGGATTCCGGAAGTTTTGGCATGCTCTTCATCAAAGGATAAAAGAAATAATTCTTTATATAGCAATATAACGATTGCGATAACAGCAATACTGATTGCCAAAACAATCCATAAATCTGTTCGGCTTACTGCGCTGACACTCCCAAATAAATAGCCGAATAAATCTGTTGTAAACCCATTTGCGAGTGAAATAAAAATCGCTCCCAAACCCACTCCTCCGGAAAGAATGATTGGAATGGCAAGTTCCTGATAATGCTTGTATACGGAACGGAGTCGTTCTATAAAAAGTGATCCCGTTACCGAGAAAGCCATCCCCATATATAAAGGATTTAATGAACTAAGCGCAGGCACTTCCTTACTTAGTAGCAAACTGAACGCAATTCCAGTCAAGGTTACATGGCTAAGGGCATCTGCAATTAAAGAAAGTTTTCGCACTACAATAAATACACCCAACAGCGGAGCAATAACCCCGATGACAATCCCCGCAAGGAAGGCGTTTTGCAGAAATTCATATTGAAACATTGATAACATACTACTTCCTCCAAATTAATGGTCATGTGTTAATGTATAAACATCATGGCCATAAAAAGCTGACATATCCTTATCATCCAAATGTTCATATTCACATGTATTCCCATGAAAATGTATTTGTTTATTTAAACAAGCAATGTGAGTGACCTTTTCCGTAACGGTCCCTGTATCGTGAGTGACGAGAATAAGCGTCAATCCAAGGTTACGGTTTAAATCGTATAGCAGGTCATAAAAATTAGAGACATTCTTTACATCTACACCAACTGTAGGCTCATCCAGTATTAACAAGGAAGGATCACTGACCAGTGCCCTTGCAATGAATACCCGTTGTTGCTGCCCGCCTGATAATTCTCCAATGGGCCTTTTGATGAAACTCTGCATTCCCACTTCTGTGAGCGCTTTTACCACTTTTTGACGATGAGTTTTGTTATAGAAGCGAAAAAGTCCTATTTTTTTTGTTAGCCCGCTTGCCACTACTTCTTCCACTGTAGCAGGGAAACCGCTGTTAAAGGAGTTCGCCTTTTGTGACACATAACCAATTTTCTCCCATTTTTTAAATTTGCTTATTTTCTCACCGAATAAGAAAATTTCGCCTTGCTGTATTTTATTTAATCCGAGCATCAGTTTTAGCAATGTGGATTTGCCAGAGCCATTCGGTCCGACAATAGCGAGGAAATCTCCATCCTTTACGGATAAATTTATATCCTCCAATACGTTTTCTCTCTCATATTTATAACTGACATGTTCTATTTTAATTAAGTCATTATTCATACTCGGCCACCTGTTAATAAGAATGATTACGATTTATCTCATGTAGTATACAGGACAGATTCAGTAAAGTAAACATATTTACTTAATATTGTATTATTTAGTTCATTTCTTTCTTGTCTTTTCATATGGTAAAAACGGGGTGGTAATTTGAAGCTATTTGAAAGCATTGTCAACTTAAAGATCAATCGTATCACTGCCAGTGAATTGCTTAAGTTTGCAGGGCAGCATGGTTTGACTTTATCAAAAACGGAAGCTGAAGATATAACCAAACTAATCCGCGGGAAATCCATTAATATTTTTGATCAGAGTGAACGAAAACAGCTCTTGGGAGAAATCGAAAAAATCACCAGTGCTAAGAAGGCCCAGCAAATCGAGAAATTATTCGATAATATGACCGGAATTTAAAGAGGAAGCAGTACAATTGTACTGCTTCCCACTCTCATTATACCATTTGCCCAAGCATGGAAGTTTGAAAATCTACCCAGACTCCATCTCTTAGCATATCAATTTCATATTTATACGGTGCCTTTTTGTTCGTTTTATCCGTTCCAACAAATGGAGTCTCCAATATTTTGGGTACAGATGTTAATTGCGGATGATGTACAATGTAATGGAGAGGTTGAAAACCAATCTTTCCATATCCGATATTTTCATGCCGGTCTTTTTTCATCCCACATTCGTTTTTACTGTCATTAATATGCAGCACTTTAATACGGTCTACTCCGACTGTTTTATCAAAATGGTTTAAAACGCCATCAAAATCATTCACAATATCATATCCCGCATCATGTGTATGACAAGTATCAAAGCAAACACTCAGCCTATCATTATGTGTAACACCATCGATAATCATCGCTAATTCTTCAAAACTTCTACCACACTCTGAGCCCTTTCCTGCCATCGTTTCCAATGCGATTTGGACTTTTTGATCAGGGGTAATCACTTCGTTTAATCCTTCGATGATCTTTTTAATACCTATTTCTGAACCTTCCCCAACATGTGCACCTGGATGCAAGACAATTTGGTAGGCTCCCAAAGCTTCCGTTCGTTCGATTTCCGAACGAAGAAAATCGACACCTAATTGGAAAGTAGCGGGATTTACTGCGTTACCAATATTGATAATATACGGAGCATGGACAACGATATCGCTCATCCCATTTTCCTCCATATGCAATAGACCGGCCGCAATATTCAAATCCTCAATTTTCTTTCTTCTTGTGTTTTGAGGAGCGCCTGTATAAATCATAAATGTATTGGCACCATAAGAAGCCGCTTCTTCACTTGCACCTAAAAGCATTTTCTTCCCGCTCATGGAAACATGTGATCCGATTTTAAGCATCCATCTGACCCCTTTTATTTTTTCTTTATGCGTCTTTCTCTCTTTTTAATTTTTTCTACTTCAGCTTTCACTTTCTTTTTATAGCCAGGTTTTACTTTACGCAAATGCTTCGAAAATTTGCCATATTTTTTTACCTCGCCGGCTGCTTTGGGTTGATTTTTACGTTTTTTACGCTTATTGCGATCATCAATTTCAACCCATTCGCCTTTTACTACGTCATGGTTGCTGAATGTTACTCCCATGGATTCAAGTTTATTTAGAGCTTGGTCATCCTTCTCTTCATAAAGGGTAACAGCTACTCCGGACATTCCTGCACGCGCTGTACGACCGCAGCGATGAATATAGAAATCCAAATCTTGAGGAAGTTCATAATTAATCACATGGCTTACACCTTCAATATCAATTCCTCTTGCTGCTAAGTCTGTTGCTACAACATATTGATATTTAAGCGCATTGATTTCCTTCATAACTCTTTTTCTTTCTCTAGCCGGCAGGTTACCATGTATTCTGCCTACTTGCATTCCTTTGTCAAGCAAGGCATCTGCCAGCTGATCTGCGTTTTGCTTTGTATTCGCAAAAATAAGCACAAGGAACGGATTTTGAAGTTCAACAATTGATTTAACCAATTGAACCTTGTCACGGTGTCTAACAGGAACTAGAATATGCTCTAATTTTGCTACAGACACTTTTGTAGGATCAACATGGATATGTTTTGGATTATTCATATACTTTTTCAAGAATGGCTGAAGTTTTTCTGGAATGGTAGCAGAAAATACAAGCATTTGCAGCTCAGGCGCCATTTTTGAAGCAATTTGATCCACATCTTCCATAAATCCTAAATCGATCATTAAATCAGCTTCATCAACTACTAAAATATCGGCGGAAAAGACGTTTAATGCATTTTCTCCCGATAGATCTTTAATACGTCCAGGTGTACCGATTACAAGCTGCGGTTGAACAGTAAGTTTGTCGATTGAACGCTGTTTATCTGTTCCACCTACATAGCTTTTTATATGAATTTGTTTATTTTCAGGAAAATGCTCATTCAAAGATACAGCAGCTTTATAAATTTGGGCTGCTAATTCTCTTGTCGGTGCTGTAATTACAGCCTGTACTTCCATCTTTTCATGATTGATTCTTGCCATGATTGGCACTAAAAAAGAATGGGTTTTTCCAGTACCTGTTTGTGACTGACCTATAATACTCTTACCGCTGAATACAGCTGGAATAACTCTTTCCTGTATGATTGTCGGCTCCTTAAATCCTACCTTCTCAACAGCTTCCAATACATATTCGGGTAACTTAAACATTTTAAATGAACTCATTTTTTACCAACTTTCTGACATGCTTACACGCTTTTTAGCAACTATCCTTCTCATATTACCTTATGTGAAGGACTAATAACAAGTTTTTGTGGATTAAAAGCCTATTCTTTCATATATTCGCACTTTACCGTCCCTGCCTGACATATTCTATTATGTGACACTAAACAAGAGACAATATAGAAAGGAGGGAAACATATGCCACCCATGAGGCCACCAATTTTTGGACCGCCACGAGGACACGGTTTTATCAGAGGTTCAGCACCTCAATTTAATACTAGAGGATTTTTCGGTCCACCTATGCCCCGAGGAGGGATTCCTTTCAGAGCAGTAAATGCACCCAAGCAAGGCGGAGGATTTCTGGCGTCTTTGTTTGGGAGAGGTGGAGGTTCCGGCTTGGCACAGGGTGCCAGCACAGCTGCTAAAGCAGCGAGCGGAGGTTCTACTTTGACAAATTTCATGAACAGTACGCAAAAGGTATTAGCGGCCGGTGAACGAGTTGTACCAATGGTTCGCCAGGTTCAGCAATATGGACCACTTATCAAAAATTTACCATCCATGTGGAAAATTTATCGTCAATTAAATTCAAATACCACTGAAGATCAAGCAGAAGAACCTTTCAATCAGGTTGAATCAAGCATTTTGGAGTCAACCGACCCTATAGAGAATTCAGCCTCCGTTAAAAGCTCTAATCAGGAAAATGATGAATCCAGCGAATTAGACTTATCACACGAACTTCCTGAAAGCACATCAATAAAACCGAAAGCCCCTACTGTGAAACCATCTGTGCCAAAACTTTTTATATAAACGTTCAGCGCCCCTAAAAAAGGAGCGCTTTTTTACATAGGAGATTTCCTGATGATTTCTTTTTGTAAGTTTTAAAGTCCTCGCTTATAATATAAGAAACACTCCATCTGTCAAACAGACAAGGAGCAAGGAGGCTTTTTTTAAATCAATGAAAGTAGTTAAAATTTCCCCAAGAGGATATTGTTACGGCGTTGTGGATGCGATGGTTATCGCAAGAAATGCCGCTTTAGATAAAACTTTGCCCCGCCCTATTTATATTTTGGGCATGATTGTCCATAATCAGCATGTTACAGAAGCATTTGAACAAGAAGGGATTATTACGCTTGACGGCAGAGACCGTAAAGAAATCATTGAGAAGGTTGATTCCGGCACCGTCATCTTTACTGCACATGGTATATCTCCTGAAGTAAGAGAAATCGCGAAACAAAAGGGCCTTGTAACGATTGACGCAACCTGCCCGGACGTTACGGCTACTCATAATTTAATTGAAGAAAAAGAAAAAGAGGGCTATGATATCATTTATATCGGCAAGAAAGGACATCCCGAGCCTGAAGGCGCTGTTGGCGTAGCTCCCGACATTGTGCATCTCATTGAGTCCAAACAAGATATCGATGATCTTACCATTAATAACGAGAAAATCATTGTGACCAATCAAACGACCATGAGTCAATGGGATGTTGCAGACTTAATAGAAGAAGTGAAGAAAAAATACCCTGCAGCTGAAATCCATAAAGAAATTTGTATGGCTACTCAAGTACGTCAAGAAGCTGTAGCTGAGCAGGCAAAAGATTTGGATGTTCTGATTGTGGTTGGGGATCCCAAGAGCAATAACTCCAACAGATTAGCACAGGTATCTGAAGAAATCGCCCATACTAAAGCCTATCGGATTGCTGATGTCAGTGAGTTAGAAATAGACTGGATCAAGGATGCTCAAGTAGTCGGTGTAACAGCAGGTGCTTCCACACCCACTCCTATTACTAAAGAAGTCATTGCATTTTTGGATCAATTCGATCCTGCTGACCCATCAACATGGGCAACTGAAAAGAAAGTACCTCTTTCCAAAATATTGCCTAAAGTAAAAGTGAAATAAAGATTATTTGGGAAAAGATTATGAAATGAAAAGAGTTTAAAAAAGTTGCCAGCAGACCAGCAGGCAACTTTTTTTGACTCTTATTTTATTAATGGAGAATTCGGTTTTGTTAATCCAGCTTCAGGGCCTAGGAGCTCAGGACATAAGCATAGCCTCTACGGGAAGGGAAGAATACCTCCCCTCCGTGTCTCTGTCTTATGCTCCTCGTTTCTGGGCAAGACCCTTCAGCTTTTTATTTAATCCAGCTTCGACGGCTAGAAGCTCAGGACATAAGCATGACCTCTGCAGGAGGAAAGAACACCTCCCCTCCGAGCCTCTGTCTTATGCTCCTCGCGGGCCAACAGGATGTTGGTCATGAAGACGTTGTCACACGATGTGGCGTTCTTAGTCTTCGTTCCTTAATACAGCCGTCTCAGCTTTTTCCCAATCTAGCTTCAGGGCCTAGGAGCTCAGGACATAAGCATGACCTCTGCAGGAGGAAAGAACACCTCCTTCCGAGCCCCTGTCTTATGCTCCTCGCGGGCCAACAGAATGTTGGTCATGAAGACGTTGCCACACGATGTGGCGTTCTTAGTCTTCGTTCCTTAATACAGCCGTCTCAGCTTTTTCCCAATCTAGCTTCAGGGCCTAGGAGCTCAGGACATAAGCAAAGCCACTGCGGGGGAAGTTCATCCCCTACGTGCCTTTGTCTTATGCTCCTCGCTCCTGACCAAGGCCCTTCAGCTTTTTAAATTACCTCGAATGGGTTTGTATCAACTTTGGATGGGATGAATTCTATTTCAAAGCCAGAATCTTTGCATAGGGCTGCCATCTTATTTGAAACGCCCTGCTTCATAATTTTTTCTGCATTATGACCAGGATCAATGATATTCATGCCTTCCTGCTTAAAATCAACCGCTGTATGATAATAAATATCACCGGTAATAAAGACATCTGCACCGGCAAATTGTGCTGTTCTGACAAATTTATCACCATCTCCGCCTAGCACAGCCACCTTTTCCACTGAGGCATCGAGATCTCCCACGACGCGAACTGAAGCCACATCCAGTGCCTGTTTGACATACTCTGCATATTCTCTTAAAGACATAGCCTCTGAGATAGTACCAACTCGACCTAGCCCAAATTCCTTACCTGTCTTGTTTTCAAGAGTATACAAATCGTAAGCGACTTCTTCATATGGATGAGCTTTCAGCATTGCTTTCACTACTTTGGTTACAGTAGGTTCCGGTACAATAACTTCTATCTTCACTTCTTCTACATGTTCAAATTCTCCTGAGGATCCAATATACGGATCCGCCTCTTGATCAGGCTTAAATCTACCTGTACCTGACAATGTAAAACTGCAATGGCTGTAATTGCCCAAATTGCCCGCACCCGCTCGTCCTAATGCTTCACGCACTTCAGATTCAGCTGAAGTAGGTGCATATACAGCTAGTTTGTAAAGTTTTTCTCGATGAGTCCCCTTCAAAATAGAAGTATTCTCAAGTCCCAACGCATCGGCCAGCATATCATTGACGCCGCCCTCCGCAATGTCAAGATTCGTATGCGCTGCATAAAGAGCAATATCATTTTTAATTAATTTTTCAATTGTTCTTCCAGCCGGCTGATCAGGGGTGATTTTTTTTAATGGGCGAAAAATCAACGGATGATGTGCAATAATTAAATCCACACCTTTATGTACAGCTTCATCCACCACTTCTTCGGTTACATCCAGTGCCACCATAACTTTCTTTACTTTCTTGCTAAGACTGCCGACCTGCAACCCGATTGGGTCTCCTTCTTCAGCTAAATATTTAGGGGAATAGCCTTCAAAAAGCTGGATGACTTCATAACCATTTGGTGTTTTCATTATTGAAGCGCCTCCTCTACCAACTCTATTGATTTTTGAATTTCTTCTTTCTTTTCCTGAGTCTTTTCGTTTTCACTGGACTCTATTTGTTTCAAAATCTTATTCCAATGCTTTAACTCCATTGTCCACTTTTTCATAAAGATTGAATTCTTTTCTTTTAATAAAAATGGCCCCATTAATTCTGCTGCTTCAAAAGGCAATCCTCGGTAAGACTTCAATGGCTCTCCTTTTTCAGCTACTAAAATTTCATATATTTTTCCGTCCTCTTCCAGGATTTCTTCCGCTTTCAATTCCCACCCCTCGGCTATCAGCCATTTTCGTATAAACTGAGCTCCAATATTGGGTTGTAGAATTAACGTCTCTCTCCCTGATAGTTTAGATTTTCCATTTTCTAAAATACTTGTTATTAAAGAACCGCCCATTCCGCATATCGTAATAGCTGTTACTTCTCCAGGAGATATAACTTCCAGACCATTTCCTTTACGAACAGATATAGAGTCTTCTAGCTGAGATTCCCTCACTTGGCTTAATGCAGATTGAAAAGGACCTTCCACTACTTCTCCTGCAATGGCTTTTTGTACGATTCCTTCTTTAACTGCATAACAAGGCAAATAGGCATGATCAGATCCTATATCAGCCAAAACACTGCCCTTTGGGACATAGGAGGTTACTCGCGTTAATCTTTTTGATAATTTATCTACATTCATTACTTCATACTCCACTCTTAATAGGAATTCATTTATTACCTTAGTATAAAAAAACTCATCCCCTAATGCAAAGGACTTTCTTCAGTATACATTTTTCAGCCAAATTTCTCCTCCTTGTCACAATATTTTGGTTTAATAGAGATAGGAACGTGAAAACTGAAACTAGATCAACTCTAAACTATAGTAAAGCAGGTGGATAAATGAAAAAAAAGTGGATAACCGTCACAATTCTTGTCATTAGTTTACTGACAACGTTTCTATTACTCGCTGGCTTTATTCAGGGTACCAGAGCAGTTATAAATCCAAAGGAGATTAATCAATATAAAATGGAAAAAGAGAAAGAGCCGCTCACTAAAAAAGATACCGAAAAATTGTCTATTGTAGCTCTGGGCGATTCTTTAACTCGCGGAGTTGGCGATGATAGTGGCGATGGCTATGTAAAAAGATTAACCGCCAGATTAACAGGGGACTATGATCAGAAGATTAGTTTGTCCAACCTCTCGGTCAGCGGAGCTAAAACAACCGATTTACTAACCATTCTTAATACTTCAGGTACCAAGCATACAGTTAAGAACGCTGATTTAGTAGTTATGACAATCGGAGGAAATGATCTCTTTCCCGGTGTTGAAACATTAACGACTAACCTAACTGAATATACACCAGATACAAATACTTTTATTAATAATAGCAAGAAAATTATCGAGATAATCCGCTCTTATAATACGGATGTACCCATCTATTGGATCAGTCTGTACAATCCCTTTGAAGAATTTAAGGAATTAGGGGATACCTCAAAATTTGTTATTGATTGGAACCACCAATTGCAAACACTGGCTACTCAATACCCGGAATTACATATCATTCCGGTATTTGACTTATTTCAGGGACAAGGAAAAAACTTTTTGTACACGGATCATTTCCATCCTAATAAAAAAGGCTACGAAGCTATATCAGAACGTTTAATCCAGTCCATAGCAAGTCAACAACAGTTGGGAGGGGATTGATATATGAGTCAACCTGTATTGAAAGTCGATCATTTAACCAAAGTCATTAAAGGTAATCACCTTGTTGAAGATATCAGCTTTGAAGTGGATCATGGAGAGGTTTTTGGTTTTTTAGGGCCAAACGGTGCGGGTAAGACAACTACCATCCGAATGCTTGTCGGTTTAATTAAACCAACACGAGGGACCATTACAATTGGAGGTTACAACCTACGAACATCATTTAAGAAAGCTATGCGCCAGGTAGGCTCCATTGTTGAAAATCCGGAACTCTATACGTATCTGACAGGCTGGGAAAACCTAAAACAGTTTGCCCGTATGCTCGGAGATGTCCCTGATAACAGAATCGAGGATATTATCCGGCAGGTAAATCTTGAAAGCAGAATACATGACAAAGTTAAAACCTATTCCCTTGGAATGAAGCAGCGCCTTGGAATCGCACAGGCCTTACTTGGAAATCCACAATTATTGATACTGGATGAACCTACTAACGGACTTGATCCAGCAGGAATTCGTGAATTACGTGAGTTTGTTCGAAACTTGGTACAAACAAAGGAAATTAGTGTATTTATTTCCAGTCACTTATTAAGCGAAATTCAATTAATGTGTGACCGAGTAGCGATTATCAATACTGGTAAAATGATTACCATCTCAAGCGTTAGCGATTTACTTGACCATTCCAGAGACAGAGTTGAGTGGAGGGTTACACCCCTTGAAAAAGCATTCGAATTATTAAAAACGAAAGAACATATTCATGATTTGCAAATAAAAGATGATTTAGTAGTCTGCAGCTTACCAGCGGATTTTATCAGTACATATAATCGATTTTTAAACGAAAATGGGATTAATGTACATTCCGTATATGAAAAAACGTTAACCTTAGAGGATCTATTTATGGAGCTGACAGGGGGGAACAACCATGATAGAGTTCGGTAAACTCGTATTTAATGAAGCAGAAAAAATAATTAAAAAGCGGCGTATTGCGGTCATCATCTTAATCCTGCTTGTTCTAATTCCAATTTTCCTCTATGCGCAAAATCAACAGACAAAAGAAACCGAGAAACGGATGGGAACCGATGACTGGCGAGTTGTTCTTCAGCAGAGAATTGTCGAAGGTCAGAATCGCCTAAGCAGTACCGGGATATCTGAGGAATGGAAGCATTATTTAAGTATCCAGGTTAAACAGCAGCAATACTATTTAGAACATGATATCAATCCCAGCTCTCCGGGAGCTCCCACGTTTGTAAGAGAATTTTTGAAACAGGGGATTGGCATGTTTATACCTTTACTCGTCATGATTATAGCGATTGATATAATCAGTGGGGAGCGCAGTGACGGTACAATAAAATTATTGCTGACTCGGCCTGTGAAAAGGTGGAAGATTCTTTTAAGTAAATATGTTACACTTTTGTTATTTATTTCATTAATCGTCTTAATTGTTATTGCCCTATCTTATTTTTTGGCTGGGATATTCTTTAGTTTCTCAGGTTGGAAATTACCAATTGCAACGGGGTTCGAATATGTTAATGGCAATTTAATCACCGATTCAATCCGACTTATACCACAATGGCAATATATTTTAATGTCAGCAGGACTAGTGTGGTATGTCAGCGTGATCGTCGGAACAATTGCTTTTATGGTCTCTATACTGATTCGTAACACGCCGGGAGGTATGGGCGTAATGTTTGCCTCCCTCATAGCAGGGGCTATTTTAAAAGGATTTGCGACAGCCTGGGACGGAGCAAAATATATTTACAGTGTGAATCTGGAATTGATCGACTATCTTTCAGGCAGTATGCCTATGATTGATGGGATGACATTGCCTTTCTCCCTTTCCATTTTAGCCTTATGGGGACTTGGAGCTCTTCTTATTTCCTTTATCGTGTTTACAAGACAGGATATGCTTAGCTGATACATAGAAAAACCCATTGCTTAGGCAATGGGTTTATTCCTATTTTAAGCCTGCTATAAAATCGACCATATCGTCGACCTTATCTTCCGGTACAAGTCCGCCAGGCATCATTCCTTTACCGTTCTCGATACGATCTTTAATGTGTTCTTTGTCCGTTACCCCTATTAATTTAGGACCAGCTGCACCTTCATAATTACCGCCATGGCACGAAGCACATTGTTGCTTATAAATATCTTCCGGTTTATCAGAACTTGCTGTTTCTTCTGTTTTTCCGCCGCCTTCTTTTTCTTTAGCCATTTTATCAGCATCCCCAAGACCTTTAAGTGATAAGAAAAAGACTAGTGTAATACCCAGTACCATAATTAAAATATATGGCATAAATGCATTGTTTTTCATAGTAGTTCCCCTCCCCTATGTAAGTACTAATTTAACCATCATCTTACATTTACCCTTCTTCATTTTACTGTAAAAACCAATTTTGGAAAAGTTATAACTTTTATTTTCTTCAATTTTTTCCTTACTTTATACAGTTCAGACCCAAAATTCGCGATAATTCATCCAATCCGTAAGTTTTAGTTTTTCTTTCATGCTCAAGTAAATCATTTTTTTATTTCCTAAATATGTACCCTATTCTTTGTCTTTTTCTAAAATACATTTAATATAAAAACAGCTTCACCCCAGATACCTGGGTGAAGCTGTTTTTTTAAACTATTTATGGTATATTCTATTCTAAGAAATCCTTAAGACGCTTACTGCGGCTCGGATGACGCAATTTACGCAAAGCTTTCGCTTCAATTTGTCGAATTCGCTCACGTGTTACACCAAATACTTTCCCTACCTCTTCTAACGTACGGGTTCTGCCATCATCCAACCCAAAACGTAATCGAAGTACATTTTCTTCACGGTCTGTTAAAGTATCTAATACATCTTCCAGCTGTTCTTTTAATAATTCATATGCTGCATGATCAGAAGGAGATGTAGCGTCTTGATCTTCAATAAAATCACCCAGGTGAGAATCATCTTCTTCACCAATTGGCGTTTCCAAGGATACAGGTTCTTGAGCAATTTTAAGAATTTCACGGACTTTTTCCGGTGTTAAATCCATCTCTTCAGCTATCTCTTCGGGAGATGGTTCACGTCCCAAATCCTGAAGGAGTTGTCTTTGGACACGGATTAGTTTATTAATGGTTTCTACCATATGCACAGGAATACGGATGGTTCTGGCTTGGTCAGCAATGGCACGAGTGATAGCTTGTCTGATCCACCACGTTGCATACGTACTGAATTTAAACCCTTTACGATGATCAAACTTCTCAACTGCTTTAATTAATCCCATGTTCCCTTCCTGAATCAGATCAAGGAACAACATGCCGCGGCCTACGTATCTTTTAGCGATACTGACAACTAGACGAAGGTTTGCTTCAGCCAGACGTCTTTTTGCTTCTTCATCGCCTTCTTCAATACGCTCTGCCAAGACAATCTCTTCTTCTGCCGATAATAAATCAACACGGCCGATTTCTTTCAGGTACATGCGTACAGGATCGTTAATTTTTACACCTGGAGGAACGCTTAAATCGTTCAAGTCAAACTCTTCTTCTTTTTCGAGTTCCTGAGTTCCAGGGTTATCATCATCACTTTCATTTACTATATCAATACCCTGCTCACCAAGATATTCATAAAATTCATCCATTTGTTCTGAATCAAGTACGAAACTGGAAAGCCTTTCTGCTACATCCTCATAAGTTAGCCTGCTGCGTTTCTTCCCAAGCTCTGTAATAAATTCTTTCACCTGGTCTAATGTCATTTCTGTGTTGCTTTCTACTTCTTTTTCTTTGGAACGTGCTGACTTTTCAGCCATTTGTTCCCCTCCTTCTCAATCCACTTCTTATTTCACATCATAAAGAATTTCTTAACGAAATGAGCTCGATACCCAATTCAACAGCACGTTTTGTGTCCTGTCTTCTTGTAGCCTCGAGTTGTTCCGCCTCCTTTTCTTTAATGATTAGCATTTTTTGATATCTGTTAATTTGGTGGATATAATCA
The DNA here is from genome assembly GCF_058313635.1 of Bacillus sp. z26. Lineage (NCBI taxonomy): Bacteria > Bacillati > Bacillota > Bacilli > Caryophanales > Bacillaceae > Bacillus > Bacillus sp. z26. The sequence continues at coordinate 719,379 of NZ_JBZFQM010000001.1, forward strand.
TATAGTTCCTGTTCGCTCGGATCGTGATTATAAGTCATCATTTCAATTTCTGTTACAATCTTACGCAAATTCGGATCTGGTAGGAAATGAAGAAACAAACTTGTATCCGCTTCATAATCTTCCTCATAAAAAGCGAATAAATACGTAATGATTGCCTGGTGATCATCCACAACCATTTGATTTTCTCCAAGTAATTTTTGAATACGAAATGCAAGATCACGATCATGAAGCATTAAGGCAAGCAATGTTTCCTCCGCTTTTATATAAGCAGGTTTCATCCGATTGTCTTTACGCATGGTTGGTAATGTTTGCTTTTGAGCATTCGGATTGGGAGAGTTTTTTGCCTTTTTATTATATTTACCCACTTTGCTCTGTTGATTAAGCAAAGAATCAAGAGAAAGTGTAAAATCAGTAGCAATTTGCCTTAGATAGAATTCCCTTTCCACTTCACTATCAAGTTTTGCAGTTTCACGAAGGACAAGATCGATATAGTCCATCTTATCCCCTTCGTTTGCAAAGTTTTTCCCTCTTTTATGGTATATCATTTTAAAAGAGATATACGTATGTGCGGCCCCTATTATATCATTTTGGAATTTTTCCTCTCCAAATTCCCTGATATAGTCATCGGGATCATATCCATTTGGCATGATTGCGATTTTTACCTGACAGCCGCTTTCCCGGATCAAATCAGCTGTTTTATTTGCTGCCTCTATTCCTGGTGCATCCGAATCATAACAAACAATAATGGTATCTGTACTTCGTTTAAGCAATTGGAGATGCTGTTCAGTTAAGGCCGTTCCCATTGTTGCTACACCGTTATGAACACCTGCACGATCGGCAGATATACAATCAGCGAATCCTTCAAACAAGATTGCTGCCTCTTTCTTTCGTATAAAGGGACGAGCAAGATGATAGTTGTATACTATTTTGCTCTTGTTAAAAAGAGGTGTCTCGGGACTATTTAAATACTTTGGTTCATCTCCGGCTGCAAGAGCCCTTCCAGAAAAAGCGATTGTTTTACCTTGCCTATCAAAGATTGGAAACATAATTCTGTTTCTAAATCGATCAAAATATTTTTGTCCGTCTTCCTTTTTGACCAGCAAACCTGCTTTTTCCATGCGCTCGATAGAGAAGTTTCGCTTCTTTAGGAAATTATGCACATAATCCCAGGAATCGAGTGAATAACCTATTTGGAACTTTTCTATTGATTCCATCGTAAATCCGCGGCTCAACAGATATTCAAGAGCTTCCTGACCCTGTTTTGTATTTACGAGCAAATGGTGGTAAAATTTCCTTAAAAGCTCATGCGCTTCCTTCATATCATCCAGTTCATGGCGAGGCTTTGTCCCATCCGGAGATTCATTTTCATGTACATCCAGAGGTATACCAGCCCTCTCAGCCAAACTTTTTGCAGCTTCTGTGAAGGAATATCCTTCTATGTCCATTAAAAATGTAAAGACATTCCCTCCGGCACCACACCCAAAGCAATGGAAGATTTGCTTATCTGGGGCTACAGAAAATGATGGACTGTTTTCATTATGAAATGGACATAGACCAAAGTAATTTCGACCTTGTTTTTTTAACTGAACATATTCACCAACGATATCAGCGATATCATTTTTAGTGCGAATTTCGTTCACTGTTTCATCTGGAATTAATTGGTTTTTCAAGTTTTAGCACCTATTTCATAATAAGCATGAATAACTTAATTCTATATCGGTCCCTGAAATCCTTCAATTTTCGACAATATTTTTTTTAATGTTTCCGAAAACTTCATTTTATCCGGTTTTTTTAGTTTTTTTGGTCCTTTATCATATTTACCAGATCTTCTTGCTTTAGCATTCAGGTGCCGGGTTTCAAGAAATGAATCAATTTCGTTTTCTGTTATCTCTATTCCCCTTGAAGTTAAAACATAAGCATACTTAGCAAGACATCCTGCTGCCAGTCCTATATCTTCAGTAATAACAATATCATGCCGCTTTAAATGATTTAATATATATAAATCCGCTGCATCTCTTCCCGGTTCTACCCACTTCCAGGTAACATCAGGATAACGATCTGTAGTATTTGTATAGGCTGCCACAAAGTTAATCTCAACTTCATATGGTTCGCATACGCTCAAAACCTCTTCTTTAACCGGGCAGGCATCCGCATCTACAAAAACCGTTAAACGACTCTTCTTTTGTATTTCTACATCTCTCATCTTAATCCTTCTTTTTTCTAGACTGATTATACGTTTGTCGAATTATTTTTTTTAGGACTTCTTGACTTTTTGTTATTTAAAAGCTTATTCTAGTTTATTCCTTAATAAATAACTCTAAACCTGATGAAAGGTATTTTATCACAATTTTTTATTATAGAATAAATCTTGTCAAATTGCTACACTTTTCACTCGCATAACGGAATTTATATTTCTCATGTAAAAAACATGCTTCCGCATGCTCTTTTTATCGCTGTTTATTAATGATATTCACGATAATATTTGCTGTTTCTTCGACTGCCTTATTGGTCACATCAATGATCGGGCAATTTAGCTTTTTAACGATTGATTCAAAGTATGCTAATTCTTCTTTTATGCGATCCAGATTCGCGTATACCGCACTATCGTTCAGTCCTAAAGACTTTAAACGCTCTTTTCTTATATTGTTCAATTTTTCACTGCTAATTTGTAACCCAATGCATTTATTAGGGTTTATCTGAAATAGTTCTTCCGGAGGTTCAACTTCTGGGACAAGCGGGACATTAGCCACCTTAAATCGCTTATGTGCCAAAAATTGAGATAAAGGAGTTTTTGAGGTTCTTGACACACCTAATAGCACAATATCAGCCTTGATAATTCCCTTTGGATCTCTTCCATCATCATATTTTACAGCAAACTCAATCGCCTCTACTCGCTTAAAATAATTTTCATCTAACTTCCTTACCAGTCCAGGTTCATTTAACGCTTGCTCGCCAAACTTATTTTCAAGTGTATCAATAAAAGGACCGATGATATCAAAAGCAACTACATTTTTTTCTATCGATTTTTTAGCCATATACTCTCGGATTTCCGGCTTTACCAAAGTATAAGCTATGGCTGCATTATCCATTTCCGCCAAGTTTACAACCTCATCAATCGTAGAAATATCTTCCACAAATGGAATTCGTTTAAGCGTTATATTTAAAGTACTAAATTGACTCACTGCAGCCTTTGTCACAAGGTCAGCTGTTTCTCCCACTGAATCCGAAACCACGTATATGATAGATTGATTCATTGTCTCCTCCAATAATGAATAATTTCTCTTTAATCTAAAATTGGTTAATGATCGTCTCGAGCCAAACCAACAAACGCCTTTGTAATGTTTGTTTTGGTTAATCTCCCTATGACTTCAAAACCCTTTGGACTTTTTTTGACAACCGGAAGGGCATCTATTTGCTTATCAATTAACTTCTCAGCCACATCAATTAGCAAATCTTCTTTCGTACATACTGTAATATTAGGCATCCGTGTCATAATAATATGTACTGGTATACTGCTTAATTCCTGTTGACCAAGACTAGCTCTTAACAAGTCTTTTCTGGAAAGTACACCTACTAGGAGCGATTCTTTATCCACTACAAATAATGTACCCACATCTTCCAAAAACATTGTGCATATCGCATCATACACAGATACCCCTTCACTGATGACTATCGGAATTGATTGATAATCTCCAACGAATAGTTTTTTCAGATTATCAGTTAGCAGCTGTGTTTCCGTCCTGCCTGTATAGAAATATCCCACACGCGGTCTGGCATCCAAATAACCGGCCATTGTCAGAATCGCTAAGTCCGGGCGTAAGGTTGCACGTGTTAAATTTAATTGATCAGCAATATGCTCGCCTGTAATAGGTCCGTTATCCTTAACAATTTGGAGGATTTGTTCTTGTCTTTTGCTTAGTTCGATCTTACTCACCACCCTAAAGTGCCCTTATACAGAATTATAATATAAAGTTTATTATAAACTATTTATCCATGAAGTGTAATAAATCATATTAATTTAAAATAGCCTGCCCAATAAGTGAACACTGCATTCCCTCATTGAGCAAGCTTTAGATTAAAATTTAATTTTTGATTGTAAAAAGGCTGGAAGTTCTTCGATACTGATACGCGTTTGCTCCATCGTATCACGGTCACGTACGGTTACTTGGTTATCCTCTACTGAATCAAAATCATATGTGATACAGAAAGGTGTACCAATCTCATCATGACGGCGGTAACGTTTCCCAATGGAACCAGCTTCATCATAGTCCACCATGAAATCCTCAGAGAGTTTGGCAAAGACCTCTTTTGCTCCTTCAGAAAGCTTTTTGGATAACGGAAGAACGGCAGCTTTAAATGGTGCCAAAGCCGGGTGAAGATGCATAACTGTACGGGATGTACCATCTTCAAGCTGTTCTTCTTCATAGGCATCAATTAAATAAGCCAATGTTACCCGGTCCGCTCCCAAAGAAGGCTCTATGCAATAAGGAATATATTTTTCATTCGTTTCAGGATCCAAATAATTGAAGTCTTCTCCTGAATACTCCATATGTCGCTTTAAATCGAAGTCCGTACGGGATGCAATGCCCCAAAGCTCTCCCCAACCAAATGGGAATTTATATTCAAAGTCAGTCGTTGCATTGCTGTAATGAGAAAGTTCTTCCTCTTCATGGTCACGAAGTCGGAAATTTTCTTTTTTCATTCCTAATGATAGCAACCATTTTTCTGCGTAATCTTTCCAATATTGGAACCATTCCAATTCAGAACCTGGTTTACAGAAAAACTCCAATTCCATTTGTTCAAATTCACGAGTACGGAAAGTAAAATTCCCTGGTGTAATTTCATTACGGAAGCTCTTACCAACTTGGGCAATTCCAAAAGGTAATTTCTTTCTCATTGTACGTTGTACATTCTTAAAGTTAACAAAAATACCTTGCGCCGTTTCTGGACGGAGAAAAATTTCATTTGTACTGGATTCAGTTACACCTTGGAATGTTTTGAACATAAGATTAAATTGTCTAATTTCCGTAAAATCCTTTGCTCCGCAATCAGGACACGCAATATCATTCTCTTGGATTAGTTCTTGCATTTTGTCAAAAGATAATCCATCAACAATCATTTCTGTGCCCTTAGCCTGCAAAGCATCCTCTATCAATTTATCCGCACGATGACGAGCTTTACATTTCTTACAATCAATCATCGGATCATTAAAGTTTCCAATATGACCGGAAGCCTCCCACGTACGCGGATTCATTAAAATAGCAGAATCAAGACCCACATTGTATGGAGATTCTTGAATAAACTTTTTCCACCATGCTTTTTTAATATTATTTTTTACTTCTACTCCAAGAGGACCGTAATCCCAAGTATTCGCAAGACCTCCATAGATCTCGGAGCCAGGGAAAATGAATCCTCTATGTTTTGCGTGCGACACAATTTGATCCATTGATACTGTCATATCCTTATCTCTCCTTTATACAAATTAAAAAACTCCCATCCCTATGCTATTGAAGCATAGGGACGAGAGTTTACCCGCGGTTCCACCCTATTTGCCGGATTTCCGGCCACTTTGCAATGTGTTACTCCAGACTGCCTTCTTTGGTTGATATGTTCCGGCTTACACCATCCCCAGACTCGCTTAGCATATCTTAATCCAAATACTACTTTCCTTCACAGTAACTACATATTAATTTATCTCACATTCTATACAATAACGACCTTCATTGTCAATACAATCACCTAAAGTATATGTTTAAATATTTCCTCTGAATTTATTCATTTGGTTTATAAAACGCTTGGCTTTTAATTCAACACCTAAATATTCACCATAGTAATTATCAAGGACATTCCTGATTTCTTGTTTGGTCTCATCTTTTAACGAAATCGTACCAAGTCGATTTAAATCCATATAAAATAAAACTCGCAAAATCCGAGCAACAGCCGGTGATATCTTGATTTTATAAGGATCGATATGATCACATCTATGACACAAAAGGCCACCTTCTTTTACAGAAAAGGAGAATGTTCCATCTTGTGCCCCGCAATTTACACAACGGTTTAATTCAGGAGCAAATCCAAAAACGTTCAACATTTTCAGTTCAACTATATTCATGATAATTTCTGGATCGTATTCTTCATTAATATAGTGGAGCGATAGATAAAAAAGGTCATACAAAGATGAATGAGGTTTTCTCTCTTCTGTTCCTTTATCCAGTAATTCAGCAATAAATGCTGCATAAGCAGTTAAGAATATATCCTCACGAATCGAACGGAAAGAATCAATAGTTTCCGCCTGTTGTAATTGACCCAGTCCACGGCTTCCTAAAAATAAATATGTACCATAATGGAACACCTGAGTGACGGCTGAAAAGCGACTGTTTGGCTTTTTCGCTCCTCTTGCCATCACCCCGATTTTCCCAAACTCTCTGGTATACAACGTAATAATTTTATTTGTCTCACCATAATCAGTACTGCGAATGACTATTCCTTCGCATTTTGTCAGCACGTCACTCACTCCAATATGACGGCAAGTTTATTAATTTATAGGGATTTCTACTTCTTTGTATTCCTCTTTAATCACTTCAGATTGACCTTCATCCTGTCTTTCAAGTTCCTTAAAAAGAAGATAAGTATCCACACTGCCGGTCTGTCTAAAAACATTCCAGGTAAAGTTAATCATACTTATACCACCTTTCGTTGATAGAGACTTCTTTCGTCTCTTATCTACGATTAGTTTCACCAACCCGAATAAAATCATGTGATTAAATATTTACTAATTTGATTTCCCCTCATTGCCGAATAAAATTATTTTTTTCACATACAGCCTACAGGATGTAGGTCATGGAGACGTTGCCACACTATTGTGGCGCATTTAGTCTTCGTTCCTTGAAGCAAGGCCATCCTGCCCTTTATGCAATTGAGCTTCGACTCCTAGCTCCTCGAGGTCATAAGTGTAGCCACTGCGGGAGGGAAGATCACCACCTCCCTACGTGCCTCCTCTTATGCTTGTCGGAGCTGAACAGTCGTCTCAGCATCTTAATAATCATCTTCCCTAAATCCGATATCTCTTAGATGGGAGGCTTTGTTTCTCCAGTCTTTTTGGACTTTTACCCATAGTTCGAGGAATACTTTTGAGCCGAGAAGATTTTCGATGTCGGTGCGTGCGCGTTGTCCGATTTCTTTAAGCATTGCACCTTTTTTGCCAATAATGATTCCTTTTTGAGAATCACGTTCGACAATAACGGTTGCCATAATGTGAACGGTTTCCGATCTTTCTTTACGCTCAATTTTATCGATCATAACTGCTAAGGAATGAGGTACTTCTTCTCTTGTTAGATGCAGTGCTTTTTCACGAATCATTTCAGAAATAATGAATCGCTCGGGATGATCCGTTACTTGATCAGCTGGATAATAGTGGGGTCCCTCTGGTAAATAAGCATTTATTTGCTTTAATAATGTTTCTATGTTATTTCCCTCGAGAGCGGAAATTGGTACAATTTCTGCAAAGTCATAATTTTCTTTATACGAATCAATAATTTTAAATAATTCATCTGGATGAATGAGATCAATTTTGTTAATAACAAGGAAAACAGGTGTTTTATAGGATTTTAACTTTTCAATAATAAATTCCTCACCGCGTCCGAAACCTTCTTCCGCATTTACCATAAAGAGGATGGCGTCAACTTCCTGCAAGGCGTTAGAAGCCACCTTCATCATAAAATCACCAAGCTTATGCTTTGGTTTATGAATTCCGGGTGTATCAATAAATACGATTTGACTGTCATTCGTTGTCAATACCCCTTGAACTTTATTGCGCGTGGTTTGAGGCTTATCACTCATAATCGCAATTTTTTGTCCAATGACCTGATTGATAAAGGTTGATTTCCCTACATTCGGTCTCCCTATTATAGAGACAAATCCTGATTTAAATTGTTGATTATTGGTTGTATTAGTCATGTAAATCCTCCGGTGTAAAGGCTTCAGGTAGCGCTCCTTGAACTGTCGTTTCCACTGTATACTTTTTATGGTTATTAAATAACAGGCATATCATCTGCCAAGCGAAAACGGAAGTTCTGTATCAGCCACTACCGCCAATTATTTTTTATTTGATTATCCATGAGAAAAAGCCGAAAAGCTGCGGTATCTTGAAATAAAATCCCAGCCCCATCAAAAGAGTAACAACTGGTTTAAAATGGATATACCGTGCATATTCTGTTTCACACACTCTTTTTACTCATACATTAAAACCTGATTATCCATATATTACTTTCTCTTCTTCATTTAAACAAGCATGCTCCAAATCTTTGGCAAAAAAATAACGAGGCCAATGATAGCAGAAAATATAGCATACACCAATACCGCTCCGGCGGCTAAATCCTTTGCTTTTTTTGCGAGAGGATGATACTCTCCTGTCACAAGGTCAACCACCTTTTCGATAGCTGTATTAATAAGTTCGAGTACCAGCATACCAGCAATCGCCATGAGCACAAATAACCATTCTATCTGACTAATTGAGAAGTAAAAAGCCGCTATACAAACGATGATAGCGGCAGCCAGATGGAACTTGAAATTAGCTTCTTTTTTTGCTCCATATAAAACACCCTGCCAGGCATAAGAAAAACTTTTAAAAAAACGATATGTTGTTTTCTTATCTTGAGAGCCCATACTGATCCAATAATTCTTTTTGTCGTGTAAACATTACTTTTTCGTCTTCCTCATTCATATGGTCATATCCTAGCAAGTGAAGAAATCCGTGGATCGCTAAAAACCCAAGTTCCCGTTCATATGAGTGGCCATACTCATCAGCCTGCTCCTTTGTACGGTCAATCGAAATAATAATGTCTCCAAGGACTGCTGGTACGTCCTGGCCTTTGATTTCGATTTCTCCCTCTCCCATTTCCTCCATCGCAAATGAAATAACATCAGTCGGAGCATCTTTTTGACGATATTCTTTATTAATTTCATGGATACGTTCGTTACCTACAAATGTTACAGAGACTTCACTGCCCTCTTTCACCTTTTCCTGAATGGCTGCAAAGTCAAGCAGTTTTGTGACAAGCTCTTGTTGTTCCGCAGTTACTTGTTCCGTTTCATCTAAAATATCAATAGTTAAAATCAATTCATTCACCTGCTTTATTCTTTTTCTAATTCTGGATATTCAATCCGGTTATGAAAAATGCCAGCTAACGTTTCGCACAATGACTGGCTAACCTTTTCCAGTTCTTTAAACGTTAAATCGCATTCATTTAACTGTCCATCATTCAGTCTATCAGCAATTATTGACTTTACAAGCTTTTCGATTGTCGCTTGCGTAGGAGATTTCAGCGATCGTACAGCCGCCTCCACACTATCAGCAATCCCAATAATAGCTGCTTCTTTCGTTTTGGCTTTTGGCCCCGGATATCTAAAATTCTCTTCCTTAACCTCTGTGCCTGCCTCGCTTGCTTTATAATAAAAGTACTTTAACAAGGTTGTCCCATGATGTTGCTCTACAATATCTACAATCTCTTTTGGAAGCTTATATTTTTCAACCATTTTCGCGCCATCTTTTACATGAGATACAATGATCTTTGTACTTTTCTCTGGTGTCAAGTGATCATGTGGATTCTCGATGTTGATTTGATTCTCGATAAAATAATAAGGTCTTTTTGTTTTTCCTACATCGTGGTAATAACAACCAACCCGCGCAAGTAATCCGTTGGCACCAACCGCTTCACAAGCTGCCTCTGCCAAATTAGCCACCATGACACTATGATGATATGTTCCTGGCGCCTCCGTCAATAACTTTCGTAAAAGTGGATGATTTGGATTTGATAACTCAATCATTCTAATAGAAGAGAATATACCAAATCCTGTTTCAATAAAAGGGAGAATACCAATCGTAAATACTGCTGATGTTACTCCTGAAGCAATCGCCGCTACAGGTATCATGATATAATTAATACCGCTTCCACCAATCCAAATCAGACCTAAAACGACGACCAAATTAATGAGTGCATTAACCATACCAGCTCTTAATATACTGGTACGCTCTACTCCTTGTTTTAAAAGAAGGATTCCCGATATACCGCTTACAAGAATATAAATTCCCATAGTCACATTAACGGTTCCGGCCAATTCCTCCTTAAACATAATGCTGCCGACAACAGAAAGTACAACCGTTATTCCCACAGCATGGCGTTCTCTCATTAATATTGTTACAAGCATCGCCGACATCGCGGCCGGAAAGAAGTAAGCATTTGATTCATGGCTTAATCCAACAAATATATCGATTGTTTTCATTAATAGCAGCGCCAGCAGATAAACCATACTGAAGATAAATAGATTATCCCGATGGTCAATATGATCAGATTTCCTGATCGTATCTCCAAACATTAAATAGACGCCAGTAAAAATAACTATTATAACGGCTGCTAATCCAACATAAGGGAGAAGAGAATCTTCACTATTCAGAAGACCTACCAGCTTTAATTGGCGATAGACTTCTGTATCAATTAAATATCCTTCCTCGACAATAATCTGCCCTTGAAGAATTCTGATTGGTTCAACAGATTCACTTGCATTTTCCCTTGCTTTTTCCGTTGACTCAGGATCAAAAAACACATTTTGAATGATTGCATATCTTCCTAAATCAATGGAGGCTGATTTTAATTTAGCCGGAAGACTTGTGTATTTGATTCCTTCTTCGACTTTCTTTTTCGCATTTTCGACTTCATTTCCCCTAATGCCATCTTTCATCATTTCATTGATACTCGTGATGGTGATATCCTTAGCAATGGATAAATCAGATAAGTTGGACCCCAGTAGATTAATCAAGGTTTCATCTGATAGATCTTTATTGACATTATCTCCTAATTTCTCTCTCAAATCAGATACATATTCCGTAGGCTTGGATAGTGTAAGTGCTGTATCTTCCTTACCTTGCTTCACCTCTTGATTTTTTAAACCGGCGCTAACCACACTCTCTGCAGAAGTGTAAATATCATTAACTAATTTGACTCTTTTTTTCACATATTCTTTATTTACCGTATAAACATCTTCAACGCTATTTATAGCTTTTTGCCGTTTTTCTTTCGTTTCAACAGGATCTTCTATTGTTTTTGGAGACCTAATGGTCGTTTCAGCTACATTATAGAGCTCGACATTCAGTTTTTCCGGTTTAACGCTGCCAAATAAAAAAACAAAAGAAACGAGCGCCATTAATAGAAGCATGCTAACTTGTAATACTGGCTTAGATACAAAATTTTTGACAGGACTGCTTATGTTTTTAAAATTCATACGTTCCCCTTTCTCAGCGGAGAATATTTTATATGTATAATTTTCAAACACTTTATGTAATAATAACAGGTTTCACCGTACGTTTCACTCTGAATTATATAATTAGAAAGGTAAATAATGAAAAAGCCACAGCTAATCTGTGGCGGTTTAATATTTATTAGGAGTGCTCGGTTGGTTCGAAGTTTTCATATGCCTGGATGATTTTTGCTACAAGCGGATGCCGAACCACGTCAGTTTGGTCTAAGTGGATAAACTTAATGCCTGAAACATCTTTTAAAATTCTTTCAGCGGCCTTTAATCCCGATTGCACACCACGTGGCAAATCTATTTGTGAAGTGTCACCAGTCACCACTATTTTGGAGCCAAACCCTAGTCTGGTCAGGAACATTTTCATTTGGGCCTGTGTCGTATTTTGTGCCTCATCAAGTATGACAAAAGCATCATCGAGTGTTCTGCCTCTCATATAAGCCAAAGGCGCAATTTCAATTGTTCCACGCTCAATAAGCCTTGCAGTTTGCTCTAATCCCAATATATCATGAAGCGCATCATACAGAGGCCTTAAATATGGATCTACTTTTTCCTTTAAATCTCCTGGTAAGAAGCCCAGGCTTTCACCTGCTTCAACTGCTGGCCTTGTTAAAATAATACGTTTTACATGACCATTTTTCAAAGCAGTTACAGCCATTACTACGGCTAAATAGGTTTTACCGGTTCCAGCAGGTCCAATCCCAAAAACTAAGTCCTTCCCTCTTATGGCAGAAATGTACTCTTTTTGTCCCAAAGTTTTTATACGGATTGATTTACCTTTAGCACTTCTGGCTATTTCCTCATCATATAAATCAGCAAAGTACTCCAAAGTACCGTTATTCGATAAATTAATGGAATAGACAACTTCACGCGGTCCAATCTTAATTCCTTTTCGAATAATGACCAAAAGCGTTTGTAGAATGTTATCTGCTTTTTCCAAGTTTTCCGGTGTGCCGGACACGCTGATTGTTTCACCTCTGGATACAATACTGACGTCCAACTCGCTTTCCAGTATCTTTAGATTGCTATCATGTACACCAAACAGTTCAGCAGCTTCACTTGGTGACTCCAATTGTAAATTAATCAATTTAGACTTCTCTGGCATTCCTTAGTCTCCTTGAATCATCGGTTGTCCGATTGCAATATTTTCTAAAACTTGATAATGTATAGTCATTTTAACTTTACCATTGTCAAGCTGGTTTTTCAAAATTTTTTCATTAATGACTCTGGCATCATCAGGGGCAATCTTGAGAACATCCTTTTCCCCCATGTTCAACGCCAGCTTTTCTGCTTCAGATTTCGTATATACTCGAGTAACCTTTTCCTTACTGCGATATATTTTTTTATGGTAGGCGATTGGGAGATCCCACTTAAAAAATTTAAACGTCTTTCGGTCCTCCTCCACTTCATACTCTTTGAATTTATGATGGCCAAATCCCCATATCGGCACTTGAACATTACCAAAGTTAAGATTGTATTTATTCTTAGCATCACCATTAAACACGTAGAAATTCGTCTTAAGCGGTACCTCCACATTAGTTGTATACCAAGCTTCTGCCATAACCTTTCCTTTAGCCCCCACAAATTTTTGATTGTCTTCTTTTCCAATAAATCCGCTGACAAGGATTTGGCCTTCTTTGACAACCTGGTGCTTTTCAACCAAGCCTTGTCCCCTTTCAACCATTGTTTGAACAATGGTTGCTTTTTTAGATGAAACGAGATTTACATAAAGATCTGCGGGATTTTTTTCTGGCTGTTTTTTTTCAACAACCTGAAAATGGAAGGTCGTCCCTTCCAACTGCACACCTATCCAAGTAATAGCTGGCACCCGTTTACTGAGTTCTTTTTGGATATCTTCCATGTCATCCACGGTAAATTGAAGCTTACCTACTTTTATATTCATTTTATCCAATTCTTTTCTTACCTGATGTTCAATCGCCGGACTTGCACCTTCTATTTTTATCCCCCAAATCATATTTGATAAAATAAAAATAATAATAAAAAACATCATAACCCCAACAACCAAGCCGCTATATTTTTTTAACTTTAAGGCAAAAAAAGGCCCACCCTTCCTTTCTACAAAAAAGACCTTGCACTCACTATTCCTAACTGATTTCCGTAATTTAGGAACATCCTGCAACTTTATATAAAAAACAACTGTTTCTGTGCCCATATTTTTTGCATCCCAAACTTGAATACCCTCTTTAAGCATTCTGTTAATTAAACGTTCTGTCCCCCTCCCTTTTATTTGCACTTTGATGTAACCGGTAATAGTATTCGTCCAATGATTTTTCATAAGAACCTCCCCTTAGGTTATTCTTCTAGAAAGATAACCTGATCAATTTTCCCTTCAAGTAAGATTTCTTCTGGAAGAATCGTTTTTAATACAAATGCCTGACCCTTGACAAGGAGTTGTCCGTTCTTAAGCAGCAATCTTAATTCCTGATCTGAAAATGCAAGTAAGCCTTTATGATTTTCTATGTAAATATGGATTTGACCCACCATCGTGATCCTCGGTAAATCCATCATAATATCTTGAGGCAGGTCCATTGCGGCCGTGACCCACTTTTTAATACGATACCCCCATGCACGAGCCATAAGGAAACCTCCCTCTCCCTAAACTAATTAATGAGCCAATAGTTATAAAGCTGTTCAGTTAAATCACTTCAATATCATACCTATTCTAAAAGAGACCATTAAATGCTAAATTAAAGACACCGTCTTAATAATACATAAGATGATGAGGATCCCTCAGCCATTCATTTTTAATCTTTACGGTCAACAGGAAATCAAAATTATGAGAAGGCATCTAATCATTTCTTTATACATAAAAATGGAGAACATACATTTTATTTCAGTTCTTTAATCTTTTTAAATCACATTGCGTATAAACTTCTGGATGAAGTACCGGCACATATCAATGCACCGGGTGAAGTGGACGTTGGGGAAGGGCAATAAAAAAACCCCTGAAATGTTAGATTTGGTTTCTAACAATTCAGGGGCAATTCGATGCTTCAAAAAGTTCTGCCTAAAGTCTATATACGTTTAAACAGCAGTGATATAAAGCTCCTATCGAATCTGTTTTCTTCTCGAACGAGGAGGACCCAAGATTTCCGACATAATAAACGCTTCTTGTAAGTCTATATTCCGTGCATTAAAACCTCGTTTGACCGGCTCTTGCTTTGCTTGTTTGGTTTGTTTGACGGCTTTCTGAACCAATGGTTTAAATTCCTTTGGAACACTTATTTCAGGCTTAGTTTCTTTTATTATAACGGGCCTTTCAGCTTGATTAACTTTTTTCTTTTGGGCCTCGTACTGCTCCTTAATCGTTTGAGCAAGAGAAGTTGCTTCTTTTTGCAAATCAGGACGCTGTCTAACTTTCTTTTGAAGTTCTCTTTCACGTTCCTGAATTTTTTTTCTAATATCTTCATCCTGATTTCTAACAACTGTTTGGTTTGATTCCCTAACAGGCTCGCTTTTATTTACAGGAGGTGATGTATACTTTCTATTTGGCTTATTATCAGGCTTTTCCGTCCCTTTATCTCTTTGAAAGAACCAGCTTATTAAACTGATGATTACAAAAAGGATAAGAGGATTATCCCAAACTGCTCCCATAACCATGGACAGGACCTCCTTTCCCAGCTTTAGACAGGAAGATTATTCATTATCCAGATTTCGATCATCTTTGTTGGTTTTGCTGATAGATTCTCTCATATTCGTATCAGAAGCAAGGTTTTGATAGTTCATGTAATCCATAACGCCCATATTACCTGCTTTGAAAGCATGAGCCATAGCAAGCGGTACCTCAGCCTCAGATTCCACTACCTTCGCTCTCATCTCTTCTACTCTTGCTTTCATCTCTTGTTCTTGTGCAATTGCCATGGCACGACGCTCTTCAGCTTTTGCCTGAGCAATCTTTTTATCTGCTTCGGCTTGCTCTGTCTGCAGCTCTGCACCAATATTTTTACCGATATCCACATCTGCTATATCAATGGATAAAATTTCAAATGCTGTTCCGGCATCCAGGCCTTTACTTAGAACAGTTTGAGAAATACGTTCCGGATTTTCCAAAACAGTTGTATGGCTTGCACTGGAACCAATAGTGGAAATTACACCTTCTCCAACCCTGGCGATAACAGTCTCTTCTCCTGCACCCCCAACCAGACGTTCAATATTGGCACGTACCGTGATTCTAGCCTTCGCTTTCACTTCAATCCCATTAATAGCTACACCCGCAATAAACGGTGTTTCTATAACTTTAGGGTTAACACTCATTTGCACAGCTTCAAGTACGTCACGACCTGCCAGATCAATTGCAGCACAACGTTCAAACGTTAATTCGATATTGGCACGGTGAGCAGCGATTAATGCATTAACCACCCGATCGACATTACCACCTGCCAAATAATGGCTTTCCAATTGATTCGTCGTTACATTTAAACCTGCTTTTCTTGCTTTAATCAAAGGATTGATCACACGGCTTGGGGATACACGACGCAACCTCATCCCAACCAATGTAAAGATACTTACTCGCACTCCGGAAGCTATCGCCGAAATCCAAAGCATAACCGGTACAAATGTAAATAGTACTGCCAATAAAATAATCACTAAAGCAATGCCCACTAGAGCAAATATAGATGCTGATGTTAATACCATTGCGTTAAAACTCCCTTCATTCTTATCCTTATTTATAATTCAAATGGTCTTACTACTATACGAGAACCTTCTGTTTTAATGACTTTTACATGTGTTCCCTTCATGATAAAGCTGCCTTCACTTACCACGTCAATTCTTTCTCCTTCAAGCAAAAGCGTTCCGGAAGGCCGCAAATCAGTCACTAGAACTCCTACTTTTCCAATTAGCTCATTGCGATTAACATTTGAAACATAACCACTCTCTGTATTCGTGGAATCGGTAAGTATAATCCTGTCAAAGGCCGTCATTTTCTTCCCAAATACTTTTATTAATACTACAATTGCTATAAATCCAGCAATCAATGCAATTAATATGGCGATTGCCATCTGCTCCACATCCCCCGCAGCAAGAAAGAAACTTGCTATAATTGCAATAAAACCAATAACACCTACAATACCGCCAGGAAGGAAAAATTCCAGTAATAGTAATCCTATACCAACTATAAATAGAATTAACGTTTCATACCCAGCCAGCCCTGAAACCATATGTCCATAAAAGAACAATAACAGGGACGTAATGCCGGCTAAACCAGGCAAACCGAAACCAGGCGAAAAAAGTTCAACGACAAGGCCAATAGTACCAATCGATAAAAGGATAGGAATGACAATCGGATTCGTCAGAAAACGGGCAACTTTATCAGCTAAGCTTTCTCCAAAGTGAATCAGTTCTGCTTTGTCATATCCCAATGTCTTTAATAAATCCTTCTGATTTTCAACCGTACCTTCACTATAGCCAACCTTTATAGCCTGATTCGCTGTAAGTGTAAGCAATTTTCCTTTTTCAGCTCCATACTCCGGCAAATCAATATCTTCATCCGCCATTGCTTTCGCATAGAGAGGATCCCTTCCACTGGATTCAGCAGCCTTTTGCATATTAGCGAGCCAATAGGACTGGGCTTTTTTATCGGCAGCATTTCCATCAGATGTTATGACCGCTGCTGCACCCATTGTAGCGCCGGGCACCATATAAATTTCATCAGCGTTTAAAGAAATAAAAGCACCTGCAGATAAGGCACGGTTATTGACAAAGGCAACCGTTTTTAATTCGGTATTTGCAAATATTTCTCCAATTTCATCGGCTGCATCTACCGCCCCGCCAGGTGTATTGATATCAAATATAATTGCCTTCGCTCCATCTTTTTCAGCTGTTGCGATCGCTCGTTTCAAAAAGTTAGATAAACCTTTTTCCACCTCATCCTGCAGAGGTACTATGTAAACTTTATCTGCGTTCGCATTTCCTGACGGAGGACCTGCGATTCCTATTAAAAATAATGCAAAGATGATGATCCATGCCCACCATCTTTTCCTCATACTTATTCAACCTCCTTTCCTTCTTTATTTTATTGTCTATAATTCATTATACGTTATTATTGTGCATAAGTTTCACAATACTTGGTTTATTGTATATAAAAAACCCGCAAATTTAATTTGCGGGTTTTAAACGTCTTATTTTGTAAGATTTTGCAGTACAAGTTTATTGACTAAAGATCCATCAGCTTTACCCTTCACTTTTGGCATGACTGCGGACATTACTTTGCCCATGTCAGCCTTGGAAGTGGCATTCGTCTCGGCAATCGCTTGAGTAACAATCGCATTTAACTCATCCTCGGATAATTGTTTTGGCAAATATGCCTCGACAATTTCGATTTCTGATTGAAGCTTTTCGACCAAATCTTGACGGCCTGCTTTATCAAATTCCTGGAGGGAGTCTTTGCGTTGCTTTAATTCGCGAGAAAGCACGGTTAACTCTTCATCTTCGGATAATTCTTGTTTACCAAGCTTTATTCCTTCATTCTGAAGAGAAGCCTTTACCATTCGGATGACGGAGAGCTTGTCTTTTTCTCTGTTCTTCATAGCTTGTTTCATATCGCTGTTTAAACGCTCAACAAGACTCATTAAGTGCACCTCTTTTAGAACTTGCGTTTTCTCGCAGCTTCAGACTTTTTCTTACGTTTTACACTAGGTTTTTCATAGAATTCGCGCTTTCTTACTTCCTGCATAGTACCTTGCTTGGAAACTGTGCGTTTGAAGCGTCGAAGAGCATCTTCAAGCGATTCGTTTTTCTTAACGACTGTTTTAGACATCTCTTTCCCTCCCTCCGAGCACAACAACTCTAATTTCCTACACATAGAAGGAAACCATGTACCATCAAATTATAATATATGTGTCATTCAAGGTCAACTGTTATTCCTATATTCGTGTAGGTTAATTAGTTAGCCATCTCTAAACAGACTAAAATATTTTAGTTCCGTCTATTTATTTTATACCTCACTTCATAAAAATCAAAACGGGCGGATACTTAGAATTACTCTGTAACCGCCCATCTTTCAATTATTACAAATTAACGACAGCTTGTTCGACCGTATCATCCATAACACGAACAAATTGTCCTTCATTGTACGGATAACCAGCTTTCGTGATTTTCACTTTCACGATCTTCCCTACCATATCTTCTGTAGCAGGGAATACGACTTTCAAATAGTTATCAGAATAGCCTTGATATAGCCCTTTTGTCTCTCCATCTTCAAATGGTTCCTCTGGGATGACTTCCAGCACTTCATTTTCATACTGAGATGCATATTCTTTGGCAAGCTGCTCTGATAACGATATTAAACGGTGAACCCGATCATTTTTCACATCTTCGTCTACTTGATCTTCCATACGGGCAGCCGGAGTACCAGTCCGTTTTGAATAAGGGAAAACATGCAGTTCTGAGAAATGTTGATCTTTAATAAAGTTATACGTTTCCATAAACTCTTCTTCTGTTTCACCAGGGAAACCTACAATCACATCTGATGTTATAGCTAAATCAGGAAGAATCTCACGCAATCTATCTAATCGCTCCGCAAAGAATTCAGAAGAATATTTACGGCGCATACGCTTAAGAACAGTATTTGAAGCTGATTGTACAGGAATGTGCAAGTGAGGAACCACTTTATCAGATTCACGCAATACTTCAATGACTTCATCTGTTATTTGAGAGGCCTCAATGGATGATATCCTGATACGTTTCAGTCCATCTACCCTTTGATCCAATTCTCTTAATAACATAGCCAAATTGTAATCCTTCAAGTCTTCACCATAACCACCAGTATGAATACCAGTTAAGACAATTTCTTTATAACCTGCTGCGACAAGTTGCTGTGCTTGGCGAACAACTTCCTCTGGATCACGAGAACGCAGCAAACCGCGTGCCCAAGGAATAATACAAAATGTACAGAAATTATTGCATCCTTCCTGAATTTTGAGAGATGCCCGCGTCCGATCTGTAAATGCCGGCACGTCCATTTCTTCATAAACTCTCGTTTTCATGATATTTCTTACGCCGTTAATAGGTTGTCTTTCATTTAAATACGTATCAATATAACCTATCAGTTTATCACGATCCTGCGTGCCTACTACAATGTCCACACCGGGAATTGCCATAATTTCTGCCGGTGAAGTTTGTGCATAACAGCCTGTTACGCAAATAACTGCATCTGGGTTCTTCCGCACTGCCCTCCGGATGACCTGCCGGCTTTTCTTATCCCCAGTATTTGTAACGGTACATGTATTAATCACATAAACATCCGAGCGTTGTTCAAACTCTACTCTTTCGTACCCTGACGCTTGAAACAGCTGCCATATCGCCTCTGTCTCATAATGATTGACTTTACATCCTAATGTATGGAAAGCTACTGTTGCCATTCCTTTCACCTCACTAATTCTAATTGATAAGATATGGCTGACAAAGCATATAATGGCGCAGTCTCTGTACGTAATATACGCGGTCCCAGACTGCATGTTTGAAAGCCGTTTTCTAAAAGTTGATTCACTTCTGCAGAATCCAAGCCACCTTCAGGGCCAAATACCATTAAAAGAGTTTGCCCTGGAACCATTCCTCCAATTGTTTTAGCCAATTGAGACGCTTCCCCTTGCTTTGCATCCTCTTCATAAGCTACCAGCTTATGATCAAATCTTTTAGCAAGGTCCAGCAACCTGCGTAAGTCTACAGGGTCGGATACCTCGGGAATTTCTGTCCTGTGAGATTGTTCTGCAGCTTCTTTCGCTATTTTCCGAAGACGTTCTGTTTTTTTTCCAGCCTTTTTAGTATCCCATTTTACAATAGAACGAGTTGCATTAAAAGGGATAAAGGCATATGCACCCAGTTCTGTCCCTTTTTGGATAATCCATTCTAGTTTATCCCCTTTGGGCAAACCGTTCACAATGGTAACCTGTATCGGCAATTCTTTTGATTCCTCTATCCAATCCAAAATGCGGCCAGTCAGAGTTTTTTCTTGAATGGATTCAATTTTAACGATCGCTGTCTTTTGATTCATTACTCCATAAAACGTATCTCCCGCAGTCATACGCATAACCCGGGTCATATGGTGAAAATCATCTCCGGTTATCGTTACCTCAAATTGATCATCTGATTTCTCAATAAAATATCTCTGCATGGCCAGCACCTTTCTGTCCTTTAAAATCACTGACGCCTAGGCGTCAGGACAGCGAAAAATCATTTAGATTCCCTGCGATTTTTCTGCCATCCGCCCTAGGCTTTTAACTTAATTTTAGTCGGAGTTTGAGTTTCTACTGATTTAATTTCTTATTCCGGCATCCATCTCTTCACCTTCCTGAGGATCAGAGACATCTGCTGAATCAAGTTAAATCTATAATTTACGAGCAGTGATAGAAACCCAGTCTTCCATCGTCATAACTTCTTCAATCACAAGTCCAGCTTGTTGTATAGCTTCTTCCACTTCATGGCGTTTTTGTTGAATGATACCAGAAGATATAAATGTTCCGCCCGGTTTTAGCACTCTGGCTACATCTTCTGTACATCGAACAATGATTTCAGCCAAAATATTGGCTACCACAATATCAGCTTCAAAATCAATTCCTTTTAAAAGGTCATTTTGTTTAATTGTAACCTTATCATGGACTTTATTTAATTTACAGTTCACTCTGGCACTATTTACAGCAACCTCATCTAAATCAAGAGCCAAAATGGAATCAGCGCCAAATTTAGCTGCTGTTATTGTGAGGACACCTGAACCTGTTCCCACATCAATGACCTTCATACCTGGTTTGACCGTCTTCTCGAGCGCTTGAATACAAAGTACAGTTGTTGGATGTGTGCCAGTACCGAATGCCATGCCTGGATCCAATTCAATGATTTTTTCATCTGTATGAACTGGGGTATATTCCTCCCATGTCGGGACAATCGTTACCTGTTCAGAAACCTTTACAGGATGGTAATATTTTTTCCATGCAGTGGACCATTCTTCCTCATTAACCTCGCTGATGGTTATTTCATTATGACCAAGATCGATATCATACTTTATTAAATTATTGATAAGATCTTTAATCCCATCCACTGTGTCACCAAGGAAACTGGTGACAGGTAGATAAGCTTTTACAATAACGCCTTCTTTTGGAAAATCAGCAGGATTAAGTTGATAGATTTCTCCGAATACATTCTCCCTTTCACGAACCAGTTCAAGGGGGTCCTCTATCACTACCCCACTTGCCCCAGCTTCATGTAAAATATTCGATATTGGTTCGACCGCTTCATTTGTTGTATGAATACTTAATTCGGACCATTTCATTCTCTACCAACTCCTACCTTTATTATTCACCTTTTATTGCTCTTTTCACTTTCGCAAAGAAACCTTCATCATTTTCGTCCAACTGGCCATGACCACTGATATCAGCGAATTCGCGAATTAGTTCTTTTTGTTTATCGGTTAATTTTGTTGGTGTTACAACTAAAATACGGATATGCTGATCACCCTGTCCATATCCTCTTACATTTGGCACACCTTTCCCTTTTAAGCGGAAACGAGTACCTGTTTGTGTCCCAGCAGGCACTTTCAGTTTCACTTTACCATGCATGGTTGGAACTTCGATTTCATCACCCAGAGCAGCCTGTGCAAAGGTAATAGGCATTTCACAATAAATATCATCCCCGTCACGCTCAAAAAACTCATGCGGTTTGATTTGGAATACCACATATAAATCTCCCGGAGGTCCGCCATTAATACCAGGCTCACCTTTACCAGGAACGCGCAGCTGCTGGCCGTCATCGACACCGGCAGGCACTTTAATTTGAATTTTATTACGTTTTTTCACAACGCCTTTACCATGGCAAGTGCCACATTTATGTTTAATCAGCTTACCTGTACCGCTGCAGTGCTGACATACTCTCCGGTTTACAATACGGCCAAATGGAGTATTTTGCTCTACATTTAACTGGCCTGTACCATTACAATGTGTACAAGTTTCAGGTTGTGTTCCAGGCTTGGCTCCGGATCCTTTACATGTTTCACATTCTTCTTCTTTTGGAATTTCAATGGTTGTTTCTGTACCAAACACTGCCTCATCAAAAGATAACGTCATTGTATATTGCAGGTCTGCACCTTGCCTTGGAGCATTTGGATCTCTTCTTCTTCCGCCTCCGCCAAAGAAGGAGTTGAAAATATCTTCAAAGCCGCCGAAGCCTTCAAAGCCTGCTCCGCCTCCGCCAAATCCCTGTGTAGGGTCTTCATGACCAAATTGATCGTATCTTGCTTTCTTTTGGTCATCGCTTAGCACTTCATAAGCTTCCTGAATCTCTTTAAATTTTTCTGCTGCATCTGCTTCTTTATTGAGGTCAGGGTGATACTGCTTGGAAAGGCGGCGATATGCTTTTTTCAACTCATCCTTCGAGGCATTTTTGCCAACCCCCAACACCTCATAATAATCCCGTTTGCTCATTCCTCACACTCCTGATTCTATATAGTCCGTCGTTTCACATAAAAAACATTGTACCACTTGAATAAGCCGTGGCGCAATATAAACAAAAAATGGAGAATTCGTTAAAAAAAGCCAAAGTCAAGGCTAGCCTGACTTTGACTTTTTACGTTCAATGATTATTTTTTGTCGTCGTCAACTTCAGTAAATTCTGCATCTACGACATCATCAGCCTTATTAGCACCTTCTTGGCCTTGTTGTTCTGCAGCTTGAGCAGCTTGCTCATATAGTTTCACACTAAGAGCTTGTACAATTTCTTGTAACGCTTCTTTTTTCTCTTTCATTTCTGCAAGATCATTTTTCTCAATCGCAGCTTTTAAGGCATCCTTAGCTTCTGTTGCTTTTTGAACTTCAGCTTCGTCTACTTTACCTTCAAGATCTTTAAGTGTTTTTTCTGTTTGGAATACTAAAGCATCAGATTCATTTCGTAATTCTGCTTCTTCCTTACGTTGTTTATCTGCTTCTGCGTTTTCTTCCGCTTCTTTAACCATACGTTCGATTTCTTCATCACTTAAGCTTGTAGCTGATTGAATCGTAATCGCCTGTTCTTTATTTGTGCCAAGATCTTTAGCACGTACATTAACGATACCATTGTTATCGATATCAAATGTTACTTCAATTTGTGGGATACCACGCGGTGCCGGCGGAATATCAGTCAATTGGAATCGGCCAAGCGTTTTGTTATCCGCTGCCATTTGACGCTCACCTTGAAGAACATGGATATCAACGGCTGTTTGGTTATCAGCTGCAGTAGAGAAAATTTGAGATTTGCTTGTTGGGATTGTTGTATTACGGTCGATTAAACGAGTAAATACTCCTCCCATTGTTTCAATACCAAGAGATAAAGAAGTTACATCAAGTAAAACAACATCTTTAACGTCACCGGAGATAACTCCACCTTGGATAGCAGCACCCATAGCTACCACTTCATCAGGGTTTACCCCTTTATGAGGTTCTTTACCAGTTTCTTTTTTAATAGCTTCCTGAACAGCAGGAATACGAGTAGAACCACCAACTAAGATAACTTTATCGATTTCAGCTGGAGACAGACCTGCATCGCGAAGAGCCTGACGGGTAGGACCCATTGTTCTTTCAACTAAAGAAGCTGTAATTTCATTAAATTTCGCACGTGTTAACGTTACATCCATGTGTAATGGACCAGCTTCACCGGCAGTGATGAACGGTAAAGAAATTTGTGTGGATGTTACACCGGATAAATCTTTTTTCGCTTTTTCAGCAGCGTCTTTCAAACGTTGAAGAGCCATTTTATCTTTAGAAAGGTCAATTCCATTTTCTTTGCGGAATTCTTCAATTAAATATTCCATTACGGCGTTATCGAAGTCATCTCCACCTAGGCGGGCGTCACCAGCTGTTGAACGTACTTCAAATACTCCGTCACCCAATTCAAGGATGGATACGTCAAAAGTACCGCCACCAAGGTCAAATACTAGGATTTTTTGATCTTCATCTGCTTTATCTAAACCGTAAGCAAGTGCCGCTGCTGTTGGTTCGTTGATAATACGTTCTACTTCTAGACCTGCAATACGGCCAGCATCTTTAGTCGCTTGACGTTCAGCATCATTGAAGTATGCAGGAACAGTAATAACTGCCTTTGTTACTTTTTCTCCTAAGTATTCCTCAGCATAGGATTTTAAATATTGAAGGATAATGGCAGATACTTCTTGTGGAGAATAATCTTTTCCTTCGATATTTACTGTATAGTCAGTACCCATGTGTCGTTTAATGGAACTGATTGTGTTTAAGTTTGTAATAGCTTGGCGTTTTGCTACTTCCCCAACTTGACGTTCTCCATTTTTAAATGCAACAACAGATGGAGTCGTTCTATTACCTTCTGGATTTGGAATAACCTTTGGTTCTCCGCCTTCTAATACGGATACACAAGAGTTGGTGGTTCCTAAGTCAATACCAATAATTTTGCTCATTTACTTTAACCTCCCATTAATATGTAACACTGTTTGTTTATTGATTCACTTTAACCATTGCTGGACGAATAACGCGGTCTTTTAATTTATAACCTTTTTGGAATTCTTCAACAACAATATTTGAACCAAATTCTTCGTTATTATCTTGCATAATCGCTTGGTGGATATGAGGATCGAATTCTTTACCTACGGATTCAATTACCTCCACACCCTCTTCTTTCAAAGCTGTAAGTATGCTGGATAAAACCATATTCATTCCTTGTAGGATTGGTTTTGTTTCTTCAGTTTCAGTTGTACTTTTAAGCGCTCGATCAAAGTTATCGATAGCAGGCAAGAGATTAGTAACAAGAGATTGCGCTCTGTATTTTTGCGCTGCTTCTGCATCTAACTTGACGCGGCGGCGATAGTTTTCAAAATCTGCATAAAGACGAACATACTTGCCTTCAGCTTCCTGTACTTTTTTTTCAAGTTCAGCTATTTTGCTATCCCCTTTATTTTCGGAAGCTTCCTCAACGGTTTCACTTGTTTCAGCGGCTTCCTCTGAGGATGTATCATTCATATCATTTTTTCCTGCTTCATCAAAAATCTCTTCAATTGTTTCATTTTTATTTTCTGACACTGCTTCTCACCTCCCTGAAAGTGTTGATGTATATACGTTAAAGCAGTATTACTACTATTACCGTTACTTTTTATTTTGATACTGTTTTGTCAGCATCTCAGTTAAATCATTCGAAAAGAACGATAATAAACTCATAACTCTGGAATAATCCATCCGTGTGGGACCAAGAATGGCAATTGTACCAAGCTTCTCGTCTCCAATGGAATAAGTTGTACTGATAATGCTGCAATTTTCAAGCGCTAAATTATTATTCTCAGTACCGATTTTCACATTAATTCCTTCAGGTGTTTTGCTGACCAGTTCATACAAATCTCGTTCTTGTTCCATGATATTGAAAATCGCCTTTACTTTTTCAATATCGTGAAATTCTGGTTGGCTGAGCATATTCGCCTTACCGCCAAAAAACAGTTTTTCATTCTCGGGCATTTGCAGAGAAGTTGCCAGCATTTGCAGAACCATATCATAATTTGTAATATGCTGTTTTAATAAAACAGCTACTTCCCTGAATATCTTATCTTTAAGTTGGACCAATGGTACACCGCTCAACCGATCATTCAGGATATTAACCACTCTCTCCATTTCATTCATATCAAATCCATGAGGGAGATGAATCATTTTATTCTCAACATGACCTGTATCCGTCACGATGATAGCAATAGCCTTATTTTTATCAAGCGGTACAATCTGGATTCGACGTAAGTGGTTCTCTAAAACAGCAGGTCCAAGCATGATTGCAGTGTATTTCGTAATTTCCGATAAAATACCGGCCGAACGTTGCACAATTTTCTCTAACTCAAATAATCTCTCTTTGAAAACAGATTTAAGCTTTAGAACATCATCCTTTTGCAGTTGCTGCGGTGATACAAGGTGATCCACATAATACCGATACCCTTTTTCAGAGGGAATACGCCCTGAAGAGGTATGTGTTTTTTCCAGATACCCCATTTCTTCTAAATCAGCCATTTCATTTCTGATGGTGGCAGAACTTAGGGAAATACCTTCTTTTTTGGAAATATTTCTGGAACCCACAGGTTGGGCCGTAGAAATAAAATCATCGATGATCACCTGTAAAATTGCCAGTTGTCTATTTGTTAACATCGATAATCACCCCTGTTAGCACTCTTTACTGTTGAGTGCTAAGTCTATAAATAAAGTAACAAAACCGCCGTTATGTGTCAACGGTTATGATTATGTTTTTTCCCTATAATAAAAATGCTTGAAACACTTCATTACCCATTAATTTACCGGAATCGGTCAATTTAACTCTTCCATCAGTAAACTCCAATAACCCCTGCATAACCATTTTATTTATTGTTTCCCCAAATACGTCGTTTATATTTGCAGAAAATCTTTTTTGGAATTGTTCAGAAGAAACACCCTCCATCTTTCTGAGGCCCAAGAACATTTCTTCTTCCATTTGTTCTTTGCGCGTTACGGTAATTTGTTCAATAATAGGCTTCCGACCTTCTTGAATGGCATTCATATATTTCTTTAATGGCCCATGATTATGATAACGGACACCATCCAGGTACCCATGTGCTCCTGCACCAAGGCCATAATATTCTTCATTATTCCAATATACGAGGTTATGTCTGCTTTCAAATCCTTCTTTTGCAAAATTGGAGATCTCATACTGATGGTAGCCCGCTTCCCCTAAACGTTGCATCACATATTCATACATTGAAGCTTCAGCATCTTCCCCTGGCAATGTTAGCTTGCCTTTATTGAGCATGATATAAAATACCGTCTTAGGTTCAACAATTAAAGAGTATGCCGAAAAGTGAGGGAGATTCAACTTTAAAGCCTTGTCAACTGTATCTTCCAAATCATCAAGAGTTTGTCCTGGTAAGGAATAAATCAGGTCAATGCTAATGTTTTCAAAACCTTCTTCTCTCGCCATGTCAATCGTTTCATACACATCTTTCACATTGTGTGCACGGCCTATCTTCTTCAATAATTCTTCATTGAATGATTGTACACCTAAACTTAGTCGGTTAACGCCAGCTTCCTTCATGATTTTCAGTTTCTCTTTCGACAAATCACCTGGATTTGCCTCAACTGTGTATTCATAATCAGGCCTTAGCGCTATCTTTTCTTTCATGGAAAACAGCAATTGCTCTAGCTGTGAAGGTTCCAAAGCAGAGGGGGTACCTCCTCCGATAAAAACAGTGGACAAAGGTTCGTTTTGAGATAAATCATACAGGTCCATTTCCTTTAATAAGGACTGGATATATCCATCCACCGGCTGATTTTGAATATAAAATTTATTGAAGTCACAGTAGTGACATATTTGTGTACAAAATGGAATGTGGATATATAAACTTTTAACCAATTCCGACACCCCTTTCTTGTTTCAGCTAAAACCGCTATACCTATCATAATAAAATAGAGGCCAGAACAAAAATGTCTGGCCTGCTCATTTGATATTTTATTTTTTTGGATTGGAGTCATCCATCTTCAGAACAGCCATAAACGCTTCTTGTGGAACTTCTACAGAACCAACTTGCTTCATGCGTTTTTTACCTTCTTTTTGTTTCTCCAATAATTTACGTTTACGTGAGATATCTCCACCGTAACATTTTGCAAGCACATTCTTCCTCATTGCTTTAATGGAAGAACGCGCAATAATTTTATTGCCGATTGCTGCTTGTATAGGCACTTCAAATTGTTGTCGAGGAATAAGCTCTTTCAACTTTTCTACAATAATCTTTCCACGCTCATATGCAAAATCTCTATGAACGATAAAGCTCAATGCATCAACGGTTTCACCATTTAATAAAATATCCATTTTAACCAGTTTAGATTCTTGGTAGCCAATTAACTCATAGTCAAAAGATGCATATCCTTTTGTATTTGATTTCAATTGGTCAAAGAAGTCATAAACAATCTCGGACAATGGAATTTCATAAATGATCGTCACACGGTTCTCATCAGCATATTGCATATCGATGAAATTCCCCCGCTTCGTTTGACAAAGCTCCATAATCGCACCGACAAAGTCATTTGGTGCCATCAAAGTTGCTTTTACATAAGGCTCCTCAATACGTTCAATCTTTTGTGGGTCAGGCATATTGGATGGATTATCAATATTGATTTCACTGCCATCGGTCATTTTAACCTTATAAATTACACTTGGAGCGGTTGTTATCAAGTCAATATTAAATTCACGTTCAATTCTTTCCTGGACAATTTCCATGTGCAATAACCCTAGGAATCCGCAGCGGAATCCAAATCCAAGCGCCTGTGAGGTTTCAGGTTCAAATTGCAGAGAAGAATCATTAAGTTCCAATTTTTCAAGTGCTTCTCGTAAGTCGTTAAATTTCGCAGTATCTATTGGATATAATCCGCAATAAACCATTGGATTCATACGGCGATATCCCGGTAATGGTTCTGTTGACCCATTTTTGGCATTGGTAATTGTATCCCCGACTTGTGTATCACCAACAGTTTTAATAGCGGCTGTCAGGAAGCCAACATCACCCACTGTTAATTCATCACATAGTGTTGCTTTCGGTGTATGGACACCCACTTCGAGAACTTCAAATTCCTTACCGGTCGCCATCATTTTGATTTTATCGCCCGGCTTAACTGTTCCATCCATCACACGAATGGATACGATGACTCCGCGATATGCATCATAGATTGAATCGAAAATCAATGCCTTCAGAGGAGCTGCGGGATCGCCGGTTGGAGCGGGCACTTTTTCTGCAATCTGTTCAAGTATTTCCTCAATTCCTATACCAGCTTTGGCGGAAGTAAGGACAGCTTCCGATGCATCCAGCCCAATTACATCTTCGATTTCGCCGCGAACACGTTCCGGATCTGCGCTCGGTAAGTCAATTTTATTTATAATCGGCAGAATCTCTAAATCATTGTCTAAAGCCAAATAAACATTGGCCAAGGTTTGTGCTTCAATTCCCTGTGCAGCATCGACCACTAACACAGCGCCTTCACAGGCAGCCAAACTTCTGGATACTTCATACGTAAAATCTACGTGTCCCGGAGTATCAATTAGATGGTAGATATAATCTTCTCCATCTTTTGCCTTATATTTTAATTGAACAGCATTCAATTTAATCGTAATTCCGCGCTCCCTTTCCAAATCCATAGAGTCAAGAAGCTGGTCCTTCATCTCTCTGGATGTCAGAGCATTGGTTTTTTCTAAAATTCTGTCCGCTAAGGTCGATTTTCCATGGTCAATATGGGCAATAATCGAAAAGTTGCGGATTTTACTTTGTCTCTTTAGCCGTTCCTGATTATTCATTATGTTCACTCCTGTTACTTTCAAACACAGATATTACTGATTATAGCAGAAATAAATTCAAACCGTAAACGGTTTAGGAAAAATGAGGTGAATTAATAGCAAAATAAAGAAAGCTCGCGGAGTATAAATACGTTCCGTACGAGCTTGATTCATCTATTATTCCTCTGAGATGATGTCGGCCATTCCTTTAAATAGCCCGGTGAAAACATTAGATATTCCTTTGCCCGCACTGGATAAGACATTAAAAGCTTTCCATTCTTCCATATCCTTTTTCTTTTCTTCCAGGTCCGTTGTAGAAACCTGATTTCCAAGAACAGTAGCATTAATATCTCCATCCTCTTGTTTATCGATCGTAAAAGCCTCATACATTTTTGGATCGTCATATCCTTGCATTTTTTTCATATTTTGATTGGCCAATTGCATTCCTAGTATGACCCCGAAAAGAAGGAGGAAAAGAAGCATACTTACTTTAAGAATAAATTTACCCATCTTAGCATTCTCCCTCCTTTATTCATTCCGCAGCATTCCCCTGTACTGGCTCAGCATTCCAATAGTGTTCAGCCAATACACCAGCTAACACTTCCATGGAAGCATTTAATTCGTCCAATGTATTATCTACTCCACCGGCTTCAACTAACATGGCGTTCCCGGATAAATCCTGATTGAACTTCCCATTCGTTCCTGCACCTCTTTTTTCAAAGACACCGCGACTTAAACCTGGATATTTTTCTGAAATTTTCTTATGCATTTCCTTTGCCAACTTTAAGTTCTGTTCATAGTTTGGATTTTCACCGCCAATAATGAAGCATAATTTGGCATAGGCCTTACCATCTATCGTAATGGTTGTCACATTTTTCCGCTGTGAATCACGGTGTACATCGATAAAATATTTAATATTTTTATCAGTAGCCATCACTTCCTGGACAAGACTTCGTGATTGGCTGTATGAACTTCCATATTGCAGCCCTTTCTTGTTCAATATGGCATTAACGTCTGTTTTATCTACCTTTGTCATAATTCCTTTCGCTTCAAGCGATTTCTTTAGCTTATCACCGACAAGCGTTACATTTACTTTCGAATGAAAGGCAGAATCAGAATTCGTTACGCCCTTTAATAAGGGGAGATATGATTCCCTTGTATGCGAAAAATAAATATACATCACTTCTTCTTTCGTTTTCTGAATACCAGCCTGATCTGTCTTAACAAGTTCTTCTTCATCCACAATTTCCTCGGCCTCTGTATCTTTTTCCAAAGCTTCATCAGTTGGAGGAGACTCGATTGGCATATTTGTATAATCAGTCCCCTCCCCTGCCACTAAGATATCTCCATCAAACAAGGAATATCCAGGCAGCTCATGACCAAGTAAACTTCGCGGATCATTTAACGAGATATTTGTCAGGGATTGAAAAAGTTGACTCGAAACAGATTCCGTTTCTCCATCAGGGAAAGATTGTAAAAAATACATGTTCCCTTTCCCTAAATATTTATACAGGAATTTACCAGGAACCTGTCCTGCTGCTTCATTAACTGAATCAGAACTCGGCCGATATTCCGGTTTGAGCGATGTCAGTAATCCAGTTATTAAAAAAATAAAAACCATTGTAACGAAAATGATAAATAGCAAACGAATAATGGTGGCTGCTTGAAGTGCTACTATGAAAAAGCTAGTTTTTTTGGCTTTCATGGTTCCACCCTTTCAGGAAGCATTCTAGTAAATTGTATGCTTTGATAGAGTAACTAGAACCATAACTAGATTAATGAGTGTAATAACCCGTATTATCTTGATTTATAGCCTCATGTAATGCTGCATTCATTCCATTAGCTATCAGGTTTGCCATTTCTTCTATGAATACATCTACTTCCTTTGGCGTAACCATTAAATTATGTCCCAAAGGGGAGAGTACTTCACGGATCAGCATTCTTTTTTCCTCATCAGACAATGTCCCGACAATACCAAGAAACGTCTTTTTATGCTCTTCCTCAGGCAAATCTTCTTCCGTTAATTTACGTTTTTCTCCAAACGTCATTCCAGCCGGAGTAAGCGCACGTGAAGGGCGGTCTCCTTCTTTTAATTCGCGTCCAAAGTGTTTCAAAATATAATCAATTGTATCTGAGGTAATGGATACGGCATCCACCACTGTCGGTACACCAATTGAGATCACAGGCACTCCCAATGTTTCTCTACTGAGTTCTTTCCGTTTATTGCCCACACCTGATCCAGGATGAATCCCGGTATCTGTAATTTGAATGGTAGTATTTACACGCTCAATCGAACGAGCTGCCAACGCATCTATCGCAATGATGAAATCTGGATCTATATTTTCTACGATACCTTTAATGATATCGCTTGTTTCAATTCCTGTAACACCCATAACCCCCGGTGATATAGCGCTGACCGGACGAAACCCTTTGGAAACAGCTTCTGGCTGAAATTTAAAAAGATGTCTAGTCACGATGAGATTATCCGTCACAGTCGGACCTAATGCATCCGGTGTTACATGCCAATTTCCCAAACCAACAACAAGACAATGTGCTTCTGAAGATAATCCTATTCTGTCTATTAGATAAGCCAGCTGTTTAGCAAATACTGCCTCAACTTTTTTTTGGAGCTCAGAATCCTGTTCACGGATCCCCTGAACTTCCATTGTTATATAAAAACCTTCTTTTTTCCCTACTTGTTTTTCGCCTTCTTTTGTTATTTCAAGATGTGATAATTTAATTCCGTCCATTTCCCGCTCTTTTAAAATGACTCCTTCAATATTCGAGGTGTCCGGAGCATCTGACAGCGGAATAGCCAATTCACGTGCCTCTATAGCCAAATCGGTTCTAATTTGATATTGGCTCATATCTAAATCTTTATTCAAACGATTACCCCCTGAAATGATCTATAAGAGATATTTTTACCTTATTCCTTCCTTCTCATTCTTTTAATTATGTAAAGATACGATGCTTAACAGGAAAAACCGTTTATCATAATGGTTTTTTTCGATTTGATGCATCTGAGTATTGCATAAACACATACATTTTGATAGAATATCATATGTTGTGAATGTTATTTGATTAGAATATCGAGTTGACATAATCTCGGTTCTTCTGGAGGTGAATAGAATGGCTAATATCAAATCAGCTATTAAACGCGTTAAAACTAACGAAACTGCTAGAGCTAACAATATCGCTCAAAAAAATGCAGTACGTACAACCGTTAAAAAGGTAGAAACTGCAATCGCTACTAACGATGCTACTATCGCTAACGAATCTATCGTTGCTGCTGTTAAAGGACTTGATAAAGCTGCAACTAAAGGCTTAATCAGCAAAAATGCTGCTGCTCGCAAAAAATCTCGTCTTATGAAAAAAGTAAACAAATTAAACGCTTAATGAAACGTACCCTCTAGAGGGGCGTTTTTTTTTATTTTTATTCATTGGGCTTTGTTAATTTATTACCTGGTTGATAGTGGAGGATGGTCTAATACTCCCTTGCTATGAAAAGCGAAGCTAAGGGAGACCTCACAGGCGGTAAGCGAAGGCCAGGTACGGATATCAACATTTAAATTTAACAGAGCTATTTTTTAAAAAAATCGGTTTCTTATTTTTTATGGAGAAATTCTAAAAGACAGATCCAAATAGCAGCAACAATTGAATTTTGAGGAAGGTAAAAGAAATGGGTATACGAGCGGAAATACAGCTATATTTCAACTTTTAATATAGTCTTTAAAGATAAACCCCGTCCTTATACCACCACCTTCTCCCCGCTTCAAGCCTATACAAAAAACAGGAGCCTGATAGCTCCTGCTGAGAAAAATTCTACTTATCCTTGGGCACTCTCTTTAACAGTATCCGATTTTAATTGTTTCGCCTGCACACACATGACTATTGCACAAACAAGCAGTATGATTCCAATTAAGCAGAATTGCATAGATATGGAAGCCGGCACGAGCCCGAGACCTGATGACCCCGCTACTACCCCTAATGAAAATAACGCATAAAAATACCCATACGCTTTCCCACGCATCCTTTTAGTAGTCGATTGTACCAATAATGAATTTGCTGCAGGAAATAAGAAAGCAAACCCAATCCCGTATAAAACCATTATAGAATAAAGAAATATTAGTTCATTTGATTGCCCCAGTAAAATTTGGCTGATTCCCATGCATGCCAGTCCAATCGAAAAGCTTATTAATGGTGGAATACGATCGAAAAATTTATTCGTCGGCAAAACAAATATCGCTACAGCAACTAGTCCAAATATACTCATTAACGTACCGCTTAGTCGTGAACTATAGCCTAATACATCAACATGCAAGGGTAATAAATACGCAAGGGCCCCTTGTGAAAACATTAAAAAGAATGCTCCTGTGTAGGCCTGAAGTATTCCTTTATTAAAGATGAGCTTTTCTCTCTCCTCCATTTTGTGCTGTTTCGATTCAGAATGGGTCCTCAAAAACAACACCGTTGCAAACAATAAAACAATCCCGCACACAGCAATGGTTGTAAAAACAAATGGTACGGATGTCCTGCTGGCCATAATACCGCCATATGCAGGACCGCAAATAGCTGCCAACCCAATAAACGAACCTGTCACAGCACTTTGGCTGCCTTGCTTCTTACTATCCATTTGGTTCGCTAAGTACGTAAAAGCAGCAGGGACAATCAATCCTCCAAGAAAACCATGGAGGAATCGCACGATAATCAAGCCTGGTACATCGTTTACAAAATTATAAAGCAGCAAAGATGTGCTTGTCATGAGCAAGCCTGTACAAAGCACAATAAAAGCTCCATATTTATCCGTAAAAATACCAGACAGGATATTCCCAAAAGTATTGGTCAATGAATACATTCCCACAACAAAACCTGCAACCATTACACTTGCGCCAAGTGAAGTAGCATATGTAC
The DNA here is from genome assembly GCF_058313635.1 of Bacillus sp. z26. Classification (NCBI taxonomy): domain Bacteria; kingdom Bacillati; phylum Bacillota; class Bacilli; order Caryophanales; family Bacillaceae; genus Bacillus; species Bacillus sp. z26. The sequence goes on from NZ_JBZFQM010000001.1 coordinate 753,867, forward strand.
TCATAACTGGTAGCTGTGTAAATAAATCAATAAACGTAAACATGATAATGGCATATACAATCCACAGCTTTGGTAAGGGTTTTACATAGTAAGATGATTGACGCCTTTTTAGCCAAATATCAAAACAAAAATTACCAAACGGGATGAACGCAACTATAAGGGCCAATAAAGACCACCCAATATTCCACTGTATTCGAATTTGGGTATAAGCTATAGCTACTAAATAACCTATAAATATCCCACCATGAATGGAACCGGCAATCGTTACGGCAATAGGAAAATCCGCCCAATATTTAAGCGGCATGGCTATCCCCACTAACACGAGCAACGAGATCCCGTCTACGATTCCCATGATCCGTAGAAGGGGAATTGGATGTAATACTATGTTCTTCTTACTCAACATGACTTCACTCCTCAACGATGCAGCAATCTATTCATTAAAATTATAATCTATTCGTTATACCAAATTGAATAAAATAGTAAACTTTTGAGTTAAAAACATGAACAATTAACGAACTCTCTGTTTTCTACCTCACTAGTGGCGATAGCCATTTTAGTTATTCTTATTCCTGCCTCTACATATATTGAATAAAAGAGGCATTGAAAGGAGTATAAGCAATGCAGATACATGTTATCAGACAAGGAGAGAGTATTTATTCCATTGCGCAGACCTTTAACACGACAGCCGAACAGATTATCTCTTCAAATCAATTAGAAAATCCAAATGATTTGGTTATAGGTCAGGCACTTGTTATTCCGATTACAGGGAGCTATTACTTTGTACAGCCAGGAGATAGTCTATATACGATTGGTCGAAAGTTTGGTATTACTGCTCAACGAATAGCAGAGGTGAATAATCTATCATTAAATAGCCCGTTGACTGTGGGGTTGAGACTTTATATTCCACCTATTCCAAAACGCGAAGCTGAATTTAATGCCTATGTGGAACCAAGAGGAAATACTGTTTCTCCAAACCTGGAACGAGAAGCAAGGATTGCAGCACCTCACCTTACATATTTATCACCGTTCAGCTATCAGGTTCAACGCGACGGTACGCTAAAACCTCCTCTTTTGGGTAATTTTCCGACTATAGCAGCCAACGCGGACAATGTACTGGTTATGGTTGTGGCCAATTTAGAAAATGATGCATTCAGCGCTGAACTCGGTGCACTTATCTTAAACAACACGGATATTCAAAATAAATTGCTTTCCACAATTGAAGAAACGGCCAAAGCTCAAGGATTCAGAGATATTCATTTTGACTTTGAAAGCCTGCGAGGGGAGGACCGAGAGGCTTATACGAATTTCTTAAGGAAGGCGAAGGAGCGGTTTTCACCTCAGGGCTGGCAGGTTTCAATTGCGCTGGCTCCTAAAACAAGCGCTACTCAAACAGGCAAGTGGTATGAGGCACATGACTACAAAGTACAAGGTGCAGTGGTAGATTGGGTGCTCATAATGACGTACGAATGGGGCTATAGCGGCGGGCCGGCACAGGCAGTATCACCAATAGGACCTGTTCGTCAGGTGCTTACGTATGCAATCTCAGAGATCCCATCACGTAAGGTTATGATGGGGCAAAATCTGTATGGATATGATTGGACACTTCCATTTGTGCAGGGCACCACAGCCAGAGCCGTTTCTCCTCAGCAGGCAATAAACCTTGCACGGCGTAATAACGTACGTATTCTTTATGATAATAATGCACAGGCACCCTATTTTAGATACCGGGATGCTGAAGGGAAAGAACATGAAGTATGGTTTGAAGATGCCCGCTCCATACAGGCAAAATTTAATCTCTTAAAGGAATTGAATCTTCGGGGGATGAGTTATTGGAAATTGGGATTATCATTTCCGCAGAATTGGCTCTTGATAGAAAACAACTTTACAACCATTAAAAGATAGCATTACCACTATGAAAGGTATCATGCCATTGCCATGATACCTTTCGTTTCAACAGGTACTTAAATTTTAGGATTTTAATATAAACAGCTCTAAAAGAATTTCTTTATCACCTGCACCACTCTTCATTCTATAGTCGAGTTCGGCTAATTCACCAAGAGCACGCAATAACTTCATATCAGAAAAATCATTTACACGCTTCAGAGCCAGTTTAACCGGATAAGGGCTCATTTTTAATTTAGATGCGATTTGCTGGAAACCGTATCCTTGCCCCGATAACTTTTTAACCTGTAAAATAATTCGATATTGACGAGCGATGGCAGCCAATATTCGAATCGGTTCTTCTTTTAATATCAATAGTTCTTTGTATAACTGGACGGCTTCTTTTTTTTGGCCGTTCATAATATAATCGACCAAATCAAAGACATTCTGGTCAAAACTTTTAGGAACAAGTTTATTGACCATCGACTTGTCAATCTCCTGTTCGACTGTCGCATATAAAGCGAGCTTTTCTAATTCTCCAGCAGCCATCATTAAATGATTCCCCGTTAGGGATAATAAGGTTTCCACCGCATCAGGTGAAATTTTCACTCCTAAAGATTTAGCATTTGCCATTAACCATTTCGTTAATTCCTTTTCATATAAAGGTTTTGCTTCCAGGACAGCGGAATTACGCTTCAATTCTTTTGTTATTTTCTTCCGCTCGTCCAGTTTTGGATACGGGGCAATAAAGACGGCAATCGAAGTTGGTGAAGGATTAGCCAAATAACTTTCCAATCGCTTCAAATCATGATCGACCTTTTCTTTTTTTCTTTCAGCTGTTAAAAATGTGGGATTATGTAAAATAACCACCCTGCGCTCCCCGATGAACGGTAAAGTTTCCAATTCTTCTATTGCTAATTCCACAGGAGTTTCTTCTAAATCAACTGTTGCCAAATTAAACTCTGCTTCGTCCTCTGATAAAGCATGCTCACAGATCAATGCTTTCGTCTTTTTTATAAAATACTCTTCTTCCCCATATAATAGATAGACAGGACTAAACCGTTTACTTTTAATTGCGTTCCATAAATCTACTACCACAATAATCGCCTCTGTTTATAATTTGCTCCTTCCATCCTAATCGTAGCCATCCATTTTGACAAGTATTACAATAGGAACCGGAAAAAATATCCGGTTCCCACAATCTATATCAACGCCTTCTTGCCGGCCCCGGGACACCAAACAAAAAAGCGAAAAAGCGCTATAGATCAACCTCAATTTCAATTTTTCTGTTTTATAAGGATACATTTATCTGTAAAACATAAGGATATATTGATATAAATTGGAGATTGTGGATTTTTTTTACTAAATGTTCTATACTGAAAATGTGGTCGGGGGGTGGATTAATGAACGAGTTTGAAAAGAATGTACAATCAAAGACAAATGACGTGTCAGATTCCATCATGGGATTTGTTGTATCATTTGGTTTTTTCGCTACAATGTTTATTATTGCTATGGTCATACAATTAATCGGTAAATAGTTCATTTCTTCAAGCGGCCTCATGGCCGTTTTTCATTTCCTACATATTCTATGGACTTTGAATAGAAAGCGTTCCATCTTTTTTGCTCTTATACCTATACTGAATACTGCCCTGCAAATCCGTTCTGTAAATGATGATCTCTTCATCATGGAGCAATTCAATGACTTCCTCATGCGGGTGCCCAAAGCGATTATCTCTACCTGATGATATAACAGCGATTTTTGGCTCTACTGCTCTTATAAACTCTTCTTGAGTTGAGTTTCTGCTGCCATGATGACCCACTTTTAAAACGTCAGCTTTCAGATTCGTTTTATTTTGCAGCAGTTTGGTCTCTCCGGGCTCTCCCAAATCTCCAACAAGCAACCAATCTATTTGGTTGATATGTGCCTTCATCACAATTGAAGACTCATTCTTTTCTTCAACCTTATCTACCGGCGATATAACAGTAAATTTAGCGTCTCCAACACTCCAATCCATTCCGGCCTGCACTTCTTTGATCGTAATTTGACGGCTAATCGCTTTTTTTATTATTGCTGTCTCCCGAAACTCCTTACGTTGTTCAAATGGAATCAAAATTTCATGAACCTTCAATGCTTCTACGATGGCGCCAGCACCTCCTATATGGTCCTGATCCGCATGTGTAAGTATTAATTTATCAATCACCTTAATGCCTTTACTTTTTAAATATGGCAAAATAATATCATCTCCGGGATCAAACTGCTTTTTTTGCAATGCCCAGTTCTCCTTTCCAAATAGAGTGGCGCCACCCGTATCAATAAGATAGTTCCCTTCATTATGAGGCAATTGAATGAATGTCGCATCTCCCTGCCCCACATCTATAAATGTTACCTCTCCTTTTTTCGAGAAAAGCTGATGGTTATATTGATAACAGAGCAACAGTAACGTTATCAGGCAGACGGTGATGAGCCGTTTTGAGTGAATCTCTATTACAATTAAAATGAATACAAAACAAAGCACGATCAATACCAAGATCAGATTGGAAGGTTTACCAAATAAAAGGGTGGTAACAGGCAAATCTGACATAAACGCTGTTGATTTCTCCAATAAAATATAAATCGTATCCAGCAGCTGCAAGGCAGGATGAGTTAAAAAATCAACATTCACGAATAGATGAACACCAATCGTTAGAGGAAACAATAAATAGGTAAACAACGGAACATAGATTATATTGAAATGAAACTAATGAGGGAAATTTCATAAAAATAATAGAGAATGATAGGAAGGGAGATGATTTGACAGATTGTTGTCATAATCAGGAGGTTTGCTACTGGTGAATGAAACCCTCTCTGAAAAATTCTCGTGGACAGAATCAGCCCATATGTCAGCAAAAAAGATAGTTGAAAGCCTATTTGAAATAATTGGAATGGATTGATGAGCAAATATCCCATTAAACATATTGTTATCGTCTTAAATGCAGTCAAACGCAATCCGATAAACTGACCAAACATAAAGACTGCAGCCATTACGCATGCTCTGACAATCGACGCTGACAAACCGGTAATGACTGCATAAAACGGAAGCAAACAAGCCAGTAATAAGTAGGTATGACTGCGAGTTAAACCAATCCGTAAAAAGCTATAAAACAAAATAGCTGCCACTAACGCAACTTGCATTCCAGATAAGGCCAATATATGAACAATCCCAAGCTTTTTAAATTGGTTATACATATCCTCCGATATATCCGCTTGTTCACCAAAAATAAGTGCTTTAGTAAAACTGCCCGAGCTGTCTGAATATAACTCGTCAATTCGCTTTAACTCCCGCTCTCTCATTTGAGACAGTTTTACAAACAAATTACCACTTTCTGTGGATATATCTTCCTTATCTTCGATTTTCAATATCCAATGGGCTCTCTGGAATCTTAAATAGTTAAAAAAATCAAATCCGTTTTCGACTGTCGCATGAGTTGGTTTTTCCAGATTCCCAGTTACACGGAAGGTTTTTCCGGTAAAGATCATATTATTAAGTTCAGTTGCCTCTCCCTCATGATCCATCCGATAAGTAATCCAAATATGCTCATTATTTGATAGTTTAGCGAGACCGCTAACCTGGTCTCCATTAATCTTAGGGTAAGTAGAAAAACTAATTTGGAGATGTGTCTCCTCACCGGTCAAGAGACTAGTATTAGATTGATTCCAAAAATAGCTATGCAGACAAAAAATAGCGAAGATGACAAATAGGAGAGACGATTGCTTAAACGGAAATTTTTTTAAAATGAAACAAAATGTGAGGATCAGTAAAAGTAGAAAGGATTTATTGATATAAATGGGTGCTGCAACCCCTAATACTGTGATTACAGCACAATAAAATAAAAACCGATTGCTCATATCACTCAAATTGCGGGAACAAGTTTACTGCCTCATCCATATAACGAGCAAGTTCTGAGTCAGATGCTCCTCTTTCTTTCAGCTCATTAATAAGCTCCATTACAAAGTTCATTTTCTTTGTATCATGGAAATCAACCCATTTTTCATCTATCATCACTTGTTTAACCAGTACGCCCGCCTGCTCGAATAATTCTTCAGCATATGGATGATTCTTATAGGCTTCTGCATAATAAATCTTTTTAATTCCCGCTTGGATCAAGGCTTTACAGCACTGCAGACAAGGGAAATGAGTAACATATATCCCTGCACCCTCAGTTGGCACTCCAAATTTAGCACACTGCAATAAAGCATTCATCTCAGCATGAATGGTCCGAACACAATGGTTGTCAATAACATAGCAACCTTCATCCACACAATGGACGCCACCAGCAATCGAACCGTTGTACCCACCGGCAATAATACGATTATCTCTTACGACTGTAGCTCCTACCATCAACCTTGTACATGTACTTCTTAATGCGAGTAAGTGGCTTTGTGCCATAAAATACTGATCCCAGGAAATACGCTCCATTTCTCTCTCCTCTTTCTAAAACAATTAGCTTTCCTACACTTTAACAAGAATTATATAGAATAGACAACCATTCTTCTCTTACTTTACAGTTATTAATTCCTTTAGCTTTTCGAATGTTTTATCTCCTATACCTGTTACTTCTTTCAGATCTTCTACATCCTTAAATGTTCCGAGTTCTTCCCGTTTCTGCAAAATAGCAGTCGCTTTGCTTGGGCCAATTCCCGGAAGTTCCTGCAATTCTTCGGATGTGGCTTTGTTTAAATTGATTGTACCATCTGCCTTGTCTGCCGCTACATCCCCGGAATTTTCCACTGCATTTTGGTTGGTGGTATTATCCACCACTTCCCCTTTTGTCGGGATATAAATAACCATCTCATCTTCAACCAGTTGTGCCATATTCACTTGTTTACTGTCAGCCCCATTTTTAAAACCTCCTGCCTTTTGAATAACATCTGTCACCCGGTCTCCTGTTGCAAACTCATATACTCCAGGTTTTTGGACAGCGCCTTTCACATCAACCTTATAAGTTGTTACTGTTTCAGGCACAGTCGCCGGCTTTTCAATTTCCTCATTCTTTACTTCACTCTCCTCCGTCCAATTGATTGCACTTTCCTCCATTTGCCCTTCTTCACTTTGTGTATTCCAAAAAAATAGTGCAGCACAGGCTACTCCAGCACCTGCTAGTAGTATTCCATTTCGGCGGATAAACTGTACGATTTGATCATTCAATTGTTTCACGCTCCTCTTCATAATTATTGGTTGTTTGCATAGATTGGTTATAAACAATAGTGGATATCGGGATATTCATTCATAAGGAGGATTTATATGATTACCGGCATTATTGGCACAGGTAATATGGGGACCATCATGATTCAAAGCTTAATTGAGTCATCCGCAGTAAGAGCAGAGGATTTAGTAATTACGAACAGAACTTTACATAAAGCTCAATCCCTGGCTGCTCAATTTCCAGGAATCAATGTAGCCCATTCGAGTATTGAACTTGCAAAACAGGCTGATTTAATCTTTTTGTGTGTAAAACCACATGAAATGTTCCCTTTAATTGAGAACCTTGAACCTTATCTAACAGTAGAAAAATGTTTGGTATCGATTACAAGCCCAATTTCTATAAAACAATTGGAAGCTACGGTTTCCTGTTCTTGTGCCAGGTTTATACCTTCCATCACTAATCGTGCTTCATCAGGTGCTGCACTTCTGACATTCGGCGAATCCTGCCGTCCATCGTGGCGTAATTATCTTCAGGATTTATCATCCTTTATTTCAAAACCACTGGTAATCGAAAATGACTATACAAGAGTTTCTTCTGATATTGTAAGTTGCGGACCGGCATTTTTTAGCTTTATTGCGAGAAAATTCATTGAAGCTGCAGTTGACCATACTGGAATAACGACTGAAGCAGCCACCCAATTAACTGAATCCATGCTTATTGGTCTTGGTGAATTATTACATCAACAACACTACACATTGCCTGCTTTACAAGAAAAAGTTTGTGTTAAAGGTGGGATTACAGGTGAGGGGATTAAAGTATTAGAGAATGAATTGGGAGATGTGTTTAAACATCTCTTTCAGGCTACACATCGTAAATTTGAAGAAGATTTGAAAGGGATTGAAAATCAGTTTGGGGTTCCATACTATTAATAAATTCTCACATGGTTTGTAAAAATCCTTTATGAAAAGACACGTATTTATGAAAAATTTGTGTCCAATACGTAAAAAACCCAGGAACCAATACGTTTCCTGGGTTTTTATCTTTATTTTCTTTTACAAGCAAAAAAGATTCTTTCAGCCTTTTCAAGGGAATTTCCTCCGAAATCCCCCATCAATTCTACGATTTCGAATCCAATTTCATCAAGCCATGCTTTATACATTTCAATTGGGTATGTACGTTGAAAATGGTCCTCGTCAAACCTGCTATACGCATCAAGCTCCTGATCATATACAAAGAAAGTCAACTCATGCACAACACTGTGAGGCACATCCGTCCCCTTCCAAGCGTTCCAAATGAAAGAAATATCATCTCCGTTATCTGCATAAGTCTGATCATTAAAAAGGGTAGCCATTTTATGAACCGAATGGACATCAAATATAAATAAACCATCCTCTTTTAAATGATTCAAAACACCTGCAAATGTAGCCTTCACATCATTTTCATCGGCTAAATAATTTAATGAGTCACAAAAGATGACAACTAAATCATACTGCTCAAGTCCATCTAAAACTCTCATATCCTGATGATAAAACGGGATGTTCAACTGTTTCTCGTTTGCTTTTTGAATGGCAACCGCCAACATTTCTTCTGATAAATCGATGCCAGTTGGATGGAAGCCAGATTCTTTCAAACGGATAGCAAGCTCTCCTGTTCCACACCCAATATCAAGAATTAGTTTTTCACCTAATTGATATTTCTGAGCAATTTTCTCTACAAACTCAACCCATTCCTGATAAGGAGCATCTTTCATCAGATAATCGTAAACATAGGCAAAGTTTTGATAATTCAAATTCATAGATTAAAATCCTGCAAGGAAACTTCTGGGGCATCTCCCCATAATCTTTCCAATTTGTAATAAGAACGGTCATCCTTATGGAAAATATGCGCTACCACGTCCCCCATATCCACAAGAATCCATCGCGCTTCATCAAAGCCTTCCATACGACGCAATGTTGCTCCCGATTCTTCAACCTTCTCCTTCATTTCACGCGCTATAGCTTGTACTTGTTTGTCTGAGTTCCCATGGCAAATAATGAAGTAATCTGAGATTAAAGAAATCCCTTTCATATCTAAAACAAGAATTTCTTCCGCTCTTTTATCATCAGCAGCTTTTACAGCTACTTGTAATAATTCTTTCCCATTCATTTAGTTGCTCCTCCCTAATTGCATTGCAAGATCGTTATAGGCATGAAAGGTGTCTGGATAGATCCTTTGATTTTTTTTAATTAAAAATGTGATTGTATTGCCCATTGCCTGAAGCACAGCTTGATCCAAGCTTTCCATAGCCAAGGTTCTCACTTCATCTACTCCAGGGAAACTTCTCCCAGGCTCTATATAATCAGCCAAATATATGATCTTATCAAGCATACTCATCCCAACACAGCCAGAAGTATGGTTTCTGATTGCTGAAAGTATTTCCTCATCGTAAATATCTGCTTCTTTCTTAACTAAAACAGCTCCAACCGGCGCATGCCATACTTCTGAATTATAATCCAATAGGTCCGGTGGGAGATGCTCACTCTTTATAATTTCTACCATTTCATCCAGAGGACGGTATTTGGCATAGTCATGCAGGATCGCTGCCAATTTCGCTTTCTCTGTATCTGCACCATAACGCTCTGCCAATTCCTGAGCACTTTCCATAACACCCAATGTATGAATATATCTTTTGTCAGGCAATTGCTGCCTAACCAATTCCAGTGCTTTTTTTTGATCCATATAAACGATTCTCCTCAATATATAGCTTTACCGCTTCAGGCACCAAATAGTTAATTGTCTTTCCCTTGCTAATTTTTGTACGAATCCAGGAAGAGGAAACAGCAATTTCCGGAATATCCACCAATTTGACGGGATAGGATGTTTCCGTACTGTATCCCGGACGTCTAACGCCAATAAAGCGGACTAATTGACTCAATTGGTCTATATCTTTCCACTTAGGTAAGTATTCAATCATATCGGCGCCGATAATGAAATATATTTCTGAATCGCCTTCCCGTTCTTTCATAAGTTTAATGGTATCTATCGTATACGATGGTCCTGTTCTTTCCCATTCAATCGTATCAATAGTCAAATATGGATTCGTACCAATTGCTAAGGTAAGCATATCAAAGCGTTCTTGATTAGTCGTTGATGTTTTGGTTTTATGAGGGGGCACATTATTGGGCATAAAACGTATCTCATCTAACCCCATATGCTCCCTGACTTCATTAGCAATGATTAAATGGCCGATATGAGGTGGATCGAACGTTCCGCCCAAAATTCCAATTTTCTTCATATTGAGTGCCCCCTTCCCTGAATAAGAATTTAATTATGATGGCAGAATAATTTGTTTGTTTTCTCTGGATTCTTTATATAAAACAATTGTATTACCGATGACTTGAACCAATTCCGCACGTGCACCTTTAGAAAGCTGTTCAGCTACAGTATCACGGTCTTCTTCACAGTTTTGAAGTATGCTTACTTTTATAAGTTCTCTTACTTCCAAAGCCTCACCAATTTGTTTAATCATATTTTCATTCACTCCGCCTTTTCCAACCTGGAATATCGGTTGTAGGGAGTGTGCCTTTGAGCGTAAAAAACTTTTTTGTTTACCTTTTAACATTTATGATCCTCCTAATTGTTGTAAAACTAATTGTTTCATTCTTTCTGTATCCGGCATAACACCTGTCCATAACTCGAAAGCCAGTGCTCCCTGATTTACAAACATATCCACGCCGTTTTGAATCTTATTACCACGTTCTTTTGCCTCTTTTAATAATTTGGTTTCAAGAGGATTATAAATAATATCACATACAATAGCGTTTTGAGTTAATTTTCCCAATGATAGTGGTGACTCATTTATATCTGCCAACCCAACTGAGGTTGTCTGAATAATAATATCATATTGGCCAAGAGAACTTTCTGCCTCTTTCAGGCTAATGGCACTTGAGCTTACGGTACCCTGATAATCAGACAATAACTGTTCGGCAGAAGAAACTGTCCGATTGGCAAGATCAAGTTTAGCCACACCTGCTTTGGCTAATGCAAAATAAATTCCCCTCGCTGCACCGCCAGCTCCGATGATTAAAACGTTTTTATCATCTATTTGCGCTGTAAGGGAGAGCAGGCCTTTGATGAATCCAGGTCCATCTGTATTGTACCCATATAAACGCCCGTCTCTATTGACAACTGTATTAACAGCCCCAACCTCACGTGCAAACTCGTCCAGTACATCGATATAAGGAATAATAAGGCTTTTAAAAGGGACCGTCACATTAAAACCACCGGCTCCCAAAGCTTTTAATCCTTGAACTGCTTGTTGTAAATCAGTATCCTCCACGCAAAAAGGCAAATATACTCCACCTATCGAATATTTTTCAAATGCGTCATTATGAATAAGCGGAGACATTGAATGCTTAATAGGATTCCCTAATACGCCGAACAGTTTATTCATTTTACTCTCCCTTTAGATCAATGATTTACGAATTGTCACTTGTACCCCTTTTGGAACATGTGCCGCTATTACTGCACCCGGCTTATTAATTGTCACCCAGCCCAGACCTGAAAATACGATATCTGTTTTTCCTTCTTTTATAGAGAACTGATGAGCTACAAGTGGTGGGAAATCATCTAATTCAGAAGGATTCGGCGGCACCAATAAATCGCCTGCATGTGTTTTATACAGCTCATCCGCTTTTTCCAGTTTTGTCCGATGGATATTAAGATCATTAGACAAGTAACAGGTAAATGAATTTCTTTCGCCCTGGATAAAATCAAATCGAGCCAATCCGCCGAAAAAGAGTGTTTGTCCTTCATTTAATTGAAAAACTCTTGGTTTAATCTCTTTTTTCGGAGTAATTACTTTTAAATCTTCTTTGCCTACATAATGAGCCATTTGATGATGATTAATGATTCCCGGCGTGTCGATCAGTGCTTTTTCATCATCCAGAGGTATTTCAATGATATCAAGGGTCGTGCCCGGGAAGTATGAAGTTGTAATCACATTTTCTTCTCCGCTTCCCTGCTTAATAATTCGATTGATAAAGGTTGATTTCCCTACATTTGTACAGCCCACAACATATACATCACGCCCTTCACGCAATTCCTCAATGCGCTGCATTGCCTCTTCAATACCTTGTCCCTTGACACCGCTGACAAGCATGACATCAACTGGCTTCAAGCCCAGTTCAGCCGACATTTGTTTCATCCAGGCAATCAGCTTTTTAGGTTTCACGGATTTAGGCAGCAAATCACTTTTATTACCAATTAAAACAACCGGATTATGGCCGACGAATCTCTGTATACCAGGAAGCCAGCTTCCATTAAAATCAAAAATATCAACCAATTTAACGATTAAAGCCTCTTTACTTCCGATTCCATTCAAAATTTTCAAGAAATCGTCATCGGTTAAGGATACATCCTGAACCTCATTATAGTGCTTAAGCCGAAAACATCTTTGGCAAATGATTTGTTCCTTTTGAAGAGAGGAAGCAGGTGCATAACCAATTTTCTCCGGATTCTCCGTTTGAATGGCAACACCGCATCCTACACAACTTATTTGTTCCTTTTCCAATTCTAGTCCTCCCATGTTATCTGGCCTTTTTTACGGAACCATGTTAATATTCTGCGTTCAATTTTACGATTTATTTTAGTAGTCCATCCATCTGTTTGAGCAACAGGAACTACAAGGATTGTTTGAAATCCATTACGATTACCACCTAGTACATCAGTTAGAAGCTGATCACCAATTACGACTGCTTCTTCCCTTTTAATACCCATAATATCTACAGCTCTTTTGAAAGCAGCACCCATAGGTTTCTTCGCCCTAAAGATAAATGGAATTTGAAGTGGATCAGCAAACGATTTTACACGGAGTTCACTGTTATTGGATACAATGGTCACTTTAATTCCGTTTTTCTTCATCATCTCAAACCAAGTGATCAGTTCAGGCGTGGCAAGCGGGCGGTCCCATTCCACAAGAGTATTATCCAAGTCTGTAATAATCCCCTTTATCCCTTTATCTTTTAATTCCTGAGGTTTAATTTCAAAAATACTTTTAACATGCTGGGAAGGTAAAAATGCTTTTATCATTCTATACACCTCTATTATTCTTTCTCACCGCTATTCATCATAACGGATATTTTAATTTATGTCATAGCTAATTAGCTAAATTTGATGAAAAGTGTGGTCAAAATGGAAAACCTTTCGACATATTACGTCATTGCGTAAAACTGTGGATAAGTTTATTCACATCACTAACAACCCTTTTTCTTATATCCAGTACGATTTATTTCGTTCCTTAAAGATACGCACATGTTACCCACAAGTTATACACCTACCCTTGTGGATAACAGAACGGTTGTTCCGCTTGCTCGATTCTGTTAAATTAAGGATACACCAAGGCAAACTACTAATATACTGTCGTTGCCACCCATTTAGAACGGTAAATTGGAGGTGAAGCCGCAAGGCAAAATAATGCAAAAATTACCTGATGATCTGTTAATCGAATCTTACTACAAAGCCAGGCATTTAAACTTAAGTCAAGAATTTATCCGTCTTATCGAGAGAGAAATTGACAGGAGATCCTTATCTTATAGAATATTCTAAACTAACGCCACAAAATGGATGGTCATCTGTAGCCCTGGTCTAGTAACCAGGGCCTAATCTTTTTATTTTATATACCCTATAGTTTCTCCAACATGTACCGATTGCGGTAATTTTCCGGTTATGGATGGGCTGAATGTTTCCTTCTCAAACAATAGAACTACTGTTGAACCGAAAGAAAAATATCCGATTTCTTCCCCTTTATGCAAAGTATCCCCAGAATGTGTTCTCTCTATTGAATTAACAAACATGGCACCGACCTTAACTACTGATAGAAAACCACCAGGATGCCGGATTTCTGTAATCTCCCGATAATTTTTTGATAAGGGGTGTTTCCCTAATGTCATTCCCCACTTATTGACTGGATACGATTTTTGACCAAGGCTATACATACGCGTAACCATTCCATCCACAGGAGAATGGATACGATGGTAATGACTTGGACTTAAATAAAGAACCATATACCTTCCGCCCAAATATTTCTCCGTTTCCTTAGCACTCCCAAGCATCTCCTCTACCGAGTAAACCTTTCCTTTCACTTTAAAAGAGGAATCTTCTTGTATAACGCCACTGTCTTCCAATACAGCATCTACCGGACTGACGACAGTACCTTCATCACCATTTATATCGCGTGCGCCCTGCATTAAAGCCCTTGTGAAAAAGTCATGCAAGGATGTATATTCATGAATGGGACGGTCCATCTCATCCAGATTGATCAGATATTGCTTAGCAAATGATGGGATGATCCTTCTGCTTACTTTAGAATTAGCAAATTTCCTTAAAAGCGACGATGTCCATCTGCCATTCGTCAATTCAATTAATGATTGATATAATTTTTCCTTCACGTTCTTCACCTATTTTCCCTTTAGTAATAATGGGCACTTATACTTAAAAACCACTTGATTGATTAGAAAAGTAGCAAAAACACCCATGACGTACAGGGTGTTTGTCTCTACTTAGTTTACTATTCCTTTAAAGGAAGGGAAAGATTTTTCTTTCTGTTATGCAAAGTATATTATCCCTAAAACTCCTATTTCCTCTTTGCAGGCAGCGGAATCCACCAATTCCATTTCCCCATCATTTTCAAAAGAATGGGGACAAGGATTAACCGGATAATTGTAGCATCCAATAAAATCGCAACAGCCAGTGTGAAACCCAATTGTTTAATCTCTAGCACACGTGTCAGAATAAATGAAGTGAACACAATCATCATAATGATTGCAGCCTGGGTGATAAAAGGACCTGTATATTCGATACCCTTTGCAATTGATTCTTCATTATCCAGGGAGTTTTCCCATTCTTCTTTTATTCTCCCAACTAGAAATACTTCATAATCCATTGATAAACCAAACAATATAGCGAATGTCAAGACAGGCAAATAAGACTGTAAATATCCAGGTGATGTAAACTGGAACAGACTCTCTCCCCATCCAAATTGAAAGACAGCTACTGTCATTCCGCACGCCGCTGTTACACAAATAATATTTAAAAGTATAGCTTTTACTGGAATGAGCAAACTTTTGAAAGCAATTACCAAAAAACAATAGGAAATCATTAATATAATAAGGATGACAATGGGCGTTTTTTTCACCGTTTCTTCGTGTAAATCATTTATTTGTGCTGTAAATCCACCAATATAGAGAGTCCCGTCATTTACTTCTTTTTTGAAACGCTCACTTATTTTAGAGACAAATGCTTTTGCTTCAACAGAATCAGGTGCATATTTCAAGGTAATCATGAGAGGTGCTACATTAAAATCCTCATTTACCAAAAACTTGGTATAAGGCTTTAGTTCCGGCAGTTTGAATAATTCTAGCACTTCACTGGATTGATTGCCTGATAAATGATTGGTTAATTCCGTTATAGAAGAAATCATTTGGACCTCATCATAGGTTTGAAGAATATCCGTCATCGCAGCGATTCCCTGGAGCTCATCCATACTAAATTGATTACCTTTAGCTTTCTGTACCAATAGAACCGGTGAATATAAACCAGCAACAAATTCTCTCTCTAACAGTGCATTCCCCTTACCAGATGGATAATCCTTTAAGGCATCTTGATTAAGCCCTATTCCTAACTGGATCTTTAATAATGGTGTTGTGAGTGCTGCAAGAATTATCGTCGTACCAATTAAATAGGAAATGGAGTACTTCATGATATGTTTTGTCCATCTATACATATAATTTCTTGTCTGATTCGACTTTGTCTTCATAAATGGTATGGAAAAGCTATTCAAACGATGGCCCAGCAAACACAATAATGAAGGTAAAAAAGTAAGCGTCAGCAGTATTAGTACGAATAAAACAGCAAACGTGCCGATCGTTAGATTTAGAAATAATTTTGCATGAACAAGAGGAAGCCCTATTAACGAGATCATAACCGTCATACCAGATAAAAATATAGACTTTCCACTGGTGGCGATTGCTATGGCAATTGCCTGATGTGAATCTGTTTTTTGGAGTTCTTCCTTGTATCTCATAATCAGGAATAATGAATAATCAATTCCTATTCCAAGCCCTATCATCGTGACTACACTCGGTACAATAACATCAAAATCCTGGTACCCTGAAATACTTAAACATCCAAAGGTAATTATAACAGCCATGGCCCCCATAATAATCGGAATCATTGCTGCTGTAAGGGAACCAAATGCCACCAAAAGAACCACCAGGACAAAAGGCATTCCTATCTTTTCCGCAAAGGAAAGATCACGCTTTTCCATATGGGTCAAATCTTTTATTGTCGGAGTAGAGCCAGTCAAATATAGTTCCAGATCCCCCTTTTTTGAATCCAAATATGCATGAAGCCTATCAACTGTCCCTAGTATGTGTTCCTTATTTCCTTCAATGAAAAGTAAAGCATAACACGTGTGCAAATCTGATGAAATTTGGTCAGACCCCTCCATAAGCTGTTCTTCAAGTGGATGAGCAAGAACTGTTACCCCTTCTATTTCTTGAATATCAGCCAGTACATGATCTACATTTTCATAAAAATGATTTTCATTTATTGTCTGTTTATCGGAATGAAAGATAAGAAAATTCTGTTCACCCATATCTTTTGTAAATGTACGTTCTATTAATTTTTGAGTTAGTTCAGATTGTGATCCACTTACATCTAACTGCGGAGGTGCGAGATGATTAAAAAAAGATGGCATTAGCGATATCCCGCCAATGAATAGCAGCCCCCAAATAAACAAAATTACCTTATAGTATTGGGTTACCATGCAGCCGAATCGGTAAAAATAGGATGGAGAATCCTGAGGGTTAAATCTTTCCATATTGACACCTCAATTTCTTAAAAGCGTGTCAATATTATTTCCTTCCACCCAAAAAAACGGACAAGTATCTTTTGCCCGTTTTAACTATTTTTTCTTCCTTTTTTCCTTCTCTGCCCGATAAAATTCATGGAACATTTTCATTAAAGCTCTTTTTTCAATTCTCGAAACATAGCTACGGGAAATACCAAGTTCTTTCGCTATCTCTCTTTGTGTCTTTTCCTTTTTTAAATCCAGGCCAAACCTGCCAACGATCACTTCTTTTTCACGGTCATCAAGTATATCAATATATTGCTTTACTTTTTCAAGTTCCATATTAAGTTGGATTGTGTCAATGACATCCTCGGATTCAGATTTTAATATATCAAGCAATGATATTTCATTTCCTTCTTTATCTTGGCCAATCGGGTCATGTAAAGATACATCTTTCTTTGTTTTTTTTATCACTCGAAGGTGCATCAAAATTTCATTCTCTATACAACGTGCCGCATATGTAGCAAGTTTCGTGCCTTTGCCTGAAGAATATGATTCAATAGCCTTTATTAAGCCAATTGTCCCGATTGAGATAAGATCTTCGGTATCCTCCCCGGTATTTTCAAACTTCTTCACAATGTGAGCTACAAGCCTTAGATTATGTTCAATTAATAAATTCCTTGCCTCCGCATCTCCTTTCGCCATCCTTTCAATACATTCCCTTTCTTCCTTTGCTGATAACGGTTGGGGAAATGCATTGTTTTTCACATAGGAGACAAGAAAAACCAATTCTTTAATAAAATATCCAAATGCTGCTAAAACCCCTGCCATTAAAGATCAGCTCCTCACTGTTTCAAACAGTTAGATTATTAGAATGTATGACAACAGCCTCTATCCCTTGCATGTCCTTTAAGAATTAAGTTATTTATTTTATCCCCAATCCTTTGGGGGAATTTCCCCATACTATAGCAATAATCTAATGTATAAGGAGGTTTATTTATGTATCCTTATCCTTATGGGGGACCCAGTTTTGGCTGGGGCTGCCCTCCGCCACCCTGCCGAGGTGGGTTTGGAGCTGGATTTGCTATTCTTATCATTTTATTCATCTTATTATTCTTCTTTGGCTTTTGGGGTTTCTCTGCCGGCGGTTACTTTGGAACCTAATAGGGGAAAAACTTATGCTCTGCATAAGTTTCTCTATTCATGATTTTATAATTGTTATATCAGCAACAATAACAAGTCTGATCGTAATAACGGCAACACCCATTACAAATAATATATGGTAACCACCCCCTTATATTTCTTGATAACGAAAATTCAACATAGGGAGTTAGTCCCAATTAACTTGTTCTTAAAGAATAATTGATTATACTGTGCTATCAGTTTAGAATTATACGCTATCTTAATTAATCCAGAGATATTTAGATACGTTTAAAACAATATGATTTATCATAATTAACCCCTGCCATCCAAATAATAGGCATGTTTCAGCATGCTTGTAGCTTCTCTTTCCGTAAAAAACTTTAAGAGCTTTGCAGACTTTATAAAATTAGAATGAATTAATAAAATTTATTAATCATAATCGTTTTGCGATCAAGCATTTCATTTTCTGCTTGGCGTATTGAAACATATTCAGAACGATCTAACTTATTGGATTTAATTGTGACAGTGAACAGGATCATATTGATAGTCACTTGATAACCTCCTTGAACTATACCAATGTTTGTTTTTAGCACACTTTGTCAATATATTCATCACATCAACAAGGTAGAACTAAACTATAAAAAAATTCTATAAGTGTATTCCTTATTTTTACTGTCAGAGCCATGATAAGTAGATTTCTGTTACAACAAAAAAGCCAACTCACTATATGGAGTTGACCTATTATTTTTAGAAACTATTATTCTTCATCTTGTATTAATTTGGCGTATTTCATGGATAGAACAAAAAATATTGTAGATAATACCAATACGCCTACAGTAGCAAAAGTTAAATATTCTTTCACAACTTCACTCATGCCTTCTTTTGGTAATATGGATCCCAAAAAGAGAAAAACAGCAAACATAAGGAGCGTTGTACCAAAACGTTTATAATCTATCATTTTTTCTTTCAAGGGAACTACCACCTTCCAATCAAAAACTAGTAATACAGTAACATGATATTTCCCATCCTGCTAATGTAAATAGTGGAAAGCATTCCATTGCGTTAACTTGGCTATTCAATAGATTAGTAAAGTTCACGGAACCTTAACTATCTGAAAAGGGAATAATAAAAAGAGCTCTGTCTCGGCAGTATAAGACAGAGCTTTTAAATATTATACTAATTCTTTTACGATGCCCATTGCCAATTGAGCTGAATGCAGGGCAGCTTTTTCCAGGAATTGGTCAAATGATAGGTCAGATTCTTTCCCAGCAATATCACTTAATGCTCGTGTAACAACGAACGGAATATTAAATTGATAAGCTACTTGAGCAATAGCTGCCGCTTCCATCTCAACAGCCTGCAATTCCGGAAACTTTTCTCTGACAAAACGTACACGTTCTGGATCAGACATAAATACATCACCAGTCGCTATTAAGCCTTTTCCAACTCCTACTCCCTCAATGCTTCCTGCAACTTTCTCTGCAAGCGCTACCAGGCTTTCATCTGCAATAAAGGCAGCTGGTAATTGAGGAACCTGACCATACTCATAGTCAAATGCCGTAACATCTACATCATGGTGGCGCACCTCAGTTGAAATAACCATGTCTCCCACATTTAAGTCAGGGTTATAGCCACCTGCAGAACCTGTGTTTATGATATAGTCCGGCTTGAATTTTTCAAGAAGGATTGCCGTCCCCATTGCTGCATTTACTTTTCCTATACCGGATTTCAATAGTACAACATCAACGCCATACATTTGCCCGTTTGTATATTCTGTATTAGCAATTACAACAGACTCGGCATTCTCTATATTCTCACGCAAATACGCAACTTCTTCTTCCATTGCGCCAATGATAGCAATTTTCATCTATATAGCTCCTTTAAAATTAAAAGTTAATGACAATAGTATCATTCTACCACAATTCATCCTCAGAAACAGGTACTCATTTCTGTCTCGGAACTAGTGTATTCGTCGTATTTTTGATAGACTAAATTTGAAAATGAAGGAGGCGTAAAAAGTGGAATTTAAATTAGAACTGATTGAAGACAAAGTTGAATTTTTTGAGGCTTCTTCTTTGCAAGACCTTGAAAGGAAAATTCAACAAAAAATAGACCAAAACAAAGCAATCATGCTATCTGTACATAATATATCCTACCAAGTCTACACCACCCCCGAAGGCAAACCAACATACACAACAGCTGTGCACTATAAACTAAAAAGCTGAGGCGACTGGTCAGCTCCGACAAGCATAAGAGGAGTCACGTAGGGAGGCGATTTCCCTCCCGCAGTGGCTACACTTATGACTCGAGGAGCTAGGAGCCGAAGCTGGATTGACTAAAAAGCTGAAGGGCCTCGCTCAGCCGCGACAAGCATAAGAGGAGGTGTGAAGGGAGAGCGCTTTTCTCTCCCGCAGCAGCTACACTTATGTCTCGAGCGGTTAGGCCCTGAAGCTAGATTAACTAAAAAGCTGAGGCGACTGCCCAGCTCCGACAAGCATAAGAGGAGTCACGTAGGGAGGTGATCTCCCTCCCACAGTGGCTACACTTATGACTCGAGGAGCTAGGAGCCGAAGCTGGATTGACTAAAAAGCTGAAACGGCTGAATTAAGGAACGAAGACTAAGAACGCCACATCCTGTGGCAACGTCTTCATGACCAACATCTTGTTGTCCTCCGTTATGTATAAGAGGCGGCTCGCAGCAATCATAGTAAGCAAGTAAGCAAAAGGCTGCCAAGTTGGGCAGCCTTTTACAAGTAGTGATATTAGTATTAGCTTGCTTTATCATTCTTAAGGAGTTTTTCTACCTTTATTGGTTTCCATCCTTCACCATCAACCCATTGGATATACACACGATACGTGCTTGATCCATCTTTAGGTGATATGGTCCCAATGGCTTTATTTGGTTCACCGCCATTTTCTAAATACCATAGAGTCATATTACTTTGGTCGATGCCTGCTCCATAAGCAATAGCACGTTCCATTTCATTCCAATCCGCGGAACCTTTTTCATATTGTGTAACATGCTCTCCGCTTTGTTCTGTACCAACGGGTTTCCATGAAGGATCAGAGTATGCTTCTTCGACGTTTTCGTCAGATCCTTCTTCTTCAACTTTCTCTGATTCTACTGTATCTTCTTCTGTTTTTGAAGAGTCTTTATCTTTCTCTTCCTGACTTACTTCTTTCTCATCCTCAGTGGATTGCTCATCCTCGTTAGTTGCAGTTTCCTGGTTGTCATCTTCCTCTTCTTTATTACTGGCCGATTGTTCATTCGTAGAGTTTGTATTTGTATTCTGACTTACCGGTTCATCATTGTTTCCTAAAAATATAGCAGCTCCAACCACGATAATAAGGAGAATGACAACTGTAATCAGTATATTGTAGACTTTATTTACCTTTTTATCCTTACGTTTAGTCATACGCGAAGGATATTTATCTTGCCTATCCATATATACTTCCCCCTAATATTCTAATAAAGATTATTTTAACATGGATAGGTAAACACTAAAAGTTATTCAATTTTTCGTCATATTTTTTATTCTATGCCTCTTTTTTGATTAATTGCGTGGATCCCGTTTACCATTTGCAAATATAAAGGAGTTACTGCACCTGAATTTCCAGGTGTCTCTAAATTTACAATCACCATTGCATACTTTGGTTCATGAAACGGAAAATACCCGGCAAACCATTTATTATACATTTGTTTTGATTTATCTTCTTTTATACCAATTTCAGCTGTGCCTGATTTACCAGCAATCTCATACTCAGCTGTATATAGATTTCCTGCAGTTGCATTCTTTCCTGTAGTTGTTACCACCCCTCTTAATAATTGTTGTACTTTACTGGCTGTAATGTTCGAAATGGTTTTACCCTCTATCCCTTTTTCTTTAAAAGAGGCGATAGTTAATCCATCATGATCAACAGCTTTCGAGGCAGCCCTTACCATTTTCCTTTCACCCCCTCTGGCAATCGTAGCCATCATACTGGCTATGGCAAGTGGAGTTACTTTTACGTTTAATTGGCCAATTGAAGTATTGGCCACAAAATTATCGTCCTTCCTCATGGAGGATTCTGCCCAAATAACACCCGCTTTCTCTTCCGGCAGTTGTTTAATCACAGAAGTATGAAACACCCTTCCTGTCCATCCATTCATGTTGATTAAGCCGAGTCGTTCAGCATACTGTTCAATAAGATTTGGATTTTTCTTTGCCAATTCTTTTCCCAAAACTCCAAACACCTGATTGCTGCTTAAGGCAAAGCCTGTTTTAAAATCTATACTCCCGAGCAACCTTCCAGAATTTTCATCCACAGGCCGATTTAAATGATCCAAATTACCATTGAATTGTCTTCCGTCCAGAGATAATCCTTCTTCTATGGCGGCAGCCGCAATAACCGTTTTAAAGACTGAACCGGGAGTCTGAGGAGTAATCATTTGATTATGGTTGCTCATATCGTTTATTTTTTTATTCTCACGCGGCATGGAGACCATTGCCAAGATATCATTGTTCTCAACATCCAAAAGGATAATTCCGCCTTTTTTCAGCCCGTTATTCTCAGCTACTTCCTCCGCTAGTTTTTGATAATCCTGATCAAGGGTAGTTTGAATATTAATTCTTTCGCCAGATTGACTTTCATCTAAATAACGAACATCTATCCCAAACATAGGCAGGCCATTAGCCGCTTTATGATAAACCAATTTTTTACTGCCATTTCCCTGTAAAAAAATCTGGAAAGCTTTTTGTAATCCGGTTTTTCCTACTTTTGTTTGGTAATTTACCGGAGTATATCCATTTTCATTAGCAGAATCAATATCATTCTTATTTAATGTTAATGAACCAAGAAGATGTCCTGCTAGCGGATTAGAAATTCCCCCTAACTTCTTTACACCAATAATTCCCGGGATATGGAGATTGTTAATTTGCACCATTTGCACTTCTGTTAATTCTTTTATGGAATTGTCTTCAAAAATAAATGGTTCTTCTTCTTCCTTAAGCCTTTGCAGCAATAATTCTTTATCTACTCCAAGAATGGCTGCCACTTTATCTGCAGGCCATTGTAAATGTTTAACAAAAGGGAACATCACCAGAACTGCTTTTTCCTGATAGGATATTGGCTTACCCTCACGATCAAGAAATCCGCCTCTCCCATCATCCAATGTAATTTCATCGATTCGTTGTTTCACACTATTTTCTAATAAATTAACGCGATGCTTAGAATATTCCTTTGGCTTCACTAGCTGTATATGTATCAGCTGGGCTGTTAATAAGCTAAACAGTACCAGAAAACTGATTCCAATCCCTACTATCCTTTTTTTCATAAACACCCCCCCCTTACTCCTACCAGTTTCGACGGTACAAGCCTTTTTCAAACCAATACAGGACAAAATAAAAAAGCACCCAAATGGGTGCTTTTTTATGGCATACATTAAATTTCAAATTATTGAACGGATACGATAACGACTTCCATGTCCCCACCAGGTGTTGAAACCGTTACTTCATCACCAGGTTTTTTGCCCATTAAGCTGCGGGCAATTGGAGAATCGTTTGAAATTTTAGACTCAAATGGGTCAGCTTCTGCAGAACCTACAATTGTATAGGATTCTTCTTCACCGTCAGGCAGCTCTTTGAAGGTTACAGTTTTACCCAGTGTTACTATTCCATCCTTTGATGTACTGGATTCAATGATTTGAGCATTTCTAATCATATTTTCAATTGTTGTGATTCTTCCTTCAACAAATGCCTGCTCTTCTTTAGCAGAATCATACTCAGAGTTTTCGGATAAGTCCCCAAAACTGCGGGCAATTTTAATCCGTTCAACAACTTCCTTACGTTTAACGGTTTTTAAAAGTTCTAATTCTTTCTCTAATTTTTCTTTTCCCTCTTTAGTCATAGGGAATACTTTGTCAGTACCCAAAAAATTCCACTCCTTTTGTACTTTCACCATTGCACGAACTGCTATTAGGTGATCCATGTATATATATGCATTTAACAATTATGTATATACCCTTTTATTGGTATAGGAATTGCGCGTTCTCACTTGAACGCGCAATTGCACTCATTGTTAGCTTAGTTTCTTTTTATTGATTTGTCTATTAATTTTATCAAAATTTTTTAAAAAATGGATAACTTTTTTGTTATTCATATGGTAATATAATACAAAATCCAGAGAAATCTTATATCATTGATTTCTGTTCCAGGATAGTCTGGATTTTAGTTACCATTAAATCAATGGCCACATGATTATGACCGCCCTCTGGAATGATAATATCTGCATAGCGCTTAGTAGGCTCAATAAATTGGTTGTGCATAGGTCGAACCACAGATGTATATTGTTCAATCACAGAGTCAATCGAACGTCCCCGTTCCTTTATATCACGCATTAGTCGACGTATAATACGAAGATCTGCATCAGTATCAACAAATAGTTTAATATCCATTATATCGCGTAATCGCTCATCTTCAAGAACTAAGATACCCTCAAGGATAATAACATCCTTGGGTTCAACCCGTATGACTTCACTTGAACGTGTATGCATAGAATAATCATAAACTGGCTTTTCAATTTCTTCGTATTTGAGCAGTTTGTTAATATGCTCCAATAAAAGATCATTATCGAAAGCCAATGGGTGATCATAATTTGTTTTTAATCGTTCCTCAAAGGGAAGATGGCTTTGATCTTTATAATAATAATCTTGTTCAAGAATCATAATGGAATGGCCCTTGAATTGTTCATAAATTGCTTTTGTTACGCTCGTTTTCCCGGAACCCGAGCCTCCTGCAACCCCAATTACAATTGGTTTAGTCATTTTTAGTTCTCCTTCCTCATCATATCATATGGATGCACCGGTTGATTTACTTTCAAACGGACTGTCATAAGCGGATGTCTCGCAGCATCTAATTCATTGCCATCCTCATCCCAAATAGTACCGACTGTTTGTGTAAAGTTATCGATATTAGGTCCGAAAAATTCAATTTCATCTCCCGGTTTAAAGTAATTTCTTTGCTGTAAGGTAACGATAGATGTCTGTTCATCATACGATAGAACAAGTCCGGCAAAATCATGTGTAGTTTTATTATTATGATTACCAAACATTTGCTCCTTATGGTTTGGTACACCTTCAAAGAAAGCAGGAGCTGTTTCACGGTTCGCACACTTATTCAGCTCTGTAATCCACTCTTCTTTAAAAACAAAGTTGTCCGGATCCGCACAATAGGCATCAATAACCTTACGATATACACTGACAACTGTAGCGATATAGTGAATGGATTTCATACGCCCTTCAATTTTCAAACTGTCAATTCCCATTTCAATCATGGTTGGAATGGATTCGACCAGCTTTAAATCTTTAGGACTCATCGCAAATGCTTCATCCTCTTCTTCAAATAGTGGTTTCTCACCATCTTCAGTATGGGTATATAAATGATAATCCCATCTGCATGATTGACAGCAGCCGCCTCGGTTAGAGTCACGAGCTGTCATATGGTTCGATAGCGTACAGCGCCCAGAATACGCTATACACATGGCCCCATGAATAAAGGTTTCTATTTCGATATCTACCTTTTCTTTCATAAGCTTTATTTCTTCTCCGCTTGTTTCACGTGCCAACACGACACGGTCCAACCCTTCTTCTTTCCAAAACTGTACAGCTTTCCAGTTTGATAAAGATTGCTGTGTACTTAGATGAATTTCCAGCTTTGGAGCAGCCTTTTTACACGTCTCTATGATTAATGGGTCAGCCACAATAATACCTGTTACACCAGCCTCCTCAATACCTTTTAAGTATTCAGGAAGACCTTCAATATTCTCATTGTGAGCAAAGATATTGGTCGTAACATATATTTTGGCACCATATTGTTTGGCGAACTCCACACCTTCCTTCATTTCTGCCAATGAAAAGTTACCGGCATTGGAGCGCAGCCCATATTCCTGACCACCGATAAAGACGGCATCAGCACCATAGCGGACCGCGATTTTCAACTTTTCCAGGTTACCGGCAGGAGCCAGTAATTCCGGTTTTTTTATAATAACGCGTTTCCCGTCAATGACTTGAGAAATTCGATTTTCTGACACGGACATTCTTCGGTCATCCTCCATTCCCTGTTAATAAACAGTCTCTTTAAAAAAGAAGCCGGTATCCAACATTCTGTTTGCCGGCTGAAGTTCTTCGGCTTTTTGCAGTAAATCATTCTTTTTATCTTCATATAGATCCGGATTTAGTGCATATAAATCAATCGCCTGGCGATATAATTTTGTTACCTCAATGATATAATCAGAATCTTTTAGAATCCCGTCAATTTTAAAGGAGTCCACACCAGCTTCAAGCATTTCTGCCAATTCATCGATAATGCAAATGTCATTTGGGCTCATAATATGTGTACCATTTTCATCTTCAAAGATAGGATATTTGGCATTACGCTCCGGATCATGTAAGAATAAACCTTTGTCGTCCTTTAAATTATTCACTTTCATATTGCGACCCTGATAATTAAAATAATTGCCGATAAGTGTCCGCTTTGACTGGAACATCGCTGTCATTCCATGCACCTGTACTTCAATTTCAACTTCTGCATGTTCTTTGATTTCCACGATAGCATCCATATTAATTTCCCGGGCAAGGACCGCGCGTTTAGCCCCTTTCGTTCCCCAGTAATTACAAGTGAACCAATTGGTTGCAGTCGTTTCTGTATTCCAGTGGAGGGGTAAAGCTGGAGCAGCTTCCCGCGCTGCCATCAAGACAGCAGGATCGCCAAATATAACAGCATCTGCATGATTCTCAGCCAAGAATCGTAAATAATCGGATAACTCGTCCACTTTCTCGTTATGAAATATGGCATTCATGGCCACATACACTTTTTTTCCTTGTGAATGAGCAAGCCGAATCGCCTCTTTAACAGCCTCTCTATCAAACTCTCCAGCCAATCTTAGTCCATAACGCTGTTCACCAATGACAAATGCATCTGCACCCGCTTCTATTAACGGGATAATGTCTGCTGTCGTTTTGGGTGTAACTAATAGCTCAGGTTTTTTCATGCTTTTTCACCTCGTTTAATACTGATAGCCAATCCATCCCCAACTGGTAGTATGACTGTATCAAAGTCATCTTTACTCATGAGCCATTCATTATAGCCTTTTATTTTATTGACCAAATTCTTTGTACGCTTTGATTCAATCTTTTCCTGTTCAAGAGCAACCATGCCCTTAAACAGAACATTATCAGAAAGGATGATCCCTCCCTGATTTAAATACTTTTCATATATTTCAAAGAAGCGTTTATATTGTCCTTTAGCAGCGTCAATAAATATACAATCGAAAGGTCCTTCGGGAGAAACAATCGTTTCAGTCTCAAGTGCATCGCCTTCAACAATGTTAATTCTGTTTCCCATACCCGCTCTTTCAATAAAATGGTGCGCTTTTTCTATTCGTTCTTCGTCTCTTTCTATTGTGAGTATGGAAACACTTGGCAGAGCGTACGCCATTCGTAAAGCAGAATAACCGATAGCTGTCCCAATTTCCAAAATAGTACGTGGCTTTTGGATTTTTAGAATCTGTAACATAGACTCCATACCGGTTAACTCCATAATCGGAACACCATTCTTACTTGCGTACTCTTCCATTTCACTTAGTAAATCATTACGAGAAGGTACTAGAGTCTGTAAATATTCATCAAGATTCTTATTCATCCTCATTCCTCCAAACCCTTTACTTTGCTTAATTCAAAAAAATGAGAAAGCCTCATGGCTTTCTTTGTATACATACACTATTTTATGCACTTCGAATATTTTAGCATATTTAGGGGAAAGAAGCGAAACGTTTCTTTATTTCCATCGTTCCCCTGAATAGCACTAATTATTCGTGATATGCTTCGCTTTATCCTTATTATGCTCTTCCAATGTTTTGTTAAAAATGACTTCTCCTGACTTAGTAGCAAGGAAATAAAGATCATCAATATTGGCCGGATTTAACGCTGCCTGAATGGATGTTTCACCTGCATTGGCGATTGGACCCGGTGTTAATCCTTTATTTCGATAAAGATTATACGGTGAATCGACCTCTAAGTCTTTATAGGTAACCCTATTTTTATGTTCACCTAATGCATACAGAACGGTTGGGTCTGTTTGCAGAGGCATATCTTTCTCTATCCTATTCCTAAACACGGCAGATATTTTATCACGATCCACCTTTTCCGTCGCTTCTTCTTCAATTAAAGATGCCATTGTTAATAAAGCGTGCGGTGTCCATTTTCCCTTAGCCATCTCATCCTTATACTTTACGATAATATCGTTGGACTTTTTAATCATGTGACTGACAATCGACTCAATAGTTGGATCTTCTTCATAGAATGAGTAGGTTGCCGGATATAAATACCCTTCCAATGGATATCTGATATCCTCACCAAGGATATCATCCGTTAATAAATCCGGATAGGTTTTCATCATTTCTTTAATAAATTCGTTTTTATTGATGACAGCTAAGACATCTTTAGACTTTTTGCCTGTTTTATCAGCAATAATTTCGGAAATTTGTTGCAGATCTCTACCTTCAGGAATGGTGATACGATAGGTCTCGGCCACTTTTCCATTTTTGATGTGATCAATTATTTCCTGGATTGTCATGGATTGTGTCAAGTCATACGTTCCAGCTTGGAAACCAGATTCATTTTTGAACTTAACAAAGTATTTAAATACTTTAGCATTTTTGATGACTCCGTTATCCTCTAAAGTTTGAGAAATCAAGCTAATTCCAGACCCTCGTGGGATTTCTACCTTGATCGCATCTTTATTATCAGGATCAACGGGCTTTAAAGCAGAGGAAATATACAAGTACCCGCCAAGTGCAGCCAGTGCCGAAATAATGATGAAAGCCGCTAACGAAACGGCAACAATTTTTCTCACCACTTTAGCCTCACTTTGTCTTTCGCGAAGCTTTACCTTCATCTGTTCTTTCTTCCAATTATTCTCATTTCCCAAAAGTGATGCCCCCTTAAGGCATTTTTATTACAATAGCCCTCTTTATTTATTGCAAATATTAGCGGAATCTGTCAATGATTATCATAAAATTTTTTTAAGAAGTACAAGATAATAGTATAATCACTCATTAATAGACATTTACTTTTTATAACATTTTAGCTTTTCCCTCTCTAAATGTCGACCATTCCCGGACATGATTTATTTTAATTATAAGGATCAATGATTATATTTATAAAATACTCTATCATTCCGCAAAAAAATTTGCGCCATCCATATAAAAAGCTCTCCCGAGAAAATCGGGAGAGCTGTGTTTGGATGTTTATTCTTCTTCGTCGTCAAAGAACGTATTGATAACTTCTTCAACCATAGCCCATTCTTTATCATCTTCTATATCATTTAAAGTTCCAACTTCACCTGTTTCATCAGGAATAAAAGATGCTACATGGATGAGGTCATCATCTTCATCTTCTTCATTTCCTACTGGCGCGAATACTACATATTGTTTATCATAATCATCCAATTCAAAAGTAAGTAAAATTTCATGCAACTGTTCGTTACCATTTTCATCAATAATAGTTATCATATTTTCTTCCATGTGATCACCTCAAAATTATTTGCTGCCGCTGTCTAAATATCCTTGCAGAATAAGTACAGCAGCCATTTTATCTATTACTTTTTTACGTTTTTTACGGCTGACATCCGCATCCAATAAAACACGTTCAGCGGCCATTGTGGTTAAACGCTCATCCCACAAAACAACCGGCACCTTATATCGCTTTTCAAGCTTTGAAGCATAATATTGACTTGCCTCACCTCTGGGACCAATTGTCCCATTCATATTTTTTGGCAAACCGACGACAAATTTATCTACTTTATAAGGTTTTAGAATTTCATCTAAACGTTTCAGGCCAAGCTGATTCTTCTCTTCGTCTATCGCTATGGTTTCTAAACCTTGAGCAGTCCATCCCATTTCGTCACTGATGGCCACTCCTACAGTTTTACTCCCCACATCAAGACCTACAATTCTCATATTATCCCTCTCGTTGGTGCTCTAAATAAGATTTGACCAGTACTTCTATAATCTCATCTCTTTCAAGCTTTCTAATAAGATTCCGTGCATCATTATGACGCGGAATATAAGCAGGGTCTCCTGATAAAAGATATCCTACAATTTGATTAATAGGGTTATAACCTTTTTCGTTCAGAGCATTATAGACTTCCATTAAAACATTCCTTACATCATGTTCGAAGGAATCATCCGGGAAATTAAATTTCATTGTTTTATCAAATGAACTCATTTCAACGCACCCCGCTTTCATTCAAAAAAGCTATATTTCCTTGTCTTCCTATTGTACACTAATTAAACCGAATAATAAAATTCAAATGATAGTTCGGCAAATCTGAAATATTGCCTCCCTAATCAATTAGATAGAAGGGGGGGTAAATCGCCCCCTCTTTTTATCGGTTAACCAGTTCTTTTACCAATTCAAGCGCAGCATCTAAATCTGCTGGATTTTTACCGCCAGCCTGTGCCATATCAGGACGTCCGCCTCCGCCGCCTCCGCAGCGTGCAGCAACTTCTTTAATAATTTTACCTGCATGGTATCCCTGATCTATCAAATCCTTCGTCACTGCTGCAATCAGGTTCACTTTATCACCTTGTGTACTGCCAAGGACAATAATAGAAGACCCAAGCTTTTGCTTTAATTCATCAGCCATATTTCTTAGATTATTCATATCCTGTGCCTGTACCTTTGCAGATAAGACTGTTACACCATTGATAGATTCAGCTTTGGTTTGAATATTTCCTGCTTCTATATTAGAAAGTTTTGCTGCCAAAGATTCATTTTCTTTTTGGGCATCTTTTAGTTCACCTAATAAGGAATCGATTTTTGCCGGTAAATCTTTTGGATTTGCTTTAACCTTAGCCGCTGCCTGACGCAGAACACCAATTTGTTCTTTTAATTGCAGGTAAGCAGATTCACCAGTTACGGCTTCAATCCTTCTCGTACCTGCGCCAATTCCGCCTTCAGAGACAATTTTGAAGAGCCCGATCGTTGACGTATTAGGTACATGGCAACCACCGCATAGCTCTAAGCTATAATCTCCCACTTGTACAACACGTACGATATCACCATACTTTTCTCCGAATAAAGCCATTGCACCCATTGCCTTTGCTTCATCAATAGCTTTATTTTCAATCGTTACGTCTATACTCTTCCAAATTTTATCATTAACGATTTGCTCAATTTGTTCAAGCTCTTCTTCCGTTACTTGTCCAAAATGGGAAAAGTCAAAACGAAGTCGATCTGGTCTAACTAAAGAACCAGCCTGGTTAACATGCGTTCCCAGTACATCTTTCAACGCCTGATGTAAGAGATGTGTTGCCGTATGATTTTTAATAATCTTACGACGATTGGCTTCATCCACAATCGCTTTGCCTTCCATTCCTTCCTTCAGCAATCCGTATTCCACAATGACTGTATGCAGATTTTGACCATTCGGCGCTTTTTGAACATCTTTTACGAATACTCTTAAATCATCACCTTCAAAGAATCCCTTATCTGCAATTTGTCCGCCGCTTTCCGCATAAAAAGGAGTTTGATCCAATATGACTTGGACTTCCTCTCCAGCCATGGCGTCATCTACTTTTTCACCATTTTTGATGATAGCTTCCACTTTGGCCGGGCATTGCAGAGTTTCATATCCGACAAATTTACTTTGTACTTTGATATCTCCTAAAACACCGCTTTGCACTTGCATAGAATCCACATCCTGGCGTGCAGCACGCGCGCGCGTCCGTTGAGCTTCCATTTCCCTTTCGAAACCTTTGCGGTCAATTTTCATCCCTTCATCTTCAGCATACTCTTCTGTCAGTTCAACAGGGAATCCATACGTATCATAAAGACGGAATACATCATATCCATTTACTGTATCGCTTCCTCTTTTTTTCTCTGCTACAATGACTTCGGAAAGAATCGCTAACCCATCATGCAATGTTTCATGGAAACGTTCTTCTTCATTACGGACAACCTTCGCTATGAAATCCTTCTTCTGTTGAACTTCCGGATAATAATCCACCATGATATCAGCGACAACCGGCACCAGTTCATACATAAACGGTTTATTAATGCCGATTTTCTTAGCAAAACGGACAGCTCTTCGCAACAATCTCCGTAATACATATCCTCGACCTTCGTTGGACGGAAGCGCACCATCACCTATAGCAAAGGCCACAGTACGAACATGGTCAGCAATCACACGAAACGCCACATCTTTTTCTGCGCTTGTTCTATATGTTTGACCAGAAATTTCTTCTGTCTTATGAATAATTGGCAAGAATAAATCCGTATCAAAGTTCGTGTCACCATTTTGGAAAATGGATGCCATCCGCTCAAGGCCCATACCTGTATCTATGTTTTTCTTAGGCAATTCCGGATATTCACTGCGTGGGATTTCTGGATTAGCATTAAATTGAGACAATACGATATTCCAAATTTCGATATAGCGGTCATTTTCGATGTCTTCTTCTATTAAACGAATTCCAATATCTTCAGGGTCGAATTTGGTTCCACGGTCAAAGAAAATTTCAGTATCAGGTCCAGATGGGCCTTCACCAATTTCCCAGAAGTTATCTTCAAGCGGAATTAAATGATCATCTGGAACCCCCAAGCTTTTCCATACATTATAGGTATCTTTATCAGCTGGATAGTAGGTAATATAGAGTTTATCTTTTGGCATTGCAAACCAACGCTCGTCCGTTAATAACTCCCATCCCCATTTGATTGCATCTTCTCTGAAGTATTCACCAATTGAGAAGTTACCCAGCATTTCAAAGAAAGTATGGTGCCGTGCTGTTTTACCAACATTTTCAATATCGTTTGTTCTAATCGATTTTTGGGCATTAGTTATTCGCGGGTTATCCGGAATAACTCGGCCATCAAAATATTTTTTTAATGTTGCAACACCGGAATTAATCCATAGCAGGGTTGGATCTTCTACCGGCACTAATGATGCACTCGGTTCAATTCTGTGACCTTTTTCCTGAAAGAAATCTAAAAACATTTGGCGAATTTCTGCCCCAGTCATGTACTTCATTTGATTGACTCCTCCTTTTTTATACACAAAAAAGCCCTCATCCCAAAAAGCAGGGACGAGAGCTTGACTCGCGGTACCACCCTGATTACGAAACATGATTGTTTCGTCACCTCAGAAACCTTAACGCGGTTTAAACGGCGGGGTTTGCCCGCACTCCGGATTAGCGTTCTGCTTCTCTTCTTCCAAAGTCTCTTTCAGCCACGGAGACTTCTCTCTTTCATGTAAATGCAATTTACATTACGGAAGGACTTAAGCATACTCGGTCCATCAACATATTTTAAATATATCCGTTATATGTTGGATTATAGTCATTAGTGTTTTCTTTGTCAATGTTTCACAGTCACTGTTTATCAATTATTCATTTAACAAATTACTATGGGTAATCGCAACCTTTAAAAATGCGAGGATAGGAACAGCAAGAATTAAGCCAAGAATTCCGCCTATCTCTCCACCTACAAGTAAAGCAAAAATGATAACAAGCGGGTGGAGCTTTAACGTTTTTCCCATTATGATTGGTGAAATGACGTTCCCTTCAAGGAATTGAAGGACAATAATGATGATCGCCACCTTGATGACCATACTTGTTGAAATAGTGACCGCTACAAGTAATGCCGGAACAGCACCAATCAATGGCCCGAAATAGGGGATAATATTCGTCACCCCAATAATGATACCCAGCAGTAAGGGATAGTTCATACCAAAAAACCAAAAGAGAATAGCAGCAAAAGCCCCTATAATAGAACATACCAGCAACTGGCCACGTAGATAACCACCTAATGAATGATCAATGTCCGTTAAAAACTGTTTAATCGTTCCCCTTGTTTTTTTAGGGAATAGCTTTAACCCAAAGGCAATTATCCTATCAGCATCTTTCAGCAAATAAAAGGATATAAGCGGGATGAGTACCACAAAGAAGAAAAAGTCCGATAGCCCACTTAATCCTTCTATCAATACATTGACGAACGAACTTAGTTTCATTTCCATAGTGTTGATTATTTGTTCCAGACGTTCATGCAGTCCAAATGGCCAGTTTGATGTTTGTGAATGAAAACGAACGATATAATTCCGATATAGCTCTGCCATTTCAGGTGCTCTTTCCGCTACGTCAA
The DNA here is from genome assembly GCF_058313635.1 of Bacillus sp. z26. Taxonomy (NCBI): domain Bacteria; kingdom Bacillati; phylum Bacillota; class Bacilli; order Caryophanales; family Bacillaceae; genus Bacillus; species Bacillus sp. z26. The sequence continues at coordinate 788,075 of NZ_JBZFQM010000001.1, forward strand.
TCATTTGATTTATGAATACAGGGATTCCTTTAAATAGTCCATACCCTACAACACCAAAAAACACCAGGTAGATCAAACCAATGGCTAACCCTCTAGGAATCCCTTCTCGATGGACCTTTTCTACAAGAGGATGAAGGAGGTAACTAATAAAAGCAGCAACAATAAATGGGGATATGGCAGTCATAAATATCTGTATAATAGGAAGCCAAATCGGTCTGAGTAAGTAAAAAACAAATAAGACGATGAATAACAATAATAGAAAGCCAAGTCGATAAAACCATTTTACCTGTATGTTCACAATTCCCACCTCCATTCTATTTTCCTTATGTTTAAAAGAAAATATGTATTGGAGTCTCCGGAATCTTACTAATTTTTTATTCATCCAACGGTCAAATTCTGCAAGTAATTTATAAAAAAAGGTTTAAAAGGCGGAAAATTCTCCTGCCTTTTAAACCTAAATAAAGCCACTTAAAAAGACTTCATAATTGTACGCTTCAACTTTTTCATTCTGCGATTAGATAGCATTCCATTATTGGACATGCTTCGATAAATCGCCATTCCCGCTCCTAAGGTTATTAACGACGAAACCATTTTGTTCATTGCAAGTCACCCCATAATATAGGAAGTACGAATCAAAGACTCATTTGTCGATCTTCTTCACTAAACAAATCATCCAAAGAACTCAACAATCCATCTTCTTCTACCTGATGGACATGCATGATTCCTTTTTGGATGGACAATTCCACAAAACAATTCCAGCAATAATATTGATTAACGCCTATTTTACCAATATCTTTGCTGGAGCAATTAGGACATTTCATAACAATCACCTCAAAAAAATAATGTGTATTGTCAGTTTGTCCATTGAATGCAGAATTCATTCAGCTTAAAGACCAACATTTGTAGTTTATCCACTTACCATAAAATCATAAGGAGTAATGTTTTCCATCCCAATCATCGGATCTGTCTGAAATAACTTTTGCTCATATGTCATTTCATTTTCAGAATTTTCTTCATCTACGTGCAGATTATCAGATTCAGTTACACTGCTTTTTTCACGGAATCCTTCTTGCAGTTTTTCCAGCAAAGTAGTTCTCCGTTCATCTTCACCATTGCGGCCAACACCATATCGCAAGGCTTCCTCTTCACCGCACAAAATTAAGAAATTTTTGCTCCTCGTTATGGCCGTGTAAATTAGGTTGCGTCTCAGCATTCGATGATAACTCTTAACTACCGGCAAAATAACGATTGGAAATTCACTTCCCTGGGATTTATGAATCGAACAACAATAAGCATGCGTGATTTGATTAAGCTCCTGGCGGGTATATTTCGCTTCTATCCCGTCAAATGAAACAAAAATTTGATCCTGCTTATCTTCATTCTCTTTTGCATAGATAATCGCAATAATTTCACCCATATCACCATTGTAAATACCATTTTCGGGCTGGTTCACCAATTGGAGAATCTTATCTCCTACACGGTACACCACATCCCCAAAAGCTAATTCTCTCTTTTTCTTATCACGGTTATCATTCAGAATTTCCTGCAAAAGTACATTTAACGAATCAATTCCGGCGCTTCCCCTGTACATAGGTGCCAGAACTTGAATATCACGCGCTGGGAATCCTTTTTGTCGGGCATTGGTTACTACCTGTCTAATCACATCAGCAACTTGATTTGTAGAACAAGAGAAAAACGAACGATCTCCCTGCGGTTTACGGATATCTGGCGGCAGCTGTCCGTTTTTTATCGCATGCGCAAGTTGAATAATGGAAGAACCATCTTCCTGTCTAAATATTGATTCCAGGCGTGTCACCGGAATAACCGATGAGGCAAGCAAATCCTTTAAAACCTGGCCTGGTCCTACGGAAGGCAATTGATCCTCGTCCCCGACAAGAATGACTTGCATATTGTCAGGCAAAGCTTTAAATAGTTGATTGGCCAGCCATATGTCTACCATGGACATCTCATCCACAATCAAAAGTCTTCCGCTGATCGGATTATCCTCATCACGCTGAACATCCGACCCGTTCCAGCCAAGCAAACGATGGATGGTCACAGCCGGAAGTCCTGTAGATTCCTTCATCCTTTTTGCCGCACGCCCCGTCGGAGCAGCTAAAACAAACGGAAAAGGATTTTCATTGTTATAGTCTTTCGGGTCGAGGGATAACCCATGTAATTCCGAATATAGTTCAACGATTCCTTTTATAACCGTTGTTTTTCCCGTACCGGGTCCACCTGTCAGAATCAGCATGGGTGAGTGTAAGGCTTTAAAGATCGCATCCTTTTGTTCCTCGGCATATTCCATTCCGATTCGTTCCTCAAGTTTTCCAAGCTCCAGTAAAAATTCAGATTCAGGGAATTGATCGGCATATGAATCCTGAGACATAATCCGTTTAATATTCGTTACGATCCCTTTCTCTGAAAAGAATAAGGATGGCATGTAAAATCTTTTCTCTTCACCAATAATTTTGCCTTCTTCACCCATCTGAATCAGCTGATCCGTAATTTGCTCAAAGCTGATGACCACATTCTGATTTTGTTCCAAAATGTTTTTAACACTGGTGAGCAGTTCTTCAGCCTCCATATACGAATGACCATCCTGTACACAGGATCTGTCCAATGTATAGAGAATTGCCGCCTTAATCCGTGATGGATGGCTTCCTCCAATGCCCAGCTGCAATCCAATTTCATCCGCACGGGTAAACCCGATCCCTTCAATTGTTTCGACCAGCTGATAGGGATTTTGCTCGATGATGGTAATCGCGTCCTGTTTATAAACCTGATAGATCTTCATAGAAAGCTGAGGACCAAATCCTAGATTGGATAAATGAATCATAATTTGTTCAAGGCCCTGATTAGCAGCGAGTGTATCATACAACTGCTTCGCTTTTTCACCGCTCAACTTAGGGATTTCATCCAATAGAGATGGGTTGGCCAATATTTTAGAAATAGCTTTCTCCCCAAGTTTATCAACAATCGCTTCCGCAATCTTCTTCCCAATGCCCTTAAAAAGAGACCCGGATAAGTAGGCAATGACCCCATCCTTTGATTCTGGAATTTCACGCTGGAAGCTATCTACATGAAATTGAATCCCAAACCTGGGATGTTCTTTCATTTTTCCGTAGAATGTGTATATTTCTTCTTCATGGATAGGGGGAAAATACCCGGTGATGACCGCTTCTTTTTCATCATAATTAAGATTTGTTTCTTTCACTCTAATACGCACAACCGAGTATAAATTTTGTTCATTATGAAAAATGGTAACCAATTGTGTTCCTTTGATGAAAGGTTTGTCATTGTCGGAAAGGACGAACGACTCTTGTTCCACAGGAAGCACCTCCCGTTTATAACAGTTCCTTCATTTGTTTTAATCCATTCAATGCAAGGATATGGTCTGGCTGAATCTCAATTGCTTTTTCAAAATAAGAGATCGCTTTATCAGCATCCCCCTTTATTCCACCATAGGCCACTCCTAGATTAAAATACGCATCTGCATGAGACTCATCAATCTCAAGCGTCTTATTCCACGCATCAATTGCCATATCATACATCTCAGCACCTGCCAAAGCCAGTCCATAATGGAACTGAGCTTCTGCATCCGACGGATTTAGTTCAACACTTCTTTGGAAATAAGGTAATGCCAGTTTCGGCTGGTCTAAATGTAGAAGACATAATCCCAGCATAAACATCACATCCGCTGTTTCAATCCCTTTTTTTATAGCCAGTTCAAATTGATCCTTCGCTTTTACTAAATCGTCCAGCTCATAATAAATACTGCCCAAACCGTAATAAGCAGTCGCAGCATCTGAATCAAGTTCGATGGCCTTTTCAAAAAATTTAATCGCTCGCTGATTATCATTCATCGATGCCAGTACATTGCCGAAATTAATGAATCCTACCGGATCATTTGGATTTTCTTCTATCATTTCGGTGAAAATTTTTGCCGCATCCTCCCATTTTCCTTGTTCCATATATTGAATACCTAATTTATTTTTATCCATAACGTTGTTCACTCCTACATTCCTAACTGAATGGAAATAGTATACCACAAAGTGACATCCAGTTGACCTCTGTGGCAAGTATCTTATTATCAGTTTCTTTGCAACAAAAAGTGAAAGAAATAAAATCGCTGCAAATTTCAATATAGCTGGGAAATTTCGAGTCACGTACCATTTTTCAATCAAATGATTCCTGTAGTCAATAAAATTACACTATTTGTTAAAAATCATGGTCTTTGGGGTAAAAGTGTAAATATAGGAGTGAGAGAAGATGAAAAAAATTTATTATACTGCAGGAATTTTGCTCGTAATTGGATTGGCATGGATGGGATATGCCTATTATTTAGATGAAAAGACCAAGCCCAATGAGGAGCATGTCGTTATGGCTCTTGGCGATTCCTTAACTTACGGGGTAGGTGATCGCAAGGAGGAAGGCTATGTCGGTCAGCTTGAAAAAATATTAAAAAGTGCGTCTTCAGATGAAGAGTATCAAATTAATAACTATGGAATCCCTGGACAAGAGTCAGAAGGAGTGCTAAAACAATTAGCTAATCCTAAAATAAACGAAAAAGTAAATGAAGCGGACTCTATCATTTTATTTATTGGTACAAACGATTTACGTACAACCTTAGGCGGAGATTTTCAAACCATCAATCAGAATGCTGTAAAAAGAGAAAAAGAAGACTATCTTGATAATATTGATACCATTTTAAAAAGCATCCGCCACCTTGATGAAGATGTCCCTTTCATTGTGGTCGGATTATATAATCCCAACCCAAGCGATGAGCAGCTTAATCGAATTTTAGAAGATTGGAATCATGATTTAAAAGAAGCAGTGGACAACTATTCATCTATTACCTTCGTACCAACGAATGATTTGTTCCAGGATAAATCAAAAAAGGACTATTTCAGCGACAGCCTCCACTTAAACCGGAATGGGTATCAGCTTATTGCTAATCGAATCAGCGAGGAAATAAAGTAGTCTATGGAGTTACTCCATAGACTCAGATTGTAGACAAAAAGGAATTCAGAATGGCTCGGTACGATCCATTTTCTGAATTCCTTATTTTTCGGCTTTTTCACGATGGATCTAGCCTCATCTATTTTTTAGGCCCTATATAGTAAATTATATTAATTAAAAATACAGAGAATTTCTGTCGTATACCGAGAAATTTCGTATAAAACGCAGTGACCTATTTTCTGCAGAATGAGCGAAACTCCTCCGGGAAAAACAAGCGTACCCTAGACCCCGCAGTGCAAAGCAGGAGGAGGCTTGATGCTTGCCCGCGGAAAGCGAGCCCATTCTGCAGAAAATAGTGTTAACGAAAAGAGAACGAAAAAAGAAAAAAACTGCAGACAATGTCTCCTTAATATAGGGATTTTGTCTACAGTTTGATGCTATGGAGTTACTCCATAGCTTTTCTTCTATCATAGAGCCTTAAGAAGCCCTTAACAATTTCATTTACGATAATGGTTCCAAGTGCACAGAAGAAGATTAGGATCCATTCTTTCAAACCGATTGGTTCAATCTTGAGAAGTTTGGCAAAAGGTTCGATATAAACTACCGCAATTTGCAACAAGACGACACCTATGACAGACCAATTTAAATATTTATTGCTAAATACACCTGTTTTCCAGATCGGTTTGCGTAAATGTCTAACATTATATACTTGAATGTAGCTAATAAAGGTTAGTGCCATAAAGGCGACCGTTTGCCCGACTCTCAGTTCATGGGCTGTAAGATTATTAAATTGTAAATCGAATATTGAATCAATTCCAGCTGCCCATTTCAATCCAATCAGGAAGGCTAAGAGAGAAGATACACCAATCAATAATCCATTTAAAATCAGGAAGATGACTGAATCCTTCGTGAAAATTCCTTCTTTCTTAGGCCTTGGTTTATCAAGCATGACATCCTTATTCTTATCTACACCAAGCGCAAAGGCTGGAATAGAATCACCAACCAAATTCAGCCATAGAATATGGACGGTCAGTAGCGGTGTCGGCCAGCCAAGCAAAATGGCAAAGAAGAGAGCTAAGACTTCACCGAAATTACTTGTAACAAGGAAAAGAATAGATTTTCGTATATTAGCAAAAATATTCCTACCCTCTTCAACCGCTTTTATAATCGTGGTGAAATTATCATCCATTAAAACCATATCTGAAGCACCCTTGGCAACATCTGTACCTGTTTGCCCCATGGCAACCCCAATATCAGCTGTTTTTAAGGAAGGTGCATCATTCACACCATCGCCGGTCATGGAAACAATATGTCCATTTTCTTTAAAGGCCTGTACAATTTGCACTTTATGCTCCGGTGATACCCGGGCGAATACACGTGTATCTACTGCTGCTTCCTTCAGCTCTTCAGGTGTCATTTGATTCAAATCTGCACCAGTGATCACTTGATCGGATTCTGTTATTCCCAATCTGTGCGCAATTGCAATTGCTGTTTGCGGATGATCACCTGTAATCATCGTTACTTCAATGCCTGAACGGTGGGCTCTTTCAATCTGAAGTTTTACTTCTGGACGTGGAGGATCCATCAAGCCTACCATTCCATAAAATGTCAAATTACTCTCTATTTCCTCTTCATCCATTTCAGTCATTACTTCAGCTGAAACTTTTTTACCTGCCAAAGCCATTACACGAAGAGCCCGGTTGGACATCTCCAACACAGCCTGGTTAATTTCAGTTATGTATTCAGGCGTGATTTTTACTATTTGGCCATCTAATTGAATAGTAGTTATTCTCTCTAGCAGGATATCCACTGCACCTTTTGTCAGTACATGATATCCATCGCCATCTTTATGTATGGTAGTCATCCTTTTTCTCGTTGAATCAAAAGGTATTTCGGCCACACGGGGAAATTCTTTGTCCAAACCAGACTTTGTGTATCCATTCACATGTGCTGCTTTAACAAAAGCCACTTCTGTAGGATCGCCGGTTTCTTCCGGTTCATAAGTGGCATCCGAACATAATGCCAGTTGATTAACCAACTTTTGGTCATCCTCAGCATATGGTACATTTTCCTCTAATACTTTTAAATTAACATAGCGCTCAACTACGCTCATTTTGTTCAAAGTCAGTGTTCCTGTTTTATCTGAACAAATCATGCTGACCGAACCCAACGTTTCAACTGCTGGAATTCTACGTATAATTGCTCTTTGTTTAATAAGACGCCTTACCCCAAGCGTTAACACAATAATAACCATTGTCGATAAACTTTCAGGTATAGCGGAAACAGCAAGGCTTGTGGAGATCATAAACATCTCTCCAGGATTTCTTCCCTGCATTAATCCTACAAAGAACATAACGACACAGACAATAATGGCACAATAACTTAATTTTTCTCCGAGCTGGTTAAGATTTTTTTGTAAAGGAGTTTGACTGGATTCCGTGCTGTGAAGCATTTCAGCTATTCTCCCTACCTCTGTGTTCAATCCGGTTGCAGTCACAATTCCAACGCCTCGGCCATTTGTAACTTGAGTAGACATGAATCCCATATTAAGATAATCCCCAAGGGGCTGATCAGGATTTTCCAGATTCCAATTCTCGTCCTTATCTACCGGAAGACTCTCCCCCGTTAAAGCAGATTCTTCAATTTTCAGAGAATGGGATTGAATGATACGAACATCAGCCGGCACTGTCCTTCCTGCCTCAAGCAGAACGCAATCACCCGGTACGAGCAAAGATGCATCTATTTCCCTGACATTTCCTTCTCTTTTCACCAGCGCTTTCGGTGCTGCTAACTTTTTTAGTTCGTCCAATGCGTTTTCTGCCTTTTTCTCCTGGACCACACCAATAATTGTGTTGATTATAATGACAAAAGCGATAATTAAACCGTCGCTCACTTCACCCACTATAAAAGAGAATATAGCGGCAACCATCAAGATGTAATTAAGCGTATTATGTAATTGTAAAGCGATCATTTTTAATAATGAGTTTTTTTGTTCTACTCCGAATTCATTTTTTCCATACTCTTTTAATCTTGCTTCTGCTTCTTTTTCTGTTATCCCCCTTTCTGCATCGGTTTCAAATACCTCGAGAACTTCTTTTTTGGAAAGTGAATAATCGTACTTCTTCACATCCATCTTCAATCACCCGCATATGTATATTTTACAGAACATAAATAGCCTGTTCCTTTACGAAACAGACTATCCACATTCAATTAGCTATTTAATTACCCGACATAATCGAGCTTTAAACCTTTTTTATAAATTTTATCAATCGTACCTCCACCGAGGCAAACTTCACCGTCATAAAAGACTGCGGCTTGTCCTGGGGTCACCGCTCTGATAGGCTCTGCAAAAATAACTTCCGCTTGATTATTGTCCAGTACTTTCACAGTTACTTTATTATCTGCCTGGCGATATCTGAATTTAGCCGTACATTCAAATGTATCCCCTGGCTTTCTTTCAGAAATCCAGTTCATTTTGTCTGCAATAATGGAATCAGAGTAGAGGCTGTCATGGTGAAATCCTTGCTCGACCAGAAGAATATTTTTTTCTAAATCCTTTCCAACCGCAAACCATGGTTCACCGCTTCCGCCAATTCCAAGCCCATGGCGTTGTCCCAATGTATAGTACATGAGTCCATCATGCTTACCTTTAAGTTCCCCGCTCATCGTTCTCATCTCGCCAGGCTTGGCAGGCAAATATTGACCAAGGAATTCCTTAAAGTTACGTTCACCAATAAAACAGATCCCTGTGGAATCTTTCTTAGTAGCCGTTGGAAGACCAGCTTCCAGAGCAATTTCTCTGATTTTCGGCTTATCATATTCACCAATCGGGAACATGACTTTACTTAATTGTTCCTGAGTTAATTGGTTAAGAAAATAAGTCTGATCCTTATTTTCATCCAATCCTCTCAGCATTTTATATTCTCCATCCAAGTATGCTACGCGGGCATAATGTCCTGTCGCCAGGTAATCCGCCCCCAAATTCATCGCATGCTCAAGGAAGGCCTTAAATTTAATTTCTTTGTTGCACATGACATCAGGATTTGGTGTACGTCCCGCCTTATATTCCTCAAGGAAATAGGTGAACACTTTATCCCAATATTGTTTTTCGAAATTTACCGCATAGTAGGGGATTCCGATGTGGTTACAAACACGGATGACATCTTCATAATCTTCCGTAGCTGTACAAACACCATTTTCATCTGTATCATCCCAGTTTTTCATAAAAATTCCTACAACGTCATAGCCCTGTTCTTTTAACAGGTAAGCTGCAACAGAAGAATCTACTCCACCGGACATTCCGACAACGACCCTAGTTTCCGCTGGGGATTTCATTATATACTTCACCTCAAACCTTTTTACTTCACTAATCGTTTAATAACACCCACAGCAATCTTTGCTGCTTTTTCTACTTCTTGCTCTGTATTTCCTTGTCCAAAACTGAAACGTATCGAATTTCTGGTACGCTCGGAATCTTTGCCAAACATAGAGACGAGCACATGTGATGGTTCAATCGAACCGGCTGTACATGCAGACCCACTTGAAACAGCAACACCCGCCAAATCCATATTGACTAGAAATGCTTCGACATTTGAGCCGGGGAAACTGATATTCAGAACATGTGGCAAGGAATCATCGAGCTTACCATTAATGGAATAATCTATGCCTGATTCGTCAAATACCTGTATCATTATTTTTTTGAATGTTAAGTATTGCCCTGCCTTCACATCACGTGTTTGAGACATCAACTCTGCTGCCTTTGCAAATCCAACTGCTCCAGGCACATTTTCCGTACCAGCCCGGCGTTTTCTTTCCTGTTCCCCACCAAGCAACAACGGTTTAAAAGGAACGCCTTTACGCGCATACAAGAATCCCATCCCTTTGGGTCCATTAATTTTATGTGCTGATACGCTTAAGAAATCGACAGCTAAATCATGAACCGTAATAGGAAGGATTCCATATGCCTGTACAGCATCGGTATGGAATAATGCCTGATGACTCTCTAATATCCGGCCTATTTCCTGAATGGGCTGAATGGAGCCCACTTCATTATTTCCGAACATAATTGTAACTAAAATCGTATCATCACGTAAAGCCGCTTGAACAGAATCAACGGTGATTAAACCTTCTTCATTGACAGGCAAATACGTAACCTCGTATCCGTCTTTCTCAAGCGCCTGACATGTATGGAGTACAGCATGATGTTCAATTTCTGAAGTGATAATATGCCTTCCTTTATCCTTCATGGCTTGTACACTGCTAATTATCGCTGCATTATCTGCTTCTGTACCACCGCTCGTGAATATGATTTCATCTATTTGCGCACCAATACTGTCGGCCAGCACTTTTCTTGCATCATCAACCAGCTTTCTCGATTCTCTCCCAAATTGATGGATGCTTGATGGATTTCCGAAAGAATTCTTCATAACTTCCGCCATCACATTAATAACTTCTGGATGCATAGGCGTTGTCGCTGCATGATCCATATAAATTTGTTCCATGGCCTATACCTCCTTTGCCAAACAAAATTACTTTATATTAAATATAGAACATATATGATTGAGTAGAGTCGTCCTCTTCCTTATAGGATGCCAAATCTTCCAAAGTTGTATGATCTAAAACATCCTTCACAGCATCTCTAATTTTAATCCACAATTGTCGTTTAACAGGTTCTTCATCTTCAATACCTTCAACCGGTGTAATCGGACCTTCAAGGACTCTGATCACATCACCTGCTGTAATCTCATGTGGATCTTTCGTTAATTTATAGCCGCCATAGGCACCCCTGACACTTTTTACAAGTCCTGCATTACGCAAGGGGGTCACTAATTGTTCCAAATAATGCTCGGACAAATCATTTGATTGTGCTATTGATTTTAGGGAAGTAGGACCTTCTCCATGTTTCTTAGCTAAATCAATCATTATCGTAAGTCCATATCTTCCTTTGGTCGATATTCTCATGTTTTTAGCACCTCAGCCTTACATTTAGTCTACAAAAGTATACCATACCTTAAATCATTGCCTGTATTCAACGGCTCAACACAATTATTCTTTATTTTTTTCACCTTCTCCCTTTATCATAGTAAAAAAAAACAGTCGCGACTACAGGAAATCTCATGAAAGGATAAAATTCACTACTTTTTTTACAAAAACGAAATTATAGGAATGCGAACGGTTTATCGATATAATGAAATCATCCGGAAGCAAAAAGTGGAGGTAATTAAGGTGAACACTGAACCACTCGCATATCGTATGCGTCCCAAAAACTTAGATGAAATCATTGGTCAAAAAGATTGCATTGGCAAACAAACCAGTTTATATAAAATGATTAAAAACGGACATGTCCCTTCCATGTTGTTATACGGTGAACCCGGCATTGGAAAAACATCTATTGCCTATGCGATTGCCGGGACAACCAAAATACCATTTATTGCATTAAATGCGACCACTGCCGGCAAAAAAGATGTTGAAGCAGTTGTGGAGGAAACACGTCTGACCGGACAGGTTATTCTATTCCTCGATGAAATCCACCGATTCAATAAAGCACAACAGGATTATCTTCTTCCACATGTGGAAAGAGGCGACATTATTTTAATCGGAGCTACAACGGAAAATCCCTTCCATGACGTCAACCCGGCTATACGGAGCCGATGCGGTCAAATTAAGCAGCTTACCCGATTATCCGTCGAAGAAACCATTACCTTGCTCCAGAGAGCCTTATCCGATGAAAAAAACGGACTGGGTAAGATGGATATCAGAATTACCGATGAACAAATCGAGAAAATTGCCTTTAACTCAAATGGAGACGCCAGAAAAGCATTGACATTACTTGAATCAGTTGTCTACTCATCAACCAGGGACGAGGATACCTATATTATTGAGGATCAAGTAATTGACGATTTAGGGGGGAATGTAGGGGTTTATGGCGATAAAAAAGGGTCCAATTTTTATAATCTATTATCGGCCCTGCAAAAGAGTATAAGAGGAAGCGATGTCCATGCTGCTTTATATTATTTGGCCCATCTTCTTGAAATCGGGGATCTGGTTGCAGTAAATCGGCGACTCTTAGTCATTGCCTACGAAGATATCGGACTCGCTAATTCTTCTGTAGGAAATAATGTATTGGCAGCTGTGACAGCCAGTGAACGACTCGGGCTTCCTGAAGCGCGCATCCCACTTTCGGTCGCGGTTGTGGAAATGTGTCTTTCCTCCAAATCCAATTCTGCATATAAGGCCTTAGACCAAGCGATTGCTGATATCCGGAGCGGCAAAGTTGGGGATATCCCTAAGCATTTACGCGACGCCCATTATTCAGGTTCAAAAGACCTTGGGCATGTCGGGTATAAATACCCCCATGACTACCCGATCGGTACATTCGGCGGCTGGGTCAAACAAGATTATCTTCCTGATAACTTAAAGGGAACAAAATATTATGAACCTATCGAATCAGGAGAGGAAAAGCGAATAGCTGCCATATATGAAAGGTTGGAACAATTTAAAAATAAGCCATAAAAAAAGATTGGCCTCAGCCAATCTTTTTTTATGTCGGAGGAAATGTCTCTCTGGTAAACACATCACTCGCCAATTATATTTAGTTAATCATTAACACGTTTAATTTTTACTTCCTTCAGCGCTTCTTTTACGACCCAGCTTGCAGCAATCAACCCTGCAGCCGATGGAACAAATGCATTGGAAGATGGCGGGAATTTAGCTTTACGTATATCAGCATCCTGATTACCTACCACTTTTGTTACATCATCAAAAGGTATGATGGGGCTCTCATCAGAAAAAACAACTGGAATCCCTTTTTTAATTCCTTCTTTCTTTAACTTGGTACGAATGACCTTGGCCAATGGGTCTGTATGTGTTTTGGATATATCGGCAATTTTAAAGCGGGTGGGATCCATTTTATTGGCAGCACCCATACTTGAGATGATTGGGATATTCCTTTTCAAACATTCCTTCATCAAATGAATTTTATAAATGATTGTATCGGAAGCATCAATCACATAATCTGGTTTATAAGCAAAGAAATCCTCATACGTTTCCTCTGTGTAAAACATTTTTAAAGCAATTACTTCACAATCAGGATTGATATCAAGGATACGATTTTTCATGGCATCCACTTTTTGTTCCCCTACTGTAGATAGTAGAGCATGAATTTGTCTATTCACGTTTGTTATATCAATATCGTCTTTATCCACTAATATTAAAGTACCTACCCCGGAACGTGCCAAAGCTTCTACGGCAAAAGAACCTACACCGCCTATACCAAGAATCGCCACAGTCGTGTTTTTTAATATTTCAAGGCCATCTTTACCGATCGCCAATTCATTACGTGAGAATTGATGCAACATGAATAGCTCCACTCCAATTTCTTTATATTATTTAATGTAATTTCCTATTTTTTCTTCCTTAAACGTTTGTGTGCTTCCCACACTTAGTCACTTAAATTGTATTTTATACGAACCACTTAACCACTGTAAGATACAGTTTCTGCTGACCAGTCAGGTGCTGTCCATATATTTAGTGCTTTTTCCTAAGAAAACGTATCATCTTTTCGATTTATAATACCATACTTACCGACTGGGAATGAATTGATTTATTTTTCATAAGCACTCTGGGTCAAAGGTTTTTGAAAATATAAAAAACACGCTGCAGCAACTGCAGCGTGTTTTGTAAATTCTTCATAAGTATAGACGTCCCAATTTGTGCCGTTTGATGCCTGGTGCTTTGGCCCGCCCTCGGCAGGTGGGCGTCCTGTTCCTCTGTATTGCAAGTCCTTCACGAGAAAGGCATTTGCGCAATTGGTAAACTCCGGACTCCCGTTAATGAAATGTTGGTCAAAACAAAAAGGATGCATAACGTACACTTCAGGACGTCTATTTGATTAATTTTATTTTATCAAATTCTGATTATTTTTACAAGTCGGATTTTGTTTTTGAGACCTTTAGGCTAAGTTCTTTAAGCTGGCTATCTGATACTTCACTAGGTGCATTAGTCAACAGGCAGCTTGCGCTTGCAGTCTTAGGAAATGCAATCGTATCACGCAAGTTAGTACGGCCGGATAACAGCATAACTAAACGATCCAATCCTAACGCAATTCCGCCATGTGGAGGTGTACCGTACTCAAATGCTTCCATCAAGAAACCAAATTGTGCATTTGCATCTTCAGGTGTAAATCCAAGAACCTCAAACATTTTTTCCTGAATATCACGTTCAAAGATACGTAAGCTTCCTCCGCCCAATTCATATCCATTTAACACAAGGTCATAGGCAATTGCTTTTACTTCACCAGGGTTTTCATCAAGTAATGGAATTTCTTCTCTAACAGGCATTGTGAATGGATGGTGAGCCGCATAGTATCTGCCATCCTCTTCTTTATATTCAAGCAATGGCCAGTCAGTTACCCATAAGAAATTAAATTTACTATCATCAATTAGATTTAATTCTTTACCTAATTTATTTCGTAAACTGCCCAATGCATCTGCTACAACAGATTTTTTATCTGCAACAAACAGCAGCAAGTCTCCAGCTTCAGCGCCAGTAACCTCGATTAACCCTTTTCCATCTTCATCTTGGAAGAATTTCGCGATTGGTCCTTTTAGACCTTCCTCCTCCATCTTCATCCAGGCAAGGCCTTTTGCTCCATAACGGGCAGCAAATTCGCCCAAAGCGTCAATGTCTTTTCTGGAATAATTGGAAGCAGCTCCTTTTACATTTAACGCTTTAACCTGTCCGCCTGATTCCACAGCACCCGCGAACACTTTGAAGCCTGAATCTTTAACTACATTGCTCACATCTATTAATTCCATTGCAAAACGCGTATCTGGTTTATCGGAACCATAACGGCTCATCGCTTCATCATACGTCATTCTCGGTAATGGTAAAGGAAGGTCAATTCCTTTAACATCTTTCATAACTTTTGCCATCATGCGTTCAGTCAAGTCCTGAATATCTTCCTGGCTCATAAAGCTTGTTTCAATATCGATTTGCGTAAATTCAGGCTGGCGGTCTGCACGCAAATCCTCATCACGGAAACAACGTGCAACTTGATAATAGCGTTCAATTCCGGATACCATCAATAATTGCTTGAAGATTTGTGGAGATTGTGGCAATGCATAGAATTCGCCCTCATGCACACGGCTTGGTACTAAATAATCACGTGCGCCTTCCGGAGTACTCTTTGTTAAAATAGGTGTCTCTATATCAAGGAACCCTTCTCCATCCAAAAAGTCACGGATTGCTTTTGTCGCTTTATGTCTCATTTTAAATGTTTCAAACATAACCGGACGGCGAAGATCTAAATAACGGTAAGATAAACGAAGATCCTCAGATACTTCTTCGTTATCCGTAATCGCAAATGGAGGTGTTTTGGATTCGTTAATAATTGTTACCTCTTCTGCCTGCAATTCAATACTGCCCGTTTTAAGGTTCCTGTTTATCGTTCCCTCTTCACGCGCCACAACTTTTCCCCGTACGCTCAATACATACTCACTTCTGATTTTTTCAGCGAGACCTAGGGCTTCAGGTGATAAATCTGGGTTAAATACAACTTGGACAATCCCTGTACGGTCTCTTAAATCGATAAAAATCAACCCGCCAAGGTCACGTCTTTTTTGGACCCACCCTTTGACAGTGATTTCTTCTCCGATTGCTGTTACCGGTACTTCCCCGCAAAAATATGTTCTTCCGTACACTGTAAATTCCTCCTATTATCTTCCCAGTTTAGTTTTTAATTCTGTTAGTAATTCCGCGAGACCAACTTGCTGCTGCTCACCAGTTTGCATATTTTTCAAAGATATTTTATTCTCTTTCAGCTCATCTTCTCCGAGGACAGCCACAAATTTAGCATTTACACGGTCAGCCGCCTTAAATTGTCCCTTCGCTTTTCGATCGGAATAATCCTTTTCAGCTGAAATCCCATTGCTGCGTAACTCATCTACCAGTTTTACAGAGTAATCCTTCGCTTCATCACCAAGTGACACGATAAAACAATCTACTCTTTTTTCTACTGGCAGCTCTATCTTTTCGGCTTCAAGAGCTGCTAATAATCTTTCAATACTTAGGGCAAATCCAATGCCTGGAGTTTCCGGGCCCCCTACTTCCTGTACAAGCCCGTTATAACGACCGCCTCCACAAAGGGTTGTAATCGCTCCAAATCCTTCAGAGTCCAGCATAATTTCGAAAGCTGTATGATTATAATAATCAAGCCCCCGAACCAGGCCCGGGTCCACGACATATGAAATTCCGATTGCATCCAAGTATGCTTTCACCTTGTTAAAATATTGAGTAGACTCTTCATTCAAATAATCAATAATGGAAGGTGCACTCGCCATTAATTCGTGATTGCGGTCCTCTTTACAATCCAAGATTCGCAACGGATTGCGTTCCAATCGATTTTTACAGTTCGGGCAGAACTCTTCAATACGAGGCTTAAAGTGTGCAATCAAAGCTTCTCTGTGTTTAGCACGGCTTTCTTTATCTCCGAGGCTGTTTATGACAAGCTTTAGATTCTTTAACCCTAACTTTTTGTATATATTCATCGCTAGAGAAATCACTTCAGCGTCAATCGCCGGATCGGAACTTCCCAAGGCTTCAACACCAAACTGTACAAATTGTCTGAAGCGCCCAGCTTGTGGACGTTCGTAGCGGAACATCGGTCCAATATAGAATAACTTAACCGGCTGGATCGCATTTCCGTACATTTTATTCCCTACAAAGGAACGAACAACGGCTGCTGTACCTTCCGGACGTAACGTTAAGCTTCGGTTGCCCTTATCCGTAAAGGTATACATTTCTTTTTGCACAATATCCGTCGTATCTCCTACACCTTTTTCAAATAACTCCGTGCTTTCGAAAATCGGTGTGCGTATTTCTTGATACTGATACAACGAACAAATTTCTTTAGCTGCTTCTTCAATATACTGCCATTTTTCTGATTGACCAGGAAGGATATCCTGGGTACCCCTTGGTATTTGGACGGCCATATCAAATTTCCTCCTTAAACTGCAATCTATAAAAAATTCAAATTGGCATGGCTTGGTAATTTTAGGTAAAATAAAAACAACTCCCAGTCCCATGCATATGCAAGGGACGGGAGTTGTTGCCCGCGGTGCCACCCTAGTTGGAACTTTTATAAGCTCCCACTTTTACAGTTAACGCCTGTTTAACGTTCATCCCCTACTAGAACTTACGTTTTTTCAGGGCGAAACCTACGGTGTGTTCGTTCATAAAGGCACATGCAGAAGTATTTTCAGCCTAAGATACTTCTTCTCTGTTCATGTGTGATCTAAATTACTCTTCACCATCATTGGTATGTAATATATGTATTTTTATTTAATTAATATTACGAAGTAACTTCCTTATTGTCAACCCTTAAGAACGCTCAAGTTTCTTTTTTAATTGTTTCACATCTCTGATAGACAGTCCAAATTCCGAAGCAAGCTCCATCATCGAATTATTCTGCTCCTTAATCAAAAAATCATGAAAATCCACACCGAATAGTTGATTACTTGCGTTTTGTGTAATGGATCCTTTTTCGCTGTATCTCATATTATTACACCCCTTATTTTTTTAACTACAGATTGTCTTACTCAGTATTCCCGACTGGCTAATGTAACTTTCATAAAAAATATTTTTTCTTTTTCAATTGCAATGATCTGAATAAAAAAGGAGCGATCTCCATTTTGATAAAACAAGTAATCGTTTTTTTAGGAATAATAATTTTAGTCTTGCCAATGAAAAACACCAGCCTTATCGCACATGCATCAATGGACAAAATCGTGGTTAGTGAGCATTCCGCTTATGTCCGGGCAGGTCCGAATATAAATGATCTAATTATCGATGAGATACATTCAGGCAGCATCTATGATGTTGTAGAAACAGATGGCAATTGGATCAAATTTCAAGTGAATGGCAAAAAATCGGGCTGGGTTGCTAATTGGCTTGTAACAGGCTATGAAGAAGCGGAGCTCTCATCAAATTCTGGCGTTGTCACTGCTGACGGCCTACGGATTCGCAATGGTCCCGGTATGGATTTTGAGGTACTTGGTAATCTTTCCATCGGCACAATCATCCAGATCTCCGGGGTACAAAATGGCTGGATCTCTTTTACCTATGATGGGAATTTGGGTTGGGTGAACAGTAAATATATTCATCAGAGTCTTTCGCAAAAAGCCGCAAAGAATATCCGGATTACAGCTTCCGCTTTACATGTACGGACATCTGGAAAGGCAAATAGTCCGCGCATTGGTACAGTAACGAAAGATCAAATTTATGCCATTCTCGACAAAAAGGATAATATGTATAAAATTCAGCTGCCATCTAAAAAAGAAGGATGGATACCAGTTTGGTATGCAGAATTAGAGGATGCACAGGATTTGATTCACCAAAGAAGGGATTCATTAAAGGGAAAAACCATTATATTGGATCCTGGGCATGGAGGTACTGACAGCGGGGCATCCGGACCGGCCGGTACACTAGAAAAGAACCTAACTCTTTATTCCGTAAAACTGGCATATGAAAAGTTAAAAATGGCCGGGGCAAACGTGATCATGACACGCTCAAGCGATCGATATGTAACATTGAGCGCCAGGGCCAGCCTCTCCAATATGAAGTCAGCTGATGCCTTTATCAGTTTTCATTATGATAGTAATCATATTGGCAATAAAAGTGGCATAAAAACGTATTATTACTACGCTTATCAAAAGAAACTGGCCGCAACCATCCAAAAGTACTTATTCCAAAATAACACTCCTTTAATCAATCAGGGCATTAAGCAGAGTAGCCTTCACGTGCTACGCGAAAATCGGCATCCGACTATTTTACTGGAATTAGGGTATATCAATAATCCTGCAGAGGAGGCTCATATTCAAACGGAACAATACCAAGAGACGATTACGGACGGTCTTGTTGACGGGCTAGCTGCTTACTTTTCTAAATAAGTACTTTTATACGCAAAAAAAGCACCTCCTTTGATAGATTTACATCTAACAAAAGAGGTGCGTTGGTTTAAGAATGGATTTCTTTTTATTTCATTTTTTACTTTCCAGAATAAGCGTTACAGGACCATCGTTGATAAGCTGGACATCCATCATTGCTCCGAATTTACCAGTCTCAACTTTCACCCCTTTTTCTCTTAGCATATCATTAAATACTTCGTACAATCTTTCCGCTTCATCCGGTTTGGCTGCTGCCATAAAGTTAGGGCGCCTTCCTTTGCGGCAATCACCATACAAAGTAAATTGTGAAATTGATAAAATTTCGCCGCCCACATCAAGTAATGAATGGTTCATCTTCATATTTTCATCTTCAAATATCCGGAGATGAATAATTTTATCAGCAAGATAGCGGCAATCTTCTTCCGTATCTTCATGTGTGACTCCAACCAATAACACCAAGCCTGAAGTAATTTCGCCGACTGTTTCACCGTTAACACTCACTGATGCAGCCTTTGATCGTTGCAATACCACTTTCATTTTCTTGACCCCTAACTCATAATTCGTCTTACAGAATAAATATCGGAAATTTGTTTAATACGATCTACTACCCTTTGTAAATGGCTTACATTATAGATGGAAATGGACATAGTAATCGTTGCACTTTTATTTCGGTCCGTGCGTCCTGAAACAGCCGTGATATTCGTTTTTGTTTCATTCACTGCCTGAAGCACTTCATTTAGCAAGCCGTTGCGGTCAAATCCATTTATTTCGATGTCCACATTATATTCTTTTCGAACACTCTGATTACTTTCCCATTCAACTGGGATGATGCGTTCTACGCTTTCTTCATCCAACACATTGACACAGTCAGCCCGATGGACTGAAACACCGCGTCCTTTAGTGATATACCCGACGATTTCATCACCTGGAACCGGATTACAGCAGCGCGATAATCTGATTAGCATATTGTCAATTCCTTTGACACGTACTCCGGAATCTCTCTTCTTCGTTTTCGGGATCATCCGTAACTCTGATACGGCATCAATCAAACTTACTTCCTGATCCTTCTCTCTCTTTTTACGAAGCTTATCCGTTAACCTCGTCGCAATTTGGGCTGCTGTGATTCCGTTATAGCCCACTGCTGCATACATATCGTCTTCATTGGCAAAATTAAATTTTTCTGCAACTTTCCGTAAGTTCTCGGTTGTGCACACTTCTTTTACCTCAAAATCCATTGCCTTGACTTCTTTATCAACCAATTCTTTGCCTTTTTCAATATTTTCTTCTCTGCGTTGCTTTTTAAAGAATTGTCTGATTTTATTTCGAGCTTGTGAAGTTATAGCCAGCTTCAACCAATCCTGACTTGGACCATATGAATGTTTAGATGTAAGGATTTCAATAATATCCCCGGTTTTCAGCACATAGTCCAACGTAACCATTTTTCCATTTACCTTGGCGCCTATCGTTTTATTACCGATTTCTGAGTGAACACGGTAGGCAAAATCTATCGGTACGGATCCTTTTGGAAGCTCATACACATCGCCTTTTGGTGAAAAAACAAAAACCATATCTGCAAATAGATCCAATTTAAGAGATTCCATAAATTCCTCTGCATTGGTAGATGCGTCCTGGAATTCAACAATCTCTCTAAACCAATCCAATTTTTTATCCATACGTTCGGTTGAAGTTAAATCTTTGCCTTCTTTATATGCCCAATGGGCTGCAATTCCAAATTCAGCTGTTCGGTGCATATCTGTCGTCCGGATTTGTACCTCCAGAGGTTCACCCTTCGGACCAATTATAGTCGTATGAAGCGATTGATACATATTTGCTTTCGGCATGGCTATATAATCTTTGAAACGGCCAGGCATCGGCTTCCAGCATGTATGAATGATACCAAGAACTGCATAACAATCTTTAATACTATTTACAATGATACGCACGGCCATTAAATCATATATCTCTTCAAACTGCTTATTTTGAATCGCCATTTTTCGGTAGATACTGTAAATATGCTTCGGTCGACCGAGTATATCAGCCTGAATAGATACTTCATTCAGCTTTTCCTTCATTCGGACAATGACATCAGATAGATATTCTTCTCGTTCCGCCCTCTTCTTTTTCATCAAATTCACAATTCGATAGTATTGCTGTGGATTTAAATAGCGAAGGGCTGTATCTTCGAGCTCCCATTTAATTGTTGAAATCCCAAGTCTATGCGCAAGCGGAGCAAATATTTCAAGCGTTTCATTAGCAATTCGGCGTTGCTTTTCAACAGGCAGGTGCTTCAATGTGCGCATATTATGCAGCCTATCTGCCAATTTAATCATAATGACACGAATATCCTTAGCCATTGCTATAAACATTTTCCGATGATTCTCAGCTTGCTGCTCTTCTTTTGACTTATATTTAATTTTCCCAAGTTTCGTTACACCATCAACCAAAAGGGCTACTTCTTCGTTAAATGTTTCCGTAATATCCGCAAGTGTTATAGTAGTATCTTCCACTACGTCATGCAAAAATCCGCTCGCAACCGTAAATGTATCCATCTCTAAATCAGTCAGGATCGCAGCTACTTGAATCGGATGAATAATATATGGCTCACCCGATTTACGGTATTGCTCCTTATGAGCTTCTTTTGCGAATTCATACGCTTTTTCTAAAAATGCCACATCTTTTTCATCCATATACCTTCTTGCTTTATCAAAGACCTGCTCAGCCGTATAAATTTGCTCATTTGCCATGAAATCACCTTTTTACTCCGTATTTCCACGTTTCTGCTTATAATTATTATCTATGTTAAACCATATAGGTTAATCGTCAAAAAGAGGATTGTTTCTATTATCATCAAAAAAAGTTTTCTTGTAAAGTAAGGAACGAGATTTAATCTGATATTTCGCTAATATTTGCACTTGAATAATATAAAAAGCGCTCTAATAAATAGAACGCCATTACTATATGCTTAATATTCCATTAATGTGAGGATATCATAACCGGCAAGTTTTTTTCTGCCTTCGAGATACGTTAACTCAACTAAGAATGCTAATCCAGCCACAATTCCGCCAAGCTCTTCAACCAATTTAATAGTCGCTTCCATCGTACCGCCTGTAGCCAATAAATCATCTGTAATTAAAACTCTCTGACCTGGTTTAATGGCATCTTTATGGATGGCCAACACATCTTTGCCGTATTCCAAACCATACTGAATCTTAATTGTTTCTCTTGGCAGTTTGCCTTCTTTACGCACTGGTGCAAAACCGACTTCCATTGCATAAGCAACCGGGCAGCCAATGATGAATCCACGTGCTTCCGGCCCTACAATAATATCAATTTCTTTTTCCTTAGCAAACTTTACAATTTGATCAGTCGCATATTTATATGCTTTCCCATTATCCATAAGGGGAGTAATATCTTTAAATTTAATCCCCGGTTTCGGCCAATCCTCTACAATCTGTATATATTGTTTTAAATCCATTGCTCAGTTTCCTCCTTGTTTTCCTTACGGGAACGAATCAGGTTGCTGAAGAATTGATATAGCTGATTGAATGGCGCGTATAAAAGCTCTTGTTCCAGTGCCATTCTCGCTTGTCTTTCCTGATAGGTTTTCGAATCCTGCAGATCCCGTTTCATACTAGTTCTTACCAAATCGATGAGTCCGTTATTTATTGTAACAAACTCCAGTTCAAAAAACACCTTTGTCATAAAATCAATGTTTTCTTTAGACCAGCCTTTATGAATCATCAGCCTGGAACGCAAATCATCAAATTGCATTGGTCCCTTTTTAGCCAGCAATGCATAATACCATTTAAATTGGTCTCTTGTTGGAAAAGCTGAAAAATAATCATTTTGAGTAGTCCGAAAGTAAATATACACCCTTTTTGGCATTTCTCCAATGAAAAGTTCTTCTAGTATATCTTTTTGTGCAGGCAAATCTGCTAAAATGACATGATAACCATCTAACGATTCCTGTTTGGCGGCTTCTAAAGAAGGTATATAGACAATTTCATCCTCATTAGTATATTCCGGCAGCCACTGCTTACTCTCTTCATTGAAGAGGATAAATTTACGTGGCTCCGGTACTGCCTGTACGTGAATTCTACCATTGCCGCTTCTGCAATCAAATAATTGCCAATTCTCAACAGCGATATCCTGTAATAATAATTGAGGCTTCTTCACATTATTCCATTCATTTATAGCTAGTTCACCAATGACCGATACACTTGCATGAGGAGACAAGTGATCCATAATTTCTCCCAGTCCAAACCCAATGCTGTCTAAGCCTATTCCGCTTTGCTCAATTTGAAGTTTAAGATGCGTCTTATCCGCACCTATTTTCCGGGAAGATGTCACAATGGCATCCTCAATTAAGATCTTCGGCTTTGGATTTTGCATTCCATATGGAGCAAGCTGGGTCATTTGTTGGATGAGAGGTAAGGAAATTTCATTGAGCGGAAGTAATCCATCTACCTCTGTTACAGGCTGGAAATCATCTTCGGTCAGTGTTTGATTGGCCTGATCAATCAGTCGTTTCCTTAATTCCTCAACATCTTCTATTTTCAGTGTCATCCCAGCAGCCATTGGATGCCCGCCAAAATGAGGAAGCAGTTCTCTGTTCAAAGATAAGTTCTGAAAAAGATCAAATCCTCTAATACTACGTGCCGAACCCTTTGCTGTTCCCTTTTCACGATCAATACTTAAGACAATCGTTGGCCGGTAATACTTTTCCACAAGCTTACTGGCTACAATTCCTACAACTCCAGTATTCCACCCTTCCCGGGCGATAATCAGAACCGGATTGATTTCAGGTGGATAATGTTTCTCCACTTCCTCAATAGCTTCCTGTGTCATTTCTTTTACAATCGATTGCCGCTCTTTATTCAGCAAGTCTATTTCATCTGCAATTAAATTGGCTTCTGTCTGATTTTCTGTAAGTAAAAGCTGTACGGCTGGATCTGCTGACTCTAATCTTCCTACAGCATTTATTCTTGGCGCCAATCCAAATCCGATGGAATCCTCGTTAAATGCTTCTCGCTGAATGCCTGCTTTTTGGCAAAGTGCAATGATACCTGGTCTGGTTGATTTTTTTAATGCCTGAATTCCTTTAATAGCAATCAATCTGTTTTCATCATGAAGAGGAACCAAGTCAGCCACGGTTCCAATTGCAGCAATCCCAATCAACTCTTCAGGCAATTCTCCTAATAAAGCATGGGCCAGCTTCATCGCCACACCGGCACCGGCTAACTCAGAAAATGGATATGTTTCACCAGGTTTCTTCGGATGAAGGATCGCCAGTGCTTCAGGTAAATCCGGACCTGGTTCGTGGTGATCTGTTACAATATAATCCATTCCCAATTCTTTAGCTATCTGTGCTTCACTAATAGCTGATATACCGCAGTCTACCGTGATAAGCAAAGTAGTACCCTGTTCTTTAATGGTTCGAAAAGCTTGCTCATTTGGACCATAGCCCTCTGTAAATCGATTCGGAATATACCATGACACACGCTCAGCCCCCATTAGTTTAAGAGCAAGCATTAAAATTGTTGTACTGCTAACACCGTCTGCATCATAGTCTCCAAAGATAGTGATTTTTTCATCATTTTTTACAGCTTTCACAATCCGCTTCACAGCTTCTTCCATCCCGGATAGTAAAAAAGGATCGTGGAAATCTTGCTGGGCAGCATACAAAAAAGACCGTGCATCTTCAACGGTCTTTATTCCTCTGTTGACCAATAAAGTAGCCACAATACGCGGCTGTTTAAGTTCTTGCATAAATAAATTTATAATCGTTTCATCAGCCTTTTTTAAAAGCCAACGCGTTTTTGACTGTAACATATTGTCACCCCTGACCTCTCTATTATAAAAAATATCAAACAAAGGTTCAATGAGTGATTCCAAATATTTATTATTTCGGCTGAATATAGGATTCATCCTCTGCTGACTCATTTAAACTCGGATGTTCTTTTTTTAGTTCTTTCAACTGTTTAGTCAAAGTGACAATCCGTACGGCCATTACTGAGCCGACAATAACACCACCCATGGCAACAGACCCTAAAATGACTAAAATCAAAGGCCAATGTGCCGTTCCAAAAACATAATTAACATCTACTTTATCTACATTGACAACGGCAAAAATAGCCACAATAATAGCAAAAATGATTCCAAGTATTACGTACCATTGAAGTTTTTTCATGTTTCGTACTCCTTTCATGAAGCTTTTAGTTGGAATATAACAATTTAGATTAAGAATAAACGTATATTGTATTAATTCCCTTATCTCAAAAGGAGGAAACATAATGGGAGGGAATGATTACAAGTCTATTATTCACCCATTTCATTTCTTACATACTGATTTAAATTCCAGCATATGTTCATCAAGAAAGAATAGAAAGACACTATTACTTCCGTTGACAATCCTTATAAAAAACTACCCCATTCCAAAAGTGTGGAATGGGGATTTGTTTTGTTGGATTACATTATACTTGCGGTTCATCTGTGTTAACACGTTTTTCTTTGTATGTCTTGATAACACCTTTTTTCTTCAGCTCTTTGCCTTTTAAGATGCCATATATAGGTGCTGCAAGCAAAATAGAAGAATACATACCTGTTACCAAACCGATTAGTAGAGCAAAGTTAAAATTAAAGATTGATTCGCTTCCAAGGAACATCATCGCCAACACGGTAATTAATACGGTTAATACTGTATTGATAGATCTGACCATTGTTTGACGAACACTGATATTAATAATCTCATTAATTTCTTCCTGAGTCTTAATACGTTTTTTCATTTGCATATTTTCTCTAATACGATCAAACGTAACGATTGTATCATTAATCGAGTATCCAATAATAGTTAATACAGCAGCTATAAATGTTAAGTCCACTTCAATTCTAAAAATACTAAATACCGTTATAATCATAAACGCATCATGCAAAAGCGCCAATATAGAAGGAAGTGCCATTCTCCATTCAAAGCGGAGCGTTGCATAAATAACAATACCAATTGAAGCAATTGCTACGGCAATCATCGCATTTTTGGCTAACTCCTTACCAATAGTCGGGGATACCGTACTGATATTTGGATTATGTCCATACTTGGTATCAAAGTATTTGTTTAAATCAGCTATTTCATCTTTTGAAAAGACATCTTTTGTCCGCACGACAGCCGATTTATTATCCACGCCTGCCATAACGATATCTTGTGATTCAATTTTGTTTTCAGTAAGATCTTTTTGGATTTCCTCTACTGTTAGTTCTTTATCAGCATTGATTTGAATTCGGGATCCGCTGGAAAAATCGATACCTGTATTTAATCCATTTATAAATAAGGATCCAATTCCAATCAAGGTTAACAGAATTGAAAAGATAAAAAATTTCTTAGCAGGCTTAATGAAATCCCATTTATCAAATTTGGTAGGTAAGTATTTATCCTTTTTAAATTCATTTAGGTTATGGATTTCGCTTTTCTTAACCCCGAACCAGCCTGGCCGGTTGTTAAGGAAGTTACTGTTCACCCATAAGCCCATAATTAATCTTGTCCCATACACAGCCGTTATAAAACTGACTAATATGCTGACAATCAAACTGGTCGCAAAACCTTTGACTGAGCTTATTCCGAAAAAGAACAAAACAGCCGCTGCAAGTAAGGTTGTAATATTAGCATCCGTGATTGTGGCTAAAGAGTGCTTATTCCCCTCTTTATAGGCTGCCTTAATGGACCGTCCCTTACGAATTTCATCCCGGATCCGTTCATTGGTAATAATATTTGCATCAACTGCCATCCCTACCCCTAGTATGAGGGCAGCTATACCTGGCAATGTAAGAACTGCATTCATCCAATCAAATATGAGAATGACTAAATAAATATAGGCAGATAATGATACAACCGCAATCGCGCCTGGGAAACGGTAATAAGCAACCATAAAAATAAAGATTGCCAAGATCCCAACAATTCCGGCTAAAACCGTTTTATTTAATGCTTCTTCACCGAATTTAGCACCGACCGATGTTGAATAGATTTCATCTAGTTTAACCGGCAGGGCACCAGCATTTAAAATTTCAGCGAGGTCTTTAGCCTCTTCTACAGTGAAGTCACCTGAGATGACGGCTGTATCTGAATTAATCACTTGATTCACATTTGGTGCAGAAATAAATTTAGGATCTTCTTTTGTTATCTCTTCTTTATAGGAGTCTTTTCCTTCTTCAAAATCCAGCCAAATAGCTAACTGATTCTCTGGAGCCATGGCTAATACTTCACTTGTAACCTGTCCAAATTTATCTGCATCTTTTAATTGGACCTGTACAATAGGCTGATTTGTTTGACTATCAAAGGATTGGCTCGCTCCTCCTTCTTTTAGATCCCCGCCATCCATTTTCACTTTATCGTTCACATCACGAAAAGTTAAATTAGCTTGCGTTGAAAGAAGTTCCCTTGCCTTCTCTTGATCATCTACACCTGCAAGCTGTACTCGAATCCTATTTCCGCTTTCAACTTGAATACTCGGCTCACTGACACCGAGAACATTGATTCTTCGGTCCAATGCACTGGCAGTAGCCGCCATTGCTTTTTCATCAATTTTCTGTCCATCTTTAGCCGGCTCAACTTTATAAAGAACTTCAAACCCGCCTTGTAAATCAAGGCCCAGCTTAATATTATGCATTATATTAGACGTTGTTCCACCAAGGGTAACTCCTAATACGATTACAATAAGGAAGAAAGCCAGGATTCTACTTCTTTTAACCATTATGTAAATAGCCTCCTAATCAAAATTTCCCGATTGAAGCAGCATGGAAGGACGCTACTTTAATAAAACATAATTTTCCGATATATTCGGTTCCTAAGTTTTATTCCAGTTGTTTCAATCTTTAAAATTTAATTTTACCGTTCTTATTATGAAAGATAGAATACAAAGTGTCAATTTGATTCGACAAAGATTGGTAATTACGGTTTGGGTAGATATCACTTTATCTTATTGAAAAATCAGGAAAATAAATCTCTGAATTCTCCCAGACCGGAAGCCATATTTTTCTTCATAGCCTCTCCTTCTCGTAATGCCTCCATGGTTACATAGTTCATAAAATCTGCCACTTTAATACTCATAATATCCTGAAAAACTTCATGTGACCGTATTTCAAGATTTGGTTTCTTCCACTTTTTCTTCGTCAAATACATCCAAATATCGTTTACTTCAACTTCTGGATAACCTAACAACTGAAATTCTTCCTGTTTACTTTCTAAAGCGAGTATCATTTCTGAACGAAATTTCTCGTACGGATGCTGTTTGTCCAATTTCATCGTCCTCCAACCTTCAATTTCATGGATTTCACACTTTATTGTGTGAAGCTTGTCATGGTTAGTCCATTTGCATGCATATAAATAATTGTATATGATTGCTGCTCGTTTGAGAAGGAGGGAGGAATTGAATGTCCAAGTTTATTAGGGGGACTGTAATCTTATTGATTGCAGGATTCATTACAAAGATTTTAGGATTTATAAATCGAATCGTGATTGCCCGCTTTATTGGTGAAGAGGGTGTTGGTCTATATATGATGGCCTTGCCATCATTATATTTAGTTATTGCTGTGGTACAGCTTGGGATGCCAATTGCCATCTCAAAATTTGTGGCAGAGGCATCATCAAAGGGGGATCATCAAAAAACGAAGAAAATACTGGTTGTTTCCTTATGCGTAACAGGAGGCCTATCGCTTATTTTCACTCCTCTGTTATTTATGCTTGCTCCCTATCTATCAACACATGTCTTTACAGACTCCCGTACTTTACTGCCGTTATTGGCAATCGCACCAATCGTTCCAATTACGGCTGTTTCAGCGGTCTTGCGCGGATACTTTCAAGGGAAACAAAATATGAAGCCGTATGCTATCTCAAATATTATTGAACAAGTTGTACGTATTTCGATGATTGCAGCAATGACGAAAGCCTTTTTACCCTATGGAATTGAATATGCAGCTGCAGGTGCCATGATTGCTTCAGTCATTGGAGAAATTGCCTCTTTGCTCTATTTAATGTTGATGTTTAAATTCAAAAAGAAATTTAAGCTTAGAAAACAGTTTTTCAGCTATGTTTCATCTGGTAAAGATACACTAAAGGAGCTTTTATCAATCGCTATTCCTACTACAGGGAGCAGAATGATTGGGTCAGTTACGTGGTTTATCGAACCGATTGTTGTGGCAAGAAGTCTTTTGGCAGCGGGGGTTGCGACAGGCATGGCAACTGCACAATATGGTGAACTGGCAGGATATGCTGTACCATTGCTCATGCTCCCTTCCTTTATCACCCATTCGCTTGGAACCTCATTAGTTCCTGCTGTCAGTGAAGCCTATTATAAAGGCAATATCAAACAAGTGATTCACCGATTGCAGCAGTCACTGCGATTTGCCTTTTTAAGCGGTTCTCTTGCCCTCGTTACTCTGTATGTATTGGCTGAACCAGTCATGCAGGTCATGTATCATAATAGCCATGCCAGTATATATGTAAAATTTATGGCACCCTTTTTTTTACTCTTCTTCTTCCAGGGCCCCTTACAGGCTACTTTGCAGGCCCTAAATATGGCCAGAGCGGCGATGTTTAACAGTCTAATTGGATCAGTCATAAAAATCATCCTTATTATAACGCTCGTAACCCAGCCGAATATTGGGATTATGGGAGCTGCTATCGCCATTTGTGTATCTACAGTTTTGGTTACACTTTTACATTTTGCTACCGTTATGAAGAAAGTCCACTTAACGATTTACTTGCACGAATACATTATGGCTCTCGTCGTCATGTCCATTTCTGGATTAATTGGACATATGCTCTTTGAACAGTGGTCAGTCGGAGTCCCATTAATCCAACGTTTAATTCTTTCTGCCGCTGTTATTGTAACTGTCTTTGCTATAGGCTGTTTATTAACAGGCTTAATACGAAAAAAGGAAATCAGAAGAGTCCCTAAGATTGGTCCTCTTTTATCTAAATTAGCTTTATTCCCATAATAATCCAGATTAATCCTATTTAATAATGAATAATTCACCGTCTTCTATACTGCAAAAGAAGATCTGTTTTATATTTGAATATCCTTTTTTCGCCAACTCTTGCGTGAGCCAGCTTTCTGATTTTCCAATCTCTTTTAGATTTTGCTTCTGGATTATTCCATCTTGAATAAGTGGAAAGACGAGACCTGGCTTCCCATGCTTTTTGTTTGTTTCCTTCTTGTAGATCGACAATTTCCCTGAAGGCTCAAAGATCGCGTATTCAACATCACTCATTTTCTCTACTTGCTCGTCACGTAATTGCATAAGCAAATCATCAAAATTATAACGCAGCTTTCTCATTGCATTTTTATCAATTCTACCTTTATGAATAATGATAGATGGTTTTCCATCAAGCAATTTACGGAAGAATGGCCATTTAAGTGATATAAAGGCAAACGTAATTTGAATGATAGATAAGGTCGCTATTGGTAAAATCGATTTCCACATACTATCGTCTTGATTTTCAATTGCTATAACAGCTATATCTGCCATCATCATAAAAACAATTAAATCAAGCAGACTAAGTTCCCCTATTTCCCGTTTTCCCATAATTCGAAAAACCAACAAGATAATCAAGTATATAAGGCCCGTACGACCCATAATTTCAAGTAAACCGAGCATCCTTTCTCTCCCCTTTAATCACATGCTCCAATTAGTGTGCAGTTAAAATGCAAAAAATAGTCATTTAATTAACGGGTTGTACAAAAAATCATTCTAAAAAAAATTGCTCAGAATAAATTATGTATAAAGACTTGAATAGACTTAAAAGGGGTTGATTCTAATCGGAACGAAAAACATGGGTTCAGCCATCATGTATGGGGTTGTAACTATCTTTATTATGGCTGCTTCGTTTAGCTTATTATTTTCATTACTGCTCAGATTCACCAGTATTTCCGAATCTTCATTAACGTACATCATCATGGCTCTTTCTTTTTTAACTTTGTTTATTGGAGGTTTTATATCCGGCGGAAAAGGAAAAAAGCAAGGATGGCTGCTCGGAGGCGGTACAGGCCTTATCTATACCTTAATTGTTTTCCTCTATCAATACCTAGGCCTTGAGAGCGTTTTTACATCCAGGCAGCTTATCTATAATGGCTGTTTTATTATTACAGCAATGATGGGCGGTGTATTAGGTGTAAATATGAGTGGAGGGTCTTCAAGAGATTAAGAAAAAACCTAGCCTTATGGCTAGGTTCTCTTTTTTACATATTAATTTTCTACCACTGGACTCTCTTTTTTCTCAACCAATTGGGAAATAGATCTTCTCTCAAATGTTAGACGAGAACCATCTGGGCTCTTAATGATAACAGTGCCGTCATTAATTGAATCTACAGTTCCATGAAGACCGCCAATCGTCACGACTTTATCGCCTCTTTGCAAGGCAGCTTGCATTTGATCAGTAGCTTTTTGTCTCTTTTGTTGAGGACGAATTAATACAAAGTAGAAAAACACCAACAATAAGATTGGTAACAAAAATTGTGATAGTACCATTTTATTTTCACTCCTTTCGACGCTTTATAGGAACGGTTAGAAGTTTTTTGCGTTTGGTTTATTAAACCCGTAATTCTCAAAAAATTCTTCCCTAAAGTCTCCAAGCCGATCTTCTCTGATAGCTTGTCGAACTTGCTCCATTAAGTTTAGCAGAAAATATAGATTATGATAAGAGGTTAAGCGAATTCCGAATGTTTCGTCACATCTGATAAGGTGGCGAATATACGCTCTTGAATATGTTTTACAAACATGGCAGTCACAATTCGGATCCAATGGACCAAAATCCAAAGAATATTTGGCATTCTTAACCACTAATCTTCCTTCAGATGTCATCAATGTGCCATTGCGGGCAATTCTCGTTGGCAATACGCAGTCAAACATATCAATCCCACGCATTGCTCCATCTATTAAGGAGTCCGGAGAACCTACACCCATTAAATAACGTGGTTTATCAGCCGGTAATAATGGAGTCGTGAATTCAAGAGCACGGTTCATTACATCCTTCGGTTCACCTACACTCAATCCGCCAATTGCATATCCCGGGAAATCCAAGGATACTAAATCTTTGGCACTTTGGCGGCGGAGATCTTCATATTCTCCCCCTTGTACAATACCAAATAAACCTTGATCATTTGGTCTTTCGTGTGCCTTTAGGCAGCGTTCTGCCCATCTGGAGGTTCTCTCAACCGATTTCTTCATATATTCGTGTGAAGCTGGATATGGAGGACATTCGTCAAATGCCATCATAATGTCAGATCCTAAAATATTTTGGATTTCCATCGCCTTTTCAGGAGATAAAAATAATTTATCGCCGTTTAAATGGTTACGGAAATGTACGCCTTCTTCTTCAATTTTTCTGAATTGACTCAGACTGAATACTTGGAAACCGCCGGAATCAGTTAAAATCGCACGATCCCAGTTCATAAATTTGTGCAATCCACCGGCAGCTTTAATCACTTCTGTACCAGGGCGCAACCATAGGTGATACGTATTACCCAAAATAATATTGGCACCCATTTGCTTTAATTCTTCCGGTGACATCGTTTTAACTGTAGCCAAAGTTCCTACAGGCATAAAAGCGGGTGTTTCAAAAGTTCCATGCGGTGTATGGACTCGTCCCAAACGGGCTCCTGTTTGTTTACATGTTTTAATTAATTCATAACGGATTGCTGTCAATCTTGATACTCCTCTCAAAAATCTTACTTAATAAACATTGCATCGCCAAAGCTAAAGAATCTATATTGCTCACGAACAGCTGTATTATAAGCATTTAATACATGTTCACGCCCTGCAAGTGCACTGACCAACATAATTAATGTGGACTTAGGCAAATGAAAATTCGTAATCATTCCATCAATCGCTTTAAATTCAAATCCTGGATAAATAAAAATGTTAGTCCATCCGCTCGCTTCAGCAAATACACCATTATAATCTCTCGCAATTGTTTCAAGGGTACGCGTGGAGGTTGTTCCTACCGAGTATATTTTGCCTCCCTCATCCCTAACCCGATTTAGAAGCTCAGCTGTTTCAGCATTCATTTGATAAAATTCTGAATGCATATCATGCCCTTCAATTGTATCGGAGGAAACCGGACGGAATGTTCCGAGCCCGACATGAAGCGTAATAAACGCTAAATGAACACCCATTTCTTTAATCTCGGCAAGAAGTTCTTGCGTAAAGTGCAATCCGGCTGTTGGCGCGGCTGCCGACCCTTCTTCTCTTGCATACACGGTTTGATACCGGTCCTTATCAGATAGCCTCTCTTTTATATACGGAGGTAAAGGCATTTCACCCAGTTCCTCTAATACTTCATAAAAGATACCTTCATATTTAAATTCAAATTCTCTGCCGCCATGCTCCATCTCTTTTACACAAACAGCTGTAAGCTGGCCATCTCCAAACACAACCTCCGTTCCAACTCGAATACGTTTGGCTGGTTTGGCAAGCGTTTCCCATACATCCCCTTTGATTTGTTTCAAAAGAAGAAGCTCTATATGGGCACCTGTATCCTTCTTCTCACCATGCAGTCTGGCCGGCAATACTTTGGTATCGTTTAGGACAAGGCAATCTCCAGGTTTTAAAAATTCTTTAACATGCTTAAACTGGGTATGATCCAGATGACCTGTTTCTTTATCGAGGACCATCAGCCTGCTTTCTTCACGTTTTTCAAGCGGGGTTTGAGCAATTAATTCTTCAGGTAAATGAAAATCAAATAAATCTACTTTCATGGTGACACTTCCATTTCTTTAACTAGTAATCAAGCAGCGCGCATTGTGGTGGATACTTGCCCATCCATAAGCCAACTGCTTCATGCTTACCATTCATGTGGACTGGCCTCAACATCTATTCCTTTAAAAAATCGGTATAGATGTATCATCTCGGAACAACCATTCATTTAAAACGGCTGATGATATAAAATAATCCAGATAATAAAATACTGACAATAATAGATGTCATAATCGGAAAATAAAATGTAGTATTTCCTTTTTTAATCAGAATATCACCAGGAAGACGTCCTATTTTAATGTATTGCATGAGAAAACCAACCACAAAAATGGCCACACCTATCATCATAATCGTTTTTGGCAAATGATTCATGAATTTGGCACTTCCATATTAAAGTGGCGATAGACGTGTTCCGTCACAATACGGCCGCGAGGGGTACGCTGCATAAATCCAATCTGCATCAAATAGGGCTCGATTACATCTTCTATTGTGCCAGATTCTTCACCAATTGTGGCTGCAATTGTATCCAGTCCCACAGGTCCACCTTTAAACTTCTCTATGATTCCGAGCAATAATTTTCTATCAATCTGGTCAAGTCCAACTTTATCAACCTGCATCAGTTCCAATGCATAATCAGCTAATCCATATTGAATATCTCCGTCGCCTCGTACCTGTGCAAAGTCACGCACTCTCCTAAGCAGCCTGTTTGCGATCCTTGGAGTTCCCCTTGAACGGCGGGCAATTTCGTTCGCTGCTGTTTCTTCAATCACGATGTCCAGCACTTGGGCTGTACGTGTAACAATCTCCTGTAATTGAGACTCTGAATAGTACTCCAATCTGGAAATGACTCCGAAACGGTCACGTAACGGCGCTGATAAAGCACCAGCCCTTGTTGTGGCACCCACAAGGGTAAAAGGAGGCAAATCCAATCGTACAGAACGTGCACCCGGTCCCTTACCGATTACGATATCGAGACAAAAATCCTCCATCGCAGGATAAAGTACTTCTTCAACGGACTTTGGCAGACGATGAATTTCATCAATAAATAGAACCTCACCAGGTTGAAGAGAGCTTAATATAGCAGCTAAATCGCCGGGACGTTCAATAGCAGGTCCTGAGGTTGTCCGAATTTGCACTCCCATCTCATTGGCTATGATTGTGGCTAAAGTCGTTTTCCCAAGTCCAGGCGGTCCGTACAGCAACACATGATCAAGCGCTTCTTCTCTCATTCTGGCTGCTTCAATAAAGACACGGAGATTTTCCTTTACTTTATCTTGCCCGATATATTGTTCAAGTGAATGGGGTCTCAGACTAAATTCAAACGCCTCATCCTGATTTTGTGCCTGCAGGTCCATGATTCGTTCATCCAAATTTCTCCACCTCCTATTTCAACATAAGCTGTAATGCACCTTTAATATATTCCTCTGTCGTTTTCTCTTCTTTTTCAAGCTTCGGCACTACTTTTTTAACTTCCTTCTCAGAATAACCAAGTGCCTGTAAAGCAAGCAATGCTTCCTCCAATGCTATATTCTTGGTTGAATAACTCAATTCTTTGCCATCTGCGGTTTGGAATAAATCAGGGAACGCATCTGGGGAAACATCCTCAAGTTTTCCTTTTAAATCAAGAATCATCTGTCTTGCTGTTTTCTTCCCGATACCCGGGAATTTAACAAGAAATTTTTCATCCTCAGCTTCAATAGCCTCCACGACCTGATCGACTCTTCCGCTCGCAAGTACAGCCAGCGCACCCTTTGGCCCGATGCCTGTGACATTCAATAATTTAATAAATAATTTCTTTTCTTCTCTTGAATTAAAACCGTACAGTGCCTGTAAATCTTCCCGTACATAATGGTGTACATAGATTTTCTTTTCCTCTTTTGTACCGGAAAACACAAACGGATTTGGCGCATGAATTAAATAACCAATCCCATTCGCTTCGACTACTATATATTCAGGACAGACATAGTCTATCCGACCTTTAATAAAATCGTACAACGTCTACCTCTCCTCCAATTCGACTGTAAACCATTGTACCACACTACAATTAACCATCATACACCAGCAGCACAAATGTTTGATTTTTGAGCGAATGATTTTTAAAGTGAACGTCTAAAAGAGCTGTCGCAAAATGAACGATCAGCTCTTTTAAAAATTATTAAAGCTTTTTGGAAGCGGGGGTTGAATAATTTTTATATACTTCTAAAAACTTAAGATATCTTTCTTTGTTTACAATTTTTACACCACTTTGCAATTCCGATTTTTTATTAGTCTCCAGCTTCTTCAAATCAATTTGATAGAAAGATTGGATGATTTGTTCCTTAGCGGGTTTACCGTTAAAAATCGTAATCGTACCATCAGATTTAATTCCAAAATATCCGTTCCCCTTTAATAAAGGAGAAATATCATCAACATATGTTTGGAACACAAGCTGCTCGTCATTTTGATCTACCAATAGCCACTTATCATATTTTCTCCAAAAATCATCCATTGAAATGATGGTTTCTTCAATTTTTTCTTCGCTCATCTCTCCATCCAAATAAACACGCTGAAGTATGACTGTTCGCTGGATTGGAGCCATACCAAGGACCGGACTATCCTGACCGTAATCGATTCTATCCGCCATACCTGCGTGATCATTCATACCTGGGATAGCCATCAAACACAACAAACACGCTACCAGGAATAAGTACCGCCCATTCATCTAACCCACCTCACTAGGATGTATAATCACAACTCCCCAACAGTATCCCCAAAAAAATAGAAAGTAATACAAAGTGCTGAAGGGACTGTTCAGCTCCGACAAGCATAAGGAGAGGCGCGTAGGGAGGTGTCTTTTCCTCCCGTAGTGGCTATCCTTATGACCTCGAGGAGCTAGGAGCTGAAGCCGGATTATACGAAAAGCTGAAGGGCCTTGAATTAAGGAACGAAGACTAAATTCGCCACGTCCTGTTGGCAACGTCTTCATGACCTACATCATGTAGGCCCGCGAGGAGCATAAGACAGAGGCACGTAGGGGATGTTCCTCCCCCGCAGTGTCTATACTTATGTCCTGAGCTTCTAGCCACTGAAGCTGGATCATACAAAGTGCTGAGGGGCCTTGAATTAAGGAACGAAGACTAAATTCGCCACGTCCTGTGGCAACGTCTTCATGACCTACATCGTGTAGGCCCGTGAGGAGCATAAGACAGGGGATCGGAAGGAGGTGTTCTCCCCTCCTGCAGAGGCCATGCTTATGTCCCGAACTCCTAGGCCCTGAAGCCGGATTATACAAAGTGCTGAAGGGACTGTTCAGCTCCGACAAGCATAAGGAGAGGCGCGTAGGGAGGTGTCTTTTCCTCCCGTAGTGGCTATCCTTATGACCTCGAGGAGCTAGGAGCTGAAGCCGGATTATACGAAAAGCTGAAGGGCCTCGCTTAGCCGCGACAAGCATAAGAGGAGGTGCGCAGGGAGAGCGCCTTTTCTCTCCCGTAGCAGCTACACTTATGTCTCGAGCGGTTAGGCCCTGAAGCTGGATCTACGAAAAGCTGAGGTGTTCAGGTCCGACAAGCATAAGACAGAGGCACGTAGGGGACGTTCCTCCCCCGCAGTGTCTATACTTATGTCCTGAGCTTCTAGCCACTGAAGCTGGATCATAGAAAGTGCTGAAGGGCCTTGAATTAAGGAACGAAGACTAAATTCGCCACGTCCTGCAGGCCTTATTAGTTTCCCAAGTTGACTACAAATAAGATGAACATCGACGATGACCATCTTTTACAATTCTTTTTTTGGTCATTTCAATATTCCTTTCATGCTTTTATACAATTAATTATTATAAATACTTAACTTAGACTTCAATTCTTTAAAAAAAACGATTCTCTTAGGTAAATCTGCCACTGTAATATTCCAAAGGGAGCCAAGGCGATGACTCGAACCCCATAATTGCTCACGACAGATGCGATTCCATTCCCTGTATATATCAGTTGGAAAACAAAGCCCTATTAAAAAGAATGGATTTTCTCGATATTTTTTAAACTGAGGAAAAGAAAGAATCTCTTTCAATGAGCAATTATTATATATTAGTAACCTGTTGGCATACTGTAAATAGTCAATCAGAGGCGGAGCTTTTGCCATTAAATCAAAATCGATAAGGAGTAGCTTTCCATCATCTTTTCTAAAAAAATTATGATACGCTAGGTCTCCAT
Source organism: Bacillus sp. z26 (assembly GCF_058313635.1). Classification (NCBI taxonomy): domain Bacteria; kingdom Bacillati; phylum Bacillota; class Bacilli; order Caryophanales; family Bacillaceae; genus Bacillus; species Bacillus sp. z26. The sequence goes on from NZ_JBZFQM010000001.1 coordinate 825,903, forward strand.
GAATAATAACTGGTTCTTCATCCACATCCTCAATTTCGTATGGGTCCAACTCATTTAAAACCCATTCTCCCATTCTTAAATATTCTGTCAGCACAGGCTCGGGAATAATCCTCTTCAGAATTTTAATATTGGATGAAAACTCTTCTAGTCTCTCTCTCCACTTAGAAACTTGCGAAAATGTATACTTTTTCATCGTTAAATCTTGGATCACCATAGCGGATGCTTCATGCATCTTATTTAATAATGCCAAACCCTCTAAACGTTCCGAATAGCTTTCATACGTAAAGACTCTTGGATGCTTTGTTAAGTACTCCAAAAAACCAATCGATATCCCTTTACATTCAAATGGCTTAATTTTATCGGAAAACGTATAAGCTCCTTTAAACCCGGTTTTTTGTATCTTCTGCAAAAATTCGAACTGCATGAGCAATCTTGTTTGATTCACAAATTGTTTGGCAATAAATATTCCCTTATTCGTGCTAACCTTGATGAGCCTTGGCTTTATAGCCTTCATCTCATAGATCTCAATTTTTTGCTGATTCAAATAAGTAAGGAGGCAGCCTTTGAGACTGCCCCCTTCCTGATTTCCCTTCATGATTGACCTTCTTGCTCACTACTTTCTTCTTGTGTCCTTGGCATATCAAATGTTGCTGGTTCGATATGCGGTATCACATACTGAGCATCGGGATTATAGGAAGGAGATGCCGATTCAAACTCCTGACCCCCATATCTTTGATGAAACTGAGGATCTTGATAATACGGTTGTTGAATAGCCTGTTGATACATAGGCTGATTCATACCTTGTTGTGTGAAGTCGTTCATCGAATGACCCATATCCGACCCTTGCTGATGATATTGGTTCATTGAATGACCCATATCTGACCCTTGCTGATGATATTGGTTCATTGAATGACCCATATCTGACCCTTGCTGATGATATTGGTTCATTGAATGACCCATATCTGACCCTTGCTGATGATATTGGTTCATTGAATGACCCATACCTGACCCTTGCTGATGGTATTGGTTCATCGGCTGATAAAAGGCACCATGTGCTCCTGACTCAGGACAGCCGCAACCCTGTGGTATATAGCCATCAAATGGAACATATTGCTGTTGTTGCTGGTAAGAATGCTCCATCATATGACTAGGGGATTCCATACCATAGTTTGCAGATTCATATCCATAATGACCATATCCCGGGTGTTGGTAGTATCCTTGCATTCCTTGTACAGGATATTGACCCTGAGGGGACATGGTTCCAATTGGATTATAACCTTGCTGTTGTGGATGATAATCACCTTGCATTCCCATCATCTGGCCTGATTCGTGTTGCTCAGTGTGGAAGATGGTGCTGTCTTCCATATCATTCCCATGCCCCCAGTTAGACTGATGATAATATGGGTGATATGGTTGATGATAAGCAGGTGCAGTCATATATGGTTGATTATAGTATGATGGTGGGTAGGGCATGCTTGGATACATCATAACCGGCGCACAACAAGGATCATAGTACGGAATCATTGGCGGACAATATTCCGGTATATACTGCGGCATTGGCTTCGGCATCGGCTTTGGCATTGGCTTTGGTTTTTCCATCTTTTTCGGTTTTTCTTTTATAATTGGCTTCTCTTTGACTTTGGGTTGTTCTTTAACCTTTGGTTTTTCTTTGACTTTTGGTTGTTCCTTAAGGTTCGGCATAGGAGGAGGTGTTTGCATTTCCATTTTAGGCATGTTCATTAAATAATAGTTATTTATATCAATTTCAGGTATAACAGGCTTTACGATAGCCTGTGGAGCAACGTATGGCATTTTTGGCTTTTCTTTGATAGGCTTCTCTTTTTTATTATCCATCTGTTGATTTGGCATCTCCTTCACTGCTTGTGGTGTCTTAATCGGCATTTCTTTTGGCTTACTTGGAGCCGGTTTCGTTTCAGGCTTTATACTTTCCTTCATATATGCATTCCCGCTTGAAATCGGAGCCTCTTTAACTGTTCCAAAATTCACTTTTGTATCGCTCCACTTTTTTGCTGGTGCAGATGCATTTTCAGGTATCTTAATTTTCATGCCGGGCATTAGCATTTCCGGATTGCTAAGCTGTGAATTCATTTTCTTTAACATTTCATAACTCACTCCATATTTCTTTGCAATCTTCCATAATGTGTCGCCTTTTTGGACGATGTGTATCTTCACGCATAATCCCTCCTTACGCATATGTCCATATATACTATGATTGATTGGGCAGATTGCTATTGATTCATGAAAATTTATGCTGATTTGTTTCTATTTATGAAGGAAATTCCCTATGGTACAATGAAGATAAGCATATCTCAGAAAATCAAGGAGATAAGGGAGGGCAAAAGAAGATGCAGAAAAAACACACGACAGAAGACCGACGCCAAGCCATCCTAACCATTTTAAAAGAACGTCGTGAACCCATTACAGGCAGTGAGCTTTCAGCTATTTGTTCAGTCAGCCGCCAAATAATAGTTGGGGATATTACCGTGTTAAAAGCACGGAACGAACCCATTATTGCCACACCGAACGGCTATATTTATATAAACCAAATCAATCCAAGTACGGAACGGAAAACAACGGTTATAGCAAGTTTACATACTGCCGAACAAGCGGAAGAGGAATTATTGCTTTTAGTGGATTGCGGTGTTACCGTGAAAGATGTAAAAGTAGAGCATCCCCTGTACGGAGACCTGACCGCTTCCATTATGATCAGCAATAGAGACGATGTCCGGCAGTTTATCTCCAAGCTAAAAAATACTAAAGCCTCTCTCTTGTCCCAGCTAACAGATGGTATCCATCTCCATACAATCGAGGCAGCAAGTGAAGAAAATCTTCAGCAAGCTGTACGGGCATTAAAGGACGCAGGATTTTTGAAAGAATAAACCCAGAACTTTAAGCTCACGAACTTAAGCACTGGCAAACTCAAGAAAACGCCTATACAAAAGGACCCCTGCTACATTCAGCAAGGGTCCTAATTTCATATAAACAGACTCAACAATAACTATAATAACTGCCCATAACTGTAACCGTGCAGCCTAGGGCTTCCATTTCAGCAATGGCACCCGGCAGCAGGATATCATCCAGCTTCTGATCTACATCAATAATAAAGAAATAGTTACCAAGACCGGTCTTTAATGGTCTCGACTCAATTTTGGAAAGGTTCAGCTTCCTCCAGGAAAACGCCGATAACACTTGGTGCAAAGCGCCGGCATGGTCAGCTGGCAGCATAACCATAATCGTTGTTTTTTCTCCTTTTTGCTGGACAGTAATCATGTTATCCGATAAAGGCTTGTGTCCAAGAATGACAAACCGTGTACGATTATGAGAATAGTCATGAATATCCGACTTAACAATCGATAGACCATATTCTTCAGCTGCCATTTCATTTGCAATAGCAGCAGTCCGTTCCTCCGGATGCTCTTGTATATAGTGTGCAGCCGCAGCAGTGGAGGTTACATTTTCACAGCGTACGCCTTTCATCTCTCCATGGAGAAATTTGTGGCATTGAGCTATCGCGTGACTATGCGAAATAATTCGATCAATCCTATTTAATTTATTGACATGACTGGGGTGGACCATTAAATGTTGGCGAATCGGAGCTGAAAACTCCGCCACGATGGGAATGCGTACCTCATGGATCAAATAATCCAGCGTAATATTAACTGATCCCTCCAGCGCATTCTCCAACGGTACAACAGCATAATCAACGAACTCGTTTTCCACTGCATCCATGCATTCAGGTATTGTCATAAAAGCCTGTCTTTGACCATCGGGAAATAGTTTTGATGCAGCCAAATCACAGAATGTTGCTTTTGGTCCAAGATATGCAATGCGTACGTTCACAACCTTCTCCCCCTGCTTTAAGCCTCTCTGTCTATCTGTCTATGTATTTTACATTGTTAAATCTATTCAGGCTCCAGAGCCTAAAATTTCAACCTTATCAACGAAATCCAGTCTTTTTAAACGGTTAATGAATTCATTCATTTCCATATGCATATCACCTGTATTTAACGACAGGGTTACATTTGCACGTCCCTGGATTGGGATCGTCTGATGGATGGTCAGCACGTTGCACCCTGAGGATGCAACGATACCGAGTAATTCAGAAAGCGTGCCTGATTGGTCTTCCAAATGGAAAAATAGCGTAATAATTTTTTCTTTTACAACAGAATGAAAGGGGAAAACCGTATCTCTGTATTTATAAAATGCACTTCGGCTCAAATCTACGCTTTTAACAGCATCCCATACAGAAACGGCTCTTCCTCTTTCTATCATCTCTTTAGCCTGCAAGGTTTTCTGCATCGCTTCTGGCAATACATCTTCCCGGACTAAAAAAAATTTCTTATCAGCTTTATTTTGCAAACGAGTTCACCCTCTTTGAAACCATCCTAAGCTTTATCTTTAATCAACAAATTCAAATTCATATTCCATTAAACGAACAATATCTCCATCTTCTGCACCGCGTTTTCTAAGGGCTTCATCCACACCCATTGCTCTAAGCTGGCGGGCAAAACGGTTAACGGATTCATCACGGCTGAAGTCTGTCATCTTGAACAGTTTTTCCAGCTTATCACCAGTTACCTCAAATGTGCCATCCGAATCTCTAGTAATAAAGAATTCTTCTTTTTCAACTTCGTGTTTATAAAGGACACGATGGACACCAGTTGTTTCTTCTTCATGCTCAAGCGGGAATTCAGGAGTCTCTTCAATCTTATCTGCAACTGCAAATAATAATTCACGCAAGCCTTCGTGAGTAACGGAAGAAATCGGGAAAACTGGAACATCGTCTCCCAGGCGCTCCTTGAAAGCTTTCAGATTCTCTTCAGAATCAGGCATGTCCATTTTGCTTGCTGCGATAATTTGCGGCCTTTCCGTTAAGCGCAGATTATACTCTTCAAGTTCTTTGTTAATCGTCACATAATCTTCATAAGGATCGCGGCCTTCCTGACCGGACATATCAATAACATGGACGATTACGCGTGTCCGCTCGATATGACGCAGAAATTGATGCCCAAGTCCAACCCCAGCATGTGCTCCTTCAATGAGTCCAGGTAAATCTGCCATAACAAAGCTACGTCCATCACCGGTTTCGACCACACCTAGGTTAGGAACAATTGTGGTGAAATGGTACTCGGCAATCTTCGGCTTTGCAGCTGACACAGAAGATAGCAACGTTGATTTTCCAACACTTGGGAAACCAACCAAACCTACATCTGCCAATAATTTCAGTTCCATGATGATATCACGTTCAATGCCAGGTTCGCCCTTCTCGGATAATTCAGGAGCCGGGTTAGCCGGTGTAGCAAAACGAGTATTTCCACGTCCGCCACGTCCGCCTTTTGCTATAATGGCACGCTGGCCGTGTTCGGTTAAATCAGCAATGATTTCTCCTGTATTAGCGTCTGATACCACTGTACCCGGGGGAACTTTTACAATCATGTCAGATGAGTTCTTACCATGCTGATTTTTTGACATTCCATGTTCCCCTCGCGGAGCTTTAAAATGTCTTTTATATCGAAAATCCATTAATGTACGAAGTCCTTCTTCCACTTCAAAAACAACATTTGCGCCATGGCCGCCGTCTCCACCGGCTGGGCCGCCTTTAGGTACATACTTTTCTCTACGGAAAGCGACCATTCCATTGCCGCCATCTCCACCTTTTACGTATATCTTGACCTGATCCACAAACATGGGTGGGTCACCTACTTTCTGCTTTTACAACTCTTTGATTGTTATCTTACCGTTATTTCAAAATAAAAAGAATTAATATCCTCTGTAATTCCCGAAATTTTTAGAGGTTCTTTTATCTGTAGAATATTTATCAGTTCTTCTTTATTATTTACCTGTCCCTGAAAATCAAAACCAATCTTTAATGGAGCCTCGTCCGTTTTGCTGATCAGTATCGTTAAATGAAGAATATCAAATGTATCCATTCGCTGATTCACTTCATTGAAAAGGGTCTTCATCCAATTAGTTATCAATTCATCGTATTCCGGATAACCTTTTAGATCATCCATCATTTCATATGTAATATCAAACGAGTAATGAAGCCAATTACCTGTCAATAAAAGTTCAGCCAGCAATGGCATTTTCATGTTTGAAATTTTCGCTTCCTGCTGTGCTTCTACAACGATTTCATCCATAAGATTCGAAACTCTATCCATTTTACCTAATGCCATATTTCCTTTAATCAGCTGTATTTTATTTAACCAATCATGACGTACATGCCTCAGTAATTCTACAGTCGTCCATTTTGTTTCCATCTTCATACATTCTCCTGTCGGATTGGAATAATGAGGTCCTGAATGAATTCGCAAATCATCTTTTACAGTATAACAAATTTAACGGAATTTCAGGAGAGGAATATATTCGCGCCAGCAGTAAATAACTTTGGGGTAAATACGGAAGTATAATGGCATTAACCATAAAACTCATATCTAAAAAAGAAAACTCCAACCACCAAGGTTAGAGCTTCTTTTGACTGTTACTTATTAAGCTTCTTGTGCTACTGGGTATACGCTGACTTGTTTCTTGTCACGACCCAAACGCTCAAATTTAACAACTCCATCAATTTTAGCGAAAAGAGTGTCATCTCCGCCACGGCCAACATTCAAACCTGGATAGATTTTAGTACCACGTTGACGGTAAAGGATAGAACCACCACTTACGAATTGTCCATCAGCACGTTTAGCGCCAAGACGTTTAGAAATGGAGTCACGACCGTTCTTTGTGGAACCTACTCCCTTTTTGGAAGCGAAGAACTGAAGATCCAATCTTAACATGTATTCCACCTCCTGTTAGCTAATAATAATTTTCATGTATTTACCATAGTCACGTTCAATCGTTTGTAAGGAAACAAGCATGCCTTCAAGCAATAATTGGACCTTGTCATCGCTCTCCGTTTCCGGAAAATGGACTTCAAGGAAACCGCCATCTTTACCTGCCTGTTTAATGTTGGGCTTAACAGTAGTTAAACTCATCACGGCATTCACAGAACCAAAGGCTACTGCAGATACCCCCGCACAAACGATATCCTGACCTTTTTGTGCAAAATCGGCGTGTCCTGATATACTGAACGAAGATATTCGTTCACCAGTTCGCACTACCTTCACTTTAATCATACGCGTCGCCTTAGAAGCTAATCTTTTCGATTGTTACTTTTGTATAAGGCTGACGGTGACCTTGTTTTTTACGGTTGTTCTTTTTCGCTTTGTATTTGAAAACGATGATTTTCTTTTGTTTGCCGTGTTTTTCAACTTTACCTGTTACAGTAGCGCCTTCAACAACAGGGCTTCCAACTTTCACATCTTCTCCACCTACAAAAAGAACTTTATCGAAAGTAACGATGCCACCTTCTTCAACGTTCACTTTCTCAACGTAGATTGTTTGACCTTCTTCTACTTTCACTTGCTTTCCACCAGTTTCAATAATTGCGTACATACCTGCACCTCCTTAATTGTCTAAGACTCGCCAACGACAGGCGCCTTAAATGGACTTACTACCTGACATGAGCGGTTGTAGCATGCGGTGCTACAAACATAACATAAGAATATTATCATACTCAGACAAACATTGTCAATCTAGATTTGATAATAGACGGATGATGGGCTTGGGTTTATTATTTTCCTCTGTTCGTTTAATGCGATTTTCGAGATCTTCCTGATTTCCCAAGGCTCGAATTTCAAATAGATTGGTCCCAGTCACATCGCCTGCTGTCACCAAGATATTTTTGCTGTATGGCATGATATGCGCCTTCAGTTCATGGATATGCATAGACAGATAATCATAAAAAGAGGAAGCAGCTACAATCCACACAGAATGATCCATACTGTATTTTAATGTCTCCAACTGCCGTTCCAATTCATATATGGATCCCAGGCGGTTTTGTATTAACCCGGTTCCTCTGCACTCCAAACAGTCTTCCAGCAAGATTTCATATAAGTCCGGTCCTTCTTTTTTACGTGTGATTTGCATAAGCCCTAGCTCTGTAAATCCAACCACTACAGAACGTAACGGGTCATTCTTCAAGGCATCCTCCATTGCGGCCTGCACTTGATTCCGGGCAGCAGTAGATTTCATATTAATAAAATCAATCACGATAATTCCGGATAAATTGCGCAGAATGATTTGTCTTCCAAGCTCTGTAGCAGCGAGTAGATTCGTATCGAGAATGGTTTTATTCAAATCATGCTTCCCAATGAACTTACCGGTATTCACATCGATTACATGCATAGCTTCTGTCTTTTCAAAGAGTAGATAGGAGCCATTCGAAAGCCAAATCACTTTCTTAACTGCCTTTTCTATTTCTCCCTCAATTCCAAGTGAATCGAAAAGATTCATCTTATCTTTTTGAAAATGCAGTCGCCAGTTTTCAGGTAAAACAGAGCGAACCAACTGCACACCTTCAATGGAGTTGGTCCATAATTCACCACTTGAATCATTTGACCAACTTTCCACTAAACTTAGGATACGATTTTGATCACTTATCAGCACCGGCGCTTTGCTTTTAGATGCTTTTTTCTGCAAGTTTTCATATCGTTCACGCAACTCAACGAGTTTGGCAATAAACTCTTCTTCACCCACATCAAGAAATTTGGTACGCACAATAACCCCTTCATCTTTCTGCAAATGCTTGGCCGTTATACGTTTCCACTTTTGAACAGTCTTCTTATCGGCCTTTTTAGATGTACGCACAAAATGTTCTCCCTTTATGTAAACCATTTCCGCGGACGAAATTTCAATTAAAGCACTAATTTTAGCTCCTTTTGCCCCTTCTGAGTCTCGAAGGATGCGTACAAGCAGTTTTTCTCCCTGCTTTACAAACACTTTTGCCTGGGGATCTAAATGATATTGCGGAGTCTCTTCAAATGGTAAATAGGCATTTTTATCAAACCCTATATCCACAAAAGCTGCATTCATACCCGGTACAATTTCACGAACAATTCCGTTGTAAACATTACCAGCAAAAGGACCCTGTCCTTCTCTTTCGATATGAATCCTCATCAGCTTATCATTTTGGAATAAACCGAGACGTCGCTCCATCCCTTTATAATCAAGTACTATTTTATCCATAAGAAAAATCCTCTCGTTTGCTCATTAATCTTACTTTAACGAGTCAGGAGAGGAGCGTCAATAATGATACAAAAGTTCTCCAATCGGCCGATGAGCTAGTTTTGTTGTAAAACAAGCATGCAATAATTCAGATTCATCGAGTTTCCCTACTTCTTCATTCTTGTGTTTTACGATAATAATATGCTTATTGTCCCTGCGAAAATCTTCCATTATTTTGTAAATCTTCATATCTTTTTCCGCTTCAAGGCGTGATATCTCACGTATATCCAAATTATTCCCATAGTGCCTTTCCATTAAAAAGCGCATAAATACAAATTGACGATGTTTCCATTCCTTCCAAAGTGAAAAGATAAGGAAACCAAATACCATCCACCAATTCAGGTTAAGCGGATTAACAATAACCAATCCAATCAAAGCAATGATAAGACTGATCCCAGATATTATGATAATCAGGCGGTGTGCATGCAGAAAGGGCAGTCGCTTACTTAATAAAACAAACAATGCTTTTCCTCCATCAAGAGGCCAAATAGGGGCTAAATTGATAAAGAGTACAATAAAATTGTACAAAATTAAACTGGTATAAATATACTCAGAAATAAGGCCATTCGCATAGAAAAAATAGGTCAATCCCAGAATCCAGACATGCTGCAGCGGACCAGAAGCCAGGACAATCAGTTCCTCCCGCCACGGACGGTTTCCATGCTCATCCGTCTCCAACTCTCCGCCAAAAGGCAAAAGGGTTACGGATTTTATTCTCCAGCCGAATAGCTGCGCGGCAAATGCATGACCCAGCTCATGACATAACACGATTAAAAACATTAAAAGCAATTCGGTAAACCTAGCTGTTAGCACACCTAAAGCAAGCAAAGCCCATGTTAAAGAATGTACACGTATTTTCATGAGCACAGGCCATATGTTATTCAAATGAAATCACCTCATTAGGGTCAATAAACTTTCCATTAGCTTTTAATGCAAAGTAAAATTCCCCCTTATCAGGCTCAGCCGACGGCGAAACTCTCCCAACTTTTGTTCCCTTCTTTATCTCCTCATAAAGACTCACATTTATTTCCTGAAGGCGAGCATACCAAGATTCACTTTTATCTGGATGCTGGACAATAACTGTTTTTCCGTGAGTCTCCTTTTCCCCTGCATAGATGACAACACCCTCTTTAATCGTATCGACCGAGGTACTGTTAGATGTCTTAATTAAGACCCCCTGTCCATCCTTGACAAAGCTTTGCATGATTGTGCCTGTGGCCGGTGTTGCAAACTGATCATCAGTAGGTTGATTATTGGCTCCCTTATGTGAATCTTCAGGTAAAAAAGCAAATGGTTTACCAATTGTATCCTCAAACCAGTTAGATACTGTAGCAAATTGAAATTCCTGTTGATAGACATTTTCCAGGGTGGTTCTCGCCTTATCAGTCCACGGAGCGGATGTCCGATAGATAATGGCCATGCATAAAACCAGACAGACGGATGCGAGTATGCGGAATAAGATCCAATCTTTGTTTATAAAAGGCGGCCTTGTATGCTGATCGATTCCCTCTTCGTATACGAAGACATTTTCAGCTCCCCATTCTTTCTCATCTTCCACTACCGGCCAGGATGATCTTTCATTCTCCTTGTGAACCTTACTCACTCTTACCCGGTTTTTCCTTCTCTCGGCAATGCGTTTTCGGACTTCTGAGCTATTTCGGCTGCCCATGTTTTCACCTCTCCATACAGCACTTTTCTAAAAGATATGTATGACTGGACCAAGCTATGCCATGAAAACACGGAAAAAGGACCTCTAAACTAAAGTAAGATTAGAGGTCCTTCCAGATTTACTTAACGCCAAATAATTTTTTAATTCGCGTGAACATTCCAGTTTTTTCATCTTCAAGCGGTTTAAGTGGTATAGATTCACCCAAAATACGACGGGCAATGTCTCGGTAGGCAATAGATGCTCTGTTATTTGGATCAAAAACAATCGGCTCTCCCTGGTTCGATCCTTTTATCACATCATCATCATCTACTACAATTCCAATTAAATCGATGGAAAGATGAGTCGTTATTTCATCAATATCAAGCATATCGCCCATTTTTAGCATATGGTTACGAATACGATTTATAACTAACTTTGGAGGTTCAACATTAGGTTCTTTCTCCAACAAGCCAATAATCCGATCCGCATCTCTGACAGCTGATGTTTCCGGTGTCGTTACAACAATCGCCTTATCAGCGCCGGCCACGGCATTTTGATAACCCTGTTCGATACCAGCCGGACAATCAATGATAATATAATCGAAATCCTGTTTCAAAGTATCAATTAGCTGTTTAACCTGCTTTGGATTAACAGATGTTTTATCCGCTGTCTGTGCTGCAGGCATTAAATATAAACGATCATCAAAACGTTTATCTTTCACAAGAGCCTGATGGATTTTACATCTGCCATCAATCACATCTACCAAATCGTAAATAATACGATTTTCAAGACCCATTACCACATCCAGATTTCTCAACCCAATATCTGTATCAACCAGACAGACTCTTTTCCCCAATAACGCTAAGGCAGTTCCGACATTGGCAGTAGTTGTCGTTTTCCCTACCCCACCTTTACCGGATGTTATTACTATGGCCTCTCCCATGGCTATACGCCCTCCTCAAATAAGGATAAATTAGGTCTCACTTTACATAAAACTTGTAATCTATCAAAAATCATCTCACCAGATTGATTTAAATAAGCACATTCCATTTGGTGGTCATCATGCTCATTATAATCAAAAGAGTTATATAAAACATCGCCTATAACGATTTGGGAAGGCTTAAATACAGATGCAGATACAACGCATTCCTTATTGCCATATATACCTGCCTGAGCCTTCCCCCGCAACGTTCCCATAATAAAAATATTACCGCCGGCTCTTACGGTAGCACCAGGATTTACGTCTCCTATTAAAAGCAAGTCACCCTTCACTTCCATAATTTGACCAGAACGGACAACCCTAACTATTTTCGTCACAGCGACTTCTTCAGCCAACCTTTTAGATTCTTCAAGTAAAATAACATTGGATTCAACATTTTTTACACTCATATATCCCTTTTTTTCTACTAAATCTACAAGCGTCTGCGCCTGTTCATCCGTCAAATATCGATTACCGGTATGTATTGTAACATGAATACTCGATGTTGACTCAATAGTTGAATTATGAATTGATAATTTTTCATCCAAATCCTTCATTGCATCAGATATGGATGAATGGTCATCAATAACAATCGTTAAACCTTGTTTACTTCCTTTGATCATAACATGCTGAACATTTTTCTTTCCCATGACGTCGTGCTCACCTCAATGCAATTTAATTCGACACGAGCGCTGACAATTCCTTTTTTAAATAATCAAATACGGTTTAATTATCTTCTTCAATAGTCCATCTCTTGATCCATTTAGATAATACAAAAGCGAATAGGATCAGAAATATCAGATTCAAAATTAAGGTAGGCAGCAATCTCATATGTGCAAATTCTATAAACGTCAATGAAGTATAGCCAATTAAAGTATTCACCTCATAGACGATAATTTCTAAAACAGATATAGCAAGCAAACATACAGTTGAAACAATTCCCAGATTATGTTGCAGTACTTTCATTAATTGACTTGATAAGTACACCACTAAAGGCAAAGTGAACAAATATACGCCCAGTACTTCTGTATATACGACATCATAGAAGATTCCCATAAAAAAAGCATATAGGATTCCCAGATCTCTCTTTCCATAGACGCCTAAAAACACCAAAAAGATAATAATAAACCTTGGCACCAATATGTAAGGCATTGTATATAATTTAGCCGAAAAGATTTCAACAAAGATTCCCTCGGATATAAAAACAAGGATAGCTAAAAGGAAGATTTTAACCCTTATCACAGGTCATCCCCCTCATTGCTATCAGTATCTACAGTAGTCATGGTGCGTTTTACAATCATTACATTATTTAGATCATAGAAATTCGCTGCTGGTTTAATCAAGGCAGTTTGTGTCAATCCGTATTGATCAATGATGACTTCCTCTACTTTACCGATGACTAACCCTTCTGGAAAGACACCGCCAAGCCCGGATGTTGTCACATTTTCACCTTTTTTAATTTTAGCATCATAATGGAGACCTGTTAATAATAAGGCTTGCTTATCTTCATCATATCCCTGAATAAAGCCATATGATGGCTTTTTACCTTGTACTTTTGCAGAAATACGATTTTGCGGATCAAGAGCAGTCATCAATTGCACGGTAGATGTAAATTGAGAAACGCTTTTAACCTTTCCAATCAATCCTTCTGCTGTGATAACAGCCATATTTTTTTCAATTCCATTTACACTGCCTTTACTGACAGTTAATGTTTCATGCCATCTTTCCGGACCTCTGCCAATGACAGTAGAGTGAGCAACTGTATGATCACTTAAATCTTCTTTTTTCTTCAGTATATTACTCAATTCTTCATTTTCTTTTTTCAAATCATATATTTCTGTTTCCAGCTTCACATATTCTTCCAGGCGTGATTTAAGGTTCTTATTTTCTTCATATGTATTCCTTAAATCTGAAAGATTCTCAAAAAAGCCCGCTACAGCAGAAGCGGGCTTATGGAAAATAGTTTGAACCAAGCCGGCAGAGTCCTTCATAAACTGCTCAGGCCAGCTCAATTCATCCCTTTCCCGAAGTGAGAACCCAATCAAAGCCACCAGAAAGATGATGCTAATCAGCAAGATAATCAATTTTTTGTTTAAGAAAAATTGTGGCATTTCCTTGCTCCTCTGTCATTATTATCCTCTTTCAGGATTTGTGCGTTCTATTTTTATCTTGAATCTTTAACTTTTGACTTGAACAGATGGATATGATCAAGAGCCTTACCAGTACCAATCGCTACACAATCCAATGGATTTTCAGCAATAAGAACAGGCATTTTAGTCTCTTCACTGATTACTTTATCCAGGTTACGCAATAATGCGCCACCGCCTGTTAATACGATACCGCGATCCATGATATCAGCAGCAAGTTCCGGCGGAGTCTTTTCAAGTGTATTTTTAACCGCATCTACAATCGCATAAACTGTATCATGCAAAGCCTTCGCAATTTCCCCTGGCGTGATTTCAATCGTTTTCGGAAGACCTGTTAATAAGTCACGACCGCGAATCTCCATGTTTTCAATATCTTCAGGATCTCCAGCAGAACCAATTTCAAGCTTAATAGCTTCAGATGTTCTGTCTCCAATCATCAGATTGTAGTTCTTGCGGATAAAGTTAATGATTGCTTCATCCATTTCGTCCCCTGCGATGCGAATAGACTGGCTTGTCACGATTCCGCCAAGTGAGATAATTGCCACTTCTGTTGTACCGCCACCGATATCAACAACCATGCTGCCTGTAGGTTCCCAAACAGGTAAGTTTGCCCCGATTGCCGCTGCAAACGGTTCTTCTATCGTATAAGCGTCACGTGCACCAGCTTGTCTTGTTGCATCAACTACAGCTCTCTCTTCAACAGCTGTTATTCCGGATGGAACACATACCATTACATATGGTTTACGAGCAAACCAACCTTGATTCTTCAACGCTTGTTTCATATAATACTTCATCATTGTTGCAGTCGTATCATAATCAGCAATTACGCCGTCTTTCATAGGGCGAAGTGCCACTACGTTACCAGGTGTACGACCGATCATGTTTTTCGCATCATTTCCTACAGCAACAATTGATTTTGTATCAGTTTGAAATGCAACAACGGAAGGCTCACGTAAAACAATGCCTTTCCCTTTTACATAAACTAGTGTATTGGCAGTTCCTAAATCAATTCCTAAATCTCTATTTCCCAGCATCTTTTAATATCTCCCTTTCTGAAACATATTCCATATTAGGTACGAGTTTTTTATTTTTATTTTTCATGTCAAATAGTTAAATTTCTTCGGCAATGTGATGAAAAACAATACTATAAAAAGCATACGTAATATTATAGCTTATCCTCAAATGAATTCATAGTATTATAAATATCCTTTTTCTTTAAGACTGACATATTTTTTCTCTCCGATAACCAAATGATCCAAAAGTTCTATTCCCATAATTTTTCCACATTCAGCCAAACGTTTTGTTACTTCAATATCTTCTCGACTTGGAGTGGGGTCTCCTGAAGGATGGTTATGCAGACATATGATAGATGCTGCAGATCTGCGGAGAGCTTCTTTGAAGACTTCACGAGGATGGACGATAGAGGCGTTTAAACTGCCGATAAAGACGGTTTGTTTATGGAGTATTTGGTTTTTCGTATTCAAATAAATACAAACAAAATGTTCCTGCGATAAGAAACGCATATCATTCATACAATAATTAGCACAGTCCTCCGGCGAACGTATCACATACCGTTCTTCATTCGTCAAATTACTGATTCTTCTGCCTAACTCCATTGCTGCAGCAAGCTGCACAGCTTTTGCTTCCCCAATACCTTTAATGCTGGTCATTTCTTCAATACTTGACTCTTTTAAAAGCCTTAAACCGCCAAACTTAGCCAAAAGTTGATTGGCAAGGTTCATTACTGAATCTTCTTTTGTTCCAGTTCTTAAAAGCAGTGCCAGTAACTCTTGGTTTGACAAACTTTCCGGTCCAAATTGGATAAATCGCTCTCTTGGGCGGTCATCCTTTGGATAGTCTCTTATCATGATTTGCGTTGTATCCATCCATATCCTCCATTCCACTGACGGAGCGAGGTTGTTCTTAAGGATGTAATAATTTTTCAAGTTCCCTCTTAAGTCTGGAAACCGGGAGCCCTACAACTGAGAAGTAATCACCTTCTATTCGCTTCACCAGCAAGGAACCAAATCCCTGTATTCCGTAGGATCCCGCTTTGTCAAACGGTTCTCCGGTCAATACATATTGTTCAATTTCTTCTTTTTTTAACGGCCAGAATTCAACATCTGTTTTCTCATAAAACAAGATAGAATCTTGCCCTCTTAAAATGGCGACTCCTGTATAAACATGATGAACACGACCAGATAAACGAGTCAGCATGGAAATTGCTTCGTCTTTATCTTTCGGTTTACCCAGAATATCACCATTCATTACTACGATCGTATCTGCACCTATCACAACGGAATCACGGTTAGTTTCAGCGACAACAGTTGATTTTATGCGTGCTAATTCCATCACTATTTCATGGGGTTCCATTCCATCCTGATAGGTTTCATCTGCGTTACTTACTTTCACCTGAAAAGGTATATTCAGCATTGCAAGCAATTCTTTTCTTCTTGGGGAAGAAGAAGCCAAGATTAAATCCATTTCGCCACCTGCCATAAGAATTATATATAGATAGGGAGATACATATTCATCCTAACAGAATACGACACCATTCTCAATTCCGGATTACTTTAAAAGCAAATAAAAAAGAGCACCTCTATTTTCAGGCACTCTGCAGAACACAAATTGTATTAATTATTTCCCGGAAAATACATTATAATTTATACCATTCATTAAGAAATTGAAGTATACACTTTTGAAGCTGCATTAAAACTGATTCTTCCGGTTTAGATTGATAGACTGACCATGTTTTATTCATACTTTCACTTAAATTATGCAAATTTTGTAATTCTTTCGGTATAGTCTCCATTTTAATAGATTTAATATCTAGCTTTCCACTTGTTTCACTATGTAATAGCGACTCTGATACAAATTTAGTATATAGACCCATATTATCAATCATATTTTGGATTATTTTTGTTTCTTTGCCAGAATAAGCTTTTTTCGTTTCCCCCTGAAAACGTATTTCTTTCCAATACGTTTCGATGCCTTCGTCTTTATATAGAAGAGCCAATTTTTTAGTCTCTTCAAGAGTAGTTGCTGTCCCTATATAAATGAAGTATTTATCTTCCTGTTCAAATATAATCGTTGGTATCCCATCGTCTTCAATAAGAGTAACACGTTGTTCAGCTGCCTGTTTACTTGAATATACTCCTCCTTGTACGACGAAAGCATTCAACTCTTTATCAATCTTTTTTTTCCCCTCAGGCACTGTTTCAGAACCAACCACTGGAGTAGAATCCTGTACTTTTACGACCTCCTCTGTTCCCCCAACTAGAACGATTTTTAAAATGACGACTCCAAATATCGTCCCTATGACAAGGGCAACAAGGATTGGAATTCCTGTTGCAAGTATACGTAATTTATTCAGTTGAGCATATTTAATAGAAGCCATTATTTTCGAAGGTGGCTTTTCCTTTGGCTCTTTTTTTTCTACCGATTTATCATCGGGTATTATCCAAAGGGGAGGCTGCTGCTCCTCTTCAATCGTACTGGCGATTTCTTGAATGGTATCCAGTGTGTCAGGATCTTCACTTGGAATCCATTTGTATTGTTTTTTTTCGCCATTAATATTTACAATGATCGTTCGTTCCCGGGTTGGCTTATCCATTCCGTTGCCTCCGCGTTTTTGTTCATCTTATCATTCTGCAAAAAAAAAAGAACAAGACTCTTGTCGTCTTGTCCAAAAAGGTTTCGCCAAATTTCTAGTAATCCCTATCCTCTACATATTCTTCTTGAATTTGACTTAAAGGTAAAGGCATATATCCATCATTTTGCTTTTTGCCGCACAATTTCCGTTCAATTCCAATTAAACAAATAGATACGGCTTTTCCATCTTTGAAGGCTACATAGGAATCAGAACCTTCCAACTCCCATTTATCACCTGTGTCCGGATCAATGATTACATCTAAAAAACCAGAGACAACGAGTTCCTTATACGTTACTATGTCGCTAACCGGTTCCTTATTGAACTCTTTATTTTTGTAATAGACCGTACCTGCATTGCGCATGATGTAAGCATTAGAAACGAATGCCTGTGTTCTTGCCTTTTGTATGACATCTCCAATCACCAGGACAGCAACCGCTGCTATAATACCCAGAATCACGACAACAGCCAGGACCTCGATTAAAGTAACCCCATCCTCGTTTGTTTGCCCTTTTCCGTTCGTTTTATTTATCATCTGCGTCACGACCTGAATGTTTCTAGTAAACTACTCATTGTCTTTTTTTGTATCTTCATATACATCTGGAGCAATACTTAATGGATTATCTTTGTCTGCGGGTAGCGGTGTCTCTATGTCCGGCAGATGTTTTTGCAAATCTGCCAAATCTGGAGAATAGAAAGCAGAAATTCCTAATGTATAAACAAGAGGCTCCGCGTTCTGTTCGACGGATGTGACTTCTTCTGTTCCTGCAAAATCTATACTGTCTACTTTTATTATTCTTTTGGAGGCTTCCATCGTCTCAATAAATGATTCAATTTCGGTATACGTATCTGCCTCGACCGTCACCTTAATCGCTAATTTTTTTACACCTTGCGGCAATGGCAATGGGGCTTCCGCCTTTTCTTCTTCTGAACTGGGCTCCGATTCAGCATCAGTACCTTCTTCGGAATTAGGCAAGTCAGCCGTATCCGTTTCATCAGTGGTATCAGCTATTTGAGTAGAATCTGTCCCCTCTTCTTGACCCAGCTCTTCCTCTTTTATTTCCATCTTTAAAATCAAACTATTAGAAATAACCTCTGCTTTTTCGAAATCAAGTATTAATTGATCTCCCAGCGGTTTAACCGGAAGTTTTTTTTGCAATTCCATCGTTGATTGATAGGTCGTTCCAATTGAATGATCGAGCTTAGCAGATAGAGAATCCAATACCGTTTGCTGCATCTCCAATTCTGTTTTCTTTGTTTCAATTGTTGATTTCATGGGAGCAATCTGCAAATAATACAAACCTGCAAATAATAAAAGAATGACCGTACATACTCCGACCAATAGAAGCACTTGTATTTTACTTAATCGCCAACTCATTCGGATTTCACCTCTTCTTCAGAGGGCATGTTACCGTCAGCCTTCAATTTTTTTACTTCCAGCAAATTGAGGGTGAGCTCAAATGTCCCTATATATCGAGGATCATATTGCAGATGATTTGTGTTACCAACTTCACTTTCGTCTGACTCTTTTTCCTCCGGCGCTGCTTCAAGTGAAGTAACCATCGCATTATTAATGACGTTCGTTAAAGATAGTTCCTTCAGATAATAAGCAGCTTCTTCTGCCTTATCAAACCTTACTTCAATTTTAATTGCACCATCCTCTGCATATGAAAAAGATTCGATAAATCCGCGTTCCGGTAAAAATCCAATTAAATGCCTTAAGAGCGGTACAGTTTTGATGGGGTATTGGTTTGCCCATTTAACCTTTTCAGTTAATAGAGTAACAGAATTGCTGTTTTCCTGAGATACTACCTTCTCCTGGTCCATTTCAATGGTTTGGGCAATCATTTCATATTCTTGATCCAAGGCATACATTTGGCTTTGATTGTTTTGATATTGCCAAAAATAAAGAATTCCGCAGAGAATTCCAAGAAAAATTGCAGTCAGAATAATTAGGAGTACCCCCCGGCTTTTACGCTCTTTTTTGGGTAGCAAGTTAATTTCTACAAGCATCATCTCACTCCTTTAAGAGCCAATCCCCCGGCTAAGTAAAAGGGTTCCGGCAATTCAGATTCCTTGTTGGATTGTATATATCCCTTTGGAATGGTCATCACAGTTTGTTCATATCTCTTGTTTATATCAGAAGTTACTTCATCCAGAAAGGGGTGATCGCCTGTTACGACTATTTTAGTGACTTGATGCTGCTCATGGCTTAATGTATATTGATAAAAGCTTAAAACACGATCAATCTCTGTATAGGTATCCTCCAACAACTGCATATAATCTTCAGTATCCCCCGTGAATACCATGATTTCTTTATCTACGTCTATCCGTGAGGCTTCCCATTCACCACTAGTCCCTGTAATGGGAATATTTTTCATAAAAATCGGTTTATCATCTACAAAAATACTTGTATTAACCGTTTGGAGATTAAATTCGATTAGTAAGAGGTGGTCATCCAAGCCACTTTTTTCCGCATGGTAAAACAGCCTATACAACGACAAGGGTGATATATCTGCTTCTATAGGGTAAAGCTGAGATTTTTCAAGCAAAGCGGCATACTCAGATACAACCTCTTCTTGCGCTGCAAATAGCAGGATTTCCTTTTTTTCCTCTGTTTCATCCAATAGAACGATATCAAAGACAGGCTCTTCAAATGGGAGATGTATGCTTGTACCCATTTCCAAATACAGATACCCTCTTATTTCATCCTCTTTTATATCCTTAGGAATGGGAACCTTACGAATAACCAAGCGGGAGTCCGGTACTAAAAATCGTACCTGACGCTTATGTATTTTCCATTTGGTAACACAATCACTCAAAATATCCTTGAGAAGGTCAAAATCAGTAATAATGCCATCCTTTATAACACCGGCAGGTAAAAAATGCTCACCGCATTTTTGAACAATTGGCGGGTCTAGCTGTTTAAGTTCAACATATCGAATAACATGGTCTTTTAACACCAGGTTCACAACCCGATTGCTGCCTGAAAATAAAGTTAAAGCCATCATAACTTCTCCCTTCTAACAAATCATAAAAATTGGATGTACCAATCTAACAGGTGGTCCCCAAAAAAGTAGGCCACCAGTGTGCCAATGACGATAAATGGTCCGAATGGAATTGGCTTACTGCGCTTCACTAGACCGAGCATCATGCCAATCACACCAAAAATCGCTCCAAAAAAGGCAGAGAATAAAAAGGCAAGAATAACTCCCTTTATCCCCATCACAAAACCAATCAAACCAAATAATTTAATATCTCCCCCGCCCATACCACCTTTGCTGACCACAGCGATCAATAGCAGGGTTCCAAATCCGACGACAGCCCCAGCTAAACCGTCCCACCATGGGTCCAACGGTATAAATATCCGAATAAACAAAAAAACAACTGTAAAAAACAGCAGAATTTTGTTCGGTATAAGCATGTATTTCAGATCTGATATAAAAATGATGACCAGTAGGGAAATAAGCGCCCATGCCGCAAACAATTCAGCCGTCCACCCTAGCAGCATAGGAGCCGCCAGAAAAAGAAGAGCCGTTGTCAGTTCCATAATCGGATAAAGAGGAGAAATGCCTGTTTTACACTCGCGGCATTTCCCCCCTTGAAATACGTATGATGCTACAGGGATGAGCTCCAGTGGTGTCAATGTATGACCGCAAGCTGGACAAGCCGATCGCGGAGCCACAATCGATTCTTTCGCTGGAATCCTCAAACCTACCACATTATAAAACGACCCAAAGATGAGGCCGGTGAGGAAGATTAAGAGATAGAGAGTGATCATTATTTATTATCAGTAGTTAATGAGATATCTTCCCTACCAAGTTCACTAGCATTAACTGTATTATTAGTAATATATGACTTTCCATTTATGCCAACCAATTTAACTATATATTTTGCTCCAGACTTTGTTCCTGTGGTAACTGGGGCAGTATAAGTAACTTTAGATTTGTCTAAATCATATGTTTGTTTTTTATTACTTGGGTCAGAAAGATTCTCTATATATCCTCCATCTTTAAGTACTTGAAGTTTTATATCTGCATCACCTTCCGAATTCTCTGCCACATACATTCTCATTGCATTGGCTGCTTGCTTCGCATTTACGACGTGTGCATCCTTCTCACTATTTTTCATTATCGTTCCAATGGCAGGGATAGCAATCGCAGCAATAATTCCTAGGATCACGACAACAGCTAGTAGCTCAACAAGTGTAAAGCCTTTTTCATTCTTCACGTGCTTTTTGAATAATTTCATTTAAAATCTCCTCCTAAATAGTTTTGTATAATAGTTCAAATGTTCTATATATCTTACAATATATACTATAATTTGGTAAAGATAAAGACATATTTTTATATTTTTGCATATATTAACCACCTATTTGATCAAACATGGTAAACATAGGCACAATAATAGCTAGTACAATAGTACCGACTAAGGAGGCAAGGAAAACAATCATCAAAGGCTCTATCAATGCCTTTAATTTATCGGTGCTGGCTTCGACTTCCTTTTCGTAAAACTCTGCCACTTTTGAGAGCATGGCCTCGAGCGAACCGGTGGTCTCTCCTATGGAGATCATTTGCGTAATCATTGGCGGAAATGCCCAGTGTTTTTTCATTGGTACTGTAATGGATTGTCCTTTTTCCAATGAATCTCTTGATGCAAGTACAACTCTTCCAATCACTTCATTCTCAACCACCTGCTCCACCAACGTCATCGATTCCAAGATCGGCACGGAGCTCGAAAATAACGAACTAAGCGTTCTGGTCATACGGGCGAGTGCCGCTTTTTGCAGCATGCTGCCAAAAACGGGAACCTTCAATAAAAAATAATCCAAATAATACTTGGATTTCTTATTTCTCTTAATTAAGAGGATGGCTCCAAAAATCAAAAGAATAAACAATACAACAAAGTACCAGCCTGTTTGCATCAAATTACTGGCATTAAGAACAAATTGCGTGATCGCGGGAAGTTCCCCACCAAAATCAGCAAACATACTTACATATGTAGGAACTACTTTCACCAGTAAAAAAATCACAACCGCAATTGCAACTATGGCAATAACTATCGGATAGGCCAGTGCAGATGAAATCTTTCTATTCGTGTCATGCTGCTTCTCATAATGAATAGCCAAACGGTCGAGCGTATCATCGAGATTACCGCCAATCTCCCCTGCACGAATCATATTGATGACCATGGGCGGAAATATTCTTTTATGTTTCGCAGCCGCTGCTGAGAGAGGCTGGCCATCGCGAAGATCTGTCTCCATTGTTTGCAGAGTTCGTGACAATGCCTTACTATCTGTTTGCTGAGATAGAATATTGGTCGATTCCACAACTGTTACCCCAGCTTTTATTAAAGTGGAAAATTGTCGCAAATAAATAACAAAATGCTGAAGCTTAACCGGATTTCCAATGGCAATATCCTTTGTTAGCAACGTTTCAGGCATCTTAGAAATTTCAATCACACGTATATTATCTTTTTTCAGTTTTTCCATCGCTTCGCGTCTGTTAGCTGCATTAATCACACCTGACCGCTTGCCTCTTACATCACGGCCGGTATATTTAAACCTCGTCATCTACTCCACCTTTTCCTTAAGAAATGGACCAGCGGATTCTCTCGTGATAATCCCACCTGTTACCAGTTCACGAATATTGCTCTCGAGAGTATGCATTCCCTGTGCTTTTGATGTCTGGATGATATTCATGATTTGATGAATTTTTTCACTTCTGATTAGATTGGCAACAGCTGAATTATTAACAAGAATTTCTGTTGCAGATCTGCGCCCGCTTTTATCCACAGTCGGAAATAATCTTTGTGAAACAATCGAAATTAGTACATTGGCAAGCTGAACACGAACCTGTGCCTGTTGAGCTGATGGAAATACATCAATCACCCGATCAATTGTCGATGCGGCGGAAGAGGTATGGAGTGTTCCGAGAACCAGATGACCTGTTTCTGCTGCTGTTATGGCGGTATGGATCGTCTCTAAATCTCTCATTTCTCCCACTAAAATGACATCAGGATCCTGTCTGAGCGCAGCCCTCAAACCATTCGCAAAATTATTGGTATCAAATCCAACCTCTCGTTGGTCGATAATACATCCATTATGCTTGTGCAAATATTCTATTGGATCTTCCAGCGTGATAATATGTTTTCTCATCGTTTGATTCATATACTGAATAAGCGCTGCCAGTGTCGTTGATTTACCGCTTCCAGTTGGGCCTGTTACTAATACAAGCCCCTGCGGTTTATGGGCAATTTGTTTTAAAATCTCAGGCAGTTTCAATTCTTCCATTGTTGGGATTCGGGTAGGCACAATTCTGATAGCCAATGCTACACATGAGCGCTGAAGATACGCATTAATCCGAAAACGAGATACACCCGGAATGCCGTAGGAAAAGTCCAGTTCACCTTTTTCTTTAAAACGGTCCCACATATCCTCTGGCACAATCGACCTTGCCATCGCTTCCGTATCCTCTGGACGCAACGATTCCTTGCTGTATCGTTTCAGTTCCCCATTAATTCGCATAATCGGCGGAACACCAACCGTTAAGTGAATATCTGATGCTTTGAACTCGTATCCTGCTCTAAGCAAGCTATCAATTTTTTTATCCATCTATTGCCACCCCCTATTCAAGAACAGCTACACGCAACACTTCTTCCGTCGATGTTAGTCCTTGCTTTACTTTAAGCAGGCCATCATCAATCAGAAAAACAGTCCTATGCTTGATTGCCAGTTCCCGCAGCTTTGTGAAGGATTCTCCGTTCATGATCACTCTTTTCATATCATCATTTAAAACGAGGATTTCATGAATGGCTATCCTTCCTTTGTATCCGGTCATATTACAAGAAGAACAACCCTTGCCTCTTTTAATGGAATCAATTTTCATGCCTCTTTTAGCAAAGATCTCAATCTCTCTTTTAGTTGGTTGATGATTCTCTCCGCAATCGCGGCAAACACGCCTAACCAACCGTTGTGCTACAATACCGCTGACCGATGAAGCAATTAAAAATGGTTCTACTCCCATATCCATTAATCTGGTAACCGTGCTGAGAGAATCATTGGTATGGATGGTACTCAATACTAGATGGCCAGTTAAAGAGGCACGTATCGCGATTTCTACCGTTTCCTTATCCCTGATTTCACCAACCATGACGATATTGGGATCCTGCCGCAGAATCGATCTTAAACCAGCAGCAAATGTCATTCCGACATTCGTATTAACCTGAATCTGATTGATACCTTCCATTTGATACTCGACTGGATCTTCAATCGTGATGATATTAACCTCTTCGGTATTCAATTCATTTAAGGCCGCATACAAGGTTGATGACTTCCCTGAACCAGTGGGTCCTGTAATCAGTACAATTCCAGCTGGCTGCTCAATCATCGTTTTAAACCGCTGCATATTTAAATTATTAAAACCAAGTCGATTTAAATCATTTAATGAGCTTCCCAAATCGAGAATCCTCAAAACAATCTTTTCTCCAAAGACTGTAGGCAAGGTCGATACACGTAAATCGACAGGATGGAAGTCCAAGTTAATTTTCATTCTTCCATCCTGGGGAATTCTGTACTCTGTAATATCTAAGTTTGCCATAATTTTAATCCGAGCTGTCAGGACGTTCTGCATGGATTTTGGCAATGTTCGCTCTGTCCGGAGGACTCCATCCACGCGATAGCGGATAATCACTTTTGTTTCATGAGGATCCAAGTGAATATCACTCGCTCTTTGTGAAATAGCATTGGATAAGATCTGATTTACGAGCTTTACAATGGGAGAATCCTGATCAGTGATTTTATCATCTTTGCGGATATCACTATCATTCAAATCTCCGAGCAGTTCCTCAATTCCCTCATCATGATCGTAATATTTCGTGATGGTCCGCAAAATATCATCTTTCGTAGCGATAGCTGCAATAATTTGAAAGCCTGTGGCTAAACGCAGATCATCTATTGCATAGAAATCCATTGGATCAGCCATCGCCACATATAATTTTTCCCCTTCTTTTTTTAACGGAATGAGAAGGCTTCTTTTCGCTATCTCCTTTGGTACAATTGCAAACAAAGTTGGATCAAATGGATATCTGAACAGACTGACATGCGGAATACCTAACTGAAATTCAAGTACCTCTATTAATTGCTGCTCCGTTATGTATCCTTTTTTTAAAAGGACATCCCCAATCTTTTCACCTTTTGTCTTGATTTCCAAAGCATTTTGAAGCTGTTCTTCTGTAATTAAACCCGCTTCCACTAACAAGTCACCTAAGCGTTTTCGGGTTTGCGACATTATTCCATCTCCAATTTCATTTATTTTCCGCTGAATTACTTAGTGGTATTTTCCGTAGCGTCTGATTCTTCTTCAGCACCCTCGTCTATTGGTTTAGCATCCTCGTCCTCTGTAGATTCTTCGTCTTCTATCTGCTCTTCAACTTGTTTGCCATCTTCAGCCGGGTTATCTGGGTTATCTGGGTTATCTGGATTATCTGGGTTATCCTCATTACCTGATTGTTCTTCCTCAGGGACCGACTCTGATTCCTCACCGTTTTCTGTTTCTTCTGCAGGAGGCTCGACTTCGGGTTCCTTTAATCCTGTGACGATTACTCGGTGAATCGGACCATAGAAGTCATCAGACAAGACTTCAGATAGTATCTCTTTGCCTTTTTCATCAATTGTTTTTCTGACGATTCTAACTAGTAATCCGTCTTCTCCCTCAACAGATACTTTACTTTCATTCTCGTTAAGCAAGGCACTGTACTGTTTAATCGTTTTTGGTTTAAATTTTGTTTCATCTTCTTTAACAAGATTGTATTTATAAAGAAAGGACTGACCTTTCAAATTCACAACCAGTTTACTTCCCTCTATTGAAAAGTGAAGAGTATAAGCCGTATCATTCGGGTTAGAAAATATAAGATCTACCTGCTTATCCAGATCAATTCGGGCTTCATAGCCTGCATTGGTATAATCGGGTAATTCACGACTGATATTTCTTTCCAAAATATTAAAATTAGTGGGCATGATTGCTTCATATACAGCTGATGCAAAAATGCCCGATGATACCTTGTCTTTTTTGGTTATATTAGCAGCCTTAATTGTCTCAACAAGAGATACTTGCGTTTTAGCCTGTATTTCAATTTCTGGAACAGCTTTAATTAAAAGACGAATCTCTCGTTCCCGGTCCTCTACACTAATACTAGCTTTTGAGATCGTCTCCATTTGTTCAGCTGACCCATCCATATACTTTTCCACTTGGTAAACAAGTGGGCCGCTGTCTAGTGTGGAAGCAATCGCCAGTAAATCAGAGGACAGTTTATCCAAATCAATATTTTCGACTGCCAGCTCACTGGATAAGGAGAAAATGAATTCCTCAATGGCATTCTTTTTAAGCGATACCTGCATGACATTGCGTTGTCCTGATCGTGCCTCTTGAATCGTTTTCTCCTTATTAAATAGGAATGCGTCTGTATTAAAAATTGCACTTGTTTCCTTATAGGTAAACTCTATAAGACTATCTTTCTTCCATTTTTCTGTCTCTTTCGTAATTAAATCATTTGCCTCAGCTATCGTTTTATTTGAAACATCTACAGAACCAACTGTTGTATTTGCCTCAAAATCATGCCCCGTATCCATAATGTTGTTGATTGCCAGAGAGCCATAATGAGAGAATCCAAGCATATATGCAGTAGAGAACAGTAATATAATAAATACTTTACTAATGTGCTGCTTTCTCATAGCAGGGCTCCTCTCTGATTAGCTGATGACATTCATGGACAATTCAACTACCACGGATGGCCCTTCACTTTGAGCTGTTTTAACATCAGTTGCAGTAAGGATTGTCCCGTTTGCAAATAAAAGTTCACCTTGTCCATTTAGAATATCCTTGCTAACTGTTTTCCCTTGCAATAATTCTATTTGCTTTTCCTTTAGAGCTTTTTCACTTTCAGATAGTTGCTGGTACAAGGATACACTTGCCTCAGCCTCACCTTCAGTTTTCTCTAATTCTGGCACGTTAGCCTGTACTTCGTTTGTTTCTTCAACCGCCATTTTCGGCTCAGATACTTCCATAGGATCTTCAATTGACACTATTTCATCGCCCGCTTCCAACTCATCAAGGTGTTCGACATAAAAATCAGAGGCTTTCTCAATAACCACTAAAATGTCTTTCCCGAAGGTTAATACAGCTTCGGCTTTTAAAATAATATCCTTACCGCCAACACTAAGCTGCATACCGATAATATTTCCATTCTCTTCATCAATAAAATATTCGGAAACTTCTCCGAGAAGTTGTCCTTTCCTGGTCATGACCTTTGTATTAGTAACTTTAATTTTTTTATTCACCAATGTATTTGCTATTGGAATTTCATTTAAATCAATCACGGCGTTATCATTTTCAACTGTGATCGCATATTCTCCAATCCCAATTACCTTTTTAAATGGAATGGCTTTTACACTCACTTGCCAATCCTCATGTTCAATAGTAAGAAAATCGACAGATCCCTTATCCGGATTAATAACGATTGATTTAACATTTCCAATTTGATTGCCTTCGGAAATACTGATAATTGGTTGACTGATAATTTCTAAACTGCTTTTCATTACTGAGACACTTCCCTATCTGTTTGTTTTATGCACAATATGTTTGGTATAAATAATCCAGTTGTTCAACGAGAATTGGATATTGTTCAAACCTCATTTTCAGTTTGAATAGATTGTTTTCCAATTCACTCCATTTTTTCTGGGCAATATAATGCTCGATTAATAACGCACTAAATTGGTAATACGTTTGATCCGGTAATTCATCTGTTAAATATCCTTTAAGCAGTGATTCATATTCATCCTCTGAACATGTCACTTTTGCCAATTTCATTTGAGAGAAGAATGTATCAAACAATTGCCCCTGCAAGGCAGTTTGTTCAGCTGTTGATTGAGTTTTCTCAAGCTCCTCCTGTTCCTCGAGGCGAACGGGTTCAATATCCAAATCAAGCGGATCCATTTCCAATATCTTATTATCTAATAACTCATCTGCCAGATTCTCTTTGTGATTGTCAGAAAGAGGCTCTTCCTCTTCTTCCTTATTTAGTGGCCTTTCAGCTGTATCGACGCTCTCCGCTATCCTCATTTCATCAGCATTCACAACCAGCCCTTCTTCCTGATCCGCTGCTTGATGTGATAAGAGCTCGTCTGAGTGTTCTAGGATTTCCTTTTCATCAGTAGGATTAGGATGGTCTTCTTCTATTTCATCAATAATCTGAGGCAGATCCTCTTCAATCGGATCCACTTCCGTTTCTTCTTCCATCAAATCTGCAGCTACTTTCAAATCGTCATCTTCATCCTCTAAAAGGATTTCAATATCTTCCATAAAGTGAACCGATAAATCATCAGGTGCTATTAATTCATCTCTGTTCAAAAGAAAATCGACTTCGTCTTTCGTTAAAGATCCAAACGGCTCCTCTTTATTAGAAATTGAAAGTTCTTTCTCTCCCCTATATATCGGTTCAGATTGCTCAGAATGAATAGTTTCGTGAACAACATTGTGATCATCCATACCATCTATCTCATTTTCAGCAACTAGCGGAGGTTCTTCGTGAAGCAACTCGATGTCTTCATCCCAATTGATAATCGGTAAATCCGTCTGTTTATCTGTTTCTGTCGGTTGCTCAATCTTCTGGTCCATCATCAGATTTTCCGTCGGATCCATTACCAGGTTCTCTGAATGTCCTTCATCTTTTATGACTACCTCATCACTATCTTCTGCATTTTTTTGTTCCTGGCGGGCTTCTGGATTGCCCCTTCCGTGTTTCGCAAGCTTTTGATTTGCAATCATATGTATCAAATCAGCTTTTTCTTCTACTTCCACCTCTGGTTCATCACGGTTATAAGCTGTCAGATCATTCCCTTCTTGGTCAAAAATCAATCCTTCAAATTTTTCTCCCATAAAAAAGGTCATAGCAATCAAGATAAGAAGCAACATCCCTGCTGTTTGCCAGAGGGGAAAGTTTATATTTCCATATATGCCAATAGAAGAGACAATAATGGCCCCAAATATAATGATCATTTTCCCTTTAGAAGTTATTCCCAGTGGCAAATACAAAATGATTGGAATCAACAAAATCAGTGAAGCTAATACCAATAAATAACTTTCCAATTCCACCACCCCTTTTTTGACAATATCTTATAGATTATAATATTTTTATAAATATAAGAAATAATGCCTATTTATTACAAATATTTACTAGAATCATTGTATAATAAAGTAAGGAATATTAAAAGAAGGTGCGACCGTGAAACAGAAGAATATTTTTTATATCGAACGTGAACGTGGATTTACATTAGTAGAGGTTCTTTTATCTGTTACCATACTTGGTATTATTTTTTTAAGCATACTGGCTTTATTCAACAATACGTACGACTATAGTGAACGAAATGAATCCAAAACGGTCGGTATTAATGTAGCTAGAAATGTACTGAATTACATAGAAAACCAGGACTTTAATACTATTAAAAAAACATATTTTTCAAATTCCGCTGGAACAGAAGAATTTAAGATTACAAGAAGTTCATGTAAAAATGGCCCGTTTCTTGCAGAATCCTGTGAAAATATGTTAAAAACGGTCGTTAATAACGTGACCTATGAAGCCACTGTCACATTAACCAAACACCATGAAGCTGATTTGCAAAATTATTTAATCCCGGTTGAAGTAAAGGTCAATTGGAATGATCGTGAAACAAGCGTGGAGGGAGTATTGAAAAAATGAAAAAATTCATTTTGCCGGAGCGCGGTGTTACTCTTGTCGAATTAATGGTTACGATTGCTCTTGTTTCTTTATTTGGCACCATTATGTACTCAGTGTTTGTAACCGGTGTTAAGCTTTATCAAAAGATTGAGGTTGAGGGACAATTACGCGATGACGCTGATTATATTGCAACGGCTATTCTAAATGAAATGTACAGCAACTCTCCAAAATCAGTAAAAGTGTTTAAAGATACTGCTACCGGTAACGAAGGAATCATCCTCGTCAGAGCCAACCAGAAAAACGTCGATGGCTACCTTGTTGAGGAAGATACGTCACAGCCGGAAAAAACGATTAAAATTTACTTCGACCATGATAAATTTATCATTGAGAGCCACAGCGGATCAGCCCAGGATATTAAAACAGTCGCGATTGATTCGAGGTTTACAGATATTAATAAAGATAAACCCAATGAGATCAAATCCAAGATTACCCTTGGTACGATCGGGGAATGTAATACCGGCTATACGGAATGCAGTCATGGTACGATTCAATTAACACTTGCCCTGAAAGGTAAAAATGATTTCAAAAATTCCCTTATTCATTCTAAACCGCTCGTACTGGAGAGCTCGTTTGGCTTTTAGGAGGATCCCAAATGATACTAAAAAATGAAAAAGGATCTACATTAATACTCGTTTTATTAATCTTCTTAGTCCTTACCACCCTCGGTTTGGCCATAGCCAGTGCCACGATAAACAGCGGTAAACGGACAGAACTGCGAGAAGATGATATTACCGAAAATCTGGGTGCCCTGCGCAATTTAAAAGAGGGTGTGGCAGCTGTGGAAGCCTATATAGCCATGAATGGCGCTAATTTAATTAATCTCCCGGCGAAGACTGATTATGACAAAGCCCTTGCAGATTTTATCGCGACCCAAAATTCTAAAAACACAAGATACACAATTGAAGACAAAACGATTGACCAAAACAGTTATACAAAAATAGTAGAAATCAGCAGTTCCGCCTATTCCCAAAAAGTATATATCACAGCAGCACCGAGTTTTCTAAAGTACGCACTCGGTTCAAGGGAAAGTCTTACATTGAATGGCTCTCCTTTAATTGATGGAAATATCTATTCTAACAAAACATTATCCATTAGTAATGATGCCAATTACATCTATCATTCAGTTCCAGATAGCGAAGATACTGCACTGCCGGCTATTAAGACATCTTCAAAAATCCATCTTGGTGATAAGATACAACCAATATCCCTGTGTTCTTCCGGCGATTGTTATTTAGAAAGCGTCCAAGGTAATCTGCCTGTCTTTGAAAAAAACAGCGCATACTGGGGAAATTTAACGATCGAAAACATGGATCAGGCTTTCTCATCAGATGAAAAGCCTGTATATGAAGACGAAACAAACCAGTTTATTGATGTGGACATTCATCAATCCTTTATAGAAAAACTAAGTGTAGCCGGTTTCTCCCCTCAATCATTACAGGGGAATACAGATGCAGAAAAGAAAAAATATATTCTTGAACAGATAGAATATGGGAGTACGAATTTAGGGATAAAAAAAATACGTGATTTCGATTCGCTCGATAAGGATATAACATCCACAGCCTTTTTATATTCAGGAGATGCTCGAGTAGATGTGGACGAAATAAATCTTTTGGACCACCAGTGGCTGATTATTGATGGAAACATGTTCTTGGAGAGCGAAGGAAACAAAAGCATGAATGTGAAGGGGAATATCCTGGTAACTGGCAATATCAGCATGGCAGGAAATTTAAGCTTTAACTCCGTTATATACGCGCTTGGTGATACGACATTGAATAATATCAATATTAGCTGCTATCAGAACAGCTGTGAACAAGGAAATATGGGTGAAGTACTTATCCTGATGACACAGGGCCAGCTAGAAGTATCTATCATCAATCCATTCAAGGAAAAAGCTGATCAAATCACCGGGTATCTTTATACGGCATCGGAAGCAAGTATCTATGCTGTCGGCTCGCTTCTTCGCATCGAGGGAGGGATTTTTTCAAAGGATAATCTAGTGGTAAATAGTTATCGAGGTAAAGCTGAATCGGGAACAAGCGATATTGATTTTAAATCTAGTACAGATAAACTTTCGTCTAGATTACAAGTCACAAATAATAAACGTTTATTTTTAAATCAAACACAGGGACTCCCTAAGGTCAATGGGTTAGAGGTTATTACCGACCGAATCGAGAAGATAAAATGACATAAGCAAAACCCGTTAGCATTATGCCAACGGGTTTTACTTTTCTATTAGATTCACGATTTCATTATGGTTCCATTCCTTCGCCCAAATAGCAGCAGTCTTATTCTCCTTATCTTTAATGGATGGATCAGCCCCTGCTTTAAGCAATGATTTAACCAGGTCAATCTCCCCATATTCACTGGCATAAATTAGAGCCGTCTTGCCAAGATTATTTTGTTCATCGATTAAATCCGGCATTATCTCAACCAACCTATCCAATAAATCAGCCCGCATATTAATAACCGCAGCCGCTATAATCGTATTCCCTTCCTCATCTTTCACTCTTAGTAATTCAGGATTCTTCTTTTCCAATAGAGTAAGAATCTCCGTATGCCCCTCCTGTGAGGCGATATAGGCAGGTGTTTCCCCCTCAAGATTAGGCTGGCCCGGATCCAAGCCTTCTTTCATCAATAAATCAACAATATCCGTCACCCCGCGCAAGGCAGCTATATGCAAGGCTGTATTTCCACTACTATTTGTATCATCCAGTTTATCTTTATGATTTTTGATTGCTGCGAGAAACATAGTATACGCCTCTTTAAGAGCCTCCTTATCATCGGGATCTCCGATAGAAAAGACAAGTGTGACAAATAATGGGTTATCCGAACGGGGTGATATATCTGCTCCATGCTCCAGCAGTACACTGGCGATTTTATAATCCTGATTCATAATGGCCAAATCAAGCGGTGTCACTCCCTCTTTATTTGCCTCTAAAGATGTATGCTTATCTGATACCAGATTCTTTACCTGTTTTACATCACCAGTTGCGATGGCCTCTGTTAGTTTCTCCTCATTCTCTTTTTTCGCTTTTGCATTGGTTTTTTCTGTGTAGCTAAAAATACCGAGTGCGATAGCAATAATAATCAGAATGGCAGATACTGATAGGATGATTTTCTTTTTCATATCGTTGTCTCCCCTGAGCTCTTCCTTAAAGAAATGGACTCACTCTGACATGCAGAGTGAGCCTTTCTACTCTCTTAATATTTCGAATTGCCGTTACCATCTTCTCCGCTGCCAGGTGCTATTACATTCACATTAAGATTCGCATAATATTCTTTTCCTTTATCATCCGTTACGATAATCTTAATGACATCTTTACCGATTCTATTCCCAGTAAATACTCCATCCGATTTAAGAGATACGTAATAATCGTCCCCAATCGTATAGGTTACAGATGTAACATTTGTTGCGTCAGACGGCAAATAATTCAAATAAGTCTTTACAGATCGGGTTTCTCCTTTTTCGATACTGACTACATCGGGCACTGCAATTCCTGTAAGAGGCTGCCCGACATTTACAGTTACCTCTGTTGAAGCATTTCCATCCACAGAAGATACTAATACAATACCTTTTCCGGTACCCACTCCTTCCACTTTGCCATTCTCATCTACCCGAACAATATCAGGATTCAAAGAATTCCAGATAATTTTCTTGTTGGTAGCATTATCTGGTCTTACTTCATAGGCAAGCTGATATTTATCAAATTTATTGATTGGCAGAGGGTTTGGGGTGATTATAATACTTTCAACAAGTATAGGACTTACTGTTATCTTTGCTGTCTTGACAATCCGATCTCCTTCTTTGTTAATACCAATTACTGTTAGCACGGTTTCTCCCTGCTTCTGGCCGGTTATAGTGAAGTTATCTTTATCAATGGTAGCAATAGATGGATCAGTCAACGTTAAGGTAAGGCTGTCTCTGCTCTCAGCTGGATCGGTCGTAACAGCTAAACCTTTCGTTTCCCCGACATTTAAGGCCATATCGTCCATATTGATATTGTTCACGTAGTTACGGACTGTCACGATTGACTCTTTCTCGATTATTTTGCCAAAAACATCTGTTACCTTTACTTTCACCTTAGTCTTCCCAGCTTTTAAAACTCTTGCTGCACCTGTCTCAGGGTTAATGCTTATAATATCTCCATTACTCCCTTCCGACCATTCGATACTTTTAATCCCTGCATTACTTGGATTTAATATAAGATCTAGTGCAAAATTCTGATCTACATCTTTACTTAATTCATACGTATCAGGAAAAGAAACCGACTCTAAGCCATTTTCGGCAATAAGCGTTAATTGGTTAAATTGAACTTTCTCATCCTTACTGAGAGCATTCTTATAACTTAACGTCGAATCCTTTAATATATATTCTTTTTTCACAGTCGGTTTTACTTTAACCGTAAACGTGACAGGTGCCGCTCTAAAAATAGTCCCTACTTTTTCATAGACGATATTATTTAAAGTTTGTGTATAAGTTAATCCTGAAGCAAGTGTGCCGCTTGTTTTACCAGACCCGCTGGCATTCATTCCCGCTGGCAGTTTTTCAGTTAGTGTAACATTAGTTAAGGTAACAGTTGTTCCATTAATTGCTTTTGCGAGTTCTCCCGTTATATCCTGCGGGGTAATCGTATAGGTAATCTCCGTATCCACACCAACCTTAACCGGGTTGGATACTTGAACAGTCCTGTTAACCTGCAAATTCGTCTGCAGCTTAACAACTTTTACAGTTACCTCTTTCGTAGCCTTGGCCCCTTTAGCATCAATCGCTTCGATTCGGATAGCAGCATTTCCTCCCTCAGGCAAACCATGAGCAATTTGCTGAACGATTGTCGTACCATTGCTTACATTTTTTTGTTCAAATACAAGCCTGTTATTAACATAGACTTTTGTCGCAATTTTTTTATCCTTTAAATCAAAATCCTGTATGTTATAGGCTAATTCAATAGTTTGATTGGATGGAATCAGATCACCCTCATGGGGGGAAATAACCTTAATCGTTGGAGCATGGTTTGATCCTAAAAATGCTCTGTACATGGTATTGACAAATAATTTCTGTTCCCAATCAGGAAAGCCAGTATTTGTATGGCCTGTACCTGAATATGTGATATTTCCCTTTGAATACGTATAATAATGATTCCAGCTGTCATTTACATCCCGGGGATTATTGTAATCCTGCCAATCCTGGTACCATGTTCGGTCACTTATGATGTTATACCACGGAATGACATTGGAATCTTCAAGATTCAAGGTAAAATACTGATTATGTGTTAGCGCAATATCTTTCGTTGAGCCCTTTTGACTTCTTTCTTCTTCCATATTATAAGGGTAGCTGGTCATAATTCCGTTATTTACAATCGCGGTAGAATTAGAGGTACGCGGAGCACCATACCCTAAATTAGTTTTAGGATCTATTTGGCCAGAGATGGCTTTAAAATGATTCAGCCAATGGTTATTTGAATTATTGCCTTTGCCTTCTTTTTCAAAAATTGTATCATGTGTAAACATAATACTTTGCTCAGAACTAATAAATGTCTCTAAGGATCCGGTCGAATTTTCATTTAAGTTCGTACTGTTATACTCATCCCCAAATCCAAAAATGACCATATCGTATTTTCCGTTAATTTGCGTATGTGAATGGGGACCAGTTGAACCGTTAAACGTCTCCATATTAGTGACATCAATATTAATTTTATATTCATTCGTTTTATCTAAGTAGGATTGGTTCATGTTGCTGCTTTTCAATAAACTGCTATTATAATTGGCATTCGGGGTAACCTGCAGGACTTTCAATTCAACGGTTTGGTCGACAAACTTGATCATCCCTTTTTCATAATCCTTTAATCCCGTACCATTATCGATTAGTTCAAGCTTCCAATAGCGGACTCCTGAATATCCCTTCGGCAATTCAAACGTAATTGTACTATTTTGCGAGGTGATTGGTATTTCCTTTACAATCTCATCAGTACTATATTGATCATTAAAATCTGAATCAATCGATAACCGAGCTTTCAAATCCCTCGATTCAATATTTACAGGCTTTTGCACAGTAATTTTAAAGCTTAAATTGTCACCAGCCTGATATGCAGTTGTTTCACTTGGTTTTGTGGTGAGTGAAAATCTCGGACCGGTTGCGTTACTATTATTTAGATATCCACTAACTTTATTTAAAAGGTTTTTTTCCCACCCACTGCCTTTTCGGCTATAGGTCAGTACATTGGTCCTATTGAGATAAGAATCTAACCGTCCCATTATCCCTTTATGAGAATCAATCGTCTCCCTCTCCAGGATAACCGGTTTCCCCTTAATAATAAAACTGTCGATAACCTCTTGCAGCTTCAAACTCGTAATATCATTCTGAATGGATGTTGTGTCATGGTTGCTGCCGGAAGCCTTTGTCTCCGAATATTTGCCTTCCATGATCGCAATCATGTCATATTTACCATCCAATTCTTCTCGCAGTGCCACAAACTTTTTCATTGGCATTGTCGTATATTCAAAATTACTTTCCCCTAGAACATTCTTTAGCTTTGTTGGATAATTATTAGCATTGTCGTAAATCTCCAAAATTCTTATTTTTGGAGTGCTAACTGCCCCTTGCGTTACAACCGGAGCTTGCAACACTGTTGAAAACAAAATAAAAAAAGCGATTGCCAGCCTTAGCCCTCTTTTCATATAACCACCCACTGCCTTGTATTTTAAATAGAATCTATTACCCAACTCATACAATTTACCTATTTTATTACTTACTATTATACATTCTTTACCATTATTTTGTATATTTTTCAAAAATATTTTAATGCTTATCTTCAATGTTTATAATCCTAGTTCGGAATGGTTTTTATAGATATGGGCGGACCTATATTCTTTATATAACAATAGTAATTTTTTCTATTTGATCAATATTTGGATAAATTATTCAGTTCAATTTACTATATAGATATCATTTAATGTTTCATATATAAAACATAAACTCACAATTGTCTCACGAAATTCATCATTTTCCTTAAAAAAAAGACGTATTCTACATCCTCGGCAGAATACGTCTTTTTTATTTACTATACTGCGCCACCTTGTTACGGCCAGCCTGTTTTGCTCCTGTATACATAGCACGGTCTGCATGGCGGATTAACGAATGAGAATCATCCGCATCTAATGGAGCGGTTGACACTCCTATTGATGCAGTTACTCTCACTTGAACCTTCATGCGATCACTGCCCAAATCAGATACTAATTCATATGGCTTTGTGCCAATTTTTTGTCGTGCCAGTTCGGCAAATTGATAGCCTTCATCAACTCCCGCTCCAGGAAGCACCAGTACAAATTCTTCCCCGCCATATCTGGAAGCAATTCCCTTGTGCCTTACAAGAGAGGATAAACGATCTGCCACCTGACATAGCACATCATTTCCACTCAAATGTCCATATGAATCATTTATCGACTTAAAGTGATCCAAGTCTATTAAAATAAGAGTCAAGTTATCTAACTTTTTATCCCTTAATAAATTAAACTGGTCTTTTAAATAATCTTCAAGAAAATAGTTGTTATAAAGCTTCGTTAATGAGCAACGCTCACTTTTCGTTTTTGTTTCCTCATAATGCCTGGCATTTTCGTAGGCTGAAGCAAGGTATGAAGAAAGAATATCCGCTATCATCAACTGATTTTTTTCAAAAAAGTTTTTCCTCGAGGAAATATGTAAAATAATCCCTTCCATCTGCTCAGCCTTTAAAACAGGAACAATTAAAATACTTTCTGCCCAATCCGGCATTCCATGATTTTTATATTTCTTTAAGGATGCAGAGCTGTGAATTAATAAGGATTGTTTCGATTTCCATACCTCCCCTATCAAACTATCCGTTGCGGAGATTACATTTAAATGAGGCTGGCTCGGCTCAATTTTACTATCAAATCTTCGCATACGAAGGCGATTTTTCGTCTTTTCATCCACACCGAATATATAGGTTTCCTCCACCGGGAAAATCCTTGTCACTTCACTGAGAAATAAATCAAGGACTTGCTTGATTTCCAATCTGGCTGTTAATCTGTGACCAATTTGGCTGGCTTTTTGCAAATCAGCGTTTACTTTTTCAGCCTGATAATACAATCGCATGACCATTGCCAGGCTGACCAGCGGGATTCCGACAATTATAATGGATACCAATCCCAATCCCTGATAGGTTGAATACAGTAATAAGCCAATCGGAAAAATGATAATACTGGATACTATATCTGCCACCTGATCTTTTGCAACAAACGCTACTTTTGTTTCGTATACAAATAGGTCTATTAATAAAGCACATACAAAATTGGATAGAAACCATACGATTTGATGAATGACAATCAATGAGAATATGCTTAAATCAGATAGAATCAGCCCAGAATGCTGACCGCCAAGCCAATAGTAAATTAAACTGCTTGTTACTGAATTAATAAAAAACATCAGGGAATTCATAGGAATGCGGAAAAATTCTTCTTTATTAATTTTTATTCGATAAAGGATTGTCAGTACCCCGATTTGAGAAAGGACAATTTCCACAAATAATCCGTACTGTAGAAAGATAGCCAAAGATACTCCCTGGAGGAGAAAGATTGGTAAACCATTTATCATAATAGGATAGTAGGTAATAATGCATAGCAGTAACAGGAACATAAAAATATCAATTGAAAATAAATTTCCCATTACGGGGAACTTCGTATAAGAAATAAATAATCCTGCAGGGACGAACAAAAGCCAAAGGATCCAAATAACGAAGCGTTTTTGTCTATTAACCATTGCCGCCCCTCCAGTCAGGTAATTTTATCCAGTGTGTACTACATGTCAAATATTATCAAAAATTCTGACATTTGTCACACATTTTTTTTAATAAACAGGTCTTATGGAGGATTGTCATTAAAGTTTTACCTTTGCAGGAACCTCATTATGACTTTTGGCTAAATTCTTCTATCATATATGGGCGTATAGCCGCTAAGAAATACAAGGAACCTGTGACCATCACCATGTCACCTTCTTCCATTCTAACTAGTATCCTGTTCAGCCCCTCTCTCCAATCCTTTTGTATAGTTTTATCTGGATGCCGGCTATTCTGGAAGAGCTCCTCAGCCTTATTCATTCGTTCCAAAGGCATTTCCGTAAAGGTAATACTGGCAGCCCTTTGTCCAATCAAATGAATCATCTGCTTATAATCTTTATCCTTTAAGGCTGCAAATAAAATATGTACATTACGTTTTGGATAGCGATCTTCAATAGTAGAAAGTAAGGCCTCTATACCTGATACATTATGTGCGCCGTCTAAAATGATAAGAGGTTCGTTTGATACGATCTCAAAACGCCCTTTCCATTTGGCGGAAGACAGCCCTTTCCTGATGCTCTCCTCTTGAACAGGAAAGCCATACGTCTCACTTAGCACCAATGAACTAATGACAGCAAGCATCGCATTCTCAACTTGATGGCTCCCAAGCATACCAATGCGCAGATTTTCCAACAGGTGCCCCTTCCATTCCGCCGTAAAAACTTCCTCATCCATTGGCTGCAAAT
This sequence comes from Bacillus sp. z26, assembly GCF_058313635.1. Classification (NCBI taxonomy): domain Bacteria; kingdom Bacillati; phylum Bacillota; class Bacilli; order Caryophanales; family Bacillaceae; genus Bacillus; species Bacillus sp. z26. The sequence continues at coordinate 865,782 of NZ_JBZFQM010000001.1, forward strand.
AATTTAACACTTTAAAATCTTTTTCAGAAGCATATAAGACAGCATTCATTTTTTCTGCCTTTTTTACTATAGGGTCAAGGGCTTCTTCATTTTTGACACCTGTAATAACTGAGATACCTTTCTTGATAATTCCTGCTTTTTCTGTTGCAATTTCACCTAATGAATTCCCCAAAATATTCGTATGCTCTAAAGAGATACTGGTTATTATCGCTATAAGCGGTTCAATCACATTAGTGGAATCAAGCCGCCCACCTAGACCGGTTTCAATAATCAGGATGTCTGGCTGCTCATTTCTAAAATGCAAAAAAGCTAATAGCGTGGTTACTTCAAAAGCAGTCAGATAATCTCCATTTTCCTCCGCTTCATTTAAAATGGGAATAATGGAATTCATTAATTCTACTAATTCATTATCCGTGATCATTTCTTCATCAATCATGATTTGTTCATTTAACTTTTCAAGATAGGGAGATGTAAAAGTACCGACCCGGTAGCCCTCTGAATTCAAGATATGTTTCAGATAGGTAAGCGTGGAGCCTTTTCCATTGGAGCCTGCAATATGTATACATGGTATACTTCGCTCAGGATTCGATAGCTTACACAAGACCTTTTCCATTCGGTCCAGTCCAAAATTCATTCCGAGTTTTGCTGTACGACTTGCTAGAAATTCTTCTGCCTGTTGATAATTTCGTATCATTTTTTTCACTCCCACACTGTTTGTCCCGTATGAATTAGTATGACATGATTTAACAAAAACACCCTGTTCAATTGCATCGAACAGGGTGCAGTCTAATTTTTAAGCCAATTCTTCTAAATCTTTCAGACGAGCTTGTACAGCTTCCTGTTTTTCAACATAGTCTGCCAGTTTAGCTCTTTCTTCTTCTATAACCTTTTCAGGTGCTTTTTTCATAAAACCTTCATTGGAAAGCTTTTTCTCAATTCGTTCAACTTCTTTTTTCCATTTATCAAGTTCTTTTTGAAGACGTTTTTGTTCTTCTTCAATATTTAATAGACCTTGCAACGGAAGAATTAATTCAACACCGGTAACGATAGCTGTCATTGCTTTATCATCGACTGGAATATCTGTACCAATTGTTAATTCTTCAGGGTTACAGAAGCGTTCAATATAGCTGCTGTTCTTTTCTAAAACAGCCTGTGTTTCTGCATCTTTAGCTTTCAAAGAAAGCTTGATTTTTTTGCTCAGCGGAGTATTTACTTCAGCACGGATGTTACGAACCGTGCGAATGATTTCTACAAGCAATTTCATTTCATCAGAAGCTTTTTCATCCGTTAAGTCCGGATTTACTACAGGCCATGATGCTGTTGTAATTGACTCGCCCTCATGAGGAAGGTTCTGCCAAATTTCTTCTGTAATGAATGGCATAAACGGATGCAATAATCTCATGGTTTGATCCAATACGTATGCAAGAATAGAACGTGTTGTAAGCTTAGCAGCTTCGTCTTCTCCATAAAGAGGGAGCTTCGCCATTTCAATATACCAATCACAGAAATCATCCCAAATGAAGTTGTATAATGCACGGCCAACTTCACCGAATTCGTATTTATCAGCCAATCTTGTTACGGTTTCAATCGTTTCGTTTAATCGTGTTAAAATCCATTTATCAGCGACAGATTTTTCGCCCGTTAAATCAATCTCTTCATATTTAAGGCCATTCATATTCATTAGACAGAAACGTGAAGCATTCCATATCTTATTGGCAAAATTCCAAACGGATTCTACTTTTTCATAGCTAAAACGCAAGTCCTGTCCAGGTGAGCTTCCAGTTGTTAAGAAATATCTTAGAGAGTCTGCACCATATTTCTCAATAACCTCCATTGGATCTACACCATTGCCAAGTGATTTACTCATTTTCTTGCCATGCTCATCGCGAACAAGGCCATGTATCAATACATCTTTAAATGGACGCTCTCCAGTGAATTCAATTCCCTGGAAGATCATTCTTGATACCCAGAAGAAAATAATATCGTATCCAGTCACAAGAGCTGCTGTTGGATAATAACGTTTAAAGTCCTCTGAATCTGTATCAGGCCATCCCATTGTCGAAAACGGCCATAATGCAGAACTGAACCATGTATCCAATACATCTGTATCCTGCGTCCAGTTTTCAATATCTGCTGGATCTTCCATGCCTACGTATACTTCACCAGTTTCTTTATGGTACCATGCCGGAATACGGTGGCCCCACCAAAGCTGTCTGGAAATACACCAGTCATGGATATTATCCATCCAGTTCAGATATGTTTTTTCAAAACGTTCCGGTACGAATTCTACTTTACCTTCCGTATTTTGTAATTCAATTGCTCGCTCTGCCAAAGGCCCCATTTTTACAAACCATTGTGTGGATAGGTAAGGTTCGACAACGGCACCGCTTCTTTCAGAGTGTCCAACCTGATGGATATGCTCTTCAATTTTGAACAATACTCCCTGATCCTGAAGATCTTTTACTATTTGCTTACGGCAATCGAAACGGTCCATACCTTTATATTTACCAGCCTTCGCGTTCATCGTTCCGTCTTCATTCATAACTAGAATTCGTTCAAGATTGTGACGATTACCAACCTCGAAGTCATTAGGATCATGTGCTGGTGTGATTTTTACAACACCGGAACCAAAATCCATCTCTACGTAATCATCACCAACAATCGGAATTTCTCTTCCTACGATTGGCAGGATAACTGTTTTTCCAATCAAGTGCTTGTAACGGTCATCTTCTGGATGAACGGCAACAGCTGTATCGCCAAGCATCGTTTCCGGACGAGTCGTTGCCACTTCAATATGTCCACTGCCATCAGCAAGAGGATAGCGCATATGATAAAAAGCACCTTTAACTTCTTTATGAATCACTTCAATATCAGATATTGCAGTTTTTGTGCTTGGATCCCAGTTAATAATATATTCACCGCGGTAAATGAGCCCTTTTTCATAAAGTTTAACGAAAACTTCACGTACAGCCTTTGATAGACCTTCATCAAGAGTAAAACGTTCACGTGAATAATCCAGACCCAAACCAATTTTTGCCCATTGTTCACGGATATGAGAAGCATATTCTTCTTTCCATTTCCATGTTTCGTCAACGAATTTTTCACGTCCTAAATCATAACGAGAAATTCCTTGATTGCGCAGTTTCTCTTCTACTTTTGCCTGGGTTGCAATTCCTGCATGATCCATGCCTGGCAGCCATAAAACGTCATACCCCTGCATTCTTTTCATTCTTGTCAAAATATCCTGAAGCGCTGTATCCCACGCATGGCCCAAATGAAGTTTACCCGTTACATTTGGAGGAGGAATTACAATCGTATACGGTTCTTTTTGTTTATCTTGTCCCGCTTCAAAGAATTTTCCCTGTAACCACCAATCGTATCTTCCTTTTTCGATTGACTGCGGATCGTATTTGGTCGGCATTCCAATATCCGTTTGTTGCTCCATATTTCATTCTCCTTTTTATTCATACTTTGGTGAAAATCCCAATAAAAAAACCGTTTCATCCTCTATAAAAAAGGACGAAACGGTATGTCTCGCGGTACCACCTTTGTTCCAACACAAATAAATAATGCGTCGGCACTTCATTTCTTTAACGGCTCTTCACCGGTTATCCGCTACTGGTTGACATGTTCACGGAAACAGCTCCTGGGCGACCTTCTGCGATGACAGATACTGAAGGAATCTTACAGCCGGTGGATTCCTCTCTCTTACAGTCTTCATCACATACTCTTCCCATTCAAAGCTTTTAGAAGATATTCTCATTTCACTTAAGCGGAAATCATTTTTAATACTGTTATCATACATAAGTATGCATCTACTCGTCAATCATTGTTGACGATTTTTTTATTTTTTATTCAATCCATTTAATCAGGCAGAATTTCATTAAATCTTTGAATCAATTGAATTTATTCCCAATGGACAGTCACCCGTCTGGGCAATATTTTATACCCTATCATAAAGGGGGAATACGCATGCGGAAAAAGGTACAATATAATATGCCTCCGTGGATTCGTAATACAAGAAATACGATACAGCAATTCTCTATACCATTTGCTGTCTTTCAAGGTATCCGGACATTCTTTTTTCCAACTACTTTCGATTTACTCCTGTTGTTTTTACTGATTGGTCTTGCCTTAGCTTTCCATTTTGATATTTTGTAATTTATTTAAATCTGTTGACTTTTGACCAGGTGAGTTCTACCTGGTTTTATTTGATACAGTCCTATCTATTGCTTTAGTTAATTGATAGTCTGAAATTTTTTCTCCAACTTCCTCATATTAATTAAGTTTCATCCTTCGCCTTTTTGCTTTCTTCTATTTGCTCCATCCTCATGATAATATATTCAATATTTTTCAATAACCAGTACTGCCTTTGGAATTTTCGGCAAAATTGTAACTCATCCTGTTTATCTTTTTTTCTCAAATATTGTTCAGCCATCTTGATACAATTGGCCGGATAAGCCAAGTAGGATAAAAATAATCGCATTTCTCCTTCCTTGAAAGGGAAATACTTCAGATAGAGATAAATCCACTCCACAATTTCTTCTCCCTGGATCGGGTAAGTTTTTAACTGTTTGACGACGAAAGGCAATAAGTCAAAATAAGGAGGAGCTGTTTTAGTCTGTTCAAAATTGATAAAATGTCCATATCCATTTTCGCTATATAAGAAGTGGTGAATCGAGATGTTTCCATGCGTTACAACACTGCGGACTTTTTCTTCTTCCTTTGTGACTTCAAACCACTCCTTAAGTTTATTTAAGGAATACGTCAGGGCCTGAGATAAGTCATAAAAGCACAGACAAAACAATTGCTCAAAAGGAGACATATACCATTTCTTTTCAATGGATACTACCATTTCACGGATGAATTCCTTTTGTTCCTCCCACTTTTTAACCGTTTTTTCAAAATGTTCTTCCCTTTCCTCTATAGTTGTATTGATATCCTTGACAGATATCGTATGCATTCTTGCCAGTTCCCTGAACATTTGCTGATGACGTTCTGTCCGTTCCTCTATAAGTTCATCCGGCAGCCAAGGCATAAGATAACTGATTTTATCTCGGGTTAACACAGCATATCTGCCATCTATTGCAGGAAAGATCGGAACAATTCGGTTATAACCGTTTTGATAAAGGGTCTGCACATTTTTGATAAAATCTAATCCTCTGGTTGCCGGGATGGTTTTAATCGCAAATATGCCATTATTCGTATATACTTTCTTCACTTTTCCAAAATCCTCGTAAAATTCAAGTTCCAATTGATAATTTTTTAGAAATTCAGCTATCCATTCCTGCTCTTTTCTTAACATTCCTGTGGCACCCTTTCTGCTTGTGCCTTTTTGGATATCCATCTACTCCAACACGACTATACTGATTGTCTAAAAAATCCGCGCCATATATTTCCCCTCTTTATAAAATGGGAACTGCACATCAGTCCTATATTATAAATTTCTAATAAAAAAGCAGAGCCATGAATGCTGCGCTCTGCTGTTAACTGAACCTATTATTTATAAGAAGCAGCAGCTTCAGGGATATAAATTACCTGACCAGCTCTAAGATCGGTTAATTCTATACCATTTACTCTCGCGATATGCTGAACGCTCGTTTTATATCGGTTTGCAAGAACTTCGATACTGTCTCCGCTCTGAACAATGCATACTCTTACTTTTGTTCGCTGGGTCTCTTCCTGCTGTGTAAACAAATCATATAGGAGTGATTTGGATTCACTTTCAGTTTGCTCTGCGTCCCCATTTTCATTTTCTCTTTTTTTCTTTTCTGTAGAGTATTCGTTTGAGCGATACTGTTTCTCTGCATACTTATGGAATGCCTGCTTTTCTTTCTTTTCATGTACCTGGGATTCATCTGTATCTTCTTCTATAGATGATTCCGTTTGATCCGGCAGTTCATCTACTTGGGAGTGCAGATGTTGCACTTTGTTTTTTACAGGACTTTCCTCATTATCGAATTGAATATTAGATGATGATACTTCGTCTAATTTTGGAGGTCCTTCATCAAATGTACGATCACTTGGAATTGAAAATGATTGCTTGGAATTTTCATGTTCCGTTTGGTTATCTGATTGTTCCGGTTCATACGCAAAAGGAGTATATTCCTTTTCCTCTGATTCATCATCTGACAGAACCTCGTCATCTGCTTGTTGTTGATTAACTTGAGGCGTTAGCTTCGATTCAACATAGAAAAGGTTATCTTGTTCAACATAAATATCGGAAGGCGGTGTAAAAGGAGTATAAGTATCAAAAAAATCAACAGGCGGATCAACCTGATTATTCGACTCCTGATTATCTTCTGCGATATCTTCAGCTTGGTTTAAACGGTATAAAGGCACTTCCTCCTGTTCGTCCTCTTGCTCATAATGAACATCTGATTGAATCGCAATCTCCTCTGCAGACTCTTCCACCTCATCAGCCGCTTTATTCCATAAATGAGGATGATGATCTTCCTCGTATTGCTGTGGTTCTTTTGGATAATGAGATGTTTCCACTCTTCCCTCTACCTCTGCCGCTCGCTGCTGATCATCAGGAAGATCCTCATAAACGCCACCAATCCACAAATCTGCTGCAATCTGCAGATATCCCTTTTCCGGCAACCTATAATCAAATGTATGAACACCCACATTAAGATCATCCATATCCCGGACTCTTTCTGCAGGAATCGTAATATCTACTGGAAATTGCTGATGGAATTCAAATAATTCGTGCTCCCCTTGTTCAATAACAGAAACATAACGCCGAAACGGATCATCCGCTCCATCTTTTTGTTCTTTTGTTCCAACCGGTTTATACTCCCCCATTAAATCCAGAGTACCCTTAAGAATGATATACTGTTCTGCCTGATGAGCTGAAACATTTGGTTCAAGTGATATGGAATAGAGTTCTTCAACTTCCTGTCCTCTTTGAAACCACACATTCTCTTCTAATGAAAGCCGCAATAACGATGCATTTTCCTCAGACACACGTTTTCCTCCTTCCAGCCCTTTTCATCTAAATGCCATTATCAACCTATGCTAAAGTTCCTGAAAATATGTTCCATCCTAAGCATATGCCTGTAAAAATAAACCCCCAGAGTTTTCACTCTGAGGGATTTCACTAACCATTTTATTTGTAACGCTTATTAGGAGATTAGCTCCAGTAAAAACTCGGGATGATTCAACTAATGCCTGGCAGCTATAAAAAAATCCCATCGAGCAAAGTATCACTTTATCGTTTAATGGCTTTAAAGGCTTTTTGAGCAGCCTGTATGGTTTTCTGAATGTCTTCATCGCTGTGTTCAACTGAGAGAAAGATTCCTTCAAATTGAGAAGGCGGCAAGAAGACGCCATTTTCCGCCATTTCTTTATAATAATCCGCAAAAAATTGTAGATCTGATTGTTTCGCAGACTCATAATCTGTGACCTGCCCATCCGTGAAAAAGAAGCCAATCATGGAGCCTGCACGGTTACAGGTCAATGGTACATGATACGTTTCAGCTGCTTCTTTAAAACCTGCCTCTAAGATGTCTGCTTTTTTAATAAACTCTTTATACGTATCCTCAGTTAGCTGTATTAATGTTTCATAGCCTGCTGTCATCGCAATTGGGTTACCTGATAATGTTCCAGCTTGGTAGATAGACCCACTTGGTGCAATTTGACTCATAATTTCTTTTTTACCGCCAAATGCCCCTACCGGAAGTCCACCACCAATTACTTTTCCAAGACAAGTTAAATCTGGAGTTATATCAAAATGACCTTGCGCACACTGATAATCAACACGGAAACCAGTCATAACTTCATCAAAAACTAATAAAGAACCATGAGCCTCCGTAATATCCCTTAATCCCTGCAAGAAACCTGGCAGTGGAGGTACCACTCCCATATTGCCTGCAACTGGCTCAACAATAACGGCTGCGATATCTTCACCAAATTGTTCGAAAGCAAGTTCTACACTCTTAAGATCATTGTAAGGAACCGTAATCGTATTCCGCGCAATACCTTCCGGGACTCCCGGGCTGTCCGGCAAACCTAATGTAGCAACACCAGAACCTGCTTTGATAAGCAATGAATCTCCATGCCCATGATAACACCCTTCAAACTTAAGGATTTTATCGCGCCCTGTATACCCTCTTGCCAACCGAAGTGCACTCATAGTTGCTTCTGTTCCGGATGATACCATTCGTATCATTTCAATGGAAGGCACACGATCAATAACAAGTTGTGCTAATTTATTCTCCATAAGGGTTGGAGCACCAAAGCTTGTTCCAGTTTCAGCAACCTTTTTTATCGCCTCCACAACCCGATCGTTTGCATGGCCAAGAATTAACGGTCCCCAAGAAAGAACATAGTCTATATATTCATTGCCATCGATATCATAGATTTTAGACCCTTTCCCCTTTTCCATAAAAATCGGATCCATATTCACTGATTTAAATGCACGAACCGGACTGTTTACACCGCCTGGTAATAAATTTAAAGATTCTTGGAATGCTTTCTTAGAATTTTCATATGAACGCATATATTGCAATCTCCTTTATAGATGGAATTAATTTTCTTTCAACCATTTAGCTGCATCTTTTGCAAAGTAGGTAATAATTAAATCTACACCGGCACGCTTCATGCCTACCAGCATTTCCATCACGATCGCTTTTTCATCGATCCAGCCATTTGCACCTGCGGCCTTAACCATGGAATATTCACCACTTACATTATAAGCTACAAGAGGTAGGTTAACTGTATTCTTCACATCACGAATGATATCAAGGAATGCCAGAGCCGGTTTCACAATTAGGAAATCTGCTCCTTCCATTGCATCAGATTCAGCTTCGCGCAACGCTTCAAGGCGATTGGCATAATCCATTTGATAGGATTTTCTGTCCCCAAATTGCGGTGCACTATTGGCAGCATCACGGAAAGGACCATAAAAAGCGGATGAATATTTAACAGCATAGGACATGATCGGAATATGCGGATAACCTGATTCATCAAGCCCCTGGCGAATGGCCGCTACGAATCCATCCATCATATTGGAAGGGGCAATAATATCTGCTCCTGCTTCAGCCTGGCTGACAGCTGTTTTTACAAGAAGTTCGAGACTTTCATCATTCAGTACTTCTCCGTTTTCAACCATTCCACAGTGCCCATGACTTGTATATTCACATAAGCAAGTATCAGCAACAACCAGGATTTCAGGATAGTGTTCTTTAACAAAGCGAATACCTTTTTGGACAATACCATGAGTGTGAAAAGCACCTGTACCGCATTCATCCTTATGATCTTCATCGGGCACTCCAAAGAGAATGACAGATTTGATGCCAAGTGAAGCCACTTCATCCATTTCCTCTTTTAAACGATCCATAGAAAATTGAAAGATTCCCGGCATAGAAGCAATCGGGTTCTTTTCATTTGTTCCTTCTGTAATAAAAATCGGATAAATAAAATCTTCTACATGTAAATGAGTTTCACGTACAAGCGCTCTCATAGATGCATTTCTTCTTAATCTTCTGTGTCGATCAAATTCAATATTGGCCATTTTAGGACCCTCCTCCATTACGAATAATACTGTGCTAATTCTTTCATCATATCTTCCACGGTATATTGCTTGGGGCATAGTGTAACAGCAATACCAAGCTCTTCAGCTCTTTTCCTTGTAACCGGACCGATGGCAACTGTCACTTTATCTGTCAAGCAGGCAAACAAATTATGTTTTTTCACTATTTTCATAAAATTATTTACAGTCGAAGGACTGGTAAATAAAAGAATATCAATCTTTTTATTCGTAAGTGAATCTACTAAAGCTTGTTCACTTGCAGTGGGCAGACGGTTAGAATAAACAATGGACTCTTCTGTGTGTATACCCGCAGCTGTCAGTCCATTAAATAAATAATCTCTCGACAAGTCACCCTTTATAATAAGGACGGATTCCCTCTTGTCCACGACTTCCATAAATGACGGTAAAAAAGATTCAGCCACGTACTTTGGTGGAATAAAAGATGGTTGCAAACCGTGCATCTGCAGTGCTGCACTCGTTTTCTTCCCAATCGCCGCTATTTTAGGAATTACTTGATCATGTCCCATTTCGTTCATCATATCACAAAATAGATCGACACCCGGCTTGCTTGTAAAAACGAGCCAATCAAAGGATGTGATCCTATTCAACTTTTCCTTAGCTATCTTAAGCAGATTTGCTTCAGGCTTTTGAAATGAAATAAGAGGTACCTTAATTGGTACCCCTCCATGCTCAGCAATCATGGTACACAATTGTTCGGCCTGCGATTCTTCTCTCGTAACTAGTACGCACTTATTCCGAAGAAACATGGAATGCTCCATTTAGCTTTCCATCTCCTCTTTAACCTTTTCGATTAATGCCTTCGCTCCTTGCTCAATCAAACGATTGGCAGCGGTCGCGCCTAAAGACTCAGCGTCACTACCGGAAACTTTTTCTCGATAAATGGTATTCCCGTCAGGCGATCCAACAAGGGCCTGGAAATGTAAAGTTCCTGTTTCATCTTTAAATGCAAACCCTGCAATGGGAACCTGACAGCCACCCTCCATTTTATTCAGGAAGACTCGTTCTGCTGTGACAGCTTCTTTTGTATCCTGACAAGTCAATTTAGCTAGTTCCTTCAATAATTCATGATCATCCGCTCTGCATTCGATTGCCAGTGCACCTTGACCCACTGCTGGAATACACGTATCTTCATCCAGAAAATCACTGACGATATCTTTCTTCCAGCCTAATCTTGAAAGGCCAGCTGCCGCGAGGACGATAGCATCATAATCTTCGTCCTTTAATTTTTGTATACGTGTATCTACATTTCCTCTAATCCATTTAATGGTTAAGTCCGGGCGTTTAGCCAATAATTGAGCACTTCTTCTTAAGCTGCTTGTCCCAACAATCGCACCTTCAGGCAATTCAGCGAGCGTAAGATTATTTTTCGAAATGAGTACATCACGATGATCCTCACGCACAGGAATACAACCAATCGTTAGCCCTTCCGGAAGCTCTGCAGGCATATCTTTCATGCTATGGATAGCCATATCAATTTCACCATCAAGCATGGCTTGTTCAATTTCTTTTACAAAAAGACCTTTTCCTCCCACTTTTGAGAGAGTCACGTCTAATATTTTGTCACCCTTTGTCACGATTTCTTTCAATTCGAATTCAAACGGTAATCCAAGATTTTTCAGCTGATCAATGACCCAATTAGATTGTGTCAATGCCAATTTGCTTCTACGTGAACCAATAATAATTTTTCTCATGATTTACCCTCCATCAATAGACATGAAATGCGGATATACTGCCGAAAAAGAAGAAATTCACTAGCACGAACAAGAATGAACCAATATTCCAATAAGCGAGTGATTTCCCATAAATCCGATTGTTAACTTTAAGATATAAATAGATTCCATATATGATTAGGCAGGCAAATGAGCCAAGAATTTTACTATCATACCAATTAATATCCGAAACTATTATATAGGCCCATTCAAGACCCAGTATTAATGATAATAATAACATTGGAACACCGATTGCTACCAATATATAAGACAGCTGTTCCAGTTTAGCCAGATCTCCCAGCCTGTTCAGCCTTTTCCCCCATTTCTTTCGCTTTAACAAATCATACTGTATTAAATATAAAATAGAAAAGACAAAGGAAAGAGCAAACGCCGCGTAAGATAAAATGGCAACTGTAATATGAATCATGGATAGCTCAGATAACAACTTTGTTTGCGCTTCTGCTGTAGAATAGGCCTCTAATGTTGAGAATATATGAATAACCATTAGCCCAAACCCTATCACGTTTGTAAAAAACATAAAAAAATCTGTCCGCAATATCCGGTTTAGGATAAGTGAGAAGGTAATCAATATCCACACGTAAAAATATAAACCTTCAAATAGGGTCAGAACCGGGAATCTTCCTACTTCAAACATATATAGAAATAAAAAAATTGTTTGCATGAACCAAACAATCGAAAGAAACCAGAAGGCTGCCTTATGAGCCTTCCGATTATTTTGTAAAAAATCTATGAAATAGAATAAGACACTAAGTCCATATAATATAATTGTAATTTCTTGCAATCTATTTAAATTGATATCAATCATATATCCCATCCTTGCTTATTATGGATGTGACACCATTTTTAAGACAGGTCTATTTTGCTGCAATGATTCTTTAGATTGGAATGGCACTATCGCCTTCTCTTCCTGCTCTTGTACATGCTCTTCTATTTTAAAAATTGAAACAAATGCCTGTAAGGCAGCCTCCGGATTGCCCATATCTGCAATATCTTTTGCATAATGAATTGGGTCTTTAAGCATCTGATTGATTATACTCTTCGTATGTTTATTAATGACCTTCCATTCTCTTTCACTTAGGCCAGGTAATTTACGTTGCATGCTTTCCATTGTTTCGGACTGAATATCCAATGCTTTCTCGCGTAATGCAGAAATAACAGGCACAACACCAAGCATTTTAATCCATTGATTGAATTCAACAAGCTCACTTTCAATCATAATCATAATTTGTTCAGCTGCTTCTTTTCTTTCTGCCAGGTTTGCCTGAACAATACCCTCTAAATCATCTATATCATAAAGAAAGACGCTGTCAAGTTCCATCAATTTAGGATCTAAATCACGCGGAACAGCAATATCAACCATGAAAATTGGTCGCCCTTTTCTCAAAATATTGATATTTTCCATCATTTCTTTTGTAATCACATATTCCTTAGATCCAGTCGAACTGATTACAATATCTGCATCAAGCAGGGAACATTGCAGTTCCTCAAGCATTTTTGCCTGACCTGAGAATCTTGATGCTAATTTTTCAGCTTTTTCTAAAGTTCTGTTAATTACCGTCACTTGATTGGCACCACTGCCATATAAGTTTTCAATAGCAAGCTGACCCATTTTCCCTGCACCGACAATCAAAATCTTCTTATCCTGAAGCGAACCAAATATTTTTTTGCCGAGCTCAACCGCCGCATAGCTGATTGATACCGCATTTTTATTTATTTCCGTTTCAGAATGAGCTTTTTTGGCAAGAGTAATTACTCGTTTAAACAGGTTGTTAAACAATACACCAATAGTATTTTCTTCCTGTGCCTGCTGGTAGCTTTTCTTCACCTGTCCAAGAATTTGAGTTTCTCCCATTACCATTGAATTCAATCCACAAGCGACCTGAAATAGATGGTTAACTGCCCCATCCTGTTCGTAAATATATAAATAGGAAGATAGTTCATTTTGATCGATTGAGAACCACTCTGCTAAAAATTCTTTCATATAATATCTGCCGGTATGCAGTTGATCTACTACCGCATATACTTCCGTCCGATTACATGTAGAAATAATGATATTCTCTAAAATGCTTTTTTTGTTACTTAATACTTTCATTGCTTCCGGCAACTGTTCTAGTTCAAAGCTGACTTTCTCACGGATTTCAACAGGAGCGGTTTTATAATTAAGACCAACAACAATTATATGCATTTCCCCTGCCACACCCCCATCTGAGCATATTCTTTTGCAAGTATATCATTGGCACACATGTAATCTTTTCCATAAAATGTGAACATTTTCGTAACTCTTTATCAATTATTCATTTAATTGAGAAATTTTAAGAAATAAAAAAACCTGATATAATCAATGTATAATAAATTAAATATTAATTACCAAATAGTTTCTCATGCAGTAGTATGTGTAAATTAAATCACTAATTGTACATTATCAAAGATTAGAATAATTATCAATAATAATAAACCGGGAGATTACAAATGAAAGAATATCGTTATTTTTCAAGTATTATTTTAATTGGCTTTGGTCTTTTCTATTTTTTAAAGTCCATTAACTATTCTCTTTTATCACCTTATTATTCATGGGGATCTCTTTGCATTATTATCGGTATTGCTTTTCTTGCCGAAAGCAAGTTTGGCAGTCAATCTGACTTTATATTACCGGGGATCTTATTCACTGGATTTGGCTTACACCAGTACATAACAGTACGGCTGGAATACTGGCCAGCTGAGCATACCGTCCTGTTTTTATTGATTAGTTTTGGGTTTTTATTGATTTCTTTAAAGAAAGGGATTGGAAAGAGTTCTGGCATCTTATTTCTTGCTATTGCCATCATCTTTATTTTTCACGAGAAAATACTGACCACACTCGGTCTGGTCCGCTATATAGATTTCTTTAATCATTATTGGCCCGTTTTCCTGATGCTCCTTGGCGGATTCGTACTATTTAAAAAGAAGAAAAAATAAAAGCAGACAGCACGGCAGCCCTAACCATAGTGGTCAGGGTTGCTGCACTAAGCTACCTGCCTTTCTTTTTATAGAAATCTCCAGTCTATTAACAAATGCCAGTTACAATTAACTACATTTGGATTATATTATGCTTTATTTTAAGAGGAGGTGTTAGAGGTTGAAGACAAACACATTTTTCATTCAATTTGCCATCAGCATACTTCTTATTTTCGGAGGAATGTTTACTATCCGTTATTTTAAAACAGGTGAGCTTTTGGTGGACCAAATAGGTATAACCGCCGGTCTACTCATTTTAATCGCTTCCCTCATATGGAGAATTAAATCCAAACAATCTACATAGTAGTTGTATGTCAGATTTTCACATACAATCCATCCTTAAAAAATTCCTGATTTTTAGAATTCTACTTCATTTGTTCGCTCTCTCATCCTCAGATCACTCATCACTTTCTTTTTTATAAATTCTTTAGATATAAGAATGAATTAAGCTGTCTATACATATTAAAAGAGCTGCATAACTAACATGCAGCTCTCTTTTCGCATCATTTTTATATTCGCGCCTGTATCGCATTCCAGGCTGTATCTTTTCCAAGGCCCGTTTCTGAAGAGAACAAAATCACTTCATCTTCTTTAACCATATTGAGTGTTTCTTTCACGACTTTCAGATGCTTTTGCCATTTACCTTTTGGAATTTTATCCGCTTTTGTTGCGATAATGATACAAGGAATCTCATAATGTTTAAGAAAATCATACATCATCACATCATCCACAGATGGTTTATGACGCAGATCAATGATTAAAAGCATCGCACGTAAAGTCTCCCGTGACGTGATATATGTTTCTATCATCCTTCCCCAGGCTTCACGTTCAGATTTAGGTACTTTCGCATATCCATAACCCGGAACATCGACGAAAAATAATTGTTCATTAAGCTTATAAAAGTTCAATGTTTGTGTTTTACCTGGTTTAGATGATGTACGAGCCAACCCTTTCCGATTGAGCATTTTATTTATAAAAGAAGATTTTCCTACATTTGAACGCCCAGCAAGTGCAAATTCCGGAAATCCATCCTTTGGATATTGCTCCGGTTTAACAGCACTCATCACAATCTCTGCTTGAGTAATTTTCAACTTTCTCCACCTACCAATGCATGTTGCAGCACTTCATCAAGTTGTGATACAAATACGAATTCTAATTCTTCACGAACACTTTCCGGAATATCATCAATATCTCTCTCATTATCAATCGGACAAATGATTTTCTTCAATCCTGCCCGATGAGCACTCAATGATTTTTCCTTTAATCCACCAATCGGCAATACGCGGCCACGCAATGTTATTTCACCAGTCATCCCTACTTCCTTACGAATTGCTTTACCCGTAAGCGCTGAAATCAAGGCAGTAGCTATTGTAATACCTGCAGATGGACCATCTTTTGGGACAGCTCCTTCAGGAACATGAATATGAATATCATATTTCTCATAGAAATCCTTGTCAATGCCAAATTCTTCAGCCTTAGAGCGTACATAGCTAAATGCCGCCTGTGCTGATTCCTTCATGACATCGCCAAGCTTGCCCGTTAACTCAAGTTTGCCCTTACCTGGAGATAAAGAAACTTCAATTTGAAGTGTATCTCCACCAAATGTCGTATAGGCAAGTCCAGTTGCTACTCCAACCTGGTCTTCACGCTCTGCTTCTCCATATCGGAAATATGGCTTCCCAAGGAATTCAATTACAACTTTTTCATTGACAATTACTTTCTTTTTTTCACCTGATACAATAATCTTAGCTACTTTACGGCAAACAGCTGCCAGTTGTCTTTCCAACGTACGAACTCCAGCTTCTCTCGTATATTGCCTAATGATTTTGATGAGTGCTTCCTCTTTCATTTGGAGCTGGCTTTTTGTTAACCCATGGGCTTTAATTTGTTTAATCAACAGATGATCTTTAGCAATATGGAGTTTTTCAATTTCGGTATAACCGGAAAGATTAATAATCTCCATACGATCACGCAAAGGTGCTGGAATCGTTGATAAATCATTGGCTGTTGCAATAAACATCACATTGGATAAATCATAGGTTTCCTCAATATAGTGATCGCTGAACGTATGATTTTGCTCAGGGTCAAGTACTTCCAGCATAGCTGAAGAAGGATCTCCACGAAAATCATTGGACATCTTATCAATCTCATCCAATAAGAAAACTGGATTAATGGTTCCCGCTTTTTTCATCCCTTGAATAATACGTCCAGGCATAGCACCTACATATGTACGGCGATGTCCGCGGATTTCTGATTCATCCCGGACTCCTCCAAGTGAAACACGGACAAAATTTCGATTCAGAGATTTGGCAATGGATTTTGCCAAACTTGTTTTACCTACCCCAGGCGGTCCTGCCAAGCATAGAATTGGTCCTTTTAATGAATTAGTCAGCTTCTGAACAGCTAAATATTCAAGCACACGCTCTTTAACCTTTTCAAGACCATAATGATCTTTATCCAGAATGTTTTCAGCTTTTTTGATATTCAGGTCATCTTTTGTTTTATTAGACCATGGAATTACAACCAGCCATTCAATATAATTACGGATTACTGCACTCTCAGCAGAGGTCGCCGGAATTTTTTCATAACGATCCAGTTCCTTAAGAGCCGTCTCCATGACATGGGCAGGCATGCCTGATTCCTTAATCTTCTTAGCCAATTCGGCAATTTCAGCAGCCTTTCCTTCTTTATCACCCAGTTCTTTCTGAATTGCTTTCATTTGTTCACGTAGATAATATTCCTTTTGGGTGCGTTCCATTGACTTTTTAACCCGAAGACCAATCTTCTTCTCGAGATTCAAAACTTCTTTTTCATTATTGATTAAACTAATCACTTTGTTTAATCTTTCTTTTACATCAATCGTCTCGAGTATTTCTTGCTTGTCTTTTAATTTAATCGGCAAGTGGGAAGTTACGATATCAGCCAGTCTGCCCGGCTCTTCTATATCTTCAGTTGAATTATATGTTTCGGTTGTAACCTTTTTTGAGATTTTTATGTACTGTTCAAAGTAATTTAATAAAGTTCTCATTAAAGCTTCTGTTTCTGGATCTTTATCTATTGTATCCTCTATCATTTCCAGCTTCGCAGTGAGGAAATCACTATCATCCTCATAGGAAACCATTTTTGCTCTTGATAAACCTTCTACCAAAACACGAATTGTTCCATTCGGGAGTTTAAGCATTTGTTTTACTTTGGTGAGTGTACCCATTTCATACAAATCATCTTCACTAGGTTCATCTGTAGATGCTTCCTTTTGGGTTGTTAAAAATATCAAATGGTCATCTACCATCGCTTTCTCTAGCGCCTGAACAGATTTTTCCCTTCCAACATCCAGATGGAGAACCATCGTTGGGAAAACAAGCAATCCTCGAAGCGGTAGGAGGGGAACGTTTTTGTCCATAATGTTTGCCATTTGCTGCACCTCCAAGACATGCTAATATATGTATTGATCATAGTCTTTTACCAATTTTATCGTATTTACTTGTTTGTGTCTATTTGGGACGACAAACGAAACCTTGTTACTTTTCTTCCCTATTCCCAAGTGTACGTAACATCTTTTATATTAATTTTAAGATAACATTCTTTTCCTGAAAATATGCAATGTAGACGAAAAAAAGGCTCGCTCTATGCAAGCCTTTTAATATTGCTTCCTTAGCCACTTTCCCTTTCGGATCGTGGCCTATTTTCGATAATAGTATCAATGGCAGTTGTACGATCAAATACTTGTTGAAATACTTCCTTTAGGTGCTTAACTGGTTTAATTTCAATGTTTTCAATTTGGTCTAGAAGAGCTTGTTTATTTTCTTCAGGTATTAGAACCACATCAGCCCCTGCTAATTTAGCTGCCGTCACTTTCGTAAACACACCGCCCACTGGTTTAACCTTCCCGTGAATACTAAGTTCTCCTGTCATCGCCACATTATTCTTTACCGGTATTTGATAAATAGCCGAGTAAATCCCAACGGCCATTGCGACACCTGCCGAGGGACCATCAATCGGTATCCCACCTGGAAAATTAACATGGATATCATATTTATCAGCTGGGACGCCAATTGTTCGTAGGACTGTCACGACATTTTCAATGGAACCCTTCGCCATACTTTTTCTTCTGATCGATTTACCAGCACTATTAATACTTTCTTCTTCTACAATACCTGTAATATTAACAGATCCTTTTTCTTCCGCATCAATAACCGTCACTTCAATTTCAAGTAGTACCCCTGTGCTTGGTCCAGTTACAGCAAGACCATTAACAACACCAATAGCAGATTCATTCGCAATAAATCTTTGATATCTTGGAGACATTTGGCTTGATTGAACAATCCACTCAATGTCTTCATCTTTAATATAATTTCTATTCTCTGTTATCGCTAAACCAGCAGCACTCTGAACCATATTCACAGCTTCTCGTCCATTGCCGGCAAAATTTCCTATAGTATTAAGCCCCCCCATACTGATATCTAAAGAAACACGTGTGGCAGCGTTCCTGGCAACCTGCTTCAATTCCTCTTGATTTAATTCACGAAAGAAAATCTCCAAGCATCTGGAGCGAATCGCGGGCGGAATTTCAGAAGGCGTTCTCGTTGTAGCACCGACAAGCCGAAAATCAGCAGGTAACCCATTTTGAAAAATTTCATGTATATGTTTAGGGATATTCGGATTCTCTTCATTATAATATGCACTTTCAAAATGAACTTTTCGATCTTCCAATACTTTCAATAATTTATTCATTTGTATATTGTGCAATTCTCCGATTTCATCAATAAATAAAATACCGCCATGTGCATTCGAGACTGCCCCCTGTTTAGGCTGGGGAATACCCGCCTGTCCCATCGCTCCAGCGCCTTGATAAATGGGATCATGAACAGAACCGATAAGTGGGTCAGCAATTCCTCTTTCATCGAACCTTGCTGTTGTAGCATCCAATTCAACAAACGTTGCAGTTTGCCTAAATGGGGATTTCAGGTTTGTTTTGGCTTCTTCCAATACCAGTCTCGCAGCAGCCGTTTTTCCAATTCCAGGCGGTCCATAAATTAATACATGCTGTGGGTTAGGACCACATAGTGCTGCTTTTAGTGCTTTAATCCCATTCTCTTGTCCAATAATATCTTCAAACCGTGCCGGTCTTACTTTTTCAGAAAGCGGTTCAGTCAATGAGATAGACTTCATCCGATGAAGCTGATCCATCTCCTTCTTCGCTTCCCTATCAATTGATACCTTCTGTACCCTTTGACCCTTCAACAAATTTAAAAAATACAATCCAATCACTATCCCAAAAAACAACTGGATAACGATAACCACACCCGTCCAACTCATATAAGAACCCTCCTGAAATCACTTCGTTGAGATACAAGCTAGTATCTCCCTAGAAAGGAAGGAATAAACATAAAAAAGCTGAGACGACTGGTCAGCTCCGACAAGCATAAGAGGAGGCGCGCAGGGAGGCGCTTTTTCCTCCCGTAGCGGCTACACTTATGTCTCGAGGAGCTAGGAGTCGAAGCTGGATTGACTAAAAAAGCTGAAACGGCTGACTAAGGAACGAAGACTAATTTCGCCACGTCGTGTGGCAACATCTTCATGACCTACAGGCCCGCGAGGAGCATAAGACAGGGGCTCGGAAGGAGGCGTTCTTCCCTCCTGCAGAGATCATGCTTATGTCCTGAGCTTCTAGCCGTTGAAGCTGGATTACATAAAAAGCTGAGACGACTGGTCAGCTCCGACAAGCATAAGAGGAGGCGCGCAGGGAGGCGCTTTTTCCTCCCGTAGCGGCTACACTTATGTCTCGAGGAGCTAGGAGTCAAAGCTGGATTGACTAAAAAGCTGAAGGGGTACGTCAAGGAACGAAGACTAATTTCGCCACATCGTGTGGCAACGTCTTCATGACCTACATCCTGTAGGCCCGCGAGGAGCATAAGACAGAGGCTCGGAGGAAGAGTACTAAAGGATCAAAGGCTAAGAACGCCACATCGTGTGGCAACGTCTTTGTGACCAACATCCTGTTGCCCTCCGTAGAGGCTATGCTTATGTCCTGAGCTCCTAGGCCCTGAAGCTGAACTCCATATAAAACTTAGACGACTCTTTCTTAGGAGTTTGGCCGGATTTTGAGAAAAGTTGGCTGGATTTACCGGAAGTTTGGCTGGATTAATGCATTTTTTGGCTGGATATCTAGCAGAATAGACTGGATTTACCGATTGTTTAGCATATTCTAATTCCCAAACTTAAATTTTCTTCATTAAATAAAAAAGTGGCTGATCACAATGTGATCAGCCACTTTTTATATGTTATTTTTTATCAAGCAGATGTTTTCTTCTCTACCGTTTCAGTTGTTCCATCTGCAAGAATAATTTTAGGGGATTTGCCTTCTGTGATTACATCAGCTGTAATGATACATTTTTTAATATCATCACGTGATGGAAGTTCAAACATAACATCCAACATGATTCCCTCAATAATGGAACGCAAACCACGTGCACCTGTTTTACGCTCAATTGCTTTTTTGGAGATTTCCAACAATGCGTCATCCTCAAAATCAAGTTCCACGTCATCTAATTGGAGCATTTTTTGATATTGCTTCACAAGTGCATTTTTAGGTTTAGTAAGGATTTGAATTAAAGCATCCTCATCTAATTGTTCAAGCGTTGCAATAACCGGCAAACGTCCGATAAATTCTGGAATCAATCCAAAGCGAAGCATGTCTTCAGGAAGAACTTTGACTAACAAGTTCTTATCAGTCACTTCTTCCTTAGCTGTACCTGATCCAAAACCGATAACTTTTTGGCCGAGACGGCGTTTAATGATAGGTTCAATTCCATCAAATGCGCCACCGCAAATAAATAGAATATTCGTTGTATCAATTTGGATAAACTCTTGATGTGGATGCTTTCTTCCACCTTGTGGCGGTACACTTGCAACCGTACCTTCAAGAATTTTCAACAATGCCTGTTGTACACCTTCACCTGAAACATCTCTTGTAATGGAAGGATTTTCAGATTTACGTGCAATTTTATCAATTTCATCAATATAAATAATGCCTTTTTCAGCTTTCTCTACATCATAATCCGCAGCTTGAATTAGTTTGAGCAAGATATTTTCCACATCTTCTCCCACATAACCAGCTTCAGTCAATGAAGTAGCATCAGCTATAGCAAATGGTACATTTAACAATCTTGCTAAAGTTTGAGCAAGAAGCGTTTTCCCGCTTCCTGTAGGTCCAATTAGACAAATATTGGATTTAGATAATTCTACATCTTCAATTTTGCTATTGGAATTCACACGTTTATAGTGATTGTAAACAGCCACAGCCAAAGATTTCTTAGCGTCTTTTTGTCCAATTACATATTCATCTAGGATCTCTAAGATTTCCATTGGTTTTGGTATATCTTTTAACTCAACTTCTTCTTCAGTACCTAATTCTTCTTCCACAATTTCAGTGCATAGCTCTATGCACTCATCACATATATAAACACCTGGACCCGCTACGAGTTTTCGGACTTGTTCTTGAGTTTTTCCACAGAAAGAACACTTTAATTGCCCTTTCTCATCATTAAATTTAAACATAGTTTCACCCCTTGGTATTATGGACTCTATCATGAAATCTGCAATTCTCTACGGTCAGATTAACAAATGAAGGGTATGTAAGAATTGTAACACACATTGCCCCACTTAAGGTAAGAAAAAGGCCGTACTCATTTTCCAGACTAAATGTCACTTATGTATATGTACATAATATCCATTCTTGACTTCTTTCAACCCTAAAAATCAAAAATGGAAGAGTTTTAACCCCTATTTATTTAGTTAATCTACACTGAATTCATAAAAAAAGCAATTATGTATGTGCTAAAATATTTCGATTCGAAAAGTCGAATCTTCTGGAAATGCGGCCTTTTTATTATGTAAGTATAGTATGTATAAAACAAGGTACGATAAAATCGCACCTTGTTAAGTTAATCATTATGTTAATTATGCTTCTACAGTTTTGCTGTTTTCAACTAATACATCGATTGCTTTTCTTACTAAAAGATCACCTTTAACACTTTCAGTACCGCCAAGTGCTTGAATAATCTGTTCAGCAGTTAAACCGTATTGCTCAGACATTGCTTGTACTTCTGTATTAATTTCTTCTTCAGTAACTTCGACATTTTCTGCTTTGCCAATTGCTTCAAGAGTTAAGTTGATGCGTACACGCTTTTCAGCTTCCTCTTTCATTTGCTCTTTAAGAGCATCTTTATCTTGGCCAGAGAATTGGAAGTACATATCAAGAGTCATACCTTGAGCTTGAAGGCGTTGTTCAAACTCTTGAATCATACGATCCGTTTCAGTTTCAACCATGGCAGCTGGAATTTCGATTTCTGCATTTTCTGCAGCTTTTTCGATAACAGTGTCTTTTACATGATGCTCTGCTTGATGTTTTTTAGATTCAACTAGACGAGTTTTGATTTTTTCTTTAAGAGCTTCTAATGTTTCAACTTCTTCATCCACATCTTTAGCAAATTCGTCATCTAATTCAGGAAGTTGTTTTGTTTTGATTTCATGAATTTTCACTTTGAATACTGCTGGTTTGCCTGCTAATTCTGCAGCATGGTATTCTTCAGGGAAATTAACTTCAACTTCTTTTTCTCCGCCGACTTCAAGACCAACCAATTGTTCTTCAAAACCTGGGATGAAAGAGTTAGAACCAAGTTCTAAAGAGTAATTATCTGCTTGTCCGCCTTCGAATGCTTCGCCATCAACGAATCCTTCAAAGTCTAAAACAACAGTATCACCTGTCTCAGCTTGTCCTTCTTCTTTAATTACAAGTTCAGCGTTGCGTTCTTGTAAAGTTTTGATCTCTTGGTCAATATCTTCATCAGTTACTTCAGTATCGATTTTTGTCACTTCAATACCTTTATATTCACCGAGTTTAACTTCTGGTTTAACTGTAACAGTTGCTTTAAAAATAAGTGCTTCGCCTTTTTCCATTTTCTCGATATCGATTTCTGGACGGTCAACTGGCTCGATTTTAGTTTCTTCGATCGCATTAGCGTATGCTTCTGGAAGAATAAAATCTAATGCATCTTGATAAAGAGATTCAACACCGAATTTCTTTTCAAATAATGCACGAGGCATTTTTCCTTTACGGAATCCTGGCACTTGTACTTGTTTAACCACTTTTTTGAATGCTGAATCTAAGCCTTCGTTCACTTTTTCAACCGGTACTTCAACAGTTAATACTCCGCTGTTACCTTCAAGCTTTTCCCATTTTGCAGACATGGTTTTCCCTCCACTATATATATTCCTAATAATCGTTTTCTCTTAACACGATATTATGTGCAACCAGATTTATTGATTTTAGGTAGTACAGCCTTACTGTACCTATGCATATTGCAACCACTATATTATAACATAGGTTTCCTACGTTTCAAGACTTGGACCCTCAAATAACAGGGAAAGTCATCCTCTCTAAATTCCGTATTTCTTCTATTATTGTATTTACACTCGAATTGGGTTCCTTCATTTGTATGCCATAAGCCTCTGAGACTATTCGAAAATAGGCCTCTGACCAATCCCTCAGATTGGTTATGTTCATTGGGTAAAGCAAAATATTATGCCTTTTGACCATTTCTACCGCTTGCTCAAACATAATTGGATTATTATTTTCCAATCTTTCGCTTAGTTCCTTATGTATTTCCGACAAAAAAAGCGTTTGTTCTATACTTGGTAAATCCATAACGTTCACTGTTAGGGTTTGCCCGAATTTATCCACCTCAACGACCCTATCAACTTCCTGCTCTATTAATAATGTTAAAGCAAAGGTTTTTAAAAATGGATGTTTTTCCTCTATTAGAAATTGGCAAAGCAATCCTACCCATGGTCTAATGTTTTGGCCTGAAAGTGAAGACAGCATAAAAAATTGCTCTTCTTCTGTTCCATTTTCAAGGATATTGGTCAGTTCCTCTTCTTGGATTAGAGTTGTTTCATCATCAGGTTCTTTATACCCTTGTTCTTGCACACCGCTCTGCTCTACAATCCGTTTACTCATGGCCAACAGATGCTCTAACGATTCTACCTTACCCACAGGTACTTGATCTTCCTCGAGCAATGCTTCCACAACGGAAATAATCTCGCGGTGTTCATTCAACTGGAGGAGTATCATTAAATAGATATTGATGACATGAAAATATTCGCCAATTCCATTTCCCATCATCTTTTTCACAATGGCTTTTGCATCTTGATAATTACCCAGCTGTACAAGTGACAGCGCTAAACCAATGTTGATATCTTCATCGTCCGGTTCTAAATCATAAGCCTGTCCAAAAAATTCACGGGCATGTTTAAACTTTTTTTCCTCCATGGCTTGCATCCCTTTTTTCAGGAGTAATTGTGCCAGGTTGGGGAAAGGAATCACCTTTTCATTCTTTGCTTGAATCTTTGTGTTCTTCATAACAAACCGCCTTGATTTTTGAATTGATTGTCGTTAGTTTAGCATGCATTTACATGAAAAACAAAACATTCCCATATAACAGCTTTCCATCATCCATTTGAAAAATACAGAAAGCAGGCATAGACCTTTTACCCTTGGTCTATGCCTGTTTCCTTTCTTCATATTGATTAATTTCCTCACTATATTGCAGTGTTAAGGAAATTTCATCCCAACCATTAATCAGCATATTCTTCCAGTATGGGTGTATATCGAATCTGGCTATGACTTCTTCCTGCGCCCTTAATTCTTGATTAGGCACATCAACCGTCAAATCCATAACTGTTTCCCGTCGTATCAATTCCTTAAGAGAACTCAAAATTTCTTTTTCTAATGTAATAGGTAAGATTCCATTTTGAAGGCAGTTTTGGTGAAAAATATCTGCGAATGATGAAGCTATAATTACTTTAAATCCATAATCTCCAAGTGCCCATGGTGCGTGTTCGCGAGAGGACCCGCATCCGAAATTATCACCTGCGACTAAAAAGGTTGCCCCTTTCGTCTCAGCTTGATTCAGCTCAAAATCCTCTCGCTCTGTCCCATCTGCCTTAAATCGCCAATCAAAAAACACATACTTACCAAAGCCGGTACGCTCAATCCGTTTCAGAAACTGCTTAGGGATTATTTGGTCTGTATCAACATGATCACGATCGAGAATGACGGGTTTACCTGTGTATACTGCCATCTTTTCCAAACTAATGACCTCCATTTCCAAGAATCATCGCTGTTTCCCGGACATCGACAAATTTTCCGTAAATCGCCGCGGCTGCAGCCATACGAGGAGATACTAAATGCGTTCTTGCCCCACTGCCCTGTCTTCCTTCAAAATTCCGGTTTGATGTGGAAGCACAATGTTCACCTGCCGGCACAACATCTGGGTTCATGCTTAAACACATGCTGCATCCCGCTTCTCTCCATTCAAATCCCGCCTCTTTGAAAATGGTATCCAACCCTTCTTCCTCAGCTTTTTTCTTAACGGCCTGTGAACCTGGTACCACCATTGCTCTAATTCCTGCAACAACTGTTTTGCCATCAATCACCTCAGCCGCTTCCCTTAAATCCTCTATTCTGGAATTCGTGCAGGAACCGATGAATACGTGCTGAACAGGGATATCTGTGATTGCTTGCCCTTCTTTTAGTCCCATATATTCAAGTGCACGCTGTAAAGTTCTAGCTGCTGTCGGCTCCATTAAAGTTGAATCTGGAATATTCCCAGTTACTGGACTGCACATTCCTGGATTTGTCCCCCAACTGACCATCGGAGAAATATCTTCTCCATTTATGTAGATTATTTTGTCATATGCTGCATCTTCATCACTGGCTAACTCTGACCAACGCTTACAATAGACTGCAAATTCCTCCGGCTTTGGTGCATATTTACGCCCCTTCATATAAGAAAAAGTTGTTTCATCCGGACTGACCAAACCTGCACGTGCACCACCTTCTATTGACATATTACACATGGTCATTCGCTCTTCCATCGACATATTTCGCACGACTTCTCCCGCATATTCCAAGATATATCCATTGCCAAAATGAGTACTATTTTGCGAGATGATGTAGAGTATGACATCTTTTGCAGTGACACCTTTATGGAGTTTGCCGTTTATTTCAATTTTCATTGTTTTTGGTTTGTTTTGCCAAATCGTTTGTGTCGCCAAGACATGCTCCACTTCACTTGTACCAATTCCAAATGCCAAGGCACCAAATGCGCCATGGGTAGATGTATGGCTATCGCCACATACAATCGTTTTCCCCGGCCACGTCAAGCCTAAATCAGGCCCAATGACATGAACGATTCCCTGATCTTCACTGTCCAGCCCAGCTAAAGGGACAGCAAACTCCTCGCAATTTTTTTCAAGAGCTGTCATTTGCCTTTTTGCCACCTCATCTGTAATGACATAGCGATTAACCGTGGGGACATTGTGATCCATTGTTGCGAAGGTTAAATCGGGCCTGCGTACCTTTCTTTTTTTAAGGCGAAGACCCTCGAAGGCTTGGGGAGATGTCACTTCATGCACAAGATGCAGATCGATGTATAATAAATCTGGTTTCCCCGCCTCCTTGTGAACTATATGATTTTCCCAGATTTTATCCACTATCGATTTACCCACATAGATCCCTCCTTATTTTAATGATTACTTTTCTTATTACTCCATTACGCGTACGCTCCCATAATGTGAAAAATAGCGTCCTTCTGCAAAATTTCTTCCTTAATAGCTTTAGCCATTTCCGTTGTTGACAATGCTTTACTGTCACCTGATATATCCATGGTATATTTACCGGAGTCCAATACATTTTTCACTGCTTGCTCTACCATACTTGCCTCCTTTTCCATCTGGAAGGAATGACGAAGCATCGATGCAGCAGACAGGATCATGCCAATGGGATTAGCTTGATTAAGACCTGTAATATCTGGGGCAGAGCCATGAATCGGTTCATATAGATGCAGACCATTTTCAGAAAGGCTTGCAGAAGGTAGCATTCCAAGCGATCCTGTTAATACACTTGCCTCATCACTCAAAATATCCCCAAACATATTCTCGGTCACAATAATATCAAACTGCCTTGGATTACGGATAAGCTGCATCGCCGCATTGTCTACCAGCATATGTTCAAGACCCACTTCCGGATATCCGCTTGCTACTTCCTCAGCTACCTCTCTCCACATTCGGCTTGATTCTAATACATTTGCTTTATCAACAGATGTCACTTTCCCTTTTCGTTCCTTTGCCAATTCAAAAGATAGTGTAATAATCCTTTTTACTTCTTCTCGTTCGTAATATA
Source organism: Bacillus sp. z26 (assembly GCF_058313635.1). Taxonomy (NCBI): domain Bacteria; kingdom Bacillati; phylum Bacillota; class Bacilli; order Caryophanales; family Bacillaceae; genus Bacillus; species Bacillus sp. z26. The sequence goes on from NZ_JBZFQM010000001.1 coordinate 893,305, forward strand.
GGGTATCAATCGCATATTCCATGCCATCATGATAGTTACGCTCACTCGGTTTCCCAAAATATAAACCGCCTGTCAGTTCTCTCACAATTATAAAATCTGTCTCCTCAATGATTTCTTTCTTCAATGGTGAAGCATCCTGGATGCTGGCATAATAACTAACAGGACGCATATTTGCGTATAAATTTAACTCTTTCCTAATCTTTAATAACCCTTGTTCTGGACGCATCTCCGGTGGATTATGATCCCATTTTGGACCTCCGACAGCGCCAAGCAGCACGGCATCATTCCGTTTGCAAAGTTTGATCGTTTTGTCTGCAAGAGGCGTTTCCTCCGTATCAATGGCCGAACCTCCAATATGCCCATATTCATAGGTGAATTCATGTCCGAATCGTTCACCAATAGCGTTGAGGATTTCGAGGGCTCCTATCATAATTTCCGGTCCAATTCCGTCACCCGGCAATACAGCAATGTTCTTTTTCATTATCGAAATCCTCCTTATTGATTAATTCGTTATGACCATTGATTGATGTTCTTCCGTTAAGATCACACGGTTAACAGCATTTAAATAGGCTTTAGCTGACGCTTCCAAAACATCCTGGGCTAATCCACGCCCGCTCGTTTCTACTCCCTGATAGATAATCTTTACATATACTTGTGCCAACGCATCTCTTCCGCCGCCAACCGATTGAATGCGGTAATCCTGGAGCTTAACCGACTTTTGAATGCAACGCTCGAGCGTATTATATAAGGCTTCAATACTTCCGGCTCCAGTAGAAGCCTCTTGAATCCTGTCATTGTTTATTCCTGACAATGTAACGGTAGCAGTTGGAATCTGGTGGGTGCCATATTGAACCTGGATAGAGATTAATTCGTAATAGCTATCTTCTTTCGTTACTTTCTCTTCTAAAACTAATGCGGCGATATCATCATCTGTCATTTCCTTTTTACGATCTGCCAGGTCTTTGAAAACTTTGAAAAGCTGATTAACTTCTTCATTAGATACATGGAAACCCAACTCCTCTAACTTTGTACGGAAGGCATGGCGGCCCGAATGTTTGCCAAGCACCATGGAGTTAGAGCTTAATCCGACTAATTCCGGTTCAATAATCTCATATGTTGTTTTTTCTTTTAAAACACCATCCTGGTGAATGCCAGATTCATGCGCAAAAGCATTTTTTCCAATAACGGCTTTATTTGGCGGAATCACCATCCCTGTCAGCTTACTGACCAGTTCACTTGTACGTTTGATTTCTCCAAGTACAAGACCTGTTTCTGCCTGATAAAAGTCCCTTCTTGTATATAAACCAAGTGCGATTTCTTCAAGAGCTGTGTTTCCGGCTCGTTCACCAATTCCGTTAATGGTACCTTCAATCTGAGTAGCTCCTGCCAGAATCGCTGCCATCGAATTGGCAGTTGCTAATCCCAAATCATCATGGCAATGGGCAGATAATGTGACTTTTTGAATAGAGGGTACATGTTGCATCAAATAGCGGAAAACATCACCATATTCTTTTGGTGTGATATAACCGACCGTATCCGGAATATTAATAATTTGCGCTCCAGCTTTGATGGCTTCTTCCACAATCCGAGCCAAGAAAGGAAGTTCTGTACGGCACGCATCTTCAGCTGACCATTGAATAACAGGGAAATACTTCGCCGCATAGCGAATCGATGCTACGGCAGCTTCCACCACTTGGTCCTCTGTCATTTTCAGCTTATACTTCCTGTGTATAGGTGAGGTTGCGAGAAAAACATGTACCCTTGGATCGGCAGTATGCTTTAACGCTCCCCAAGCTGCATCAATATCACTTTCCACAGATCTTGCCAGGCCTGTTACCGTTGCATTTTTAACTAAGTCAGCAATTTTCTTAACAGATTCGAAATCACCTGGAGAGGCCGCAGGAAATCCAGCTTCAATGATATCGACCCCCAGCTTCTCCAGCTGCTTGGCTATTTCCAGCTTTTCAGTTAAATTCAATGTGACTCCGGCAGATTGCTCTCCATCGCGCAATGTCGTATCAAAAATGTTAATTTTTCGCACTGCCTACCACTTCTTTCTGTTTCTTTTTTTGCTGCTGAATGAATGGCATCATTTGACGAAGCTCTCTGCCAACTTGTTCAATTGGATGCTCCTTTTCCTGAGCTTGTGTTGCGTTGAATACCGGTCTGTTCACTTGATTTTCAAGCAGCCACCCTTTGGCAAATGTACCATTCTGGATTTCTTTTAATACTTGCTTCATTTCTTCTTTAACTGCAGGACCTACTATGCGTGGGCCTGATACAAAATCTCCCCACTGAGCTGTATCGGAAATAGAATAGCGCATTCCTTCCATTCCGCCTTCATACATGAGATCAACAATTAATTTCAGTTCGTGCAAACATTCAAAATAAGCAAGTTCAGGCTGGTAGCCTGCTTCAGTCAATGTTTCAAACCCTGCTTTAACCAAAGACGTTAAACCGCCGCAAAGAACTGCCTGTTCACCAAATAAATCAGTCTCAGTTTCTTCTTTAAAGGTTGTTTCAAGTGCTCCTGCTCTAAGTGCTCCAATCCCTTTTGCATAAGCCAATGCAACTTCAGTCGCTTCTCCTGAAACATCCTGGTAAATGGCAAACAGTGCCGGAACACCTGCACCCTGTTCATATGTCCTTCTTACTAAATGGCCCGGTCCTTTTGGTGCTACAAGAGAAACATCTACAAATATGGGTGGAATGATTTGATGATAGTGCACATTAAAACCATGAGCGAACATAAGCGTATGACCTTCTCTAAGTACCGGTTCTATTTCTGCTTTATAAACTTTTGTTTGATGTTCATCCGGCAAAAGAATCATGATTACATCCGCTTCTTCACTTGCTTCCTTTACGGATTTAACATCAAAGTCATCTTCCACGGCCTGATTCCAAGACTTACCCTTACGTAGTCCAATGACTACTTCCACACCGCTTTCCCGTAAATTCTGTGCATGCGCATGTCCCTGTGAGCCATATCCAATAACTGCTACCTTTTTATTCGCTAATATTGCTTCATTCGCCTCATTTTGATAGTACATTTTAGCCATAATTGTTCTCTCCCTTACCTTTTTATTTAAACAATTGAATAATTCTTTGATCCCTGGTTGCCCATTTGCGTGGAGCGAGCAAAAGCGGTCGTGCCTGTTCTCGCCAATTCCTTTATTCCATATGGTTTGATTAATTCGATAAAGGCCTCGATTTTATTCGATTCACCAGTTATTTGGATAACGAGGCTCTCCTTTCCAATATCAATAACAGAAGCTCTAAAAGGTTCTATAAGTGAATATATTTCACTTCTCGATTGTGGAGTGGCTGTTACTTTAACCAACGCCAGCTCCCTCGCCACTACGGATTGATCCGTTATATCCTGTACCTTAATCACTTCAATTTGTTTATTTAATTGTTTGGTAATTTGTTCAGCAATTTGTACAGATTCAACATTTACGACACAGGTTATTCGCGCCCGGTCTTCCATTTCCGAGTGTCCAACTGTAATACTCTCAATGTTATAATTCCGTTTTGTGAATAAATTGGTAATCCGGTTAAGTACCCCCGGCCTGTTTATAACGGTTAAAGTGATAATCCTCTTCACTTTTTCTTCACCCCCACCATTTCATTACTCCCTTTCCCGGGTGCAATCATTGGGTATACATTTTCTTCAGGTTCCACAAATATATTGATGAGAACAGGAGTATCTTTACTGAATTCATCACGGAATACCGTCTCCGCTTCTTCTTCCGTTCGCACATCATATCCTTGTATTCCATAAGCCTCGGCCAGCTTGGCGAATGATGGCTGGGACCGAAAAACACTTGCTGAGTAACGCGACTCATAAAAAATTTCCTGCCATTGGCGAACCATTCCGAGAGATCCATTATTAATAATGATAATTTTCACTGGTAAGTTCAGTTCAGCTATAACGGCAAGCTCCTGAATCGACATTTGTATGCCCCCATCACCGTTAATGGAGATAACCAAATTATCCGGTTCTGCAATTTGGGCACCTATCGCAGCTGGCAAGCCAAAGCCCATCGTACCAAGTCCGCCGGAGGTTACCCATGCATTCGGGCGTTTAAATGGATAATACTGAGCAGCCCACATTTGATGCTGCCCCACATCCGTTGTCACGATCGCATCCCCTTTACTCATTTCATATATCATTTCCATGACTCTCTGTGGTTTCATGTACTGACTGTTCCCTTTATCGTAATAGTAGGGTGCACTCTCCAGCCATGTCCGAACTTGCTTCCTCCACTCCTCATTATTAGACCTTTTGCCCTTCTGCTTGACTAATTGTTTGAGAGCGTGTCTGGCATCTCCTACAACCGGAATAGCGGTTGGGACATTTTTACCTATTTCTGCCGGATCTATATCAATATGGGCAACCATTGCATATGGGGCAAATTTCGATAGATTTCCTGTTAACCGATCATCAAATCTGGCACCCATATTGATTAATAAGTCACTTTCATACAAAGCCATATTAGCTGCGTAGATACCGTGCATTCCTCCCATTCCGATATAGAGAGGATGATCCGGAGGAAAACTTCCAAGACCAAGCAATGTATGAACGACTGGGATTTGCTGTTGCTCTGCGTATTCCAGTAAATACGGCGAAGCTTTCGCATGAAGAATTCCTGCACCTGCCAGAATAACCGGTTTTTTTGAAGAGCTGACAGCTTCTACAAGTCTTCTAATTTGTAAATAATTTGGTTCATACTTTGGCTGATAGCCTGGCAAATGGATTGTTTCAGGTTCCTCCTCTATTGCAACGAGCTGAGCCATATCTTTCGGGATGTCGATGAGGACTGGTCCCGGCCTTCCTGTAGAAGCTATATGAAAGGCTTCCTTCACCACTTTTGGGATATCTGCTGTATTTCGAATTTGATAATTATGCTTTGTAATCGGAGTTGTAATCCCTAAAATATCCGCTTCCTGAAAAGCATCTGTTCCAATTACTCCTGTACCAACCTGACCGGTGAAGACGACTAAAGGCAAGGAATCCATCATCGCATCTGCAAGACCTGTAACAATATTGGTTGCTCCAGGACCAGAAGTCGCAATAACCACGCCAGGCTTCCCACTTATCCTGGCATATCCTTCAGCCGCATAAATGGCACCTTGTTCATGCCTTGGCAATACGTGCTGCATTTCCGCCTTATAAAGCGCATCATAAATGGGTAAAACAGCACCACCTGGATATCCAAACAGAACCTCCACTCCTTGCTTTTCCAGGGCATTAACCAACATCTCGGCTCCGCTGATTTTCATTTCAGTTTGTTTCTTTTTCTTCTCAGCAAGAGCTGTTTTCTCCAACATGGAATCTACCTCCCGTTTAGTGATAGGCTCATTTGCCAGGTTCATTTTTTATAAAAATAAAAAAGCCTCTTCATCACATACGTTCCCAATTGAAACGCAGGGATGAAAAGACTTGTTTTCCTTTCCATGGTACCACCCTAATTCATGATCACACTTTCGTATCATGCACTCTTTACATTTTGATAACGGGTTGATCAATTAACCCGGTCTGCATTACTGAAGGGTTTCATACAGACACTCAAAGGGGAGTTCATAATTGGAAACAGCACCGATTCTCAGCACCACCGGCTCTCTGTACCTGTTCAACCCAATTATTACTTATCCTTATCATCGCTTATTTTTATTTAGTTCCATAAAATACAATTAATGGTTTTTTGTTATCTTATTGAAACTTATAATACGACCTTCCGAACACATAGTCAACTGATTTTTCTAAATTATTAGACTATTTAGTTAATTTAACAAGTTGTATACGCTTTCATCGTTTTAACCAAGCCGTTTCTCTGTTTTATTTTTTTGGTGAGCATGGTCATTTGTTTGTATACCTAAAGTGCCACGTTAAAAGAATTGGTTCTAACTCCGCCGGAATCATTTAAACCACATAAAATAAGCTCCCCAGACTGTAGAGAAAGTCCTTATTTTAATCCTCTTCAGGGCGCGGACTATCCACTACTTTCTCAGTGTACTCAAAGTCAAAACCACCAGACATTCATCGTCATGTGCGGGAGACTATGTGAAGGAAGCTGAATACCTTCGCCACACGGAGGAGAATAAACTCATAATGACCGAGAAAATCTATGCAAAGGCTGGAAAAGACTCCCTTTTCGTCGTCTTTGAGTTACCTTTGGACCACCTATGACCGGGTAAAGCCAGGGGAAAGGCGTAGCAAAGGTTGGGGAAGACCCTTATTCCCCGCCTATGAGTTCCATGCAGGCGATGCTTACTTTCGCTGTCATGAACTTAAAGAAGATGTCCATTTGGACTGGGAAAGTCCAAATGGCCTAAAACAGATGCGGATGGGTCTATTCCTCGAGAAAAAGCCACAAAAAGAAGGAATTCAGTAATTGGCCTCTATTAGGCCAATTTGAATTCCTTTTGTCTATAATCTGAGGAGCTAAAGAGCTTCCCGTTTAATTTAATAACTTTTGATGTCAATGTTTTAGTTCTATTTACTGTTATTTTGATCGTCCTCCATGCGAAGAAACTTATGATTAATTGTCACAGGCTCCTTTCAGCTTATGAACTCTGGATATTTTTATACTGGCTTTCATACATTTCATTATAACGGCCATTATGACGCAATAATTCTTCATGCGTCCCACTTTCCTTTATCTGTCCATCATCGATTACCATAATCGTATCTGCTTCACGAATCGTACTTAGCCTATGTGCAATCACGAAACTGGTACGTCCTTTCATCACTTTACGCATTGCATTCTGGATAGCAAGTTCTGTTCGTGTATCGACACTGCTGGTTGCTTCATCCAAAATCAAGATAGCCGGATTCTTCAATATTGCCCGGGCAATAGCTAGCAGCTGCCTGTTCCCATGGCTCAAATTAGCTCCATTTTCTGAAAGTATAGTCTCATAGCCATTTGGCAGTCTGGTAATAAAATAATGCGCATTTGCTGTTTTGGCAGCTATGACCATTTCTTCATCGCTAGCATCCAACCGACCATACTTAATATTTTCTTTAATGCTTCCCGTAAACAAATACGTATCCTGTAATACAATCCCAAATGTATCTCTTAAGCTCTCCCTTGTATAATCACGAATATCTACTCCATCGATTAAGATACTTCCTCCAGATACCTCATAAAACCGAGTTAAGAGATTCGTTATGGTCGTTTTCCCTGCACCAGTTGGCCCCACTAGTGCATTGTGGCTGCCCGCTTTTGCATCAAAACTGATATTTTTTAAGATGAGGTGATTCGCGTCATATCCAAATGAAACATTCTTAAACGTTACATTACCTACTGAATGCAGGAGGGGAACCGCATGCTCACGGTCTTTTGCTTCTTCATTCTCATCAATCACCTGAAAAACACGTTCAGCGCCTGCCACGGCCGACTGAAATACATTAAATATATTTGCCAAATCATTTAACGGTCTTGTAAACTGTCTTGAATAACTGACAAAACTAGCAATCACCCCTACTGTTACAGTCTCATTTATGGCCAATACACCACCCACAATCGCAATCGCAGCGATCCCCAAATTATTAATGGCATTCATTAAAGGCATTAAATACCCCGACCAAATTTGCGCCTTCCTTCCCGATTCAAACAGATTTTCATTAATTGACTCAAAGGTCTCGACGACTTGATTTTCCCGGTTAAATGCTTTAATAATCAACGTTCCGGATATCGACTCTTCTATATGTCCGTTTAATCTGCCTAAATGTTTTTGCTGCTCCCGAAATAAAACACGCGTCCGTTTAGCTATCATTTTCGTTAAAATATACATAAATGGAACCGTAATGCATGCCGCCACAGTCAGTACAGGGCTTAATGTAAGCATCATAATGAATGACCCTGTTATAGTGATTACTCCACCCATCAGCTGCGTTGTGGATTGTGAGATACTGCTTGAAACATTATCGATATCGTTGGTTACTCTGCTCATCATATCCCCATGGGCATGTGAATCAAAATAACCGATTGGCAATTTAAGCAGTTTATGAAATAACTTACTGCGGAGCCCTTGCACAACCCGCTGCGAAACCCTGGCCATCATCCAACCCTGAAAAAGAATCGATATCCCGTCTGTTATGTAAACCGCTGCTAATATGAGGATCATGATATGCAAAAGATTCAGATCAATTGGTTCTGCTGCAATTATATCCACGGTCTTTCCGATCCAATAAGGCACAAATAGGCTGATGAATGAACTAATGACAACAAAAGCAAAAATGATCCAAAGATTTTTCTTTTCGGTCCCAAAAAATCCCCATATTCGTTTTAAAGTTCCCGAAAAATCCTTAGGTTTTTGCACAGGAGCAAAACGTCCCGCACCGTGGCCATGGCCTCTTCCTCCGGCTTTTGGCATTGCAGACTCTGAAGGCCTGCTTCCATTTTCCATTTTATTTGCCATGGCTAATCATCTCCTCACCTATTTGTGATCGTATAATCTCTTGATAAACGGCATTATGATTCCTTAGCTCTTCATGATCACCAATCCCAACGATTTTCCCATTATCCATAATGATGATTTTGTCCGCATCCATAACAGAAGTGATTCTTTGGGCAATTAAAAATATAATCGAACCGTGTGTTCTTCCCTTAAGTGATACCTTCAATTGTTGTTCTGTGACTGCATCAAGCGCGCTGGTTGAATCGTCCAAAATTAATACGGAGGATTTTTTCAACAAGGCCCTTGCAATCGATAGTCTTTGTTTTTGGCCACCGGATAGGTTGATTCCCCCCTGACCAAGATGTGTATCATATCCATCTGGTAAAGCCACTATGAACGAATGGGCACATGCAGCCTTAGCGGCCTGAACCACCTCTTCCATACTGGCATCCCCCTTACCCCAAAGAATATTTTCTTTAATCGTCCCTGTAAATAATACCGATTTCTGCGGCACATATGCGACAGACTCTCTCAATATTGCCGGGTCGATTGTTTGAATATTTACTCCATCCATATAAATGATACCTTTTGATGGCTCATACAAACGCGGGATCAAATTAACCAAACTACTCTTTCCTGAACCTGTTGACCCAATGATCCCCACTGTTTCTCCAGGTTTCACTTTAAAAGTAACATCTTTGACTACATAATCTTCTGTCCCAAAGTATGAAAAGCTGACTTGATTAAAAAAGATGCCTTCTTTATGGTCAGCTTTTTCTTTTGTATCCGGATTTTTTGGAAGCTCTTCCGTATTAAATACTTCTCCAATTCTTCCGGCTGACACCCTTGCGCGTACAAAGAAATTGAATATCATTGAAATCATGGATAAGGAAAACAATATTTGAGTCATATAATTCACATAGGCAACAATTTGTCCAACCTGCATTTGACCATTATTAATATTCCAACCTCCTACTAAAAGGACGAGCACGATTCCAAAATTCACTGTTAACATGATCCCTGGATTAAAAACAGACATGACCCGATTCGCTTTAATAGAAGTAGCTGCCAAATCATCATTACGTTCTTCAAATCGCTCTTTCTCAAACTGAGAGCGATTAAAGGCTCTAATGACACGAATGCCGGATAAGTATTCTCTCATCACTCCGTTCAGTCGATCCGTCACTTTTTGTACTCGGATAAAGAAAGGAAAACTGAGTTTCAGATTCAGCATTATGATTCCAGCAACAATCGGAATAATAATTAATAGAATCCAAGAAATAGAGGCATTTAAACGGACTGCCATGATAATGCTCCCTATACAAATTAATGGTGCCTTCACCATAATTCTCATCAATCCGTTCACAAACACTTGTACTTGTGTTACATCATTTGTGAGCCTGGTGACAAGAGTTGCCGCTTCAAAACGGTTCATTTGCACTAATTTTAGAGATTGAATCTTTTTATATAAATCAGAGCGAAGTTCGGCTCCCATCTTTTGCGAAATATTGCTGGAGATAATATTCCTGCTTATTGCTCCCAATGCACCTATAGCAGTAACAAGCAGCATGACTCCGCCCATATCCAATACATATGAAAGGTCTTTATTTGCCACACCCTTATCTATCATCGTTGCGAGTATCGCAGGCAGAAGCAAATCACAGATGGCTTCAACCATTAAAAATAAAATTGCAACCGTAAATAAAACCCCGTATTTCTTAATATATTTTCGTAAATACCCCATACCCTCACCTTTTTCGTATACCGACATATGACTACATCCTTATTTTGCTAAAACCTTTTCAATCATACAAGCAAAAAGCCCAATTTACCTAACTTTTAAAAAAGCAGTATAAGAGCTTTTTAAAAGGATAGATAAAAAAACACACGGAGTTTCCATATCGGAATCCCGTGTGTTTTCGTAACTTACATATTTGATTTCTTTAGATAGAGATATACCGGGTAGCCTAGTGCTGTTATGGCTAATCCGATTAGAGAATATAAGGTATCGGTAAAGACCGTACATACCAATATATACACTCCACCAATGATTCCGACAAGGGGAACTAATGGATAGAAAGGAACCCGATAAGTCGGAACTAGATCCTTACGCTTTTTACGAAGGATGAAAACCCCGTAAATGGCCATCACAAAGAAAATCCATGTTGCGAATAAGGCCAGAGTAGACAGGGTATTAAACGATCCTGACAAAATATAAATAATTGATAAAACCACTTCAAAAATAAAGACATTAATCGGTGTACTTGTACGACTTTCAACACGTCCCATAACATGATGGAACGGGAAAATCTTATTTTGTGCCATTGCAAATGGAACTCGGACACCTGTCATCAAATATCCATTCAATGTACCAAATATAGAGACCAGAATTCCTATCGAGATAATCGCAGAACCGCCGCTTCCAAAAAGAATAAGGGCAGCATCTGTAGCTACTTTATCTGTCGAAACTATTTCCTGAACAGACAAGACGGAGAAAAAGGCTATATTTATTAGGACGTAAGCTGCAATGATAATCATGATTCCAAACAAAATAGAGCGTGGTAAGTCACGCTGAGGATTTTTCATTTCTCCAGCCATATTCCCAACACTCACCCAGCCTTCATAGGCAAACAATGTACCCAATATCGCAGCACCAAAACTGGTTATTGTAAAACTGTGAACCGCCTCTCCCGTAAAGAGGGTCGCTGTTTCTTTCCCCATTCCATGAATGATCCCAAACGCAATAATGGCGATAATCGGAATCATTTTAGCTATCGTAGAAATGAACTGAATCCTGCCTCCAAGTTTAGTTGAGATGATATTTAGTGCGGCCACAAATACTAAAATACCAATCGCTAACCATTTTTGCTGTAGGTCTGTCATAGGCATAAAGTACGTTGCTTGTGTGGCAAAAATGATGGACAGCGCAGCCAAAATGCCTGGTATATAGATTAACGCTTGAACCCACCCAAATAGGAAAGCAACTTTTTCTCCATAAAGCTCCTTCAAATAAGCGAATACCCCACCTGTCTCTGGGATAGCTGATCCAATCTCAGCCAAAGTCAGAGCAGCTGCCAGGGTAATCAAACCTCCAAGTAGCCAAGCTATAATAGCTGCAACTGGAGATCCTGCGCTTTCCAATACTGGAGTAGCTTTAAAAAATATACCTGATCCAATTACAACCCCAACTACAATAGTAAGGGCTTCTTTCAAACCAATCTCTTTCTTTAAAACAGCTCCCGCTGCATACATGTTCTTCTTTTGATGTTTTGGCATGGCATAATTTTTCCTCTCAAATTAAGTTCTCCATTTCACATATTCAAAATGTTATCTGAAAGAGAGAAGTTATTCAAGAGAATATTAGCGAATTGATAATATTAATATAACAAAAATCCAAATACTTTCAGTTAAGAACCTAAATTATTCTATATTATAAAATTTATAACAATTATAACCAATTATCCATCTCCTTCTATTTACTATTTTATAATATTATTTACCAGAAAAAGAGAGCTTACTGCATACCTTTTATAACAGAATCTGCCCAATATATGGATTATCATACATACACAAATACTGCGTTCGATGACTGATTTGCTGATCAATTTAAAAGTCCTAAATAAAACTGCAACAGATAACTTCCATTAATTACAAAAAAGGGCCCTCTTCCCTTCGAAAACGTTTATAATAAAGTTGAATATCAAATAGGAGGTTAGTATCATGAAAAAACCAGTATATGTCATCACAGGTGGATCAGGCGGAATGGGGAAAGCAACTGCTGAATTAGTTGGCAGGAAAGGGACTGTCCTTTTAGCAGATGTTTCAAATGAACGCTTACTTCAGACAAAAGAAGAATTATCTACAAAAGGAATCACAGATGTACATATCCAAACTGTTGATATTACTTCCAGGGAAAACGTTGCTGCTTTAGCAGAGAAATCTGCTGAACTTGGCACATTAAAAGGATTGGTACATACAGCTGGACTATCTCCTACAATGGCAGATTCCAGACGTATTACAGAAGTTAACCTAGTGGGAACAGGTATTGTTTTAGAGGCTTTCCTTCCACTTGCTACAGAGGGAACAGCTGTCGTTTGCATCTCCTCCATGAGTGGTTATATGGCTCCTCGCCAAGGTCCTTATGACGAAGTGTTAAAGCAGCCATTAGCTGAAAATGTGGTGGAAACGATGGAGCAGTTTGCTCAAGGGAATCCAGGAGCTGCATACACTTTATCGAAATTAGGTGTACAATTAATTGTTGAAGAACAGGCATGGATATGGGGAGAAAAAGGAGCACGTATAACATCATTATCTCCAGGTACAATCAATACTCCAATGGGCCGTCAGGAAGCTTCTAAACAAGCAGAAATGAAAAAGATGCTTGAGATTACACCTTTACGTCGTGAAGGAGAAGCCAAAGAGATTGCTACAGCAGTAGAATTTTTACTCAGCGATGCAGCATCTTATATCACAGGAATCGACTTACGTGTAGACGGTGGTACAGTAGCAAATCTTGCAAAACAAAAATTAACGTCAACTTCAAAATAGCATCATAATGTTCATACTTAATAAAAGATAAGAGCCTCTGTTACACTCATCGAGACGTAACAAGGCTCTTTTTACATGACCAATCATTGCAATCAATTATTTTTATAGCAAAAAGGTAAAATGACATTCCTTATTACCTCCTACCGCAAAATTTCCACTCCAAATGATAGTATGTTTAAAGTAATTGTAGATTTTCAATACAACCAGCAAAAAAAATCGTACCCAAACGGTTTACTGAACCGAAGAATACGATGTTTTTTTAATTTATCTTCCGTCAACGACTTCTTTTAAGATCTCATAAGAACGCTTTTGTTTAGCTGGATCATAGATATAGGATACAGCCATAATTTCATCCACATTATATTTTTCTTGGAATTGGATTAGCTGTTCACGTATAGAATCTTTTGCTCCAAGCAAAGTGACACTGGACATCGATTGAGCCATTTGCTTTTCAGGTCCTCTCCATAATTCATCCATATTTTTAACTGGAGGACTTAATGGGTTTTTTGTCCCGCGCACAACATTTAAGAAAAATTGCTGCATGGTGGTAGATTCCAATTCGGCTTCTTCATCACTCTCCGCAGCAATAACATTCAGGCAGACCATCATATAAGGAGCACTTAGGTATTCAGATGGCTGGAATCGACTTCGATAAATGGAGATAGCTTCTTCTAAATAAGTTGGAGCAAAATGAGCTGCAAATACATATGGAAGACCTAATTTGGCAGCAAGAACAGCTGATTCCGTAGAAGAGCCCAAAATATAGATAGGTATATTCGTGTCGACACCTGGGTACGACCTTACATAGCCCTGCGTCTCTTCCGGTCCTAAATAGGTTAACAAGGATTGTACGTCTGCAGGAAAAGTATAAACGGAATCCTTTTGTGAACGCCTTAAAGCATTAGCCGTCATCATATCTGTTCCAGGAGCTCTACCCAATCCCAAATTCAATCGATTTGGGTAAATTGTAGCCATGGTTCCAAATTGCTCAGCGACAACTAACGGGGAGTGGTTAGGCAGCATAATTCCACCGGATCCCACCTCTATTTGATCTGTGTGTTCCAGAATATGTTTAATTAAAATGGACGTCGCGGAACTAACCATAGTTGGTGTATTATGGTGCTCGGCAACCCAGTACCGCTTATATCCCATTTTCTCCGTGGCTTGTGCAAGTTCCACCATAGAATCAATCGCGCCTTTTGCATCTTGGCCTTTTCGAATAGGAGCTAAATTTAATACTGAAACAGGTATATTTATATTAACAAGTTTATTTGACATGTAGTTTGAATCCTTCCATAATAAAGTTTCCATTTAATAGTAACAAGGATATCACGATAAACAAACAATATTGCTTGAACAGACCATTTTCTAAAATAGACACCAATGTTCATTAGTTGTTTTTCATTTCAATAATCGATATACTAAGCGGACAAGTAATAGAATAAAGGAGTAATCAAATGACAAAAATCGAAGTGGGAGAAATCCTTATATTAGAAGGCGAAGACGGGCAAGAAGAAGAAATTGAAGTACTCGGTACACTAGAGGTAGATGGTTCTGAATATGCCGTTACCGGTCTTGTGGAAGAAATCAAACGCGATACAGAAGAAGATATGGAAATATTCTTCTTCAAAATTGACGAAGACGGTGAACTCCACGAAATAGAAAGCGACGAAGAGTTTCAAAAAGTCGCAAATGCACTTGAAGAGAATATGGAAGACTCAGAGTAATCTCCAGGAAAAAGGTTGTTCCAGATGCTTTTATGGCATTTGGAATAACCTTTTTTCTTCTATTCAGCAATATATCTCTTATACAGGGCATCATTTCATCCATTTATTAAATTGATTCAGGCAAAATAGAATAGTTCACTAAATTCAATTAATCAGCATCCTCTTCTTAATATACCTCCAACTTCATTAGCTTCCATAAGCTCGTCTAATTTCTTTATTAATTTTTCCCATTTTTCCTCTTCTTTTTCTTTGGTTTCTTTTTATATACTTGCTGCCTAGAGGGCTGGTTAAAAAATGAAGATTCACTAATGATATAGTAAGGTTCCATCGCATAAAAAAGATTACCTATTAGTACAGCAATAAATATGACTGTAACAGTCAATAAAAGGAAACCTAAATCCCCAAAGTACAGGATCTCACTTTCGATGATTATTTTAATTAAAAATAAGATTGCTAATATTACAGGAATAGCCATGGCCATCATAAACTTTATAAACGAAATAAATGATACCTCTTTCGATCCCTTTAAATCATTATAAATTAATAGGATTAACAATACGAAATGCATTAGAAAACCAACCATCAGTATATTATGTACGACAGATAGATAGTTATAATAAACATATTGATCTTTTGCAAACATTAATAGAGCAATAAAAGGATCAACAGCCAATTTGTATGAAAATAACAGTTCAGTAAAGGAAGAGAGCTTTTCCAATACTGAATGATTAATTAAAGTAAAAAGAATCAACCATAATATTTGAGCAAAAAAGATTGCCCCTTCCGCAAAAAAAATGAAATGCCAAGTATCTGATAGTGCATCCCAACCTATATTCTCTGCATGAACTACAAATAAAGATATGCCAATAAAAATAACTGAACACAGTAATGAAGCACCCAACATCATTGCTTACATCTATCCCTTCCATAGGTTAATCAAGAAATGCTTAGATTAATCACTTCTTAACATTAGAAATGAAGAGTTATCATCCCCTTTGATCAATGACTTTAGTAAAGAATCAAACTATGTACTTACTATCTAATCACAACAGTAAATTTAACCCATTTTTTATAAAATAAAACAATTTTTGTGAATGTATATTAAAATGATGTATATTTAAGAGAATAAGAGTACACTCAAGCGCCCTAACACTTTTTTATTGTTAAATGTATTACATGAGACTAGTAGAAGCCCTCTATGAACCTAGCTAACAAACCCCCATGAAAACTTATAAAATCATTTGAGCCATTAGCTTCAGAATTAGCAACCTCTTGGAATCATAAAGTTTTTTAATAAAAATTGATTTGAATGGAGGAAATTATGAAGAACAGTCTGAAGAAACAAGTTGGACTTGTTTTATCAGCCACTTTTCTTATCTTCTCATTTAGCCTGCCTGAAAGACCCTCGGCCGGTAAGTTGAAACCACCCGACGAAACCTTCACACCGGGCCAATGGTTCCTGGGTGATCGCCCACCAAATTATAACCCAGCAAAACCTCCAATTGTTTTTGTCCAAGGGAAAAACGGCAGCTCAACCAGTTGGTACGGAGAAACGACATACCATGGCATAAATGATATGTATACAAAAGCATATGAAGCCGGGTATCAAACAGTCTTTGTCCAGCTGTATGATGCAGCCGGAAACGGATCGGAAACTCAGTATACAAACGGAGAATTGCTTGCATCGATGCTTTCCGATATCTCCCAATACTTCAATGGTCAGAAAGTCAACATCATCGCCCATAGCAAAGGAGGCCCAGATACTCAGACAGCGCTTATTCATTATGGTGCCCATCCATATGTCGGCCGGGTCATCACACTGGGCTCACCGCATAGAGGCTCGGAGCTGGCAGACCTGTCATATAGTTGGTATGCAGGATGGCTCGGGGATTTGCTCGGTCAAAATGATGCCGGAACTTACTCTTTGCAGATTGGAGAAATGGCGAGATTCCGTTCTGTCACAGACGGCCATACGAACAGAAATAAGAATAAATACTATACTGTGGCAGGAACGGACCATGGACCTGTTTTATCTGCTCTTTCCCTGGGAGGAGCCTATCTATCTTCCTACGGGGCTAACGATGGACTGGTCACCCTAACAAGCTCTAAGTTGTCCTATGGCACACATCTGTTCACAGATAGCTCGGTTGACCATGATAATATTCGCATGGGCTCTAAGGTATTTTCGCGGATTGAACCTTATTTGAGATCATCCACTGTCACACAAAACGCGGTAACAGCCGATTCATCTGATCAAAATGAATCGGCCATGCAAAGCACATCTTCCCACTATATTCATGGTGAAGCCCTTGTCCAAAACCGATTTGTCCAAAAAGAGATTTACATCCCTGAAAAAACAACCGGTATAATCTCAATCTATACGGCCAGTCCATCCACAGTCGTTGAGCTAATTTCACCGGATGGAGCTACCATTCCCGCTTTAAAGCCGACTATCGACCAGATGATTTTTTCCGGTGCGAGTTTATATACTTTTAATCTTAAAGAATTCCTCCCTGGTACATGGACTGTCCAAATGAAGGCAACGGAAACCCATGATGCCTATCTATTAGCCTCTACTTTTGACGAAAAGGATGTCTATAAACTGGAAATGGCCGGAACTGGCAAAGCAGAGCAAACTGGATTCACAATTCACACTCCTAAAAATGCAAAAACAAGCAGCATATCCATTAAATTAATAGATAAAGCTGGGGTTGAGTTAAAACAAAACATCTTGCCGAAGACCACTAACGGAACCGTTTTATCTGCCAAACTCCCAAAGGTTACGAAGCCTGGCGTCTATAATATGACGATTGATATCAATACCATGCACCCTGACGGAAAAGAATCTGTTCGCACCTTGGTGAGATCTGTTTATATTGATTAACATGCATATCCAACCCTCTTATATATTATTATAAGAGGGTTGTTTCTTTCTTGCTTATTCAGGCTATAAAGCGGCCACAATATATCTTTTTATGCTCTGCTCCAAACAATAATCATCCACTGTGATACAAGTATATTTTCATTTCACCAGGGAATTATATGCAAATCATCCCTATTAAAAGGAGCAAGGTTTATGAATCTACAGAACGGCAAATTTTATTGGCAAACGACTTTTCCAGATCCTCCTTTATATCCACCATTAGAGGAAGATATACTTTGTGATGTTCTTATTGTTGGCGGAGGAAGTTCAGGGGCACAGTGCGCACACCTCTTAAACGAAAAAGGACTTAAGGTGGCAGTAGTAGATAAACGAAGGATTGGCACAGGCAGCACGATGACCAACACTGCCCTCCTTCAATACTTGGGAGATAAGATGTTGTACGAGTTGGTCAATTCTTTTGGTGAAGAATCAGCCATTTACCATACAAAATTATGCGAGCAAGCCATTTCTGAGATTGAAGAAACATCGAAAAAACTAAATATAGATTCCGAGTTTACACGAAGGGATAGCCTCTATTATGCCAGTGACCCCCAAGGAGAGACGAAGTTACAAAATGAATACGATTATTTGATCAATCATGGCTTCCATGTCGATTTGCTTAACGAAAGCCAAATTAAAGAGCGTTACCCATTTTCCAAGCAATCAGCTTTGTATATCCATAACGATGGGGAAATCAACCCATTTAAATATAATCATGGCCTGATTCAAGCAGCCCATCAAAAGGGTGTACAAATATTTGAGGACACGAAGATAACAGGAAAAAAATTCAATGAGGAGTACGCAATATTTCATACCGACCGCAATCATACCATCACAGCAAGAAATGTCATCATTGCTGCCGGCTACGAAGGGCTAGAATTTAAAAAAGATAAGGATTGTCTTTTGACCAGTTCATATGCTGTTATCACCAAACCGATTGAAAATCTACAGCAGTCTGACTGGTATAAGCAAACATTAATTTGGGAAACAGCACGCCCATATATCTATATGCGCACAACTGCAGATAATCGGATTATCATTGGAGGACTTGATGAAAACACAACCTATCCTGAGGATCGTGATTCAAAAATTATTCATAAAAAGACAAAGCTTATTCAAGAATTTAACAAACTATTTCCCAATATAAGAGCTGAACCCGAATATTATCTTGGAGCCTTCTATGGAGGGACACATGATGGGCTTCCACTTATAGGTCAGTATGATGAATTTCCACATTGCCACTTTCTATTTGCTTATGGAGATAACGGACTAGTCTATAGCAGTGTCTTATCTAAAATCATCACAGAAATAATCACAAAAGGTTCCCATCCAGCCTTTCATTTATATAGTCAAAAACGGAGGAGTAGCTGACCTAAAAAGGTCATCTTTATGGATTCTATATCTTAAATGCAAAAGAGGCAAAAACCTTTAAAGGTTTTTGCCTCTTTCTTAAGTTAGCGTCCCAGGAGAGATTCGAACTCCCGACCGACGGCTTAGAAGGCCGTTGCTCTATCCAGCTGAGCTACTGGGACATGTTTATGTTTTTTACTTTGTCCTTAACGACATTTATTATTATATAATCACTTTTATTTTAAGTCAATAACTTTTTTAAAAAAGTTTTTTAAAGTGAAGGGAAGATAACTCAAAAATCTTGATCTGCTTTCCCTTCACTTACTATACAACTTTTTTTTGATTTAGGAAAGTGTTGTTTTCAATTGCCAGCCTGGTAATTTTTCCCCTGACATTGTGTAAAAATCAACGATTGCATTCTGATCTTGCTTTTCGAGAATGACATAGGTTTTATATTGACTCCCTCTAGGGAGTCTAATACTTCCGGGATTAATATACAGGCAGTTATCAATTTTTTCCGCTCCTGCTATATGAGAGTGACCAAAACAAATAACATTTGCACCCATTTCTTTCCCTTTCAAGCTAATATTCATCAGCGTAGATTTAATATTGTATAAATGTCCATGTGTCACGAAAATTGTCCAGTCATCAAGATGTGCTATCAAATCTTCTGGAAAATCATCACCAAAATCACAGTTGCCCTGCACGGTTTGGTAATACTGAATGACTTGATCGTCACAGGACAGTTCTGAATCCCCGCAATGAATAAACAAATCTACCTCATCCTTATGTCTCTCATACAAAACGTGCAATTCTTCCTTTAAGCCATGGCTATCACTGACAATTAAACATTTCATAGGAATTCAACTACTTTTTCATCTAGTACTTTCACTAATTCTTTTAAAGCATTGGCTCGATGGCTGATTCTGTTTTTCTCCCCTGCTTCCAAGTTAGCCATCGTTGTTTGTTTTTCCGGCACAAAGAAAATAGGATCATATCCGAAGCCATTTTCACCATCCGGCGCTTCAGCAATAATTCCCTCACATGTACCGGCTACTGTGATTGGATCCATATTTGGTCCAACCAATGCAATCGCACAATAAAAACGCGCTGTTCGTTTTTTGGCGGGAATACCCTTCATTTCTTCGAGTACCATTTCATAATTAGCTCGATCATCTTTTTCTGGACCCGCATAACGTGCAGAAAAAATACCGGGACGACCGTCCAACGCATCAATAACTAAACCGGAGTCATCGGACAGAACAGGGATTTGCAATAGCTCAGAAATAGCATTAGCCTTCAAAAGAGCATTTTCCTCAAATGTGCTTCCCGTCTCTTCCACATCGATTGCATTTTCAATATCCAATAAGGTGATGACCTTAATGCCTTTTGGGGAAAATAAAGTTTCAAATTCTTTTGCTTTTCCTTTATTTTTGGTTGCAATTAATACGGTTTTCATATTCACTTACTCCTCCCAAGAGAAAAAGCGTATGCATGGTACGCTTTATTGAATTTTAGCTGCTATTTCTCCCAACGCCTCTTGTTGTATAGTGAATAATTGCTGTATGCCTTCACTCGCAAGGTCAAGCAACTCATTTAATTGATTTCTGGAGAAAGTCGCTTCTTCGCCTGTTCCCTGAAGTTCCACGAATTCCTCTGTGCC
The DNA here is from genome assembly GCF_058313635.1 of Bacillus sp. z26. Classification (NCBI taxonomy): domain Bacteria; kingdom Bacillati; phylum Bacillota; class Bacilli; order Caryophanales; family Bacillaceae; genus Bacillus; species Bacillus sp. z26. The sequence continues at coordinate 913,919 of NZ_JBZFQM010000001.1, forward strand.
TGTCATAATAACATTCATATCCACCAAAGCCTGAGAGTCCTCATGATAATTTAAATCAAGAACTACTCCAAACTCTTCAATCATCCCGACTGACGTGGCAGCGAGATAGTTTTTAATTGGATAGGAACTAATTTTTCCCGACTCCTGAAGTTTATCTAATGCAAGAGCCATCGCCACGAATGCGCCCGTAATCGAAGCTGTTCGCGTTCCGCCATCTGCCTGAATAACATCACAATCAATCCAGATTGTTCTCTCACCCAGTGCTTCCAAATCGACTACCGCACGTAATGCACGTCCGATTAAACGCTGGATCTCCATTGTGCGTCCGGTTACTTTCCCTTTTGTGGATTCGCGCATGGTTCTTTGCTCTGTTGCTCGCGGCAGCATCGAGTATTCAGCCGTAATCCATCCCTTGCCTTCTCCACGCATAAAAGGTGGTACACGATCCTCTATACTGGCCGTACAAATCACCTTTGTATCACCTACACTGATCAACACCGAACCTTCAGGGTGTTTTATATAATTTGTTTCTATATGTACGGGTCTTAATTCATTTTTCTCACGACCATCAAATCTCATAAGTACCTCCTAAACTGTATGTATCATGACTAAGTGTAGCATACCCCAATTTAATAAAAAAGCACCCTGTCCAAACATCACAGCCATTTTTGTCCAAATTAAAAACAGGCAAGCTCCAATAAGGAACTTACCCATATTTATTGATTATTAGTATTTACCTGTGTTGACCGTTTCAGGACGTGTTACCGGTTCGGTCAGCTTCTTGCCATCTTCCTTGAGAAGCTCTTTCTCTCCGTTTACTTGAATTGCCACTTTTTTAATGTCCTTTTGTTCAGTCAGGGATAGGACCAGCTCATTCAATAAATGCCCAGAAACGATTTTTTCTTCGTCATCAAAGCTTGAATAAATAGATTCATTGAAATTAAGCGTCACTACGCCGTCTTCTATTTTAGGTTCATCCAATAGGGCAGCATCCGGCCTGAATTCTGTTACTAGCGGCGAAGAATAACCAGGACCTTTAATCAGACTGCTGACAACTGCTTCCACATTATCTTTTTCCTGATTGCTGATTCTTTTTGTCACTGGTACATAATAATAGTTATCTGTTTCACCGGACATATAATAAACTGTGACGGGTCGAGTATTCATAATATCTGTCGACTCTGTAGGATCATTGTTAATTCCCATTAATCTTGACGCACCGTCTTCAATGGCTGTTTTATTAACAGGCATTTCTTTTAACGTTTCCCCTTCAATTTGTAATTTTACTTTATCTACTTTATCAAATTGAGTTAACGTCCATGTCACCGATTCCAGTATTTTCATTTCGTCCTCTGCCTTATAATCCTTAAACTCTTTAGAAAAATCGACGGTGGCTGCTCCATCTTTAATATCTAGACTTTTCACAGTTGTATCTGCCGGCAAGACTGCTTTAAAACCATTCGGAAGCATCTCTGTTACCGGACCGCTCGCCACTAAATATTCTACTGCCTGTTTCGCTACACTTTCTGTATTTGGTAAAGGAATTGTTTGGGGCACAATGTATCCATTTGCATCCATTAAGTATAATTCTGTTTGTATCTTTCCTTGCTCTTCAGTCGTAATCGCTTCTTCCGAGTTCACGGCTTTTTCACCTTCACCCTCTTCCTTTAGATACGTAACATCCTGTGGTGGGTCGATTTCTTCTTTTTTTGGTAAATCGAACAAGCCGCAGCCTGAGACTAAAACAGATGAGATAAGTACCGTAGCGACTAACGTTGATTTCGTTCGTATAGGCATACACCATTCCTCCTAAGACAGTTTGTACTACATATATACGGGGCTTGGCTCATTTTATACCTTAATAGGCAGAAAAAATTCCGCACTAAAAAACCCTCTGCACCATACAGAAGGTAATTAAACACTTCTGAATGTGCAAAGGGTATTATATTTATTCTTCCTATTCACTCTGCTAAAAGCTTAGCATGTTCTACTGTTTCTACCGCTTCACCAAGCCATGAATAGGCTATCGATTTAAACATCCTTCTCGAACCAGTAGTATAGAAGCTATAGGTTGGTTGATTATTCTCCTTATTCAGCATACCTGCATGCTCCAATAAAACACTGGCTTCTCTCGCAGTTTCTTCACCGGAGGATATAACCGTCACATAAGAGCCCATATAATTTGAAATGGGTTCTGTCAGCAATGGATAATGCGTACAACCTAAAATTAATGTGTCCATACTTCTATTTTTCAGAGGCTTTAATGTTTCGGCTACAATTTTTTTTGCAATGGCACTGTTCCATTCACCGCTTTCTACCAGCGGTACAAATTTAGGGCATGCGAGACTTTCAATATGGACTCTTGGGTGAATACTCAATAATGCCTTATTATAAGCTTTGCTGCGCACCGTTCCTTCTGTGCCAATGATACCGATATTTCTTGATTTTGATACATCAATCGCTGCTCTTGCCCCTGGTTGAATAACACCCAGAACCGGGATCGGCAGAGTAGCCCTCATTTCCTCCAGTACCGCAGCCGTTGCGGTATTGCAGGCTATAATAAGCATTTTAATATTCTTCTTTAAAAGGAAATTAGCCATTTGCCATGTAAACTTTCGTACTTCATCCATTGGCCGGGGTCCATATGGACATCTAGCCGTATCACCTAAGTATACTAAGTTTTCATTCGGGAGCTGCCTGATAAATTCTTTAAAAACTGTTAATCCACCAACTCCTGAATCTATAAGCCCTATTGGGTTTTCTCTATCCAAATCAGATCGCCTCTATCTATCTTTTGCTTACACTCTAGCTCTAGTTCTATTTTTCAAACCAGACTGTCTATACATTTTCTTTAGTTTGTCCATTTTCCAATTCATCTTTTAGACACAAAAATAGAGTAGTGAGTCAAACCACTTACTTTGCATTTTACAATGACCTGTATAGTGATTTGTTATTCGCTACTCTTCCTAATTTATGGACTCATAAAGGAATTGTCAAGAACAATGATAATTAGATCAATTGATACATATACTTGAAATAAAGATCATCAAGTGATTCTATAACTCCAATTCACCCATTCGAAGTAGTTCTACGACCGCCTGGGAACGGCCCTTTACGCCCAATTTTTGCATCGCATTGGATATGTGATTTCTCACTGTTTTCTCACTAATAAAAAGGTCCTTGGCGATATCTTTCGTTGTTTTGTCCTGTACCAATAACTCAAATACTTCTCTTTCTCTTTTTGTGAGTAAAGGTTTATGAGTGAAATCGTTCTCCTTCAACTATTGTAACCCTCCTTGCTACCAGCCATAACCTTAGGATTGGGTATATATTTAGTCACGTTAGTGTATGTTACTGGTCTATAAGGAGTGACTATATTTAGATGTGATTAAACGTGTTTTTAAGATTGATGCTGCTTCTTCAATCCTGCAGCAAATAATTCCTTCATTTCATCTGTCCAGGCTACCGGCTTACCGGTGATTCTGGAAATTTGAACAATTGTTCCACGCCCTGTAAAACATGGAACTCCACCTTCCCGTACCCCTAGATAATGAATATCAACCGATGATTTACCTATTCTTTGTGCCTTCACTTTAATATCCAGTTTCTCATCGAAAAAAACTTGATTGAGAAAATCACATTGAAGATCTGCCACAACCGGGATTGTTTCATTGTTTGTATCCACCCAATCCTGCATCATTCCAAGACTTTTAAAATATTCAATTCGCGCTTGTTCAAAATAGGCAAAAGGGACTGTGTTATTCAAATGCCCAAACATATCAGTTTCTGAAAATCTCACATTGATAGGAGAAGAAAAAATAAATTCTTCTTTCCACTCCTCCATATTTTCAATATATGCAATTTTACTCATACGGAAACACACCTTCCCACTTAATGAATGATTATTCATTCATTATACAGAAAAATGTACGGAAATGTAATTATTTTACCGGGGAACTGTGTATTATTTTATCGATAATTGTCTCTTAACGCAGCAAACCTATGACCATTCTTTTACAAAGAATAATCTTGGTATATGGCATGATGAGTAGGTAAGTACGAAACAAACCAAAACCAAACTATTTAATCCTAATGAAAAGACCGTCTCTCAAACTATTGAATGACGGTCTTTTCTTGATACTGCTCTTATTTAAGCCTATGCGATTTTTAAGACGACAGTGAGCTGTTAGTGAAATCAATAGGCTTTCATATCGTCTATCAATCTTCTGGCATTTATCAGAAGTATTCTATTTACCTATCTCTTCTCTATAGCAGAGAGATTTGAATATAAAAAATGATTTTAAATCTTGTCACTTCCAAAGAAATTTTTGAAAGCTTGGATATTTGTATCACGATTTAATGCAGCAATCGATGTGGTTAAAGGAATCCCTTTCGGACAAACTTGCACACAGTTTTGGGAGTTACCGCAATCCTGTATTCCTCCATCACCCATTAATGCATTCAAACGTTCTGCTTTTTGCATCTCACCTGTTGGATGAGCATTAAATAAACGAACCTGCGATACTGGAGCCGGTCCTATAAAATTGGACTTATCATTTACATTCGGGCAGGCTTCCAGACAAACACCACATGTCATACATTTAGATAATTCATAGGCCCATTGGCGTTTTTTCTCAGCCATACGTGGTCCTGGTCCTAAATCGTACGTACCGTCAATCGGAATCCATGCTTTCACTTTTTTAAGTGAATCAAACATTCTGCTGCGGTCTACCTGAAGGTCGCGGATAACCGGGAATGTACGCATTGGTTCCAGTACGATTGGCTGTTCATATTGATCAACCAACGCTGTACAGGATTGCCGGGGCTTACCGTTAATGACCATGGAACAGGCACCGCAAACTTCTTCCAGACAGTTCATATCCCAAGTAACTGGGCTTGTTTTCTTGCCATCCTTTGTAACCGGGTTACGGCGTATTTCCATTAAAGCAGAGATGACATTCATATTTGGTCGATAGGACAGCTCAAATTCTTCAAAATAAGGCTCAGAGTTCGGGTTGTCCTGGCGTTGTATCTTAAACAGTACTTTACTTTCTGTAGCCATAATTAATTTGCCCCCTTGCTCTTAGAGTAATCACGTTTACGCGGCTTGATGAGTGATACATCAATATCTTCGTAATAAATATTTGGTGCAGATTTACCATCTACAAAGTCAGCCATTGTCGTTTTCATGAACTCTTCATCATTTCGTTCAGGGAAATCAGGTTTGTAGTGAGCACCACGGCTTTCATTACGCTGCAGGGCACCAAGTGTAATGACACGTGCCAGCTGAAGCATATTGTATAGCTGACGTGTAAAGGATGCTCCCTGATTGCTCCATTTAGCTGTATCATTAATATTAATGTTTTCCCATCTTTCAAGCAGTTCTTGGATTTTTTCATCCGTTTTTTGAAGCTTGTCATTATAACGAACCACAGTTACATTATCCGTCATCCATTCGCCTAATTCTTTATGGATGGAATATGCATTCTCAGTTCCATTCATGGACATGATCCGATTCCATTTTTCCATTTCAACATACTCATGTTGTACGTATAAGGAATCCGGTAAGGAGTCAGCACTTCTCGCAAGCCCATTAACATAGCGTACAGCATTGGGTCCTGCCACACTTCCTCCATAAATAGCAGATAATAAGGAATTTGCTCCCAAACGATTAGCTCCGTGCTGTGAAAAATCGCATTCACCGGCTGCAAATAAGCCAGGTATTTTGGTCATTTGGTCGTTATCAATCCATAATCCACCCATGGAATAGTGGACAGCAGGGAAGATTTTCATTGGCAATTTGCGCGGATCATCACCTGTGAATTTTTCATAGATTTCAATAATACCGCCTAATTTAATATCAAGCTCCTTTGGATCTTTATGAGAAAGATCCAAGTAAACCATGTTCTCACCGTTGATTCCCAATTTTTGATTCACACACACATCAAAAATTTCGCGTGTAGCGATATCACGGGGAACAAGATTTCCATAAGCAGGATATTTTTCCTCTAGGAAGTACCATGGCTTACCATCTTTATATGTCCAGATACGTCCGCCTTCACCACGTGCAGACTCACTCATCAAGCGAAGTTTATCATCTCCAGGGATTGCTGTTGGATGGATTTGTATAAATTCACCATTTGCATAGGTAGCGCCCTGCTGATACACAATCGCAGCTGCTGCACCAGTATTAATGATGGAATTCGTAGATTTACCAAAAATAATGCCGGGTCCTCCGGTCGCCATGATCACAGCATCCCCGCGGAAAGATTTAATTTCCATAGAGGTTAGATTTTGAGCTACAATTCCACGGCATATCTGTTCATCATCAAGCACCGCTCCAAGGAACTCCCAGCCCTCATATTTCTGTACAAGACCAGCCACTTCATAACGGCGAACCTGTTCATCCAATGCATAGAGTAATTGCTGCCCAGTAGTAGCGCCCGCAAAAGCTGTTCTATGATACTGAGTACCGCCGAAACGTCTGAAATCCAGCAATCCCTCTGGCGTACGGTTAAACATAACACCCATACGGTCAAACATATGAATGATCGATGGAGCCGCATCACACATAGCTTTTACCTGTGGCTGATTAGCCAGGAAGTCACCGCCATAAACGGTATCATCAAAATGTTCCCAAGGTGAATCTCCTTCACCCTTTGTGTTTACCGCTCCATTAATACCTCCCTGGGCACAAACAGAATGAGATCTTTTAACGGGTACGACAGAAAAAAGTTCTACTTTATGTCCTACTTCAGCGATTTTGATGGTTGCCATTAAACCAGCAAGACCGCCGCCGACTACGATTATATTCCCTTTACTCATAAACCGACCCTCTCCTTATTAAACTAGCAGACTCTCCTGCTAAGCTATTGCAATTGTTTAAGCCATGTTGATAAACGCCAGCAGAGTACGAATAGAAACAAAAGCTAAGAATACAAAAACTCCAAGAGTTATATATGTAAATATCCTTTGGGATTTTGGCGTTACGATAAGTCCCCATCTTAACGCAAATGACCATAGCCCGTTTGCAAAGTGAAATATTGCTGAAAGTACACCTACCATATAGAACACAATCATAAATGGATTAGAAAAAATCTCTACCATCATATCCGCATTCGCCGTGTCTCCTAATGCTACCTGTACTCTCGTTTGCCAAACATGCCATACGATGAAAATAACAGTCAGGATACCAGTGATCCTTTGTAAAGCAAACATCCAGTTACGGAAATAGCTATAACTTCCCACTGAATATTTTGCTGTGAAAGCAATATGAAGACCTAATACAGCATGGAATAATATAGGCAAATAAATTAGTACAATTTCCAAGGCAAGCCTAAAAGGCAAATCATGCATAAATTCAGCTGCTTTGTTGAATGCTTCAGGCCCTCTTGTCGCAAAATAATTGACCATTAAATGCTCAATCAGGAATAACCCGATTGGTAATACCCCTAACAACGAATGTAACCTGCGTAAATTAAACTCGCGACGACTCTCCATAGTTACCCTCCCTCTGAAAATGAAAAAATAAAAGTATAGCCTTTGGATAAGGACTATGCCTTAAATAATTGCGAGCAGACCTTCATCATAACCGCAATCATCTAACTCACCACCCATCTAAGATGCTAAAAACATTTTCCTGCAAAATTAATAGATGAATAGTATAAAAAAATAATAATTCCACATATTCTTACAATTATGTGACGGTTTTATTGTACTCCTTTCCACCAAAATGCGTCAAGAAAACGGATACAGAGTTTTCCTTTTTCTCAACATATTTTGGAATAAATGGATATTTTCCTATTTCTATATATTGCCTATCAAATACTTAGTAGAAAATGTATATTTATCCTTGCATCTACTCCCCTATATATAGCTATAATAATGTATGGAAAGAGGGGGAAGTATGGCAAAAGAAGAAAAGTTAGAGTCAGAGGAAATGACACCTGTCACCGACAATGAGCCGTTAATACCTGCATTTGGATATGAAATAATAAGAGAGTTCCTTTTGGAGGATTTATTAGGGAAGGAAGGCCCTCAAATCCTTTATTGGGCTGGAAAACAAATTGGAAGAAGATTTCCGTTATCGAATCCGGAAGAAATCATTACGTTTTTCCATGCTGCCGGATGGGGTGATCTTCGGCTTGTAAAGGAAACAAAAGATGAATTAAAGTGGGAGCTATCTGGTGAATTAATCCAACGTAGATTTTCAATTAACGAAAACGCCAATTTTCAATTAGAGGCAGGCTTTCTTGCCTATCAAATAGAACATCAAAGAAAAGTGGTCTCTGAAAGCTATGAGGAACAAAAGAAACGAGCGAAATTAGTTTACTTTACGGTAAAAAGCGATAATAAGGATACCATTTAAATCAAGACTTTATTTCTCAAAGAACCTATATGCCGATTAAATATGTATTCTAGTAAGAGGGGAGCTCCTGCAGGGGGTTCCCCTACTATTTTATATTTTAATCCGATTTATATTCTTAGCTGTGAAAGATCTGCACTTAATTGGTTTAAACAAAAAAACTGTACCTCAGTTTGCTGGCTTTATATCTGCCAAACAGGGTACAGTTTTCAACTTTTTAATTATTTTTTGGATCTTCATTTAGTTTTTCCAATAAAGCTTGTACGCTCGGTGCAGGAATTCCAAGCTGAGTAATTTCCTCAAATGTGGCTTCCTTCATCTTTTTAATGGATCCAAAATGCTTAAGCAATTGTTTTTTCCGTTTCTCACCAATACCCGGAATACCATCCAATACAGATTGGAAGCTGGATTTCCCCCTGATTTGACGATGGAATGTTATGGCAAAACGGTGAACTTCATCCTGTATTCGCTGCAACAGATAAAACTCCTGACTGGATCTGCCTAACGGAATAATTTCTAAAGGATTGCCGTATAGCAGTACAGAAGTCTTGTGTTTATCATCCTTTGCCAAACCTGCTACAGGTATCTCCATTCCATACTCATCCTCAATCACTTCACGAACTGCTTCAATATGCCCCTTGCCACCATCGACAATTATTAAATCAGGAAAAGGAAGGTTCTCCCGGAGTACTCGAGCATATCTTCTTCTGACAACTTCTCGCATGGAGTCATAATCATTCGGACCAATTACGGTCTTAATTTTATATTTTCGATATTCCTTACGTTCCGGCTTCCCATCAATAAACACAACCATTGCTGAAACAGGATCGACACCCTGAATATTTGAGTTATCAAAAGCTTCGATGCGACGGGGGATATGAATCCCCATAACTTCCCCTAAATTCTCAATTGCCTTAATAGTACGTTCTTCATCTCTTTCAATTAAAGAAAACTTCTCCTGCAAAGCAATTTTGGCATTTTTAACCGCGAGCTTCACTAAATCTTTTTTCGCTCCGCGCTTTGGCTGAGCTACTTTCACATCAAGCAAGCCTTCAGCCAGTTCTAAATCGATATCATCCGTCAGGAGTACTTCTCTTGGTTTAAAATGATTTGATTTTGAATAAAATTGTCCTAAAAAAGTAAGCAATTCGTCGGAAGGATTATCATAGATAGGAAATAACGATACATCCCTCTCAATCAATTTTCCTTGGCGGACAAAAAATACCTGAACACACATCCACCCTTTGTCTACTGCATATCCAAATATATCCCGGTCCGTTAAATCACTGAATACAATTTTTTGCTTTTCCATGGTTGCTTCTATATGTGCAATTTGGTCCCTTAATTCTTTGGCACGCTCAAAATCCAATTCTTCAGAAGCCTTATACATATTCGCTTCCAAATCCTTCTTAATATCCTTAAAACCTCCATTTAAAAATCTCGTAATTTCATCTGTGATCTGCTTATAATCATCTTCTCTGACCACTTTTTCGCAAGGCGCCAAACATTGGCCAATATGATAATACAAGCATGCCTTAGCAGGAAGTGTCGTACATTTCCTAAGCGGATACAGTCTGTCTAATAACTTTTTAGTTTCATTCGCTGCATGTACATTGGGATATGGTCCAAAATACTTCCCCTTATCTTTTTTCACGTTTCTTGTAATAATCAATCTGGGATGCCTTTCCGAGGTTATCTTGATAAACGGAAAACTTTTATCATCTTTAAGCATGATGTTATATTTGGGATCATATTTTTTTATGAGATTCATTTCTAATATCAGTGCTTCCATATTAGAAGAGGTAACGATATATTCAAAGTCCTCGATTTCCGAAACAAGACGTTGTGTCTTCCCATCATGAGAACCGGTGAAATAGGAACGAACCCTATTTTTTAATACTTTTGCTTTTCCTACATAGATGACCACATTTTGGCGGTCCTTCATTATATAACAGCCAGGCTGGTCAGGTAACAACGCAAGCTTATCTTTTATATGCTGCTTCAAAAGGGTTCCCCCCTCTTCAAATAGTATGGTTTCTATTATTATAAACGGAATTTATGAATAAAGGAGGTTTTAATACTTTCCATAAGAAAAAAGACTCCGGTCGTCCGAAGTCTTTTACATTAAACCTTAAGCATGCTTGGAAATTAAATTAACAAGTGCTTCTTTTGGTTGGAAACCGATTACTTTATCTACCACTTCTCCATCTTTAAAAAGAACAAGTGTAGGGATACTCATTACACCAAATTTAACAGCTGTTTCTTGATTTTCGTCTACATCTAATTTAACGATTTTGACTTTACCATCTAGTTCAGCATCAATTTCTTCTAATACAGGTGCGATCATTTTACAAGGTCCACACCAAGGTGCCCAAAAATCAGCTAAAACCAAGCCTTCGCTTGTTTCTGTTACGAACGTTTGATCTGTTACATGAGAAATTGCCATGTTTCTTACCTCCTAAGACTTACATTAAGTAAACTATAAGTGGAGTATACCACTGTTCTATATAGGATGCTACTGTCCTGCTTAATTATCCTGTATTTCAACGTATTAAAAGATACTTGTTTTAACCTTAATTAGAAAAACAGGGTAGCAAATTTGCTACCCTGTTTTTGCCTACTTAAATGATTAAGATTTAACAAGAAGATTTTTGAACTCTTCTGTTAATAAAGGAACTACTTCAAACAAATCACCAACAATGCCGTAATCCGCAACTTTAAAAATATTGGCCTCTGGATCTTTATTGATAGCAACAATTACTTTGGAATTGGACATTCCTGCTAAATGCTGGATAGCTCCGGAGATTCCACAAGCAATGTAAAGATCTGGGGTTACTACTTTACCTGTTTGCCCAATTTGTAAGGAATAGTCACAGTAATCTGCGTCACAAGCTCCGCGTGATGCCCCAACTGCACCGCCAAGGAGATTTGCCAATTCCTTAAGTGGTTCAAAGCCTTCTTCACTTTTCACTCCACGGCCACCGGCAACGATTACTTTTGCCTCTGACAGGTCTACTCCCTCAGTTGCTTTTCGCAATACTTCTTTAATAACTGTACGTAAATCCTTGATATCCACAGATAAAGTTGACACATCACCCGTACGGGACGGATCATGATCGAGCGGGTCAATATTATTAGGTCTGATGGTCGCAAATACTAACCCATCTGTCACAATCCTCTTTTCAAATGCTTTGCCGGAGTATATCGGACGTGTAAATACAATATTTCCACCTGCTTCTTCTACACCAATGGCATCTGAAATTAAACCTGAGTTTAATTTACCGGCGACTCGTGGTGCTAAGTCTTTCCCCAATGATGTATGGCCGAAAATAAGCCCTTCAGGAGATTCCTGTTCGATAACAGCTAATAAAGCTTGAGTATAGCCGTCTGATGAATACTGTTTAAGCAATTCATTCTCAACAACGATTACACGGTCTGCACCGTAATGAATGAATTCCTTGCCGATCTCTGCAACAGACTCTCCAAATACAACACCTACAACTTCTCCACCCTCAGCAACTGTCTTAGCTGCAGCGATTGCTTCATAGGATACATTACGTAGAGAAGAGTCTCTTGTTTCACCCAAAACCAAAATCTTTCTAGACATAATTTTACCTCCCGTTATTTTTCCCTTTGTGTTGGTTGCTATCTATCTCTTCACCAATAAAATGAATGATTCCTTTCATTCATTTTAAATTACCTTCGCTTCAGTGCGAAGCAGGGTAACCAGTTCTTTTATTTGTTCAGGAATTTCTCCTTGTAAGACCTTACCTGCATCTTTCTTAGGCGGCAGATAAATTTCAATACTCTTCGTTTTAGCCTCAACATCTTCTTCTTCAAGTTCGAGATCATCCAATTCCAATTCATCAAGCGGTTTTTTCTTCGCCTTCATGATCCCAGGTAAGGAAGGATAGCGCGGCTCATTTAAACCTTGTTGTGCTGTTATTAATAAAGGCAGAGATGTCTCGATAATTTCAGAATCCCCTTCCACATCTCTGGTAACGGTTACATTTTCACCGTTAATTTCAAGTTTAGTAACTGTGGTTACATAAGGGATATCAAGTAATCCGGCAACACGCGGTCCAACCTGACCGGAACCTCCATCTATCGCTACATTTCCCCCAATAATCAAATCTACTTCTTGTTCTTTCAAATATTGAGCCAATATTTTAGAAGTTGTAAATTGATCTCCATTTTCTACGTCATTTTCAATATTTATAAGAACTGCCTTATCAGCACCCATAGCAAGCGCAGTTCGCAGCTCTTTCTCAGCGTCTTCACCGCCGACTGTAACCACAGTCACTTCGCCGCCTTGTGCATCACGAACCTGGATGGCTTCTTCCACTGCATACTCATCATATGGATTAATAATAAACTCAGCACCATCTTCTTGAATACGTCCGTTTGATAATGAAATTTTCTCCTCTGTATCAAATGTCCTTTTTAGCAAAACATATATATTCATGTTATGCCCTCCTATTGTTCGTATTAATTTTAAAGATTGAGAAAACAATATATAAAACTCCTACTCCCCGAAGTTTTCACTTCGAAGAGCAGATGGTACTCACAGAATGATTCGCTATCACAAGCTTATTTCCCTTTAAATACCGGTAAACGTTTTTCTAAAAATGCTTGAATTCCCTCTTTGGCATCTTCAGTTATAAATATCTTACCAAACTGAATGGCTTCCTCCTCTACCCCTTTGTAATAGTGTTCATGTTTGGAGTAGTTAATAAGATGGATAGCTTTTTCAAGAGCAATCGGACTTTTTCTTGCCATTTTACCGGCAATTTCTTTAACAGCATCCATTAGCTCTTCTTCCTTAAAGGCATGATTTGCAAGTCCTGCTGCAACAGCCTCCAATCCAGAAATAGGTTCAGATGTGAACATCATCTCAGCAGCTTTGGCAGCTCCTACATACCGGGTGAGCCTTTGAGTGCCTGCAAAGCCCGGAATAAGGCCTAGCTGCAGCTCTGGCAAGCCTAGCTTAGCTGACTCCGTTACATATCGCAGATGGCAGGACATGGCGAGCTCCAGCCCACCACCTAATGCCGCTCCATGAATCGCAGCTATGACAGGTTTTTTAAACCGTTCAATTCGTTCGAATAAATCCTGTCCTCTTTTGGAAAGCCTAGAAAAATCTTCTTCAGATGCAACCGTTGTAAACTCTTTAATATCAGCACCTGCTGAGAAAAATTTCCCTTCCCCATAAAGAACAACAACCCGTACATCATCCTTTTGCTCAATTGAATCAAACATAGCAGATAAATCATCGAGTAGTTCAGAAGCCAATGCGTTTGCCGGTGGCCTGCTTATTGAAACATAAGCTACCTGATTCTCCTCGTATACATGTAATGTCTTCATGTGGACTACCCCTTTATTTGACTTAGTTCAGCTGGTTTAAGCACCCAATCCATTGATTATTAATTGTTGAACTGGTTCAGCTTGGTCGTTTAGATTATATTTTTGTTCATTCATTATCCAGGTCGTAACGATTTCATCTAAAGTACCAAATACCATATGGCGCGCCAGACGAACATCAAGATCATGTTTAAATTCACCTTGTTCGATACCGACAATCAGGATTGAATCGACAAGCTTCAAATATCCCTTAAGAACATCGTTAATTTTGTGTCTTATATCTTTATTTGATTGCCGTAACTCCAGCTGCGTGACGATAGCCAAGTGCTTATCCTCAGAAAGAATCTCAAAATGCTTGCGAACAAGCACCAGCATTTTTTCTTTCGCACTGGATACTCTCTCCATCTCTTCTTCAATGCTGGATATAAAACTCCCCAATTTGTCCTGGAACATGGAAATCAAAATATCTTCTTTATTCTTGAAATACAAGTAAATTGTACCATCTGCTACACCCGCCTGTTTTGCTATCTTGGAGACTTGTGCTTGATGGTAGCCGTTTTCAGCAATCACAATAACGGCCGCATCAATAATCTGTTTGTATTTTGGGCGGTCTTTTTTCATTATCATTCTTCCTCCTCTAAAATGAATGAATAGTCATTCATATTTTTATATTAGAGTGGGGGAATTATAAAGTCAAGTAAAATCTAGCCCCTTGATTATAAAAGAACTTCTCGTGAACTTTTATTAAGCTTCTCTTTTATCAATCTTTTGTTGTTTTTGTTTTTCTTCATCCACCAAAACACGTCGCAGGATTTTACCAATGGCTGTCTTTGGCAGCTCATCACGGAATTCATACAAACGAGGTACTTTATAGGCAGCCAAATACTTACGGCAGTACTCATTTAATTCTTGTTCGGAAGCTTCAGCATTTTCCTTCAACACAATGTATACTTTGACAGTTTCTCCACGATAAGGGTCAGGCACTCCCGCTACTACAGCTTCCTGAATGGCTTCATGCTCATACAATACTTCCTCAATTTCACGTGGGTAAATATTAAACCCACCTGCAATAATGATGTCCTTCTTACGATCTACAATGAAGAAATATCCTTCTTCATCCATATAACCCATGTCTCCTGTCAATAACCATCCATTACAGAAAGCGCTTTCCGTTTCTTCCGGACGATTCCAGTAACCTTTCATGACTTGCGGGCCCTTGATTGCCAATTCACCGACCTCACCTGGAGGCAATGGCTCTAAAGTTTCAGAGGAAAGAATAGCAGCGTCTGTACTTGGCCATGGTAATCCAATACTTCCCTTCACACGCTTATCACCCCATAAAAGGTTTGCATGAGTCACCGGGGAAGTTTCTGTCAATCCATATCCCTCAACTAATTTTCCCCCAGTTAGCTTTTCGAATTTCTGCTGGACTTCTACAGGAAGCGCTGCTGAACCACTTATACAGGCATCGATGGATGATAAATCATAATTTGAAATTTCCGGATGATTCAATAAGCCAATATACATAGTTGGAGCTCCAGGAAATAATGTCGGCTTCTCTTTTTGAATAGTCTTCAGAGTCGTGACCACATCAAACTTTGGCAATATGATCATTTCATGGCCTTTCATAATGGAAAGAATAAGAACCGTGGTCATCCCATAGACATGGAAGAAAGGCAATATGCTGAGGACCTTTTCTTCTCCTTCATTATATTTATACAGCCATGCATCACACATTTTTGTATTTGCTACAAGATTATTATGTGTAAGCATAACTCCCTTAGGAAAACCAGTTGTTCCTCCTGTATATTGAAGCAGAGCAAGGTCTTGTTCCGGATCACCTTGATACTCAATTTCAGTTTTAGGAGAAATTTTCAGAATTTCAGACATGAGGTGATGGTTGCCTTTATGCTCAACCTTGACGACCATATTATATTGTTTCTTTTGGATAGAAGGATAAAATAAATTCTTTGGAAATGGTAAAAAATCTTTGATGGAGGCAACGATGATATGCTGTAATTCTGTATTTTTCATGATACTCGAGACGCGTGGAAATAAAATATCCAATGTCACTATGACCTTTGCACCTGAATCCTGCATTTGGTATTCAATTTCTCTTTCCATATACAAAGGATTCGTTTGTACCACTATCGCACCCGCAATCAATGACCCATAATAACTAATGACTGACTGTGGTGTATTAGGCAACATGATGGCTATTCGATCACCTTTTTCAATGCCTAATGTTTTCAAATAATGGGCAAATTGCAGGGCGTATTCATACAATTTCTTGTACGTAATCGACGTTCCCATAAAATGAATAGCTTTCTTAGTTGGATATTTGTGAGCAGACTGTTTTAAATAATCCTGTATTAAATTATGTCCATACTCGATGCTTTTCGGGATTTCTTCTGGATAATGCTTAAACCATGGTTTTTCTTCCGGCAATGTAAAAACCTCCCTTAAAAAGCTAATTCTCCTAGTTAATTATAGTATAATGAATTTTATGTGACAATATTTTACTAATATTCCGTCAATTTAATTTCATTTTTATAGTACTTTACACACAAATGAACAGCATTGATGCAAGCAGACCTTCCAGATTATAAGTAATTGGTCCTCTTCTCAATTTATTGTATGCTTGTCAGCACCTTCCACCTATAGCATAAAAAAGAGCTTAAACAGTGGCTTCACCCAACCGTTTAAGCTCTTTCTCATGCGTAGAAAGTCATGTATATGATCCCGACAAGGATAAATAAAGCAGATACCACCAACAAAATTTTCCCCAGTGTTTCCATGGTTTCCTCCCATATACTCCCTCTTATTTCAATTCTACAATTGTCACACCAATTCCGCCTTCAGACGCTTCCCCAAATCTCATCGATTTGACGGAACGATGATTTTTCAAATAGTCTCTGACTCCCTGCCTCAAAGCACCCGTTCCTTTTCCATGAATGATGGATACACGCGGATAACTGGCAAGCAGGGCATCATCAATATATTTTTCTACTCTTGATAAAGCATTTTCGTATCGCTCGCCACGAAGATCAAGTTCCAGATTCACATGAAAGTCTTTCCCTTTAATCTTAGTAATGGTCTTTGTCTCAACAGGTTTCGGACTCTTTTTAAATTCGAGATCCTTTTCATTTACTTTCATTTTCATAATACCCACTTGGACATTCCATTCATGGTCAGATACCTTTTCTAGTAATTGTCCAATTTGCCCCCATGTGAGTACCTTAACTTCATCACCAGGTTTCAATACCCTCTCCGTTGAAGTCACTTGTTTTCTGGTCTTTTTGGATTCTTCCGGTTTTGCTTCGTTAAGTCTTCTCTTAGCTTCAATTAATTCATGTTCTTTTACATCTGCACTTTTTTCAATACGCAGTTGTCGCAAGTCACGGATAATTTCCTCCGCTTCTTTTTGCGCTTTTTCTATCAGTTGCCTTGCTTCTTGTTTAGCTTTTTCAATCAGAGTATCTTTTTTATCCTGATACTCCATTAATTGTTTTTCCAAATCTGTATGCAGACGTTCTGCATCCTTTAAGTATTCTTCCGCTTCCTGCCAGTCTTTTTCGGCTTCTTTTCGGGAGGTTTCCAATGATGCAATCATGTTTTCAACCTTATTGGACTCTGCTCCAACCATTCCGCGGGCATTGCGAATAATCCGATCATTTAGCCCTAATTTCGTAGAGATCTCAAATGCATTACTTCGCCCTGGTACCCCTATTAAAAGACGATATGTTGGGCTAAGCGTTTCTACATCAAATTCTACACTCGCATTTCTGACGCCTTCTTTATTATATCCATAGGCTTTTAGCTCAGGATAATGGGTAGTGGCAATCACCTTTGCTCCGCGTGAATGTGCTTCATCCAGGATTGAAATTGCAAGTGCTGCCCCTTCTTGAGGGTCCGTACCGGCTCCTAGCTCATCAAATAATACGAGTGACTCAAAGTCCAATGTTTCAAGGATTTCCACAATATTTACCATATGTGATGAAAATGTACTTAAGCTTTGCTCAATGGACTGTTCATCACCAATATCAGCATATACAGATTTGAAAACGGCTAACTCAGAACCGTCCATAGCCGGTACATGCAAACCTGCCATTGCCATCAATGTACAAAGACCTACCGTTTTTAGCGTTACCGTTTTACCACCTGTATTCGGGCCAGTGATCACCATTGTCCCATAAGTATCTCCAAGGATTATATCGTTAGCAACAACTTCTTCTCTCGGAATAAGTGGATGTCTTGCCTTTTTCAACTTAATGATTCCCTGATTATTCATTATCGGCATGGATGCATGAATGGCTTTGGCATATTTTGCTTTCGCAAATGCAAAATCAAGCTTAGCTAAAATAGAGACATTTAGTAAAATATCCTCCGCATGCTCTCCCACTACATTAGAAAGCATTGTCAGGATACGTTCCACTTCTCTGCTTTCTTTGACACGGATATCCTGCAGGGTATTATTTAATTGAACAATAGACTGCGGTTCTATAAACAAGGTTTGTCCTGATGCAGACTGATCATGAATAATACCGCCGTAATGACTTCTGTATTCCTGTTTGACAGGAATGACAAACCGGTCATTTCTAATCGTCACAATTGTATCTGATAACATTTTGGCAGCATTACTGGAACGAATCATACTTTCCAGCTTTTCTCTAACTCTTGCTTCGTTTGTACGCATTTGCTGACGCAATTGTCTAAGCGTGTCACTGGCTGAATCCAGAACCTCCCCATTGTCACCAATTGCCATATTTATATCTTTTTCTAATTCATTCAAGCTTACTAATTGATCTTTATATTCATAGAGGATAGGAAGCTCAA
Source organism: Bacillus sp. z26 (assembly GCF_058313635.1). NCBI lineage: Bacteria > Bacillati > Bacillota > Bacilli > Caryophanales > Bacillaceae > Bacillus > Bacillus sp. z26. The sequence continues at coordinate 932,481 of NZ_JBZFQM010000001.1, forward strand.
TTTCATTTTCCTGCATATCTTCCAAAAATCTGCGTAAATTTCGGCCTGCCCGTAATGTGCTCGATGTTTCCATCAATTCAACCGGACTGAGGACACTGCCTATACGGGCACGTTTAATATGGGATCGAATATCAAATATTCCTCCAAGCGGTACGTTACCCTTTAAGCGGTATACCGTTGCTGCCTGGTCTGTTTCAAATTGAGAACGTCTAACTTCTTCTAAATCGGTGTTTGGCTTTAACTGTTCACTTAAATTCTTCCCTAGACTGGAAGATGCATGCTTTTGCAATTGTGTAATGATCTTTGTGAATTCGAGTGTTTTAAATACTTTATCTTGCATGGAGAAAGATCCTCCTTACTTTTTCTGTTAGTCTCTATTGAGGAATGCTAAAAAATCTTCCTCCAATTGAGTGTTTAATACGCTTTCTTTCTTTAACCAGCCACGCTGGGCATGTGCTACACCCACATCCATATTCTCCAACATATCAATGCTGTGAGCATCTGTATTAATAATGATTTTTACACCGGCATCCTGAGCCTTTTTAACATTCTCCGCTGCTAAATCAAGTCGATTGGGATTTGCATTCAACTCAAGCGCTGTATTTGTTTCTTTAGCCAGTTGAATAAGTAAATCCATATCCACAGCATAACCATCCATTCGCCCGATAACTCTGCCAGTCGGATGTGCGATAATATCGACGTGTTTATTTCTCAATGCGGTTTTCAAACGTTCCATAATCACTTCCTGCGGCTGCGAGAAGGAGGAATGAATAGAAGCAATCACGAGATCCAATTGTTCCAGAATTTCATCATCAAAATCCAAGGTACCGTCTGGAAGTATGTCCATTTCAATACCGGATAGAATCATGATATCATCATATTCCTCATTCAATTTGCGAATTTCTTCTTTTTGCTTCAAAACTCTCTCGGGTGTCAATCCGTTCGCAACTTTTAAATATTGAGAATGATCGGTAATAGCCATATAGCGATATCCTTTAGCACGGCATGCCTCTACCATTTCCCTCAACGTATGGGAACCGTCACTCCAGGTTGTATGCATATGAAGATCACCTTTTATATCCTCAAGGGAAATTAAACCGTAATCAGCATGATACTTCTCAATTTCAGTACCGTCCTGTCTAATTTGCGGAGGAATATATGGCAGGCCAAAATGTCCGTATAAATCTTCTTCACTATCAAATGTTTTTACATTCCCAGTTTCTAAATTCTCTACTCCATATTCACTAACCTTTTCACCGCGTTCTTTCGCTAATTGGCGTAACCGGACATTATGATCTTTAGACCCGGTAAAATAGTGCAATGCCGTTGCAAATTCAGCAGGTTTTACCAATCTGAAATCAACCGCAATTTCATAGTCATATGCTAAAGCGAGAGACACTTTAGTATCGCCAGCTGCAACAATATGGTCAATATTTGTAAGAGAAAGTATCTGCTCCTTCACACTGGACGGGTTGTCCGTCGCTATGATGAAATCCAGATCTTTTATCGTCTCGCGTCCGCGCCTTACACTGCCTGCTCTCGAAAAGCGAACAATATTTTCCATTGCCTGCAGTTTCAATTCGATATCTTCCACAATCGGAAGCATAACGGCCAGAGGCAGACGATCTGGTTTGGTTCCCATTGTTTTAATGGCCTCTAATATATTTTCTTCTGACTTTTTGGCGAAGCCGGCCAGTTTACTGACCTTCCCTTCCTCACAAGCCTTCTGAAGCTCTTCGGCATTTGTTATATGTAATTCTTTATAAAGCTTGGCAATCTTTTTTCCACCAAGGCCTTGCAGACGAAGAAGTGGAATCAGACCTTTTGGCACTTCCTCTTGCAGCTCTTTAAGAACCTCCGAGGATTCTGTTTCGATATATTCTGTAATGACAGCTGCCGTGCCTTTGCCAATACCGCTCAGTTTAGTAAAATCGTCTATCTCAGTCAGGCTTCGTTCATCCACTTCAAGCGCCTGTGCCGCTTTTCGAAAAGCAGATACTTTAAATTGATTTTCACCTTTTAATTCCATATATACAGCTATTGTTTCCAATAGTTTTATGACATCTTTTTTATTTATACTCATATCTGGCACCTACCCGTTTATTCATTTTAAAGATACCTACACCTTCATTATATACAAGCTGAATCAGATACTAAAAAAGAATGACTTCCCTATTGGAAGAGGAAGTCATGAGAATGGATGGAACCACAACTTTGTTACCCAGCTAGATAAGAATGGAGTGTCCATAATAATTGTTTTCGCCAAAGAGGAGTTTTGAATCATTTCTTGCAGGGATTCAATAGGCAGCATTGCAGCAATAAATAGGATAATAAAAGCACCTAAATACGTTTCTACAAAACCAAAAGCTCCCCCCGCCAATTGATTAAATTGTTTCAAAAGCGGTAAATGGGCAAGAAAGTCCAGCATGGAGCCTATTATTTGCAGGGCAATTTTTACAGCAATAAAAATAATAAAAAATGCGATTGCATTATAAAAGGCTGAATCGAGATTTGTTATATTAAATAACATATTAAGAGACGAGTCGGATTCTGTAGATGATGGAAAAGGAATCCACATTTCAAGCTTCGGACCAAGATCTTTATAAAATAATTTAGCTACTACCAAGGCAATAATAAAACTTAACAAATGAACCAGCTGTAAAATTAATCCCCTTCTTAAACCAATAAAAAAACCCATGGTCAAAGCTACTAATATAATTAGTGTAACCATATTATCCTCATTTCTTCTGATGTTTTAACTCTAATTCTAATCCTTCAATTTTCTCTAATAACTTATAATATTCATGCATGGCATTAACCGCAGTTAATACAGCCAATTTTGTCGTATCCAAATTCGGGTTCTTTTGACTGATTTCGCGCATTTTGTCATCCACCGAGCGGGCAACTTGTCGTACATGAAAAGTTGATTCATCCCCTACAATGGTGTATTGTTGTCCATATATATCAACGTTTACCCTGTTTTTATCCGACAAGGTGATTGCCTCCAATCATAATCATAAAAATCCTGTCTACTATCATAACACGAAAACCAAAATCTTGGTATTACTTGATAAAAACTACTATCATTCGTAAATTATCATATACATAAAATTCCGTCCTACCAATAAAAGGGCGGAATTTTAGCTAAAGAGGAGTAGAAAAATGGCGAATACTGTTATTATTGTATCAAAAGAAACGCTCTTAAAAATGAAATCCTATTATATTGATTCTTTAGTACCCAAAACACCACCCGGAGCCGTCTTCTCAGCTAAACGGAATGGAATGACGATTACAGCCTACCAATCAGGTAAGGTTTTATTCCAAGGATCTGTCTCTGATTCAGAAGTAGGTAAATGGAGTAATGGAACAGTCAGTGCTGCTGCTACTAAAAAAAATTCACCAGTTAAAAAAAGAAGTGTATCTGATCATATCTATCGGCCTCCACATACAATCAATGAGTTGAGTATTATTGGAACAGACGAAGCGGGAACTGGCGATTATTTCGGACCTATAACAGTTGCAGCCGCCTATGTTAGCAAGGAACACATTCGGGAACTTGAAAATATAGGAATACGTGATTCCAAAACAATACGCGATCCTCAAATATTAATCCTCGGTAAAAAAATCACAGGGATGATCCCATACAGTCTGCTTGTGCTAAAAAATGAGAAATATAATAGCTTACAGCAAAAAGGTATGAGTCAGGGGAAAATGAAAGCTATGCTCCACGAGCAAGCCATCAACCATTTACTAAGCAAATTAGAAGAAACAAAACCGGATGGGATTCTCATTGACCAATTTTGTGAACCGGATATTTATTTTCGTCACACTAATACGAACGGGAAACGTGATGTCCCTTTATATTTCAGTACAAAAGCTGAAGGAATATCCACAGCTGTGGCAGCGGCATCTGTCATTGCCCGTTATGCTTTCTTAAAACATATGGATCTACTTAGCGAGCAGGCAGGAATGACTATCCCAAAAGGAGCCAGCTCAAAAGTCGATGAAGCTGCCGCTGTCTTTATGGCTAAAAAAGGCGAAAGCGAATTAAACGCCTATGCCAAGCTCCACTTCGCCAATACAGAAAAAGCACGTAAACTTGTCAAACGAATCGGATTATAATAAAAAACTCGGACCGGAAGCATGAAATTGCTTTAGGACCGAGTTTTTTTATGCTGAAATTATGATGTAGTATGACTAGACACGACTTTAACAAATCTTCATATGTTGTATTTCAAAATAATCAAGCCGCTTTTAAGATTCCAGACGATTTTACAAATAATCGAGCCATCTTTATCATTAATCCAGCCAAACTTCACATGATTCCAGCCATTTCACAGCTAATCTCCATAGAGTGGGGATAAAACATCACTCTGCATAGAGATAACCCCCTAATAAATGATCATATTTTATTAAAAGACTAATCTACACAACCCTGGTTATGCGAAATCTAACTTCAGATCGATACTATTGAGCCGATTTTACAAATAATCCAGCCAACTTTATCATTAATCAAGCCAAACTTCGATGCAATCCAGCCAAACTTCACATGATTCCAGCCATTTCAGCTCATAATCCAGCCAATCTCCATAGAGTGGGATAAAACATCACTCTGCATAGAGGTAAATCTTTTTAACTGATTATGCTTAAATGAAAAAACTAATCCTACAAAGCCCTGCTTTTTTACATAAACTAAATAAAAAAAGATTGCTATTTACAGCAATCTTTTTTAGTAAATATACTATTCTCTCTTTGATTAGGGGAGCTGTCTTTCAACTCCCACCAATCATTTGAGTGTTAGTAGCTGAGGAGGCCTAGGAGTATGGCCCTTCAGCTTTTCTTTGGATCTAGCTTCCGGCCCTAGACGCTCGAGGTCGTAAGAATATCCACTACGGGAGGACTACTCTCCCTTCGTGCCTCTTCTTACGCTTGTCGCGTCTGAGCAAGGCCCTTCAGCTTTTCGTCTGATCTAGCTTCGACGGCTAGAAGCTCAGGATGTAGGTCATGAAGACGTTGCCACACGACGTGGCGTATTTAGTCTTCGTTCCTTAATCGAGCCCTTCAGCTTTTCTTTAGATCTAGCTTCGACTCCTAGTCCCTCGAGTCATAAGGATAGCCACTGCGGGAGAATAACACTCCCTACGTGACTCTCTCTTATGCTTGTCGGGCCTAAACAGTCGTCTCAGCCTTTCTAGTTACCCTCTCAATTGTGCTCCGGCTTTTTCTTCTACTGCTAACAGGACTTTGTTGTGGGCTTTGGTTACTTCTTCGTCTGTTAGAGTTTTTTCTGGGTCGAAGTATTTTAGGGAGAATGCTAATGATTTTTTGCCTTCTTCCATTCTCTCTCCTTCGTAAAGGTCGAATAAGTGAACTTCTTTTAATAGTTTTCCGCCCGCTTCTTTGATGATTGTGCTGATTTCTCCTGCTACTGCTTCGGCATCCACCACTAATGCAATATCGCGTGTTATGGATGGGAATCTCGGGATAGCTGTATATTGAATTGGTTGTTGTTCAGCATTTAAAAGTTTTAAAAGAGACAATTCGAATACATAGGTTTCTTTTAAGTCTTCTTTCTTTTCAACTTTCGGATGGATTTGGCCAACGAGACCAAGTAACTCTCCATCTAAAAGCAATTCAGCTGTACGTCCTGGATGCATTCCTTCTACAACTGCCTGTTTCCACTCAATACGGTCCTCTACACCTAGCTTGCGGAATAGACCTTCTAGGATCCCTTTTACGACATAGAAGTCTACTTTCTTCTTCTCTCCTTGCCATAAATTCGTGTTCCACAGACCTGTCACTGCACCTGCAAGATGTTCTTTTTCTTCCGGAAGCTCTGCATCAGACGTTTTTAGGAAAACAGCGCCTGTTTCATAAACAGCCATATTCTCATTTTGGCGGGCTACATTATGTTTTAAAACATCCAGCAAGCCAGGAATCAGGCTCAAGCGAAGGGTACTTCTTTCTTCACTCATTGGCATTGCCAAACGAATACTTTCACGTTGCTCCAATGTATACATAGTTGCCTTTTCTGCAGATGTTAAGGAGTACGTAACATTTTGCATTAAACCTGCTTCTTCCAAATAACGGCGTACAATGCGACGCTTCATTTGATAAGGAGTTAATACACCTGGTTTCGAAGCGCTAACCGGTAATGTTTTTGGAAGATTATCATATCCGTAAAGCCTTGCTACCTCTTCAATAATATCTTCCGGAATCGTAATATCTCCACGGCGTGTTGGTACCGTAATAATAAATTCTTCTCCATCCACTTTCACTTCAAATTGAAGGCGCGTTAAGATATCCTTCACTTCGTTCACTGATAATGATGTACCCAGTACCTTATTAATTTTTCCAAGACTGATACGGATAACCGCTTCTCCAATCTTCATTTCATTAAATTCTGCTTCTCCTTCAAGCACTGTTCCACCGGCAAGCTCTGCGATTAATTCAGCTGCACGCTCTCCTGCTGCACGGACGCGATTTGGATCCACACCTTTTTCAAAACGAGCACTTGCTTCTGAACGAAGGCCAAAATCTTTGGAAGCTTTACGTACAGGACCGCCTGCGAAATAAGCTGCTTCCAGTAATACAGTTGTGGTTTCATCTACAACCTCAGAATTGGCTCCCCCCATCACACCTGCAAGGGCAATAGTTTCTTTTCCATTCGTAATCACTAAATGATCATTGCTTAGGGTACGTTCCGCCTCATCCAATGTTGTTAGCTTTTCACCTTCATGAGCCATTCGAACGACGATTTCTTTAGATTGTAAACGATCATAATCAAACGCATGCAATGGTTGACCATATTCAAGCAAAATGTAGTTCGTAATATCAACCACATTATTATGTGGGCGTATGCCGCTCTTCATTAATCGGCTTTGCAGCCATAATGGAGATGGACCAACTTTTACATCTTTAATCACTTTGGCGATATAAAGAGGATTTTGTTCAGGCACATCCACTTTTACCGTCACATAGTCTTCTGCTTTCTCAGAGCCAGCTTTTACATTTACTTCAGGTAATTTAACTTCTTTACCCAAAATGGCAGCTACTTCATAGGCTACGCCAAGCATGCTTAAGCAATCAGAACGATTCGGTGTTAGTCCCAGTTCAAGAATATGGTCATCTAACCCCAGTTGTTCAAGCGCATTTGTTCCAGGGACCACATCATCAGGAAATACAAAAATACCTGTACTGAATTCTTTTGCGACTACTTTGGCTCCAATACCCAGCTCCGTCAAGGAACAAATCATCCCGTGGGATGCTTCGCCGCGTAGCTTGCTCTTTTTAATTTTAAAATTACCCGGTAAAACAGCTCCTACTTTTGCGACAGGAACTTTTTGTCCTGCTGCCACATTTGGTGCACCGCATACAATTTGAACCGGTTCTTCTTCACCGATATCCACTTTACACACACTCAATTTATCAGCATTAGGATGCTGCACTTTTTCAAGTACATGTCCGATTACCACATTTTGAATCACTTCAGCAGGAGACTCAACACCTTCTACTTCAATCCCGCTGCGTGTGATTTTTTCTGCCAACTCATTGGCATTGATTCCATCTAAATCAACATAATCCTGTAACCATCTATATGATACAAACATCATTTTTCCTCCTATCTAATTCTTACTCATGACGATGAAATTGATTTCCGAAACGAACATCATTTGTATAAAAATGACGAATATCATCAACGCCGTATTTCAGCATAGCGATTCTCTCTACACCCATACCAAACGCAAATCCAGTATATTTTTTGGAATCAAATCCAGCCATCTCCAGAACATTCGGGTGCACCATACCTCCGCCCAGGATTTCGATCCAGCCCGTTTGTTTACAAACAGAGCAGCCTTTTCCACTGCAAATTTTACAGGAGATATCCATTTCAACTGAAGGCTCTGTAAATGGGAAAAAGCTTGGACGAAGGCGAATTTCACGATCTTCACCAAAGAATTTTTTCGCAAATACTTCAAGCGTGCCATTTAGGTCAGCCATTGTAATATTCTCATCGACCACGAGACCTTCAATTTGCATAAATTGATGAGAGTGTGTGGCATCATCGTTATCACGGCGGTACACCTTACCAGGACAGATAATCTTAACTGGTCCTTTACCTTCATGCTTTTCCATTGTACGAGCTTGTACAGGTGATGTATGTGTACGCATTAAAATCTCATCGGTAATGTAGAAGGAATCCTGCATATCCCGTGCAGGATGGCTTTTAGGAAGATTCAATGCTTCAAAATTATAATAATCCTGTTCTACTTCCGGACCTTCAGCCACTGTATATCCCATACCCAGGAAAAGGTCTTCCAATTGTTCCGTAATTTTTGTTAACGGATGGTGGTTTCCTTTCTTAACAGGTGCACCTGGAAGAGTTACATCAATTTGTTCCTTCGCTAATTTTTGATTAACGGCTTCTTCCTCTAAGGCATGTTGCTTTTCTTCAATGGCCGATGCAATGGCTCCTCTGACTTCATTGGCAAGTGCACCGATTTTTGGTCTCTCTTCCGCAGAAAGGCTGCCCATTCCTCTCAGTACCTCAGTGATGGGACCTTTTTTCCCAAGATACGCAACACGAACATCATTCAAGCCTTTAAGATCAACAGCAACCTGCACTTTTTCCAAGGCTTCCTGCTGCAATGCCTGTAATTTCTCTTGCATAATAAAATCCTCCTATTCAAACTTTGATGAAAACCAATAAATGAAAACAACAAAAAACCCCGCCCCCAAAAAGGGACGAGGTTATCATCGCGGTACCACCCTTGTTAGCGTCCTATTTATTCAGGAACGCTCGCTTCATTTAATAACGACATTTCTGCCGGCTAACCTTTACACAAGTTAATTTCCTGTGGTCCCGGTTGCAGCTCCGGAGGTGAATTCACTGCCTGCCTTATCCATAAAAACGCTCTCAGTCTCAGGCGCTTTCTTCCTGTATGGTGGTCCAAACAGCTACTTAGTCCCCATCTTTGCTTTTCATCATCCAATTTTATTTACTCATTATAATCTATATTGGCGTGAGTTTCAAACGTTCATTTCACTCTTTATTTCAGGCCATACATTAGAATACCGGCGGCTACTGCCACATTTAATGATTCACTTTTTCCATATATAGGAATATAAACGTTTTGATCTGTTTTGTCTAAAAGTTCTTTACTGACACCACTGCCCTCATTGCCAACAAGAATAGCAAATCGATCTGCTTTACTGATTTCTCTGTAAGGCTTTGCCCCCTGTAAAGCAGTTCCATATACTTTTACGCCCGATTGCTGTAATTTATCCATCCAAGTCTCCAGGCTGCCTTTACGTATCGGAATATGGAAAAGGCTGCCTTGTGTGGAGCGAACAACCTTTGGGCTGTATGGGTCTGCGCATCCATCACCAAGTATAACCGCATCAAAGCCCGCTGCATCCGCTGTACGGATCATGGTTCCAATATTCCCTGGATCCTGAACTCGATCGATTAATAATACTGCCGAAATTCCTGCTTCTAAATCCTGAAAAGTTGGCTTCTTACAAACAGCCGCTATTCCCTGTGGTGTGTCTGTATCCGAGATCGCGTCAAAGATGTCTTTATGTACACTAAATAGATTAATGTCCCCGACTACCCACTTTTGCGGTAAATCAGTACCTTCCTTTATAATCATTTCTTTCACTAATCCGTGTGCAAGAGCTTCTTCCACTAAATGAAACCCTTCCACAAGGAACAGACCGCTTTTATCTCTGTCTTTCTTTGTCAAAAGTTTTTTCCATTGCTTTACACGTGCATTTTGCATTGATTCAATATATTTCAACATGGTCACCTTCTTATTAAACGTTCTTTCATTATAGCCCATATTTGATACATAGAAAAAGGAAAGAAAAGCAAAACTAAACCTGAGACCAGAATTGGAGGGAATATACATGAATTTAAATCTTAGAAATGCCATTATCCATAACGTAACAGGCAATACTCAGGATGAACTTGAAGCCACTATAGTAGATGCCATCCAAAGTGGTGAAGAAAAAATGCTGCCAGGCCTTGGTGTTTTATTTGAACTTATTTGGCAAAAAGCCTCCGAGAACGAAAAAAGTGAAATGCTCCACCTCTTAGAAAGTGCGCTCAGCAAATAATAAAAACGATGACGGAATTTTCTTTTATTAAAACTCACTAATTGTAAAAACGATCCGCATATTAAAATTCCACTAATACAAATGTTTTTTCAGCTAATTAAAATATCGAACTATTTCCTAAAACTCTCATCTAGAGTTTCGGAATAGTTCGATTTTTATTATTCTTCATCTGTTTATTACCTTTTAATTATTCAGCTTAGAAGTCGATATTTAATCGAAACGCTGATGATATAAATTTATAAACCTGAATATTTGAAGCATTATTGAATCAGACTCTTTTCTTTTTATCGTTGCATAAAAATATGTATAAGAAAAAAAACTCTTCAACTGTTGAATGCCTATATGGCATAAGTTGAAGAGTTTTAGTAAGAAATTAGATTACCATGTCCAATTAAAAGCGACTACTTTAACAGTCTTAGCTTTACCTTTTACGGAAGGTCCGATTTCAGGATAATTTAATTCAAAAGCCGCTTTACCTTTCGGCGTTAACGTTACGTCCACCGAACCGCTCAATACACCTATTAATTTATCGTTCTCGTCATATAGACCAGCAGCCACTCGTATATCGTCCGCTTTTTGATCGCCTTCGTTCACAATAGAGCCTGTTACAATATATGGACTACCGGTATCCCATTCATTCGTGCTCTCTGTTAGCTTCACATTTGAAGTGGTTAAATAATATGGTTTATTTTCTGTTGTATTGAAATCAAGATTTGCATAAGCTTTCTTCAACAAACTAGGATCTGTTACGGTTTCCAAAGTAGTGGTTTCCGTGAAATATGCTGTTTCACCCGGATTTAATACGTCTGGAACAGACAGAACCATACTAGATGTTCCAAGTACATTTTCTTCCGCATCTTCGTAGTTAATTTGAATACTACTGATATCTGCAGGAGCCGTGCCATTATTCGTCACTTCGGCTGAATAATTCACCCAAACCGTATCAATCGAATCTTTCCAACAAGTATACGTTTCTTGAGTGATTTTAACGTCTGCTTTTTTCTTTTCTTCCTGCGCATTGTTAGCTTCAGCTACATTTTCCTTTTGCTCTGATGTAGTTGTTTGCCCTTCACTAGAACATGCTCCAAGAATCATCAACGAAGACATTGCCAACAGCCCAACTGTTTTCTTCCATGACCATTTCATGTTTATTTCTCCTTTGTATGTTTATGTGAATTTTTAAGTATGTTCAGCACTCAAAAACCTTAACTCACGTTTACAAATTATAGTATCCTCAGTATTAATGGTCTAGTTGAAAAAATTGGTTTTTTACTCGTCATATCGAAAAAGATAATTCCCCTATATAGCTCTTTATATTGTTCTAGATTAAATAAAAGGGTCAAAGCTGTCATTTACGAACAGATACTTTACATATCTATTAATAAAATTTCCAAATATTATACTAAAAGGCACAATACGTTTTGAGGTGACCCCTGAGTCAAAATCTAACTTTTGGAGTGAAAGTCATTTTAGTATTGTGCCTTTTATTTAAGCTATAACATTTTATTCATTAATAAGACCCTATGTACAATTCCTTTTACACGATCTCGCAATTAGTCACCATCGTTCTTAATTTCTTCGATCAATCAAACGTAATCTGATCCACCATTTCCCGATTCAGGCGTTTAATCAATTCGACAATAAGAGTCACTGTATTTTCATAATCATCACGGTTTAATATCCCAGCATTAGAATGGATATAACGGGTCGGAATCGTAATTGCAATGGAAGGAACCCCACTGCCGCTTACATGAAACGAACCTGCATCTGTTCCCCCGCCAGGTATATGATCAAATTGATACGGTATATTCAATTCTTCTGCCACATTTATAATAAACTCCCTCAACCCTTTATGAGTTACTAGACTTGCATCATATAAAACCAAGCCAGGACCATCGCCTGCTTTTGTTAAACCGTCTTTTTCAGATAATCCAGGGGTATCAATTGCTACACCCACATCTACAGCGATCGCAATATCCGGTTGCACATAATTAGCTGCTGTTTTAGCGCCGCGCAGTCCAACCTCCTCCTGAACAGTCCCTACTCCAAAAACGGTATTCGGATGGGTCTCTCCTTTTAGGCGTTTTAATGCCTCTATCGCAACCGCACATCCGATCCGGTTATCCCATGCTTTGGCCATCAGCATTTTTTCATTTCTCATGACTGTAAATTCACAATATGGAGTCACCATATCCCCCGGTCGAATTCCCCATTCCAGCACTTCATCCCGGCTCGCAGCACCTATATCAATAAACATATTTTTGATGTCTGCTGGTTTCTTACGTGCTTCAGGTGTGAGGATATGCGGCGGTGAGGAACCAATCAAGCCTGTAATTTGTTCACCCTTGGATGTAGTGATTGTTACACGCTGAGAAAGCATAACTTGTGACCACCAGCCTCCAATCGTTTGAAAAAAGAGAAAGCCTTTATCGTCAATCCGTGTGACCATGAATCCTACTTCATCCAGGTGTCCGGCTATCATAATACGCGGTCCATTTGAGCTACCTGTTTTCTCTGCAACCAAACTGCCGATTCCGTCCGTAGTAATCTTATCGGCATATGGTTCGATTAGCCTTTTCATAACTTTTCTTGGTTCCTCTTCATTACCTGCAATGCCATTAACGTCAGTTAACTCCTTCAGTATAGTGAGCGTATCATCAAGATGTTTCATAAAGGGTGTAGCCTCCTTAAATATGTATATCATTCTGTATGCTTTTATCTGCTTATCTCCTCATTATACATAAGCTCTAATGATTCAGGCAGAATACTTACAATCCCATTAGCATCTATTATAATCGGAACAGGAATATCTTACTCCAACCCTCATACCATTCCTATTCTTTATTCCTGACTTGGATCAGCTATAAACTTCCGTAACGATAACCAAGTTCCTATTAAAAAAGCCTGCCAAACTTATCTTCGCTGATAAGCTTAACAGACTGCCTCAAGTATGACTAAAAAACTCACTCCATTTGATAATAACTTTCTTTTCCCTAAGAAAAAAGAGGAGGAGAACTAATGCTGAAAGGATAATCAATATCATCGTTGGAGAGAATTTGGCAATAGAATGGCCAAATACCGTATAAAAGAATGCCAATGGGATATTTGACCAGAAAACTGCTTTTGCGTAATCAGTAAAGCATTTACTGTTACCGATCAAATAAAAGTTCAGGAGATGGAAATGGATAAATGGGATTAGTCTTAAAACACTTGCCTGCTTTACATTTATCCTGCCTCCGAATTTCAGCGTACGTTCATCCAGCCTTTCAAGCTTACGCTGCAATTTCGGCATTTTAATAATCATGAAATAAAAAATAATCGATGATAGCCATAGTCCCATTAACGATAAAAGTGTGCCAAAAACTGCACCAAACATTATCCCGCCAGCCATGCAAACCACAGCTACCGGAATAAAAATATATTGCCTTACTATATGGAAGAGTACAAAGATAAGAGGTGACCAAAAACCGCCTGCCTCAATAAAAGCGAGCAACATGGTATAGTCGTAGTCCATATTTACACCCCATTCTGCCTTACAATGATGTTTAAGTCTTGGTTTACTTATTAATATATGTTCATGGCATTAATTATGACTGTATGGATAAAAGAATACCCGCAATGATGACGTCCAATATCGCCAGTAAGGGGAATCCTACTGTAAAAGCCATATGTTTTGTTTTATGCCGGAATAGTTGCATACCTAGAGTTCCGCCAATTGCTCCTCCAGCAAGTGCTAAAATCCATAAAGTTTTCTCACTTATACGATATTGATTACTTTTAGCTCTAGTTTTATCTATTTTCATCATAAGTAGTAAGGCCAAATTGATTATGATAAAATAACCGATCAGTATCGCTTTCATATTGTCCTCACTCTCCATATAAAAAGGCGCTCTCAATCGTTTGAGAAGCGCCTCTATAATTATTTATTAAGTTCTTTTTTAGCTGTTTCTGCTAATTGAGCAAATGCTGCTGCATCGCTAACTGCAAGCTCAGCAAGCATTTTACGGTTTACTTCGATACCAGCAAGTTTCAAACCGTGCATTAAACGGCTGTAAGAAAGACCGTTGATGCGAGCTGCTGCATTGATACGAGTAATCCATAATTTACGGAAGTCGCGTTTCTTTTGGCGACGATCGCGGAATGCATATTGCAAGGATTTCATTACTTGCTGATTAGCAACTTTGTATAATGTATGTTTTGAACCGAAATAACCTTTAGCTAGCTTTAATACTTTTTTACGACGTTTGCGCGTCACTGTACCGCCTTTAACACGTGGCATATCTAATTCCTCCTAAAATTGAGCGTTCTCAATTACTTGATATTGTCTAATAGATGACGAATGCGTTTGAAATCTCCGGAACTAACCATTCCACTTTTACGTAGTTTACGTTTTGCTTTAGTAGATTTGTTAGCGAATAAGTGGCTTGTGTAAGCGTGGCTGCGCTTAAGCTTACCAGAACCAGTTTTTTTGAATCGCTTTGCAGCGCCTCTGTGAGTTTTCATTTTTGGCATGGGAAATTTCCTCCTCGAAACATTACTTTTCGTTTTTCGGTGCTAAAATCAAGAACATGCTGCGTCCGTCCATTTTTGGCGCTGTTTCCACAGTAGCCACTTCTTTACATTCCTCTGCAAAGCGAACTAACACGCGCTGCCCGATTTCTTTATGGGTAATAGCCCGTCCTTTAAATCGAATGCTTGCTTTAACCTTATCGCCTTTTTCAAGGAACTTAATGGCATTGCGAAGCTTCGTATTAAAGTCATGCTCGTCGATAGTTGGGCTTAAACGAACTTCTTTTAAACTAATTGTTTTTTGGTTTTTTCTAGCTTCTTTATCCTTCTTCTGTTGCTCGAAACGGAACTTACCATAGTCCATAATACGGGCGACAGGAGGCTTTGCATTCGGTGCAACCAGCACAAGATCCAAATTCGCGCGTGTAGCAATTTCTAATGCCTCAACGCGGGATTTAATTCCAAGCTGCTCACCATTTTGATCAACTAGACGTACTTCTCGGGCACGAATGCCTTCATTTAAGATCAAGTCTTGTTTGCTAATAATAAGCCACCTCCAAGATTTTCTAGCAAATAATACTTCACATGCTTTTTAACATATAAAAAAGGCCGGTGCATGCACACCCGCCCATAAAAAGACATACCGTCTGATTATATCATCTGAACCAGCTAACAACTCATAAAAAGTGTCATACAGGTGAGAAGCGGGTGCTTCTGCTTACTAATGTGTCGTATTTAATTTGCTCACTAAAAATCATTTTAGCATGTTTCGCTGTATAATGTCAATAGAAGCTCACTCGCAGTGACAACAAAAGTTATTCTATCAAATAAAGTCCCTTGTGGCAAGAGGTTTTTGTATAAAGATTATAAAATGAAGAATCTGGCAATGCTTATTTTGTTCTAAAGGGGCACTTTCCAGTCTCTTCATTTAAATATAAAAATAATTGCGGTCTCTGGGTGGTAAATAGATATGGCAAATTTTCTAATCAAAAAGGGACCTACCCAAATTCCAGGAGGCCCCTTTATCTTTAAAGAAATTACTTCAATTCACCCTTAATAGTAGTCAGGAAGTCTTCAAATGGCATAGTTTCTGATTTTTGTTCCCCATACTTACGTACGTTAACTTTGCCGTTTTCCTGTTCCTGATCTCCCACTACAAGCATGTAAGGGATTTTTAACATTTGTGCTTCACGGATTTTATAACCCATTTTCTCATCACGTAAATCTACTTCTACACGTAACCCTGCGCGTTTAAGCCCGGCCTCAATTTCTTTTGCATAGTCAAGATGAACATCCGGAGATACAGGAATAACTTGAACCTGAACTGGTGCCAACCAAGTAGGGAATGCTCCTTTGTATTCTTCAATCAAGAATGCAACGAAACGTTCCATTGTAGAAACAACACCACGGTGAATAACAACCGGACGATGCTGTTTACCGTCTTCTCCAACATACGTAAGATCAAAACGCTCAGGAAGCAAGAAATCAAGCTGTACAGTAGATAGAGTTTCATCTTTTCCAAGCGCTGTTTTAACTTGAACGTCCAATTTAGGACCGTAGAAAGCTGCTTCGCCTTCCGCTTCGTAATAGTCAAGACCCATCTCATCCATTGCTTCCTTCAGCATGGATTGAGCTCTTTCCCACATCGCATCGTCATCAAAATATTTTTCCTTATCAGCTGGGTCACGGTAAGAAAGACGGAAAGAGTAATTTTCCATTTCGAAGTCTTTATACACCTCCAGAATCAGTGTTACGACACGTTTGAATTCATCTTTAATTTGGTCAGGGCGTACAAACACATGGGCATCGTTCAGCGTCATCCCACGTACCCTTTGCAGGCCTGCAAGCGCACCGGACATTTCATATCTATGCATCATGCCCAATTCAGCAATACGGATTGGAAGTTCACGATAGCTATGAATATCATTTTTATAAATCATCATGTGATGCGGGCAGTTCATTGGACGAAGAACTAGCTGTTCATTATCCATGTCCATTACCGGGAACATATTTTCTTGATAGTGATCCCAGTGACCGGATGTTTTGTATAAATCGACGCTGCCCATAATTGGTGTATAGACATGGTCATAGCCAAGCTGTTGTTCTTTATCTACAATATAGCGTTCAATGACACGGCGAATCGTTGCACCTTTTGGCAGCCATAATGGAAGGCCTTGTCCAATCAACTGAGAGTTCATGAATAAATCAAGCTCTTTCCCAATCTTACGGTGATCCCGTTCTTTCGCTTCCTCTAAAAGTCTTAAATGCTCGTCCAAATCTTCTTTTTTGAAGAAGGCTGTTCCATACACACGTTGAAGCATTTTATTATCGCTGTCTCCACGCCAGTATGCACCTGCAATGTTCAATAGCTTAAATTCTTTAATTTTACCTGTTGAAGGAACATGGACTCCACGGCATAGGTCAAAGAATTCACCTTGTTCATAAATAGTGACAGTTTCATCTTCCGGAATAGCATCAATCAATTCCAGCTTGTACTCATCGCCAATTTCCTCAAATAAACGCTTCGCTTCAGCTCGGCTGACTTCTTTACGAACAACATCAATGTTAGCATTAATAATTTTCTTCATTTCTTTCTCAATCAGCGGAAGGTCTTCCGGTGTAATGGATTTATCTAAATCCATATCATAATAGAAACCGCCTTCAATGACTGGACCTACGCCAAATTTTACATCTTTGTAAAGACGCTTAACAGCCTGTGCCAATAAATGCGCTGTACTGTGGCGCAATACCTCTAGAGCTTCCGGTTGATCCGGAGTCACAATCTCTACTGAAGCATCCTCTGTAATTGGTCGGCGCAAATCATATAAAGCTCCATTTACCTTTCCTGCAATTGCTTTTTTCTTTAATCCAGAACTAATGGAAGAAGCAATTTGCTCAGTTGTAATTCCAGATTCAAATTCTTTTACCGCACCATCTGGAAATGTAATTTTGATCATTTCAGCCATGTGAGCCACTCCTTTTTCTTTTTTCTACATAATAAAAAGCCCGTCCCTAATAAATTAAGGGACGAGCTATTGTATACTAAATAAACCCGCGGTTCCACCCAAATTCCGGCGCTGCTATTTTCAGCTCTTCCGGCACTTGTATCTTTTAACGGAGTTCCCGTCAGCCAATAATCACATTCTTGTTTTCCTGGCTGAAGTTCAAAGGCGGTAAGCATTTCAAGTCTATGAGGAAGCTTGCAGCCACTGGCTCCCCTCTCTGTTCACAGCTTTTTAAAACACTCATGTCCTTATCGTAACCTATCGAATATAAAACTTGTATGTAGGTTATTATAAAAGCTTATGATGACAATTGCAAGATAGATTCCATTCTTTTAAAATTAAGTACGTTCTTCTACCTGTTTAACCTGCTCATGAAAATAACTGATTCGAAATAACTGGATTCTCTCTTCAAAAATCTGTTTCAGCGTTGCAATAATTCGATTATCTTCATCGTCCGCATAGATATGAATTCGTTTTGGGGCCAGAGAAACCAGTGGTGCGATGGTGCCCGAATCAATAAACATCGGATTCTCCGCCATCAATTTTCGGTCGATTGCTTTTAGTATATCTTGTTTTGAAATCCGTTGAAAATAACGATTATAAAATTGAAACTCCTCGTGATACACTAAATGAATTTCCTCAACCTGCGGACTCCTTTCTTCAACCACACCCCTTAATACAGAGATAAATTCCTGATAATCCTGCTCGAGTTTGTATTCGTCAATTGCAAATCCAACCAATGAAATAAGCGATGCCTGTATATCCCTAAAACGAAAATTCCATAGGGATTGAAACGAAAAATCGATTTTCTGTTCAACTACTTGCTGCAACAATAGCTTTACTCGGTTTTTTAATTGATCCGGCAGATAATGATCTCCGCAATAGGCAGCCTCACCATCCCATATGAGCAGTGCCATTTCTGCAATTTGGCCAATTTCATCTTCATCCTTATAATAATATCGTTCCCGAATCACATCCCGAATTTTATATTCCAGATGATAGGTAGAGAAAAATGTATATAAAGCCTCAATGAGTGCGTGACAAAAAATTTCCTCCTGATCCGGTTCCCAAAGAAAGGAGACAGATTTTTGGCCATCTTCATGGACAGAATAAATTGCCTGTCGGATAAAAAAATCGTTGTTCTTACATCGAACAAGCCAATTAGCCTGCTCTTCCTGTGAATCAAAATACATCGTAAGCAACCCTATCCCTCCAGACTATCGGAACTCCTAATTTTATATATATGGGGCATGGCATCCCTTTAGAATGGATGGGTGGATATAATTACATAGAAATAAACCTAATACGAAAGAAAAACGCTACCTTTATATTAACCTAAAGCAAATCACTTGGTTCGAACTATAGGACAGGCAATCTTTTTTTTAAACCTGTAGTGTATAACCATTGTTTATGCCAACCTGCACCTTAGCTACATAAAAAACTGCTACTCACTAACAATCCTAACTAACAGGTGATATAACTTTTACACTATGGACGTTCGTTCCTCTTTTTAATCTCATCACTTATTTCCATTAAGGTAAGCAAAATTAAAAAAAGCATCATAAAATTAACTAGTTCCCCTGTAAAAAATGCCAATATAGCAATCAACACAATCCAGAACCAAAAATATTTTCTGTTCATAAATCCATCCCCATTTTTGTTTATATAACTTAATAAATTCGACACTAAAGAAGTGACTTCCTTCTTCCGCTGACCTGTCCCGTTAACGAAGAGGCTATTCAACCAACATTACTGTAATATGGTATTAAATTCTTCTTTATACAATAAACCCTCTTTAAAAAACAAAAAAAATGACCCCGATAAACATCGAGGTCATTCACATTCTTAGGATACAGCTTTATTTGTCATTCATATACTTTTAATCTCTGCGGTTTTTACCGTCCAGTTCAATCGGCTCCGTTAAGTTACGGATTCTCTCCATAATTCGTTTCCCTTTAACCCGTTCTTCTTCCCCGCGCTGTGAATACGTGAAATGGTGTTCTAATTCTTTTATATTGAAATTAGAAGTAAAGAAGGTTGGAAGGTTTTCATGCATCCGATATTGAAGAATAGGACCCAAAACATCATCACGAGACCAAGCACTCATTGTTTCAGCTCCAATATCGTCAATCATTAAAACAGGAACATCCTTTAGGGCATCCACCTTGCGATTATAAGAGTTTTCCGCGAAGGAACCTTTTAATTCTCTTAAATATTCGGGCCAGTACACGATATGAGACGACACGCCTGCTTCAGAGAGTGCATTTGCAATGGCACCAAGCAAATAGGTTTTACCCACCCCAAATTCACCATATAAGTAAAGGCCTTTATGCCGAACACCATTTTTATAGGCGTCAACAAAAATCTTTGCTTTCTCAACCGCTTCTACACGTGCTTCTGTCGTATACTCATCCCAGATTAAATTTGAAAAAGATGCTTCTACAATTTCTTTTGGAACATGGCTGGCATGAATCAGCTTACGTAACCGATTCCTCTCATCCTGCATTATTTTTTTATGACAGGGTTCATAGGTAACATCAATTCGTTTTCCCTGAATAAATAGGCGCGGGTTATGTCCCTGGATAAGATTTTTGCATTCAGATACAGAGGGACAGTGTTCACATGTCTTTGCTTGCATAGTAAACTCATAGAGCTTATTCATACTCTTTTCAATCATGTCACTTGTCAGCTCGCTGCTATGTTCATTTATAAATAACCGGACATCGGGATCTTTTAAAACAATATTTCTCATTTCATCCCATCTCTTTTGAAAACCTTCACGATTTCCGAGTTGATTCAAAGCATCCTGTATATTCTTCATCTCTGTACACCTCCTGCTTTATTTTGTATTTTCATTTTGTAATTTTTCCTTTAATTTTCTGACCCGTTCAGCAATTTCACTGGACTGAGCAACCGGTTCTTTCTTCTTCGTCTCGTCCATCCATTCAGGAATGATTTCCTTCCTGGAATTATTCGTTGTACGGCGTGTTGATTTATTCGCCTTCGTTTTCTTATCCTGAGCCCAGGTTTGATATTTCTTATGTTCACTCAAAGCAGTTTCATACGCTTCACGCACAGTCGTTATATTTTTCCTGGCCCAGTGCGAAGCAATTGTCTCCACATAGTTTGACTGCAATTTCATATCTGATTTTAACATGACATAGTGCAGAAGGACATTGACCACACCCGGTGGAAGCTTTTGATTAACCATAACTTTTTCTACTAATGCCAGATCATTGTCTGAAGGCATTGCCCCTTGTGACAGGCTGACTAAAAACTCTAATGGAGATGTTGTTTCAAAGGTATACAACAAATGTTCCTCCGGTGTTTTTGGCTCTACAATGGTACGCTCATACTCAGGCTGTTTCCGTTCAATCAATGTCGGCATTTCTTCACCATGATTAATATGGAAAAATTCCCTTGCACAGTTTCTAAGCTCTTCTATGTCTATTTCACTATGTTCATTTTGACATCTCAAAATCAATTTGCTCATATCAACTACGCTAATTTTATATAGGTATGACAGCATCGCAATAGCTTCAATTACATTTGGGGTAAATGCTTTTCTCGATATAAAACTGTTTTTAAGGGTGGCAAATAATAATTCGAAATCGAATTGTTCAATTAAATTATGGTTATACCCCCGTGGTTCTTTTGAAAAGAATTGAGTTTCTTCATCTGTCTCCGGATTGATCATTTCTTTTGGATTGCGAAATTCTGATGCAAATACGTCATTGAATGATTGAGTAATTTCCTCATAATCAGTTGGAATGCGTTTATCAGCAAACATGGAGAGCAGTCGTTCATAATGTCTGGATTCGAGTTTTTGCTTTAAGTAAATAGGCAGAAGATCATCATGAAAAAACTTTTCCGGACTTAAAGGACAAAGGATTTCATATATAAAAACATTCCCTTCAGGAGTTACTTTTTTATATGTCTTTAATAATCCTATTCCTTCAAGCCTTTTACGAAATTGAAAAATCTCATCCAAAGGCAAGCCCAGTACATCCATTAACCAACGATGTGTCGTTTGTTTGGAGTACATGTTACCTGTATTGACTTCATTTAATAAGGTCAAATACAAAGAAACAGCCAATCCTCCCACTAACGGCTGATATAAATACTGAATGGATTTGTGATCCATTTCCGATAACTTTTCCTTATATAATACGACATATCTGTCGTTAGGATTTACATACATCCATGAAAATTGCATTGTCTACAAACCTTTCGTAACCTCGGGGTTTTATAGTTGAAAAAAGAGCTAAAGAAACTGTCTTCAGCTCTACTTAATCCTCTTTTTTAATTAGTTCTTTCAACTCATCAATGAATACATTTATATCTTTGAATTGACGATATACAGAAGCAAAACGTACATAGGCAACTTCATCCAACTCAGCCAGCCTATCCATAACCATTTCACCTATTAAGTCACTTTTTATTTCGGAATGCCCTTGATTTCTTATTTCTTTTTCAACATCTGTCGTGATCTCTTCCAATTCTTTCAGGGCAACATGTCGTTTTTCACAAGCCCGAATCAGGCCTCTCAGTATTTTTTCTTTGCTATATTCTTCCCGTGCTCCATCTTTTTTTACAACAATCAATGGTATTTCTTCTACTTTTTCAAATGTTGTAAAGCGAAAGCCACAGGATTCACATTCTCTTCTTCTTCGTATCGAACGTCCTTCATCCGCAGGGCGGGAATCCAGCACTCTTGTCCCATTATGTTGGCAAGTTGGACATATCATATAGATTTGCACCGTCCTTTTCTATAGTTCTATCTTATTAAAACATATCGATTAGGACAAGTCTGTTTGTATAAAATGCGATTTTTTATCCTGGAAATGGCTAACCACCCATAAAAAAAAGAGATGCAGTAAACATCTCTTTTATACTCATTTATTATAAAGCTTTAGCTAGAACAGGACTGACAGCAACAGGACCCATGCCGCGAGGAATTTCAATATGTTCCCGTGTCTGCGCTTTTAAGGACTCCGCAATATAATCGACAGCTGTCTTTGGATCTAAATCCCCACATGTATATACATCGATACTTGCATAACCATGTTCCGGAAAACTATGTATGGTTAAATGTGATTCAGATATAATGACTACTCCACTCACACCCTGAGGTGCAAACTTATGAAAGGTCACTTCTCTAACTTCAGCTCCAGATCTTAGAGCCGCATCTACAAATATTTGTTCAATTTGATTAACATCATTCAATTTAGATAAATCGCAGCCCCATAATTCAGAAATGACATGACGACCTATTGTTTCCATGTTCTAATTCCCCCTTTAGCATTTTTTAAACGAATTTTAATTACTTTCGTTTCTGGCCATTACTACCACGGGGGAAAGTTAGTCCTGAGAGGTCCTAACCCTTTAAGTAGTACTGCCAGGGTGGTGAAGTTTACGAGATTTAGTATATATGGTTTATATTTCATTTGCAATCATACTCTTCAATATTAGTTAATAATTACCACAAAAATAACCTTACGCTAGATGTCACAGCTATTATTAATTGTATCCATTTGTCCGAATAAAAAACAGCCTGTGGCGCCCTTTATTTTCTAAGGACGCTCAGACCGTAACTGGAAATGTTTTTAGTATTTAACTTACTTTTACCTCGTTCTCCTGTAGAAGACGAGCCACGTGATTCACTAATTCTACAACTCGGCATGAATAACCCCATTCATTATCATACCAGGCTAGCACCTTCACTTTATTTGCACCAATAACCATGGTGGAAAGAGCATCTACTATTGCAGAATGCG
The DNA here is from genome assembly GCF_058313635.1 of Bacillus sp. z26. Taxonomy (NCBI): domain Bacteria; kingdom Bacillati; phylum Bacillota; class Bacilli; order Caryophanales; family Bacillaceae; genus Bacillus; species Bacillus sp. z26. Next base: position 955,891 of record NZ_JBZFQM010000001.1, read on the forward strand.
GATTGGTATTAAAATCTACAGAAACAAGCGGTTCTTTGCAGTACTCAATAATACCAGCCATAGATCCTTCAGCAGCAGTTTTAAATGCTTGATTGATTTCATTTACGGTAACTTCTCTTTTAAGGTCTACTACTAAATCAACTAAAGAGACGTTTGGCGTAGGTATTCTTAATGAAATACCATGCAGTTTCCCTTTCAACTGTGGAAGAACAAGTGCCATGGCTTTGGCTGCACCCGTTGTAGTAGGAATGATACTTTGTGCACATGCCCGGGCTCTGCGTAAATCTTTATGTGGATTATCAATATTGTTTTGATCATTTGTATATGAGTGAATGGTAGTCATCAGTCCATTGTCAATTCCAAATTGTTCGTCCAACACTTTGGCAACAGGAGCAAGGCAATTGGTTGTACAGGATGCATTGGAAATCACAAGATGTTTGTTAATATCTAAATCATCTTCATTCACACCCATCACAATTGTAATGTCCTCATTAGTGCCAGGAGCTGTTAAAACGACACGTTTTGCACCAGCATTTAAATGAAGAGCTGCTTTATCTCGATGGTTAAATTTTCCGGTGGCTTCTATTACAATATCAATCCCAAGGTTTTTCCACGGCAGAAATTCTGGGTTACGATTATTAAGCAAAAGAACTTTCTTCCCATTTATTAATAAATGGTCATCCATAGCACATATTTCACCATTAAACGGACCATGATTTGTATCGTACTTTATTAAATGCGCCAATGTTTCAGGCGGATAGCTGGCATTAATGGCTACTATGTCAAGATGCTCATCCAATATTGCCTTTCGGAAAACCATTCTGCCGATCCGACCAAACCCATTGATAGCAACTCTTGCATTCATTTAATTTCCTCCTATATATAAGTTATACTTTTTATGAAAATTATGTAAATAGTATAACACATTGAAGAAAATACCGCATAGCAAAACACCCATTATTATCCAAATTAATAAGTCCATTTTATGAAAATAATATAAAAAGGCTACCTAAAAGAAATTTCTGAAGTGCACCCCAAAAGTTAGAGTCAAAAAATCTAACTCTTTGGGGGTCACCTCATTCCCTTCAGATAGCCTTATTATTTATACACGTAATTGTTCTATCAGCACATTGAGTTGCTCTTCAGTTTCGAAAAATGGCCCGTTATTATCTATAATATAATCGGCCAATTCTTTCTTATCATTAATGGGCATCTGTGCCTTTATTCTTGCGAGTGCATCACCCTCAGTAAAATGATCCCGCTCCATTAATCTTTTCAATTGAACTTCCGGCTTTACATACACAAGAATGACGCCCTCTACCATATATGTCAAATTACTTTCATATAACAATGGTATGTCCATGAAAACCAAATCTGCCCCCTGCTGAAGTGCTTTTTCGGTTTCTTCAATCATCCATTTTCTTACTGCAGGATGAACGATATGATTTAATATTTGACGTTTTTCGGAATCTGAAAAAACAATGGAACCTAATCTTTTCCTGTCTAATGTACCATCGGATAGGCAAATGTCCTGCCCGAATGCGTTTATGATTTCCTCTAATGCCGGCATACCCGGCTCAACGACTTTTCTTGCTGCAATATCTGCATCAATAACAGGATAGCCTTTAGAAATAAGCCATCTGCTAACACTGCTCTTCCCGCTGGCAATTCCTCCTGTAACTCCGATTATTTTCCCCATATCATTCCATTCCCTGTTAAATTATTTTGGTTAAACCCAGAAAAATAAGTACGAATCCCGGAATAAAAGAAAAGACTTTCGCCATAAATGAATCCTGTAGATACTTCCCTGCCTTAATGCCCAATGTCATTAATAAAGCACTCATACCAAAACAGAGGATTGCTTGGATAAACAAAGGGTAATGCAGAATGCCAGCGCCTATTCCAGCTCCAAATCCATCCAGTGATAGTGCTAAACCAAGAAAGAAAGCTTCTAATCCGGTAATAGTTCCTGAATGATCAAAATCAGCACTTAACGGCTTTTTAAGTATATGAATAACCAGCCCGATAGACTTTATCTCCAGTTGAAACAAGGTTCTTTCATCCACATATGGACAATTGCTTTCATTCCTTTTAAAGTAACTTGAAAGCGTCCAAATACCCAGTACAAGTAAGATTATGCCTCCAAGCTTTCCAGTCCAGGAATGCGCCATAAAATGCTCACTTAATGAACCCATTAACATGCCAAATGCCAAGCTTAATGCCGAGCATCCGGCAATGATGATGATCGAGCGAAACGGTATACTTACTTTTCGCATTCCATAGGTCATTCCAACCCCGCAACTATCGAGACTAACCGCCAAGGCCAATAACAAAATTGAAGCTATGTGCTCCATGCATAGGGGCTCCCTTCCATAATCAATACCCTACTATATGAAAGGAGCCCATATTATGTTCATATCCGTCTAGGATAATGGCTGACATTTTGGGCAGTAGACTGTCCCCCTGCCTCCAACAATAATTCTTTCCATGGTTGTTCCACAAATTTTACATGGCAGCCCTTTTCTTGAATAAGCAAACAACTCCAGTTGAAACATACCCATCTGACCCTGGGAATTCACATAGGAACGTACTGTGCTTCCTCCTTTTTCGATAGCGGTCGCAAGAGTTTCTTTTATTGAAGTATATAGTTTACTTATCTCCTCTTCTGTTAAAGTTGACGCTGCCCGCTCAGGATGGATACCTGAATGAAACAGCGCTTCATCCACATAAATATTACCAAGGCCCGCAACCACTCTCTGATCCAATAAAACCGCTTTGATAAAACGATTGGTCTTACTAAGTGCTCGACTTAAATACTCAGGTGTAAATTCATCCGAAAAAGGTTCTGGACCCACTTTTGAAAGAGGGAGTACATCTAATTCTGTCCCTTTCGAATGCAAATGCATCGTACCAAACTTACGGACATCTCTGTATCTTAATTCAGTATGATCCGTAAATTTGAAGATCACGTGTGTATGCTTATCGGCTGGTTCCGTCTCCTCATAGAGTCCATATTTGCCTTCCATCCGTAAATGGGAAACAAGGCTGTGATCATCTAAATGAAAGATCAGGAATTTGCCGCGCCTCCCAATCGCATGAATGGTCTGTCCCTTTAGCAGCATCCGAAACAGTTCAGTGTCATCCGGTTCTTTTATAATTTTCCCCCATCGTATATCTACATCATCGATTGTTTTTCCAAGAACCAATACTTCGAGGGTTCTCCTGATTGTTTCGACCTCTGGTAATTCAGGCATCCCTTTTCACCCCTTTACTCTATTTAGCATCATACCAGGTGTTCCCAAATGAATAATCCACTTTTAATGGAACTGATAATTCTATCGCATTTTCCATTTCTTCCGGAACAATTTTCTTTAAGATATCCAATTCCTCTGGCGGTGCTTCAAAGATCAGTTCATCGTGCACCTGAAGAAGCATTCGCGTTTGTAAATTCTCTTTCTTTAATCTGGCATTCATCCGAATCATCGCCAATTTAATAATGTCAGCTGCACTGCCCTGAATAGGTGTATTCATGGCAGTTCTTTCTGCAAAACCGCGGACGTTAAAATTGCGATTATTAATTTCAGGTATATATCGGCGTCGTTGCAATAAGGTACTCACATACCCTTTTTCCTTTGCTTCTTCCACAATATCTTTCATATATTGCTGCACACCAGGGAAACTCTCTAAATAACGTTCAATAAATACCCCAGCCTCTTTTCTCGTGATACCGAGACTTTGTGAGAGCCCATAATCACTAATTCCATATACAATTCCAAAGTTTACGGCTTTAGCCTGTCTTCTCATATTCGATGTTACTTGGGTCGCATCCACATGGAATACATCCATAGCGGTCCTTGTATGAATGTCCATATCAGTATTAAATGCTTCAATTAGGTTTTCATCACCCGCGATATGGGCCAGAACACGGAGTTCAATTTGGGAATAATCAGCTGCAAAAATGACCCATCCTTCTTCAGAAGGCACAAAGGCTTGTCTGATTTTTTTACCTTCCTCCAGTCTGATTGGGATATTTTGCAGATTCGGATCTGTCGAACTTAATCGTCCTGTTTGAGTCAAGGCCTGATTGAACCTTGTATGAACCTTCTGATCATCACGAATGACTTTTAACAATCCCTCTATATATGTGGATTGCAGCTTACCCAATTGTCTGTAATGGAGAATTTCCCTGACAATACTATGCTTGCTTTCCAATTTTTCAAGAACATCCGCAGAAGTCGAATAGCCAGTCTTTGTCTTTTTGATAATAGGCAAATTTAATTTTTCAAATAGGATGACTCCAAGCTGTTTCGGTGAATTAATATTAAATGCTTCACCTGCCATATCATAAATTTTAGCTTCAATATCCTTTAATCTGCCGGCAAGCTCCGCTCCCATTTCTTTCAGACGATTCACATCCACCTTCACACCCGTGATTTCCATTTCAGCGAGGATAAGTGCCAGCGGCAGTTCTAAATCCTGAAGCAAGCCAATTTGGTTAAATTCTTCAAGCTTCCTCTCCAGGCTTTCTTTTATGATAGTTAACGACAAAGCTTTACGAGCAATATGTTCTCCTACTTCAGCGATCGGCGGTATCGAACGTTTCGCCCCTTTTCCATAAAAGCTTTCATCTGTTTGGATATGCCCGGCGTTATGCTTTTTAGCAATGTCAGATATATCTACATCCGGTTCTGCGGGATTCAGAACATAGGAAGCCAAATAAACATCAAATTCTATTCCTTTTAAAGCAATGCCATCATGACTTAAAGCAACAATGTTTTGTTTGGCATCATACACAGTTTTTTTATACTCAGGGTTTTCTGCCCATTCTTTAAAAAGAGGAGATTTCACAGCCTTGTCCTTTTCGATAAAGAAAGTCCCATTCTCATTTGATATAGCCAGGCCAATTACCTCAGCTGTATGATAATTCGGGTCAAGCAGCTCCAAATAGAGTGAGGAATGAGCTGTCAGCATATCTTCAGTCACATCTTCTGCTTCCTGATAATCAATTTCTTCAAGCTGGGGCATCTCTTCATGAGCAGTTGGCTCCATTTTTTCGATCAAGGTAGCAAATCCCAATTCTTTATAGATCGATAGGAGCTTTTCCTGATCTGCACCCGAATAGTCTATATTATCAAGTTCCACTTCAATTGGGGCATTTGTTTCAATCGTTGCCAGTTGCTTACTTAAAATAGCCTGATCTTTAAATTCTTCCACTTTTTCTTTTAATTTTTTCCCGCTGATTTCCTCTGGAGAAGCCACAACACGCTCAAGCGTTACAAATTGATTTAATAATTTTAGAGCGGTTTTTTCCCCCACACCCGGGATTCCAGGGATATTATCTGAAGCATCTCCCATCAACCCTTTTAAATCAATAATTTGATTGGGCGTTAAATTATATTTTTCACGAATATGCGCCGGTGTATAATCCTCCATATCCGTGATACCTTTACGGGTAATACGTACAGTCGTTTTATCGGTAGCAAGTTGGGTTAAGTCTTTATCACCGGAAATAATTTGAACTTCATAATCCCCTTTTTCTGCCTCTAGTGCCAGTGTTCCGATAATATCATCGGCTTCATAATTGGCCAGTTCATACCAGGAAATTCCATAGGCATCCAATAATTCACGAATAAACGAAAATTGCTCTGATAATTCAGGTGGTGTCTTTTGACGCCCGCCCTTGTATTCTTTATATGTACTATGTCTAAAGGTTGTTTTCCCAGCATCAAATGCAACTAATATATGTGTAGGATTTTCTTCCGACATAATTTTATTGAGCATCATCGCAAAACCATATATAGCATTTGTGTGGATGCCCTTTTCATTATTTAACAATGGCAATGCAAAAAATGCCCTATAGGCTATACTGTTTCCATCTATTAAGATTAATTTTTTCTTCATGGCTACCTCCAGTATCCATCTATATTTTCAAATAGCTATCAATCAAATAGCTTGTTTAACTAAAATCACCGTGCTGTCAATGGTATGTGAGCACCTAATTTAATCATCATAGCAGGTGCAACCAATGAATACTTATAACAAGGCTTTTATTCTTTCATACGGATATAAAAAACCGTCAGTTCCCCTTATCCACTCTATTTTATCATGACTAGAGTTTGAAAGAAAAATGACGGTTCTTTTTCTATTGAGTTGTCAATTCCTTCATGATTGCCAAGTGATTCGTGCAAATGGATAGTTCTCAACGTTTCGACTGGAATTTAGGAAGGATAATCGTAAAAGTGGTACCAACATTCTTCTGACTTTGAATCGTGATTTCTCCGTTATGTGCCTCCACGATATGCTTCGCAATGGCCAGTCCCAACCCGGTTCCTCCTGATTCCCGACTTCGGTCTTTATCCACCCGATAAAACCTTTCAAATATCCGCGGGAATTCCTTTTCTTCAATTCCAATACCGGTATCCTCTATGGCTATAAATATCTTATCTGATTCTTCTTTAGCAGAAATTCGTACTTTACCGTATGAAGGGGTATAGGAAATCGCATTATTGACAAGATTTATGCTGACTTGTTTAAGTCGAAATGCATCTGCTTCACAAATAATCGGCTTGTTAAAATTCTGCATTTCAAATTCAATATGCTTCTTAGATGCTTTTTTCTCAAGCATAGTGTATGTATCTGTTAAAACAGGAATAATATCAATTTCCTGTAAATCAAGTTGGAAGCCTTGCTGTTCGACTTTTGAAAGCTCCAGTAATTCCTTAATTAATGATTGCAGCCTGTCGCTTTCTTTTAAAATAATAGATAAGAAGTGCTCTAATGCCTGAGGATCATGCATGGCTCCATCAAGTAGTGTTTCTGAAAACCCTTTAATTGATGTAACCGGGGTATTTAATTCATGTGACACATTCGCAACGAATTGTTTTCTTACAGATTCCAATTTTTTTAGCTCTGTAATATCATGGAAAACAAGCAAAATCCCCTTCCATTCACCTTTAGGTCCCATGATTGGTGCACCGTATACTTCAAAATTCTTCCGCTCAATTCCAATGGTCAGGACAATTTGTTTCTTTAACTTTTGCTCCGCCATAAAGATTTCTTCGATGATTGCATTTATTTCTTCATGTTTGATTACTTTATAATAGAGTTCTAATAAGTATTCTTCCTCATCTACCCTGAAAAGGTCCATATAAGCATGGTTAATCATGCTGACAAACCCTTTATCATCAATTAAAAGCAGAGCACTTCCCATGTTTTCAATCAGTGTGCTCAATCTGTCTTTTTGAATTTCATGAGCGATTTTCATTTCCTGCATATTTCGCGCTACTGTATTAATTAATTGGTTAAATACCCCAGTTTCATAATTTCTGCCAACGTACGAACGAGCTCGATAGTTACCTCTCGTTAATTCATAAGCTGCTTTCATCGCACTTTCAATCGGGATTGCAAACTTCTTGATCAGCTGATAGACAAATAAGCCGATCATCAAACAGGCAAAGCCCAAACAGCCAATTAGTATAAACCATACTTTTGTATAAAGAATCGAATCTTCATTCGCAGCCAATAGGAAATAGCTTGTATCCCCATTATCCATTTGAAATGTGTCTACATAGTAATAGGATGGCCCTGTTTTAATTTCCGTTTTTGTCCCTATTTGATTATCTGTTCTTACATCCTCCATAATTGCAGACAGAGAATCAGATTCTTCCCATTCCTTCCATCCTGCAGGCTTCTCTGTTTTATAGAGAATTTCTCCATCCTCCTTCATAACCAGGAAGGAAGATTCCAAATGTTTATTCAACTGTTTGAATTTCATATCTAACTGATTGCTATCTTCTGTTTCATTCAAGTAAAGGCTTAACAGGTGCCCCTCTTCCTTAAGATGGCTGAGCACAGATTTATCATAATAATAAAGGAACAACTTTCCGATTAATAGACCAAAGCAAAGAAGTAAGATTACTGTAGTAGCGGCTATTTCTGCGGTTAGTTTAAGCTTAAATTTTTTCATTCCCTCGGTTCCTCAAGTTTATATCCCAATCCGCGTACAGTTTTGATATATACAGGTTTTTTCGTCTCTTGTTCAATTTTTTCGCGCAAATGGCTAATATGCACATCCACAATACGCGTATCACCGGCAAATTCATAATTCCATATCACATTGAGAAGCTGATCTCTGGTCAGCACTCTTGATTTATTTCTGGCAAGATACTCTAGCAGCTCAAATTCCTTCGGCGTTACCTCCAGTAGCTCGTCCCTCAAATAAGCTTCATACCTATCAGGATAAATCTTTAATTCACCAATTATTATGATATCTGCCTCTTGCTTTTCGACAGAATTTTCCGTTGAGGAGGATCCCATTCCCGCTCTTCTGAGAAGAGCTTTTACACGCGCTACAACTTCTCGCGGGCTAAATGGTTTCGTCATATAATCGTCTGCTCCCAATTCAAGGCCAAGCACTTTATCAAATTCTTCATCTTTAGCTGTTAACATAAGAATTGGCGTCATTAATTTATTTTGTCTCAAAATTTTGCATACTTCTATACCATCCAACTTGGGCAGCATCAAATCCAGGATTATTATATCTGGCGACTCGGCCATAGCCATTCTTTTACCTGTCTCTCCATCCATTGCATTGAGTACATGATAGCCGGCTTGTTCCAGATTATAAGTTAGTAAGGTAATAATCGATTGTTCATCTTCCACTACGAGGACTTTTTTACTCATTGGCCCCTCCTGTAACTTTTTTCACTATACTATTCATTATATATGAACAAACGTTTTTTGGTAGTCTGTGTTACATACACTGTCTAATTGGATTATTTTGTTATCCCACTTTATTCAGTCTCCCCCCTAAAATGCAAAAAAATCGGAGAATAAAATCCTCCGATTTTTTAAACAGCATGAACTTAAGCAAGCACAGACATTACAGAACGAACAGCTTCAGCAGATTTATCAAGCGCTGCTTTTTCATCTTCCAATAACTCAAACTCTATAACTTTTTCAATTCCGTTCGCACCCAGAACAGTCGGAACACCTAAGTAAATTCCATTATATCCATATTCACCTTCCAAGTACGCAATCGCCGGGATTACTCTGCGCTGATCCTTTATAATCGCTTCAGCCATCTCAACAAGTGAAGCTGCGGGTGCATAGTATGCACTGCCGTTACCTAAAAGGTTAACAATTTCTCCTCCGCCCTTCCTTGTACGTTCAACGATTTCCTCCAAACGTTCCTTTGGCAGGAGTGTTTCCAGCGGAATTCCACCAGCATATGAATAGCGTATAAGAGGGACCATATCATCGCCGTGTCCGCCCAATACAAAACCAGTTATATCTTTAACCGATAAATGTAATTCCTGAGCAATAAATGTACGGAATCGTGCCGTATCCAATACACCCGATTGACCAATTACACGATTTTTAGGAAATCCAGTTTCCTTAAATACCGTATAGGTCATGGCATCAACTGGATTAGTTAGTACGATGATATAACTATCAGGAGAATATTTTACAATTTCCTTTGCTACGGATCTCATAATCTTTTGGTTCGTCTGAACAAGATCATCCCGGCTCATTCCTGGTTTACGTGCAATTCCAGCAGTAATGATTACCAGATCAGAATCCTTTGTATCTTCATAATTGGATGTTCCAGTTATGGATGCATCAAATCCCTGTACGGGTGCTGCTTCTGCCATATCCAGAGCTTTACCCTTTGTTGGATTCTCCATTTGCGGAATATCAACCAGCACGACATCCCCCAGTTCTTTTTGAGCTAAAAGAAAGGCAGTTGTAGCCCCTGTAAAACCACTTCCAATGACAGATATTTTTTTTCGGTTAAAAGACATTCTTATCTACCTCCAATTTTTAAAAGGAGCAATCCTTTTTATCGGATCACCCCTCCACAAATCTTTAATCCATATTTTTAATTAGTTCATCAGCAAATTGAGAACATTTCACTTCACTCGCGCCATCCATTAAACGGGCAAAGTCATATGTAACCACTTTTGAATCAATTGTTTTTTCCATTGATTGAGTAATTAACTTGGCAGCCTCATTCCAACCAAGATGCTCAAGCATTAATACACCTGATAAAATAACAGAAGATGGATTTACTTTATCAAGACCGGCATATTTAGGTGCTGTTCCATGTGTTGCTTCAAAAATGGCGTGCCCTGTTATATAGTTAATGTTGGCACCAGGTGCAATTCCAATTCCTCCAACCTGCGCTGCAAGAGCATCGGAGATATAATCTCCATTTAAGTTCATAGTTGCCACTACATCAAATTCCCTTGGTCTAGTTAAAATTTGTTGAAGGAAGATATCTGCAATGGAATCTTTCACAATAATTTTACCGGCTGCCTCTGCATCTGCCTGAGCTTTGTTAGCTGCCTCTGTACCTTCCGCATCCTTAATGCGGTCATACTGTGCCCATGTGAACACTTGATCGCTAAATTCCTCTTCAGCAACCTCATAACCCCAGTTTTTGAAGGCTCCCTCTGTATACTTCATTATATTTCCTTTATGAACGAGTGTAAGAGATTTACGCCCTTCTTTAATTACATAGTTAAGTGCAGCTCTGACAAGGCGCTTTGTTCCTTCTTCGGAAATAGGCTTGATACCAAGTCCGGAAGTTTCAGGGAAACGGATTTTAGAAACACCCATTTCTTCGCGCAGGAAGGTTAGTAATTTTTTAACCTCGTCTGATCCCTTTGCATACTCAATTCCCGCATAAATATCTTCTGTATTTTCACGGAATATAACCATGTCTGTGTCCTCTGGTCTTTTAACTGGTGAAGGAACACCGTTAAAATAACGAACCGGACGCAGGCAAGTATATAAATCAAGTTCCTGGCGCAACGCTACGTTTAAGGAACGGATTCCTCCGCCAACCGGTGTTGTAAGCGGTCCTTTAATCGCAATCAGATAATCTTTAATTACGTCAAGCGTCTCTTTAGGCAGCCATTCCCCTGTCTGTTTAAATGCTTTCTCACCAGCTAATACTTCTTTCCAAACAATTTCTTTTTCCCCATTGTATGCTTTGTTTACTGCCGCTTCTAATACTCTGGATGAAGCTGCCCAAATATCCGGACCTGTTCCATCTCCCTCAATAAACGGAATAATTGCCTGATTGGGTACTTGCAGCACTCCATCGACCACTGTGATTTTTTCTCCCTTGCTCATTCAAACCCCTCCAACATCATTATACAAGGTTAGTGAAACGCTTAGTTTCAGCTAACCTCTTCTCTAAATCTATAAATTTAAGTATAACTATCTTAAAGTTAATTAACAAACCATACTATTGATAACTATCAGATAATTTCAGGCACTTGTTTTTAACGTTCTTCAATCGGAATATATTTTTGCATACCCGGTCCCACATATTCAGCGCGCGGACGGATTAATCGGTTATTTTCATATTGCTCCAGTATATGGGCAATCCAGCCTGACATACGGCTCACTGCAAAAATCGGTGTAAATAAATCATGGTCTATCCCAAGACTATGGTATACAGAAGCAGAATAAAAATCTACATTTGGCGGCAGCGGCTTTTGTGAAGTAACCAACTCTTCGATTTTAGCCGATATTTCGTACCATACTGGTTCACCTGTTAGATTAGTCAGCTTTTGGGACATTTCACGAAGATGTTTTGCCCTTGGGTCTCCCTGTCTGTAAACACGATGACCAAAGCCCATTATTTTTTCTTTATTTGATAATTTAGTTTTTATATAGCTCTCAACATTTTCCACAGAACCTATTTCAGTCAGCATTTTCATAACTGCTTCATTAGCTCCCCCATGCAATGGGCCTTTTAAAGCACCGATTGCTGCTGTAACACCTGAATAGATATCCGAAAGGGTCGCCACACATACACGGGCAGTAAATGTAGACGCATTCAATTCATGGTCAGCATGTAAAACCAAAGCTTTGTTAAAGGCTTCGATTTCAATCTGCTCTGGCTCTTTACCATTTAACATATAGAGAAAATTCTGTGCATATCCAAAATCTTTACGCGGTGCAATAGGTTCTTTTCCTTTACGAATCCGTGAAAAAGCTGTCACAATGGATGGGACTTTGGCTTGCAGACGCAGTGCTTTTCTAAAATTCGCTTCTTCATCCATAATATCAGCTTCTTCATCATATAACCCCAATAAAGATACAGCTGTTCTTAGTGCACCCATTGGATGTACCTTATCAATCGGATACATTTTGAAGTGCTCAATCATTTCATCAGGCAATCCTGCATTTACAGCAAGTTGATTTTTCAAATCCTCTAATTCTAGCTTGTTGGGTAATCTTCGATGCCATAACAAATAAATAACCTCTTCAAAACTTGCATTATCAGCTAAATCATCGATATCGAATCCGACGTATGTCAATGTATCATCGATAATAGAACTGATTGAAGATGATGTAGCCACTATTCCTTCAAGACCTTTTGTAACAGACATGATCCATCTCTCCTTTGCTAGAAATCTCCCCTGTGTTCCTGATTTTCAGTTGATGAATTGGGTAATCGCTTTCCTGTAATGTATGTACTGCCTATAAGCTTTCATCACATTTATATCTCTTACTTATAAGTAAGCGTTATCATAAGAGCATAAAAATTACCCAGCTTCCCCCTTGATGAACGATTGCTCAGAATAACAATAGATTTCACATGAATTTTTTTACAAAAATGTGAAATCTATGTCTTGTTTTCAATTATAAACAATTAAGTGTAATTTGTGAAACGAAAACACCTTACAAAATTCTAAAATTATCCACTTATAAAACTATCTAAATAAATTAATAAGCTGCATCGCCAGATAGGCAATACCCGCTCCGATTAACGGTCCTACAGCTACCCCATTAAATAGACCTACAGCAAGGACTGTACCAAAAACAAGCGCTACCGTTATATGTGGATCATCTACCAGTAGCTGTACGCCATTCTTTGCTATTAATGCAACCGCAATCCCTGAGAGCATGGCAATCCAGGCGTATGGAGATTTCATGGCATCCGCTAACTGCTTAAATCCTATATGACCAGTAGCAATTGGAACTAGTACAGCAATCGTAATAATCGTAACCCCCCAATTAATCCCCTTTGCCTGAATTTGGCTGAACAACTTACCATCTAAACCAACTATTTTCATGACAATTAAAAAGAAAGCAGCAAATGTAAGTGAACTATTCTTTGCAACTAATCCTATAGCTAGTAAAATCCCCAAAAATATGTATGGACTATACATGGTGTCTCTTCCTTCCTGTTGAAAAAATATAGATATCAAAGTAACGCAAATAAGTCTGATTATTTCAAAAAATAGCTCTTTTGGCAATATATGAACTTTCCTTAGACTAAAGTAAAGACTATAATTAAATTTAGAAAGCGAAATAAAGGAGGACCGAATGAACCTTGAACATCTTTATAAAGTTTTACGCTTTGTGATTGTTATTGTTGGGGTATACCTGTCCTTTTATTTACTGCTTCTTACAGCTAAATATACGTACCCATTTATTATTGGCTTAGCGTTTGCCTATCTGCTTAAGCCCTTTATCTCATTCTTAACAAATAAACTTAAGATACCAAGAAGCTTATCCGTTATACTTTCTATGCTTGTTACCGTTGCACTTATTGCTGGTTTGATTACTTTTCTTGTATCTGAAGTGGTTGTCGGTATCACCTATTTGTCAGAAGTATTACCTGAACATTTAAATACGATGATTGTATTTACTCAAAATTACTTCACAAACCATATACTTCCATTTTACCAAAAAATTATATCCTTCTTTAATACCCTCGATACCGGACAGCAGGATACGATTCTGTCCAATATTGAGCACATAGGGAAGGAAGCAGGCAGCATGATAGGATCAATCCTTCAGTCCAGTTTAGGCTTTATCCCTGTTTTTATTGGCTGGCTCCCAAGCGTGGGAACAGGGACCCTATTTACTTTGCTGGCAACATTTTTCATTGCAAAAAGATGGGATAAATTACTTCAATACAGCGAAAAAAGCCTGCCGAATAAAGCAATGTATAATCTAAAGAATGTGCTTAAAGAGTTGGAAAAAGCATTATTTGGATTTATAAGAGCACAACTCACTTTAATATCCATAACCGCATTGATTGTTCTGGTGGGTTTGTTAATACTGCGGGTGAATTATGCTATAACGATTGCCCTTATTATCGGCTTTGTTGATTTACTACCCTATCTTGGTACAGGATTAGTATTTATTCCATGGATCATTTATGAACTGATTATTGGCAACCTCGGCTTAGCACTTGGACTTGGTATTTTATATACCGTGGTAATCGTCCAAAGACAATTCATGGAACCAAAAATTCTTTCCTCCAGCATTGGCCTTGATCCATTGGCGACACTAGTTTCAATATTTGTCGGATTTAAACTGATCGGGTTCCTAGGTTTTATCGTTGGGCCGATTGTCCTAGTTATCTTGCGCACATTATATAAATTGCATATCCTTCAGGATTTGAAAAACTTTATCATGGGCCCTAAACCTCCCATTATTAGAAAATAAATGGAAGGGCTGCTTCTAACGATTTTTATCGCTAGAAGCAGCCCCCTGATTTATCGAATAATTGTAATCGTCTTACGTGATTTGTTCATGTATTTTGTAAGCAAAGTATAAAGGATTGGCTTAAAACCTTTCCTTGTATAGGGAATAAGCAATAGAAACCCAGCAAAATCACTAATAAAACCAGGCAGCAAAAGCAGGAAACCTCCGACCAGAATACAAATCCCGTTAAAGACTTCTTCACCCGGCATAAACCCTTTACTCATTTGTTCTTGTGCACGTCGAATGGTTTGAAGGCCCTGTTTCTTAGCCAAAAATACCCCGATTATTCCGGTAAAAAAGATAAGGAAAACAGTCCAGCCAATTCCTAAATATGAACCGGAAACCAACAACACGATAATTTCTATAATCGGTATAAGAATGAAAAATATGGTTGTAAGCTTCATTCATAACCTCCTAATTGCCAAATGTTATTACGCCATTTCGTTTTAGTTTAGCATAATTCATAGTCAAGGATTAAAAAAAGAGCTGTTTAAATTAGCAAACAGCTAAACAAACAGCTCCATTTCCATCCTGCTTATTACAGAATTCCAGTATTTCCTTCGTAAATACGGCCACTGCGGCTATCTACAGTTATAACTTGGTTATGCGTAAATAGGCTTGTTGCATTTTCAACTCCAACAATAACCGGAATACCCTGGCTTAAACCTACAACAGCAGCATGACTCGTTAAACCGCCTTCTTCTGTTACCAAGGCTGCGCATTTTTCAATTGCTGGCATCATGTCTTTATCAGTTGCATTTGTAACTAAAATAGATCCTTCTTGAACTTTAGCAATCGCATCTTCAGCATTGTTCGCAATCACAACGCGGCCGCAAGCAGATTTTCGTCCAATTCCTTGGGCACTTGCTAACACAGATCCAATTAGATGGATTTTCATAATGTTTGTTGTACCTGATTCATTCACTGGTACACCTGCTGTGATAATAACCAACTCACCTGGTTTTACCAAGTTTTGCTCTGTAGCTGCTTGTACTGCATTTTCAAGCATGTCATCAGTAGTTGTTGTAAGAGTACCCAAAATTGGATAAACACCGGATACCAATGCTAATCGTCTCATAACTCTTTCATCAGACGTGATTGCGATAATAGGTGTTTTAGGACGGTAACGGGAAATCACACGTGCCGTTGAGCCGCTTTGTGTTGGTGTAATAATAGCTGAAACCTTTAAGTTTAAAGCTGTATGGGCTACAGATTGTCCAATTGCATCCGTCACACTATAATCATGATCTTTACTGCGAGCGGATAGAATGGCCTTATAATTTAAAGCAGTTTCTGCTTTACTAGCAATATTATGCATCGTTTGAACCGCTTCAACTGGATAATGGCCGGCAGCTGTTTCACCAGAGAGCATAATTGCATCCGTTCCATCAAAGATTGCGTTTGCCACGTCACTTGCTTCCGCACGTGTTGGACGCGGATTACGTTGCATAGAATCAAGCATTTGTGTTGCTGTAATAACCGGTTTTCCCAGTGTATTGCAGCGTTTAATTAAATCTTTTTGGACAAGAGGTACATCTTCAGCAGGAATTTCAACGCCAAGATCTCCACGTGCTACCATTAGACCATCAGAAACCTCTAAGATTTCTTCAATGTTTTCTACACCCTCATGATTTTCGATTTTCGGGATGATTTGGATATGACCGGCATTATGCTTTTCAAGTAATTCTCTGATTTCAAGAACGTCCGCGCCTCTTCTAACAAAGGAAGCTGCAATAAAATCAACTTCTTCCTGAATACCGAAAACGATATCTTCAGCATCCTTCTGTGTAATTCCCGGTAATTTCACAGAAACTCCTGGTACGTTTACACCTTTTTTGTTCTTAATCATTCCCGTGTTAAGAACTTTTGTATAGATTTCTTTTTTATCCTTATCCAAACCGGTTACTTCAAGGCCGATTAAACCATCATCTACCAAAATTCTGGATCCTTCATGAACATCATCAATGAGACCTTCATAAGTAATTGAGAATTTTTCCGGAGTACCAAGTACTTCAGTCATAGAAATCGTGACATCTTGACCAGCCACTAATTCAAAGCCATCATTCTCCATATTATGTGTGCGAATTTCCGGACCTTTTGTATCAAGTAAAATTCCTACAGTTTTGCCAGTTTCTTTAGCAGCCTGACGAATAGTTTGTATTCTTGCACGATGTTCTTCGTGACTGCCATGAGAAAAGTTAAGACGGGCAACATTCATTCCTGCCTCCATTAATGCTTTTAACTTTTCTAATGTCTCACTGGCTGGTCCAATCGTACATACGATTTTTGTTTTACGCATGTTGTATCCTCCTATTTTTACTTCTTAATTAAATTGAAAGCTCCTGAGATAATTCATACATTTTTTGGTCAATCGCATGCGGCATCTTTAACGCTTCAATAATGTCATAATCAACTAATTTGTTGTTAACGATTCCTACTGCGCGACCTCCTGTACCTTCAAGAAGCAATTCAACAGCTTTAGCAGCCAACCGACTGGCTAAAACGCGATCAGTCGCTGTTGGTGATCCCCCGCGCTGAACATGTCCTAAAACAGTCACGCGCGTTTCATGACCAGTGCGTTCCTGGATTTCTTTACCGATTTCCATACCACTGCCTACACCTTCAGCAACAATAATAATACTGTGTTTCTTTCCTCTATCATGCCCACGCTGCAGCTTATTAATGATATCATTCATATCATAGTTTTCTTCAGGAATAAGAATAGATTCCGCTCCACCGGCAAGTCCTGCCCATAATGCAAGATCTCCGGCATTTCTTCCCATAACCTCTATGACGTATGTTCGTTCGTGTGATGTTGCTGTATCTCTGATTTTATCAATAGAATCAATAACTGTGTTCAAGGCTGTATCAAATCCAATTGTGAATTCTGTCCCTGGAATATCATTATCAATCGTTCCAGGTACACCTATACATGGAAATCCATGCTCTGTTAAGGCTCTGGCTCCACGATAAGACCCATCTCCACCTATAACGACAAGCCCTTCAATTCCAAATTTCTTTAATTGCTCAATTCCCTTTAATTGAACATCTCTTTCCTTGAATTCTGGACAACGAGCAGTATACAGCATCGTTCCGCCTCTATGTATAATATCTCCTACTGAACCAATCTCCAGCTTTTTAATGTTTCCATTCAGAAGGCCTTGATATCCGTTATAAATTCCATAAACCTCTAAATCGTGGAAAATGGCTTTTCTTACAACGGCACGTACCGCAGCATTCATGCCTGGTGAATCTCCCCCACTTGTTAATACACCTATTCTTTTCATGATATCACCCCGTGTTTAGTATTATCCTCATTGAGTATACATCTGTAATAGACAGAAACACAATCACGAAATATAAGTTGTTTCCGTTTAATCATATTCACATCGCATCCTTATTCTATGATAACAAAAACCTTTCGTAAAGCCCCTTGTACCAAGGAAATTTTTATGAAAACGGTGCCATGATGGTTGTTCTTCAATATTTTTCAAGGTAATTTTAAATAATGGACATTTCTTGTATTTTTCCCTAAACCACAAAAAAAGAAACGTACATCTAATATGTACGTTTCAGATTGTAGACAAAAGGAATTCAGAATGACCCAATAGAGGCCGATTTCTAAATTATATATTGAATGAATGTCATTTTGATTAATACGAACGGATCAATACTTGGACGCCCACGTTCAGCCGAATATTTATCCTCAACCAGTGGATAGATAAACGAAAAATCAATGGCGGCTTCTACTTTACAAACCAAATGGTTCTCCGGACAAGTTGTTCTAACGTAATCACCTCTAACTGTTCACGATTCATTTGCCTATAGAGGATTTCTGGTTAAACAGAGAACGCAGTGACCTTTTTCTGCAGAATGGGTGGTGAGACTCCTGCGGGAAGAACAAGCGTATCGAGACCCCGCAGTGCAAAGCACGAGGAGGCTTGATGCTTGCCCGCGGAAAGCGAGCCCATTCTGCAGAAAATAGCGTGAACTGGATAGAAGAGGACAGAGAAAACAAAAAACTGTAGACAAGGTCCCCTAAAATAAGGACTTTGTCTACAGTCTGAAACGTACATCTAATATGTAGTACGTTTAATGATTTGTTGCAAAGTGAGCTGAAAAATCATACTTCCCTATATTTTTATATTTGTCATACCTTCTATTAACCAATTCCTCGCTGCTCATTTCTTTTAATTGATCCAACGACTTCTGTAAGATTTTATCTATTTCCTTTGCCTGATCTTTCACCGAACGGTGGGCACCCCCAAGTACTTCAGGAATAATCTCATCTATAATGCCCAACTCTTTCAAATCAGGTGCCGTAATCTTCATCGATTCTGCCGCTTTCTTTGCCATGGAGGCATCTTTCCAAAGGATGGATGCCGCACCTTCAGGAGAAATAACTGAGTAGGTGGAATTCTCAAGCATATGGATATGGTCACCCACACCAAGAGCCAATGCTCCTCCACTTCCCCCTTCGCCAATTACAATACATACGATAGGTACTTTTAAGCCAGCCATTTCGAATAAATTCCTGGCGATAGCTTCACTTTGTCCCCGTTCTTCTGCCGCCTTACCAGGATAGGCTCCCTTTGTATCAATAAAACAGATAATAGGTCTCTTAAATTTTTCTGCCTGCTTCATTAATCGTAAAGCTTTTCTGTATCCTTCCGGATGAGGCATACCAAAATTTCGGCGAATATTATCTTTCGTGTCTTTGCCCCGCTGATGGCCAATTACGGTCACTGGCATTCCATGATATTTGGCTATACCGCCTACTATTGCTTCATCATCACCAAAAAGTCGATCCCCATGACACTCAAAGAATGACGTAAATAACTGTTCTATGTAATCGCAGGTGGTAGGCCGCAATGAATACCTGGCTATTTCCACACGATCCCATGGCTTTATATTTTGATACAACTCTTTTTCCAATTCAGCCAGCCGTTCATCCAGCTTTATAATCTCCTCTGTAAAATCTCCATCCGAATATGTAGTCATTTTCTTCAATTCATTTATTTTTTTTTGAAGATCCTGTATTGGTTTTTCAAATGACAATTCTCCCGGCATCATTTATCCCCCCCTGTTGTATGAATATCAATAATAGCAGCCAATGTCTGTTTCATTTCACATCTTGGCACCACTGCATCTAGTTGACCATGTTTTAACAGGAATTCAGCTGTTTGAAAATCCTCCGGTAATTTTTCGTGGATGGTTTGCTCAATAATACGGCGACCGGCAAATCCTATTAAAGCACCAGGTTCTGCAAGATTATAATCCCCGAGTGATGCGAAACTTGCTGACACCCCACCAGTTGTCGGATGAGTCATAACTGAAATAATCAGTCCCGACCGTTCACTAAACCGTTTTAAAGCCGCACTTGTTTTCGCCATTTGCATGAGACTTATAACTCCCTCTTGCATTCTGGCTCCACCAGAGGCCGTAAATATAACAAATGGCAACTTTAATTCATCCGCTTTTTCAATAGCCCTTGTAATCTTCTCACCAACCACAGAGCCCATACTGCCCATCCGAAAGGTAGAATCCATTATGGCAACGACAGTGGTCTGACCACCGATTCGACCTACCCCTGTTACTACCGCTTCATTCTGATTCGTCTTGTTTCGATCACTATTTAGCTTTTCAGTATAATTAGGGAAATTCAATGGATTTCCAGAAATCATTTCCCGATCGTATTCCTCAAATGAATCCTTATCCAATAAGCTGCTTAAACGTTCAACGGCATTCATCGGGTGATGATACCCACATTTTGGGCAAACTTTATCATTCTTTAATATTTCTTTTGAGTAATTAATATTTTTACAGGATGGGCATTTCATCATAATTCCTTCAGGTACATCTTGTTTAGCTTGCTCGGAAGGAATAGTTGCATACTTCTTTTTCTTTGTGCGAGAAAACATGTCTTTCAACAAAGCTCTCGATCCCCTTTCGTATTACAATGAACCTACTCATTATTTCATCAGCCAGTGATTTCAGAAAAGCACCTTATCTATTATACCTGCCTTCCATTCAGATATATACAGACTATGGTAATAGGACAAACTACTTGGTGGACTCCGTTTCCTCTCTTCTGCTGCAAAGGACGTGGTTACTTAGAAAATTTATTATGTTTAATTATTTCCTTTAATGACTTAGTAAAACAAAAAAAACCTTTAAACCTCTCAATCCTATGTCCTAGTGAAGTCATTGAATTAAAAGGTTTGTAAGGTTTAGGAATTTGGCCTTATATAGTTTACAAAATGTACCTTTATAAGGCCAATATATGATGGTTTTTTATTCACTTATCACAAAATCTCTGATGTTTTCTCTGATTTTTGTCTCGTATATTTCAAGTGCTTCATCTTTTTGGCCGTTCTCAAGTAAAGCAGCCAAAATGATATACTGCTTCGGATCCTTAATGAAAAATTCATAGCCCGATGCTTTGCAATAACTATTTACCGTTTTCCATATTCTCTCCATCAAACGATTTTCTGTCAATTCGGCCAATTTGGAGAAGTAAGCCTCATCTGTAAATGCGTTGTTTTTGGCCCAATTATAAAAATCTTTAATAGCCTCTGGATTCCTTTGATTAAATTCAGCCATTATTCGTATACAATCTTTTTCCAGCAATATTTTCACTTCAATTAAATCTTTCTTTGTTTTACCTTCTAAAATAAAAAATGAACCGAGTAATTCTACAAGCTTATGCTCCTGGAAATCATGTATGAATGTACCTTCTCCCCTTCTTGTTTCAATCAGCCCTAAAAGTTCCAGTGCTCTCAAAGCTTCTCTGACTGAGGAACGGCCAACATTTAATCGATCTGACAGTTCCCTTTCAGAAGGAATTTTATCTCCTGAAACAAGATGGTCTTCTTCAATCATTCTTTGCAGTTTACGAACTATCTCTAAATATACTTTGGATTGTCCCTCAGTTTGCTGTTGCATCTGTCATCACTCACTTTTTCCAATGGAGGATAGTAATTCTGTCTTCTTTCTGATTTCTTCAGGGTCAACTTTTAATCTGGCAACCCCTGTTTCCATAGCCGCTTTTGCTACTGCTGCAGCTACTGCCGGCGCAACCCGTGGATCAAAAGGTGCCGGTATGACATAATCCGCGTGTAATTCTTCGTCTGCAATCAGATTGGCAATCGCCTCAACAGCTGCAACTTTCATTTTCTCATTAATATGAGTCGCTCTGACATCAAGTGCCCCTCTAAAGATTCCCGGGAAAGCTAATACATTATTTACCTGATTAGGAAAATCTGATCTTCCCGTACCCACAACAGCTGCTCCCGCTTCTTTAGCCAATTTCGGCATAATTTCAGGAACTGGATTAGCCATTGCAAAAATGATTGGATCAGGGGCCATAGATTTAATCATTTCTGATGTCAATGCACCAGCAACCGATACGCCGATAAAGACATCTGCATCTTTAATGACATCTTCCAAACTTCCTTCCATTCGATCTCTATTGGTGTATTTAGCGACTTGAGCTTTTACAGTATTCATACCATAAGCACGATCTTCGTAAATGGCACCTTTACTATCGCACATGATTAAATCGCGTACACCATAGTTATAAAGAAGTTTAATAATAGCTATACCGGCAGCCCCCGCGCCGTTCGCTACCACTTTTATCTCAGACATTTTTTTATTGGACAGTTTCAGGGCATTGACCAGACCTGCAACCGTCACAATCGCTGTACCATGCTGATCGTCATGGAAAACGGGGATATTTATTTCTTTTTTAAGTCTTTCTTCAATGACAAAACAATTTGGAGCAGCTATATCTTCTAAATTGATTCCGCCAAAGGTAGGTTCAAGTAATTTTACGGTCTCTACAATTTTATCAACGTCGTTTGTATTTAAACAGATTGGGAATGCATCGACTCCCGCAAATGCTTTAAATAGTAATGCTTTGCCTTCCATGACCGGCAATGCTGCTTCCGGGCCGATATTTCCAAGACCTAATACCGCTGTTCCATCTGATACCACGGCCACCATATTGCCCTTAATAGTATATTCATATACTGCCTCAGGCTTATCATGTATAAGTTTACATGGTTCGGCTACACCAGGAGAATATGCAAGACTTAAGTCATGTGCATTCCGCAGAGGTACCTTGGCTACCGTTTCCAGTTTCCCTTTATTTAAACGATGCATATGCAACGCTTCTTCTCTTAATGTCAATTACCTACACCCCTTTTTATTATATAAAGACAATTAAATCCATTTTTGGTCAGGCCTGAAATTATACTGTAAATATATCACAATATTCAGTCTTGTACATAGTTAATCTTCTTTGATTAAAACATTTCCTTCCCCTATAATTCCTTCTAAATCTGCTAATAAGGCAGGTGTAGGGTTCACCCAATTTTCTCTGGATAACTGTATGGTTTTTGCCTCTTTTTCATAATATACATATACTTTGGTGTTCCCACGGTATCGGTTCAGAATGTTTCGAATGGCCGTTAATGTTTTACTCGTTTGAACATTCGGAGCAACCTTTATATATACCGATTTGAAGAGTTCTTTTATTTGTGGAATATTATTCTCTAAATCATACATATTTTGAATAACAAATTGTTTCTTACTATTCCGTTCTTCCAGCTTTCCTTCTATTAAAACTAAACTTCCTTCTTTTAATAACGACGAGTATTGCTTGTACACATTTGGGAAAGCAACACCCTCCATATCGCCCGTTTCATCGCTTAAAAACAAGAAAGCCATACTTTCCCCCTTCTTCGTGCGAATTGCTTTAACGGATTGTATATAAGCTCCAATGAATCCAGTTGAGTTCAATGAGAACTTAGAAAGAGGCAGTGCCCCTGCATTTTTCAATAACGCCCTTGACCCGCTGATGGGATGTTCAGATAAGTATAAGCCTAGAACCTCTTTTTCTTTTTGTAATTTTTTATCCGTTGGCATCGAATCTACCACTATATATTTCGGCTTAATAAACAGATCATCAGCATCAAAAAAGCCGTCATCTTCGGAATCAGGACGAACCAATTCGGCATGTTCCAGTGCCACATCGATACTTGCCAGAATGCTTGCGCGGTCCATATTAAACTCATCAAATGCACCGGCATAACATAAATTTTCCAATACTTTTCTATTTATTATGCGTAACGGAATACGTATACAGAAGTCAAACAAGTCTTCGAATGGGCCATTCTTTCGTGCCGTAACGATTTCTTTTAAGACAGACGCTCCAATTCCTTTCACGGCTGCCAGGCTATAACGTACGCCTTGCTCTCCTTCAAGAACAAAAGGGAAGTGGCTTTTATTGATTGATGGTGGATAAACAGTATACTCTTTTGATTTTAATTCCTGGACATACTGAGCTATTTTCTCATCGTTTCCAATCACCGAAGTCATTAATCCAGCCATAAAGCTTGGAAAATAATTTGCCTTTAAATACGCCAACTGATAAGCAATTAAGCTGTAAGCGACCGCATGGCTTCTATTAAATCCATAGTTTGCAAACCGGACGATTAAATCATACACTTCATTAGCTATATGATGTTCATATCCTTTAGAAATAGCTCCTTTTACGAAATGAGCTCTTTGTTCATCCAGCACATCCTTTTTCTTTTTGCTCACAGCTCGTCTCAGTAAATCCGCTTCTCCTAAGCTGAAGCCGGCCATCGTGGAAGCAATCTGAATAATTTGCTCCTGATACACGATAATCCCGTAGGTAGATTTCAGAATCGTTTCCAATTCGGGAATAGGAAATGCAATGGGCTCACTCCCATGTTTACGATTTATAAAAGCAGGGATATTGTCCATTGGACCCGGTCTGTACAATGCATTAACTGCTACTAAATCTTCAAAGACGGTTGGTTTTAGTTTTTTGAGGACATTTTGCATGCCCGCAGATTCGAATTGAAAAATCCCAGAAGTTAAACCCTTGCTTAATAATTCAAATGTATTCCTATCATCCAATGGAATCTGATTTAATGTAATCCTTTTACCAGGCATCCGATTAATCTGTTTTATAATTTGATCAATTAAGGTTAAATTCCGCAGGCCTAGAAAATCCATTTTCAAAAGGCCGATTTCTTCTAAAATCTCCATTGGGAATTGAGTTAAATAAACACCTTCATGTCCATCCTGGATCGGTATTAAGTCTGTCAGCGGCTGATCCGTTATAATCACACCTGCCGCATGAATGGATGTATGTCTCGGGAGGCCTTCCCATTTCCTTGCAATTTCATAGATTTGTTTATGAAGGGCCGATTCGTCCCTCCATGAACGAAAACGACTGGATTCAGATTCAGCCAATTGTATGGTTAACCCGTTGATGGAAGGCAAGGAGCGGGAAAGCATATCCAGCTCCTTCGTATTTAAACCACATACTCTTCCTGCATCACGCAAGGCTGCCTTTGCTCCAAATGTACCAAATGTGATGATTTGAGCCACATGGATAGGCCCATATTTATTTGCTACATAACGGATTATTTCTTCTCTGCGGTTATCCGGAAAATCAATATCAATATCAGGCATTGTAACCCTCTGCGGATTCAAGAATCTCTCAAATAAGAGGTTATATTTGATAGGGTCTACATTCGTGATTCCCAGTACATAGGCAACCATTGACCCTGCAGCCGAACCACGTCCCGGCCCTGTTAAAATTCCTTGTCTATTGGCATGATTCATAAAGTCCCAAACGATCAAAAAATAATCACTGAATCCCATAGATGATATAACAGACAGTTCATATTCCAAACGTTCATAATGCTTTTTATCAGGATTAGAATAACGTTTCGCGAATCCTTTCTTGCAAATTTCCGTCAAATACTGTTGAGCTGACAAATCATTTGGTACTGGGAACTTCGGAAGTAATCTTTGATTAAATTCTAAGGTTACTTGGCATTGTTCAGCTATTCGGACAGTATTTTCGAGTGCATCTACATCGGATGAATACCATTCCATCATTTCCGATCGGCTTGCAAAATGCTTCCTTTCACCCTTAGGCAATTCAGTATAATCCAGTTCTTCTATCTTTATATTATTTTTTAAACACATCAAAGCCTGATAAGCGAGTGAGTCTTCCTCTTTCAAATAGCAGATATGGTGAGCAGCGACAAGCTGGGTGTTTGTTTGATCAGCCAATTGCTTGACCGCCTCACGTGCCATGTTGTCTGAATGCGATTCAGGCAGTGTAAGATAAAAAGAAAGATCACCAAACAATTTTTTATATTTCAGAAGGATTTTCTCTGCCTCACTGACACGGTATGTAAGCGCACTCTCGATTTCCCCTTCTCTCCCAGGAGAGATTGCAATTAACCCTCTTGCATATCCTTTCAACCATCTGAAAGGCAAACCATTTGGAGATTTCGTTTGAATCGCGCTCGATATTTTCATCAGATTGTGATAGCCCTCATTATCCTTCGCCAGTAAAATCAGAGGGTAGCTTTCCTTTTCTTCATCATCAAATATATCTGCAGTCAAACCGATAATAGGCTTAATTCCTTGTGCCATACATTCCTTGTAAAAAGACACAGCCCCATACATAACATTACGATCTGTTAGTGCTATACTGCTGAAACCATTATTCTTCGCTGAGGTAATGATATCCCTTATTGATAACGTACTCTCTAGAAGACTATAAGCGCTATATACATGAAGATGGATTAATGACATTACAAGTCACATCCTTGTTAACATTTTATTAATCAGTAGAAATTTTCTCTTATATCTATTATAGAAGTCCCATGCAAAAAAAGAAAATATGTTCGGTAAAGTTTTGATAACTTTTTCTAAGTTACATATTAAGTACTACACCCTCATATATATGTAAAAAAACAAAAAGGACGAGGATGATGAACCAAGCTTTTTTACCAGCTTTTATAAACAGTTTCTTCATATCATTTGGCGTTTTACTAGGCGGGTCGTTAATTGGTGGATTGGCTGCTTTCATAACCGGTCAACCCCCATTAACTCATGTATACCGGCTTTCAGAAGGATTGAGAATTTGGGCTATAGTAGCAGCTATCGGCGGGACATTTGATGCGGTCTATTCATTTGAACGAGGCATCTTTCACGGCGCGACCAAAGATTTATTCAAACAAATTTTAATAATTATTTCTGCACTTGGAGGAGCACAGGCGGGCGCACTTATTATCCAATGGTTGACACAGGAGCAACTGAATCCATGAGAATCCCTCCGTATTATAGAAACCCCCTGTGGCAGCGTTTTTTTGCAGGAATGATTATGGGGGCCATTATAGGCTGGGGTCTTTTTTTGTATATGTTTGGGGACTTGCAGGAAAAACAGATTCAATTGATTGAAACGCAACAAGATGCCATTAAAGATTTACACGATGAGCTTGAGATATGGCAAAATGAATATGAAATTTTAAACAAAAAAAATGAAAGTAAATTACTTGTGCAGGATATATCTATCCGTATAATAAACTATAAAAAATACAGATTGGATCCCCTCAGTATTTTTGAAGTAGAGCAAAGCATTAAGAAGGACTTTGACAGTTTATTAGGCAAAGATTTGGAAAGTGTCAGCCGCGGAAAAGAGCTCCTTAAAAGAGCCATTATTAATAAGGATATCAAATTAAACGGCAGGCACTACCAAGTGGAAATTAAGGAATTAATTATTTATACACATATCGAGATTGATTTATCGATTAAACAAATATAATAACAGCCGGGCACCTCATACCTGGCTGTTATTAATTTATTTAGACTAAGTAGTCAGAACAAACCTGGACGAGATCAGCGAGCACATGATCCATATCTTCCCAATTGTAAATGGTCGCGCCTGATGCCATAGGGTGACCCCCTCCATTGTATTTCATAGCCACCTTATTAATAACAGGTCCTTTGGATCTGAGGCGAACACGAATTTCCTCATCTTCTTCTATGAAAAATACCCATGCATTGATTCCCTTTACTGAACCTAATGTACTAACGAGTAAAGAGGCTTCAGAGGGTTTCACACCGAATTTGTTCATCGTCTCCTGCCTAATAACGACTACGCCTACTCCTGGATTAATTATTTTGAAGTTTTCAAATACATACCCATTCAGGCGAACGACCGATTCATCCACATCATACATGCCATTGTATATGTCGGAGCGATTAAATCCATACTGAATAAGCTCACCCGCATACAGGAATGTTTTGTCAGTCGTGCTTGGGTAAAGGAATCTTCCCGTGTCACCAACTATCCCCGCATACAATAAGCGTGCTGCTTCTTGATTCATACGGAACCCTTTATCTTTACCATACTCAAATAATTCATAAATCATTTCACTGCAGGAACTGGCTGATGTATCTACCCATAAAAGATCTCCATAAGGATCCTCATTCGGATGATGATCTATTTTAATGAGCATATCGCCTTTCGTGTAACGCTGATCACAGACCCTTGCCTGATTGGCTGTATCACAAACAATAACCAATGCCCCTTTATATACTTCATCAGAAATGACATCAAGCCTCTTTAAAAAGTGTAAAGACTCCTCTTCTTGCCCAACCATGAAAACACGTTTATCCGGAAACGAATACTTAATCATTTCTCCTAATCCGCATTGTGATCCATAGGCGTCAGGGTCCGGACGAACATGCCTGTGCAAAATAATCGTATTATATGTTTTTATTGCTTCTATAATCTGTTCTTTCATCGCTCTTCTCCTTTTAAGTTGCTTATTTATGTATACAATGCATCTGCTATCCCTAGTAAAGGATATAGAAAGGTCTGCTAAAATCCATATTGGTACATTTTTTCAAAATCTTGTACAATATAGGGATACAAACCATTTGGAGGCACAATGTATGATTATATTCGTATTTTTGATTGTCATGTCTTTTTCTTTTTTTATTTATTATAAGACAAAATATTTCAGAACCAAGCTACCTATGCAGCGAGCACATCTAACCGGTAAATCATCAATCTCTTTAGGATTGTTTGTAACTCTGTTTGGCCTTAATCAGCTATTCCTATTTCAATCGACTGTTACCTTTATCGTTGCTGCAATCTTCATCCTAGTAGGTGGAATGAGTGTTTATAACGGTATAAAAATGTATAAATACTATGCTCCCCTGGCTGAAGAAGAATATCATGCAGCTATGAAATAATGTATCACGGAAATACCAAAAAATAAGCAAATTGCCTTTATAGTAACTATAAAGGCAATTTTTTTATAACAGATTACGTTCTCTCTAATAATTGGCATGTCATCATCGCTTTTCCAACCAATTTGCCCTCATTGAAGACTTCTATATCAACTTTTCCAAACTTCCGGCCAATTTCCAGAACCTTTGGAACGATTTTGAGTCTGCTCTCCAGCTGTACAGGCTTAAGGAAATAAATTGTCATATTTTCAACAACTAAATCCCCGCGTTTATATCCTCTCATCACTCTGTTCGTCGCTTCAATGACCATAGCCGTGAATACGCCATAAGAAATGGTACCCAACTGGTTAGTCATTTGCGGCGTCACTTCACACTGATACGTATCCTCACCTTGAACAACAGTCATTTGATTCGCTATGACATCATCAATTGTTTCTCCAACCTGCGGCTGACGCTGGCTCATTTGCAGTGCCTTCAGGACATCTTGTCTGCTAATGATTCCAATCAACAGATTACGATTATCTACGACCGGCAGTAATTCAATACTTTCCCAAACCATCATATGGGCAGCTGAAGCCACACTTGTTTTTTCACCTACAAAGATAGGATTCTTAGTCATCACCTTTTCAATCTGCACGGAAGCGTCATGACCCAGAATATCCCTGGATGTAACCATTCCCTGCAAACGAAGACTTTCATCCACTACCGGAAAGCGGCTGTGTTTTGTTGTTCTATTCAGCTCCGTCCATCTTTCGATTGTGTTGCCCACTTTCAGGACTTCTGTTTGCTGAATTGGAATAAGAATATCTTCAACAAGTAAAATTTCTTTCTTGATAAGCTGATCATAAATTGCCCTATTAATCATTGTAGCAACCGTAAAGGTATCATAGGATGTAGAAATTACGGGCATTTGTAACTCATCAGCCAGCCTTTTTACGGATTCAGCTGTATCAAACCCGCCGGTAATGAGAACAGCTGCTCCTGCTGTTAATGCAAGTTCATGCGCCTTAACACGGTTCCCGACAATTAGAAGATTGCCCGCCTCTGTGTAACGCATCATGGCTTCCAGTTCCATAGCTCCGATGACAAATTTATTCAGGGTTTTATGAAGCCCTGTTCTGCCTCCGAGTACCTGACCATCCACTATATTGACTACCTCAGCAAATGTCAATCTCTCTATATTTTCTTTTTTCTTGCGTTCAATACGAATCGTTCCAACTCTTTCAATCGTACTGACATACCCTTTATTTTCTGCCTCTTTAATTGCTCGATAGGCGGTCCCCTCACTAACGCTTAGCGCTTTTGCAATTTGCCGTACCGAGATTTTTTGACCGATCGGAAGTTCATCAATATATGCTAGTATTTGTTCATGCTTAGTAGCCAAACTATTCACCCTTTTTCGTTATCCATTATTACTATTATAATGGGAAACGCTCCAATCAATCAACGTGACCTTTTATATTGCTTGGAAATAAGGGGTTTTTCTGCTTTTTTTGCCTGTACGGTTGTCCCTTTTTTGCCTTCATTATAAAGAATAGCTGATAGATTCCCTCCCATTACACTAAAGACCAGTGCAAGCCATGCGGATGAAAAAAGACTTTCTTCCAGATTCCCTTCAAATGATAAATAGGGAAGCGCCCATATCATCATGGCTAAACTGCTGACCAGACATATTCCATAACGGATTTTCATTGATTCATCCCTCCTATAGAATAAATATATGAATAAACGAAAAAAAAAGAAGCACACATATAGCTCTATGCTTCATGCGTGCTTCAATTCTTTATAATTCAATAGACTCTCCCGGATTCATTACTTGAACAAGATTCTTCCCACATAAGGAGGCAAAATAATAAGGATCCTGCTTAATAGGAGGAAACGTATTATAGTGAATAGGAACTACTAGTTTAGGATGTAGAAACTCTGCAGCCAAGGCAGCATCCTCCGGCCCCATAGTAAAATTGTCTCCTATCGGCAAGAAGGCTAAATCAATAGGATGACGATCACCAATCAGCTTCATATCCGAGAACAACCCTGTATCTCCAGCATGATAAATTGTTTTATCCTCAGCTGTAATCAATAGTCCAGCAGGCATTCCGCCATAAATCATTTGACCATTTTCCTCGAATCCTGTTCCATGAAAAGCTTGGGTAAGTTTAACTCTTCCAAACTCAAAGTCATATGCTCCTCCAATGGACATGCCATGTGTTTTTACACCTTTCCATCCCAGGTATGTACTTAATTCAAAATTACAAATAACAAGCGCATCATGATCTTTTGCTAACTGAACCGTATCCCCTAAGTGATCATCATGTCCATGGGTAATTAAGATATAATCAGGCTTTAGATCTCCAACTTTTAAATCAGTGAGATCATTTCCTGTAATAAACGGATCGATCAGCAGCTGCTTTCCTCTAGTTTCAATTTTTACAACGGAATGGCCATGGAAAGATACTTTCATTTAATTCAGCCCTTTCTCTGTTTTTTTCAATAAATACCCTTTTTCTTAAGTTATCTAACAATTTACTTTATACTATATAATTGATAATCTACTGTCATAGTAACATTTACATAAATTTTAATGGAGGTACGATATGAGTAAATTGAACCAATTGGCAAATTGGCTGACCGAAAAACAGGCTGATGCTGCTTTTATTACATCTACAGAAAATGTATTTTATCTTAGCGGGTTCTATAGCGACCCTCATGAACGCTTATTGGCTGTACTCGCATTTCCTACTGAAGAACCTATATTAATATGCCCACAAATGGAGGTTCCAGATGTAAAACAGGCTGGCTGGCGTTATGAAGTACTAGGGATATCCGATACACAAAATCCTTGGGAAGTCATTAAGGAAACATTGAATAAACGGAACATTACTATTCAAGCCTTAGCAGTAGAAAAAGAACATTTAACGATGGAACGTCTTGAAGGACTTAATTCCATCTTGAATCATCCTACATACTTATCAGCAGAAGAAAAAATGCGCCAAATGCGTATGATAAAAAGTCCATCTGAATTAAAAATCATTAAAGAAGCGTGTCGCCTTGCTGATTATGCCGTAAAAATTGGAACTGAAGAAATTGCAGAAGGTAAAACTGAAATGGAAATACTGGCTGCATTAGAGTATCAATTAAAAAAAGAAGGCGTATCGGAAATGTCTTTTGCCACAATGGTACTGACTGGTGACAATGCCGCTTCCCCTCATGGAGTTCCAGGACAGACTAAAGTCAAAAAGGGTGATTTGGTCCTCTTCGACTTAGGTGTAGTCGTGGATGGATATTGTTCCGATATCACACGTACAGTTGCTTACGGGCAAATAAATGAGGTCCAAAAGGAAATCTACGATACTGTACTCGAGGCCCAAATTGCTGCTGTTCAAGCATGTCGACCTGGTAAAACGTGCGCCGAAATTGATTTAACAGCCCGTACTATTATCAGAGATAAAGGGTATGGTGACTACTTCCCTCATCGCCTTGGCCATGGACTTGGCATCAGCGTGCATGAATATCCTTCCTTGACTGAAATAAACACTCTGCCTCTTCAGGAAGGAATGGTCTTTACAATCGAACCTGGTATATACGTGCCTGGCAAAGCCGGTGTACGGATTGAAGATGATTTGTATGTGACAGAAAACGGTGTGGAGATACTCACTAAATTCCCTAAAGAACTGGTAACCATTTAATAGTCAACAGACAGCGAGGATCACTCGCTGTTTTTATATGATTAAAAATAGAAACATCTAGCCGGGGTAAGAAAATTTCAATTTATATGCGACTCCAATAGTTATTTTATAATAATAATTCAAAAAATAATATATTTGAATTTGTAGTATTTTTATGAAATTAAACTTCTTTTCATAATATGTTCATATAATTTTCCGACTTTTCGTGTAATTTGTAGTATAATATAAATATACTTAAAGGAGGAGATTAATATGGCAATATCCTATAATAATATCCTTGTGGCAGTAGACGGTTCACAGGAAGCAGAATGGGCGTTTAAAAAAGCAATTGATGTGGCTAAACGAAATGATGCCAGATTAGTATTAGCTCATGTTGTCGACAACCGTACCTTTGCCGCAGTTGAAGCGTACAGCATTTCCATTTCTGAGAGTGCTGAACAATATGCAAAAGACCTTTTAGAAGAATATAAACAAATGGCACTTGATGCAGGCGTCAGAGATGTTGCCGTCTGTATTGAATTTGGCTCTCCAAAAGTGAAAATTCCTAAAGATATCGCCAAATCCTATAATGTGGACTTGATTATATGTGGCGCAACTGGTTTAAATGCCGTTGAACGTTTCTTTATCGGAAGCGTTTCAGAACATATTATCCGTTATGCAAAATGCGATGTAATGGTTATCCGTTCCGACGAGAAACCAGCTTAATAAAAAGTAACAGAGTAATCCGATTTAAACAGCAAAAATCCCATGTCTTTGGCACATGGGATTTTGCTGTATGATAGCTATTAATCAAGTAAACTCTTTGCTTGATCAATGGCCAGTCTCACTTGGTTAAAGCCTGTTCCCCCCGAGCTATTTCTTCTTCTCACAGCCTCTTCTGGTTTCAGTGCTTCATATACATCTTTTTCGATAAGTTCGGATGCTTCTTTTAATGTTTCGAATGGAATATCGAGAAGGTAATACCCTTTTTGTATACAAAAGAGTACTAATTTACCGACAATTTCATGTGCTTCGCGGAAAGGAATACCCTTTGCTGCCAAGTAATCCGCCAGTTCGGTCGCATTTGAAAAATCATTATACACCGCTTCCTTCATCACATTGGTATGAACTTTCATGGTTTCTATCATTCCATTAAAAATCTTTAAAGATCCTTTTACCGTTATGACTGTATCAAACATCCCTTCTTTATCCTCTTGCATATCTTTATTGTAAGCAAGCGGCAAGCCTTTTAAAAGTGTTAATAATCCAAACGCATTTCCATATACTCGGCCGGTTTTACCGCGAATCAGCTCAGCCATATCTGGATTTTTCTTTTGCGGCATTATACTTGAACCGGTTGAAAACGTATCATCCAACTCTATAAAATGAAACTCCTGACTGGACCATAGTATAATTTCTTCGCTGAATCTGGACAAATGCATCATGATTAAGGAGGCATTATTCAGGAATTCTGCAATGAAGTCCCGATCACTTACCGCGTCTAAACTATTTTTATATATTCCATCAAACCCCATTAACTCAGCCGTCAGTTCACGGTCAATCGGAAATGTGGTACCAGCCAAAGCACCTGCTCCAAGAGGCGATAAATTAATTCTCTTTAAGCTGTCCTGCAAACGATCCTTATCACGCTGCAGCATCCAAAAATAGGCCATGAAATGATGACCCAGTGATATAGGCTGAGCTCTTTGCAAATGGGTATATCCCGGAACAACTGTCTCAATATGTTTCTCAGCCACCTGAATCAGCGTTTTTTGAAATTCCGTAATTCCATCGATGATTTCAGAGACCTGAGCACGTAAATATAAATGCATATCGGTTGCCACTTGATCATTACGGCTTCTGGCTGTATGCAATTTACCTCCCAAAGGACCAATTTCATCTATAAGTAATTTCTCTAAATTTAAATGGATGTCTTCATATTCTACAGAAAAAGATAGCTCTCCTTTTTCAGCCTTTGCTTTTAAAGAGTTCAATCCCTTTTTAATGATATCAACTTCTTCTTCCGCCAGGATTCCACATGCACCAAGCATCGTCACATGGGCGAGGCTTCCTTCGAGGTCTTCCATGACCAACTCCTGATCAAAAGAGATGGAAGCACCAAAAGAATCAATCCATTCTTCGGCGGTTTTAGTAAATCTGCCTCCCCATAGTTTTTTCACACAGACACCTTCTTTTGATTATGAACCTGACTGTTTACTTTTGTAGGCAGTCCCCATAAATTGATAAAGCCAACCGCACTTTCATGATCAAATTCATCTGCTGATGTATAAGTTGCCAGATTTTCATTGTACAGAGAGTATTCAGATTTTCGACCTTCTATAATGGCATGCCCTTTAAATAGTTTAACGCGCACAACACCTGTAACAAAGCTTTGAGATTGTTTCAAAAACGCTATCAGAGAGTCTTTTAGAGGCGAGAACCATAAGCCTTCATAGATAAGCTCTGTTAGTTTCTTCTCAATAACCGGCTTAAAGTGTGCCAGTTCCTTTACCATTGTTAAATCTTCAAGCTCCTTATGCGCTTTAATTAATGTCAGCGCACCTGGACACTCATATATTTCTCTTGATTTAATTCCAACCAGTCGATTTTCTACATGATCAATTCTGCCAACACCATGTTTACCGGCAAGATCATTAAGATTTAGGATCAATGTGGACAATGGATACTCTATTCCATTTAAGGCAACAGGAACTCCTTCTTTAAAAGTGATTTCTACCATATCCGGGGCATCAGGAGTATGTTCTAAAGCTTCTGTTAAATCATATGCTCCTTCCGGAGGAGCTGCCCAGGGATCCTCAAGAACACCGCATTCATTGCTGCGCCCCCATAAATTTTGGTCAATAGAATATGGACTATCCAAATTGATTGGAATTGGTATATTGTTTTGTTTAGCATATTCAATTTCCTCTTCACGAGACCAGCCCCATTCTCTGACAGGAGCAAATACTTTTAAATCAGGATTTAATGCCTGAATAGACACTTCAAAACGTACCTGGTCATTCCCTTTACCTGTACAGCCATGTGCAACAGCTACCGCATTTTCCTTTTCCGCTACTTCTACCAGCTTTTTAGCTATTAACGGTCTCGATAAAGCTGATATCAACGGATATTTCCCTTCATACATCGCATGCGCCTGAAGCGCTATCAAAGCAAAATCATTCGCGAATTCTTCCTTTGCATCTATAACATAAGAAGTACAGGCACCAACCTTTATAGCCTTTTCTTTTATAAAATCTAAATCTTTACCTTCTCCTACGTCCAGGCAGCATGCCACAACGTCATACCCCTTCTGTTTTAACCAGGATATAGCAACCGATGTATCTAATCCCCCTGAATAGGCAAGAACTACTTTATCTTTATTCATGAACGATCCCCTCCGATGTATATTTATTCAATAAATAATATTTTTATGCATTAGAATATGTTATTCACTTTACCAACAATATGTTACTTTTTCAAGTGTTAACTGAAAATTTATTTTTAATTGAATTGTTTTACCATAGATGTAACACCTTGATAAAAAAAGAAATTAGTATATAACTGTCAACTTGTGTAAACTATTTTTATGAATTAAACTTTGGGGAGTGAAACAAGATGGACGATATTTTTATTTACAATGAACGCCTCGGTATACCGATTCCTCGTTTAAAGCAAGACTTCTTTGTCTATCCATTAGCCATGCAGCAAGCTATTCTTGTTCACTGGGAACAGATTAGAGGGACAATTCCGGAACGTATAACACAATTAGAAAGACTGATTCATCATAAATTAAATCTCTTAAATAATGAGGACGATTTTGAAGCAGCATGTACTCTTAATTATGAAATCGCTGAACATGCCGCAATCATTAATGATTTATGGATTTGGTACCGAACCAACCAGGATATAACAAGTAAGACTCATTCATAATGGATAAATCAATTAAAAAACCGCCCTTTTTTAGGGACGGCTCTTATTATTTTATTCACTTATTATGCAATTTCCAATGTACCAAGAGGTTTCACACCTTTGTTGATCTATACCTTCATTCATGATGAAAGACTCTCTTTCTCACTTAAGTATCGGTACTTATAAAATTTATCTGCGAAATCCGTCACTCTTTTAGTTAAGCGGTAATTTGCACTTGAACCAATCGCCGCACTGATAACCGGGAATCCTTTAAATACCTTTTTCCGAAAGAAATAAATAGCCATTGCCTTCATCATTTGTTTAATAGGCTGGTCAAACCAAAATATATTACTCATCTCTTCCTCCCCTTCATAAAAATAAGATGGGGGATGTTCCAGATCTTCCATTAGTGTTTCCCAGAAATATTTTTGCATTCGATCAGGCATTGTACCTGCATGGAATACCTTTAATGAAAGCATAATCTCATAAGGTGTATTCATTTCATAACCATATGAAATACCAATCAACTGAATGCTCCTTAAGTTGATTACCATTTGAGCCGGCAAATCTGCTGCCAATACTAAGCCACCATTAATAGCCGAAAATCCCCCCTGTACGAAAGAATAAAGCCGATGTCTGGCTACTTGCTGTTCAGCAATATAGGAGAGCTGATCAATGGAAAGATCTTTTAAGTCACTCAAGGTAGAGATATTTTCATTAAAAATACGCGCATTTGTGACTATTCGATTCCGTGCATCTATTTGAAATTGGGATTCATGAATCATGGCATGCAGGTGAAATAACCAATTATCCATTCTAGAGAAAAATTCCTGTTGTGTACTCTCCGGCAACAGCCTGAACATATTCTCAATCCATCGATCATAATACGTTTCAAAATCGGTTGGTTCACTTGCTTTCATTTCTGCTTCCCATTCTTTTAATTCCATCCAAATTTCCTGATCTCGTTTCGTAAATGCCATATAATCACCTCTTTAAATGGTCTATTATAAAAAGTATATCACATATTAACCTAATTTCTTCCTTCCGCAAAATATCATTACATTTGGTCATATCTGATTTGTATAGATGAATTAAATGGGTAAAATTCACTTATAAATATCGTACAAATTGATACATATAGAGAGGAATTAAATAGATTAAGCAGGGGAGATTAGCGGTTTTGGTAGTCAAACATAGCAGTTATGTATGTCACGATAATAAAAAAGCAAATATCGTAAAATTTTCATATTCATAAATAAACAAGGAATTCAGAATATGGGCCCTAATGCCATTTCTAAATTCCCTTTCAAATAGCTAAAAAGGAAAAACACCAAAGTGATTTTCCTTTTTATAGCCAGTTATTAATGTGTTAAACGTACTACATCACGGGCAATCATTACTTCTTCATCTGTTGGGATGATAATAACTTTAACCGGTGAGTATGGGTGGTTTACAAACTGTTCTTTTCCACGTACGTTATTTAAAGCTGGATCCCAGTATACGCCCATGAATTCCAAGCCTTTTAATACACGCGCACGAATTTCAGAACTATTTTCACCGATACCTGCAGTGAAGATGATTGCGTCTACGCCATTCATTTTTGCTGCATAGGAACCGATGTATTTGTGAATTCCATCTGCAAATTTAGATATAGCCAATTCAGCGCGCTCGTTACCTTCTTCAGCAGCTTGTTCAATATCACGCAAATCGCTGGAGAAACCGGAAACACCAAGCATACCGGATTTTTTATTAAGAATATTGATTACATCTTCAGCTGTTTTGCCTGTTTTAGACATTAAGAATGGGATTAAAGCAGGGTCTAAGCTTCCAGATCTTGTTCCCATTGTTAAACCTTCCAATGGAGTGAATCCCATTGTTGTATCGATTGATTTTCCGCCTTCAATTGCTGTAATACTTGCTCCATTTCCTAAGTGGCAGGAGATTAAGCGCAATTGCTCAAGTGGACGTTTTAATAACTCTGCTGCACGCTCGGATACATATTTATGAGAAGTTCCGTGGAAACCATATTTACGGATTCCGTAATCTTTATAGTAGTCATATGGCAAGCTGTACAGATAAGAGCTTTCAGGCATTGTTTGGTGGAATGCTGTATCGAAAACAGCAACCGCCGGTACGTTTGGTAATACTTCACGGAAAGCTCTGATACCAGTTGCGTTAGCACGATTGTGAAGCGGCGCTAATTCAGCCAAGTCTTCAATTTGTTCTAACACTTCATCTGTAATAACAGCAGAATCCTTAAAGATTTCTCCACCATGTACAATTCTGTGTCCAATTCCTTCAATTTCTTCAAGAGAATTGATGATTTTATATTCAGTAAGCTTTTCAAGCAAAAGCTTTACGGCAACAGAATGGTCAGGTATTTCTGTAACCATTGTTTTCTTTTCACCATTTACCGTAATTGTAAAAATGGAGTCTTGAAGTCCGATTCTTTCTACAATCCCTTTAGTGATTACAGTCTCCTCAGGCATCTCAAATAATTGAAATTTTAAAGAGGAACTTCCTGCATTAATCGCGATTATTTTTGACATATATTCTCTGCTCCTTACATTTGTGAATAGACGTAGATGTTACACGATAACTGTTTATTTAGAGGTTCTCGATTCCAATTAAAACATTGAAACAGCGTTCTCGCAAGCCGAAATTACTTTGTTACCGTTTTCACAATGATATTATTTTATTCTAATAATTCCTACTTGTCAAAAAAAAGCAGTGATGGTCATCGATTACCTATATTTACTTTTCTTCTTCTATCCATGCATCTATTTTATTTAACATGGAGGCTGTAGCTTCCCGGTCAGATAGTTTTGGCATATTAACGAGCAATACCTGTTTTGGTGCTTTTATATCATTCCCTTTTTTCTGCAGGATAAGAATGCTTTTTGACGATTGCTTAGACTGGAATAAACTCTCAGGCAGCTGAATCATCCCTTGAATATACCCCTCTTCATGAATAAACTGATGGAGTGCTTTAGCCTCTGATGTGTTGAATAGATCATTAGGAATTAAGAAAAATAAATAAGCCCCTTCTTTTGCGTACGTAAAACTTTGTTCTATTAATAAATGGTGGGCATAGGACATTCCGTTTTCTGATTTTAATTTAAACTCTGCCGCTCGTTGATCGTTTGGATAATAGCCAATTGGCAAATCACAAACAATTGCATCAGCGGGATTAATAAATAATGGCTGCAAACTATCCTGATGTAAAAATTGGATCGGATGTCCAATTAAATTAGCTCCGCAATAAGCCAACCTTATTAACGTATCATCTACTTCAACGCCTGTAGCATCTACTTCTTTATTATCTATCGTATTCAACACAGAAAACAGAAGGTTGCCTGTTCCAACTGCCAGATCTGTTATGGTTAATGATTCTTGTTTTTTTGTGAACTTTTCAAGCAGGTAAGCAAATAAGAATCCTAATGCATCCGGAGTCATTTGATGATTAGCCTGAACATTGGTTCTCATGGACTTCAATACGGCTAATTGCCAACCTTTTCGGATATCCTCTTTACTAAACTGATCTAAAGGTTTATCCTGATAGCTTTTCTTTAATCGTTTGACTGCCAGTTCACTCAATTCCTCCTGAAGTACGGCATCGTGGAACCAATTTTCTCCCGTATCCGCAATTGCTTCCATTTCGGTAATTCCTAGCTCCTCTTGTATTATCTTCGCTGTTGATGTTATCAATTCGTATATTGTTTCAACATTTGTTGTAATCATTATCATTTCCTCCAGCTTTTTGCACATTTACTTTCCCCATTGTAGTATTACGTTTCCTAAAGAACAAGTCTAATTCATTCATAAAACAAAGAAGACTTATCTCACGCCAAAAAAACGCCCCTTAATGTTAGAATCTCTGTCTAACTTCAAGGGGCAGTTCATTTCTTTTATTTTAAAATTTATTTCGCAGCTTTTGCCGCTTCAAGTGCCGCTTCATATTGCGGATGAGTAGTGCCTTCAGGAA
This sequence comes from Bacillus sp. z26, assembly GCF_058313635.1. NCBI lineage: Bacteria > Bacillati > Bacillota > Bacilli > Caryophanales > Bacillaceae > Bacillus > Bacillus sp. z26. The sequence goes on from NZ_JBZFQM010000001.1 coordinate 996,064, forward strand.
CATACTCCACATATGTTATTTTATTAGCGCTGTCGATAACAAAGACAGAACGGGCCAATAAACGTAATTCTTTCATCAATACACCATACGCTTCTCCAAAAGAACCATCACGGTGATCAGACACCGTCATCACATTTTCTAAACCTGCTGCTGCGCACCAGCGTTTTTGAGCAAAAGGAAGATCCATGCTAACCGTCAGTACAACAACATCCTCTAATTTTGCTGCCTCTTCATTGAATTTTCTAGTTTGTGCATCACAAACACCTGTATCCAAAGATGGTACAACACTGATAATTCTTACTTTCCCGTCTGTATCCTTCAGGGTTACTGGGGATAAGTCATTTGCCAGCACTGTAAAATCTGGTGCAGAATCACCTGCTTTTAATTCTTTACCAATCAAAGTAACCGGATTTCCTTTAAATGTTACTGTTGCCACACCAATTCCTCCTTATGTCCCGATATTATCTCTTCAATTTTAAGTATAGAGATATTCATACTTTTTGTAAAAAAATAACCACATTCGCATATGAAATGTGGTTACATTAAAATTCTTACTACCATTTACATGAAATTGTTCTCTGAATCACCTGTAGACGAGTCAGATGAAGACGGATTGGAGTTATTTTTTTTATTGCCATCTCCCATCTTGGAAATCATAGATCCTACTTTATCCATTGCAATCGGCGCTGACTCGAGTATTTTCTCAATAAGATGTGTGCTTTCATCTAGATGAAGCATTTTCACCCCTTGTGCATTTACAATCAGAAAAGCAATCGGCGTAATCGAAACTCCACCTGCACTTCCTCCGCCAAATGGATGACGATGCTCTTCGCCAGTTCCCTGGGTACTCCGGCTAATTTGATAGTCGCTTCCGCCGGCTGCATAGCCAAAACCAACCTTTGACACTGTCATAATCACACTGCCATCAGGGGTTTCTACAGGATCACCAATTATTGTATTGACATCAATCATACTTTTTAAGTTTTCCATAGCCGAATTCATTAGGCCTTCGATTGGATGATTGGACATTTTAAAACCTCCTGTATATCCGCATTTTGTACTTTCATTTCCTCAGTAATAGACGTGCCAGTTTCCAACCTGTATGAATAGTTTTTGCCATTCGCAGACGGGCTATGCATTCGATTTTAGTTTCAAATGGCTTCTTAACCGAAAAATGCGGAATGATTTCAATTTCAGGAAGTACTGTTAATAAAAAATATTGGCTGATGATGCTGATAATCCCACCAGATAAGCCCCATAATACTCCTGTTGCCAAAGCTGTAGTGGATGCTTCTCCAGTGCCATAATGGATTTCCATTTGTAAGTCTGATAATTCGATTTTAGAGGTAAACTTCTTTGTGTCCGATTGATAAATTCTTAATTGAGCCAATATCTCCTTCAGCTGTTGAAAGGCAACCTGAATATCTTCCATTGATATAGATTCTGTTTTAGCAGAGGCTCGATGGGGCGATTGATTAACTTGCCGATAGGTACTTTCTTGGTAAGAAGAAGGTTGAAATTTTTTATCAGACAACTGTACTTCTTTAGAATAGCTAATAAGCCCTCTCCATAACCGAATATTAATAACTGCTCTATCCCTTTCTTGACCGTGATAGTATTCAATATGTATGGTTACTTTCGATAGTAAAAAGATGGATATAAGAATCAGCACAACCAAACTAATCAGTAATATAAGCTTCATCGTTTATATCCCTCCCAATATGTTTTCAAACAAACAGTATAGTCAGGAATGGCGCTATTTAAACTTATTTAAATAAAATGAGTTTTTAAGGTTAAAAAAAAGACTCCTTCAAAAAAATTGAAGGAGCAGTTTTTTTTTAATTCATCCATTTCGTTTTTCTAACACAACTACCGTATCACTGAACATATCATGAAAGCCTTGTTTCTTCGGATTAAAGGCAATGACGATGTAGCCGAGCATGAACATGGCTGAAATATATCGGCCAATCCATTCCCTAAAGATCACCGATTTCCAATCCAAAGGCTCTCCATTCAGCAAAACAACTCGAAGGCCCATAATCATTTTCCCGAGAGTTTGAGATAGTAATTTGGTAGTAAGAACGAAGTAACCGAAAAATACTATGGAATCCACAATTAGATAGATGGATAAGATTCCTGTATCTTCCATAGGAATATCAAATATCCTAAAGATTGGTTTAATAAATAATCGACTTAAACTACCTATTACAATTAAATCAATGAGATATGCCCAAAACCTCATCCAAAAACCCGCACGTTGATGACCCAGAACAGAGTCAGGAGGCTGTACTTGTTCAGTTAAAGTCATCTCTTCTTGATAATCGGTCATACTTGTATCCTCCTTAATCCGCAGAATATAAATACATCATCCGTGGTGATTGATTTTCAGTCATTAAATTTTTAATTGTGCTTACCTCATCGACAGTACCGATCCATTGTTGCATTTTCATAGTAAATAATGAGCCTAGGCTACCTGATTCGGCTAAACGAACCACTTGTGCCTCTTTTAAATTTTCATTCTCTTTCATATTGGTAATGACATCCTCTAAATAGCCAAACTCATCGATCAAATGATTTTCCTTTGCCTGGCGTCCATCATATACTCGGCCATCGGCAATTTTTCTTACTTCTTCCTCAGACATATTCCGACCTTCTGCAATGACCTTCACAAATTGATCATAGGAATTAGTAACCATGGATTGAAGAATTTCCTTTTCATCATCCGTTACTTCTCTGAATGGGTTCATAAGATCCTTAAACTTACCGCTTTTAATGGTGACCATATCAATTCCATACTTTTCTGCCAAACCTTCGAAATTATAACTTTGCATAATGACTCCAAGTGATCCTGTCAATGTTTCCGGGCTGGCAAATATCTTGTCTGCCGGTGTTGAAATATAGTATCCACCGGACGCAGCCTGTGCACCCATAGATACATAAATTGGTTTTTTTGTTTCTTTTTTAATTTGCATTAATTTATTATGGATTTCTGCACTTTCCACAACACCGCCACCAGGACTGTTGACTCGTAAAATAATTCCTTTCACCTTATCATTGTCCTTGATAGCATTTAATCTTTCCATAAAGGATCGGTGATTATAGGCTTCAGTTGTAAAATAGCTTTCTTCCTCGCCTGTGTCCTGAATGACCCCTTCTACATCCATGACTACGATTTGACTGTTCACATCCCCTTCTTCAATGATGTCCTCCTCATATAAGGCATCTTCAAATAAGTCAGTCATAACAGATTCTTCACTAGAAAGTGATGAGACTGTATTCATGAGAATGGATACAAAAAATACTACTGCTGCTATTCCAAGTGCCAACCATCTTTTTTTGCTCATACTATTTTGTCCCCCAATCTACTTAAGTAATTCAAATGTTCTTATAATTCATGATAGAATGATTATATCACCATATTGGGTAAAATTAGTATTAGATTTACCTAAACCTACAAGGAGGGACAAAATGGGAGAACGCAGAAATATCTTTTTTTATTACAAACAAGGGCACGAAATAGTTGAAAGAATCAACACATTAAAGGAAAAAATAGTCAACTTTGGATTTACTACAGTTGATGAACATAAAGATGCCAACATTATTGTTAGTGTTGGAGATGATGGTACATTTCTACAGGCAGTACGTAAAACGGGGTTTAGAGAGGATTGTCTATATGCAGGCATTTCACTGAATAAACAATTAAATATGTATTGCGATTTTTATATCAATGATACTGAAAGCATGGTAGAAGCCGTCACTAAGCCCGTCATTGAAGTAAGAAAATATCCTACTATTGAAGGAACAATCGATCATGAAATACGTTTTGAGTGCTTAAATGAATGTACCTTCCGTTCGGCATTAGTTAAAACACTTGCTATAGATGTTCACATTGATGATATCTTCTTTGAGACATTCCGTGGCGATGGTATGATTATATCCACACCGACAGGAAGTACAGCCTACAATAAGTCAGTCAATGGTGCAGTTGTAGATCCTTTGCTTGACTGTATGCAGGTGAGTGAAATAGCATCAATGAATAATAACCATTATCGTACTCTTGGTTCCTCTTTCATTCTGGGGCCGAATCGCACGCTCTCCCTTCAAGTTAAAGATATTGAAAACGATTACCCGATTATTGGGATGGACAATGAAGCCATGAGTATTCAAGCAATCGATCGATTGGATTTTAAATTGAGCGGAAAATATATTAAAACAGTTAAATTACGCCATAATTCTTTTTGGGAAAAAGTACAAAGAACATTCCTCTAAGAGATTTCTACACTAAACAAAAAGGATGATTCTACTGAGGATCATCCTTTTTGTTGATATGACTAGCGCATTTTATATAATTCAGATTCCTTGTTTCTTAAGTTGACACGCATGATTTTGCCGCTGATTGTTTTGGGCAATTCCTCCACAAAGGCAATTTTTCTTGGATATTTATAGGGAGCAGTCAGTTGCTTCACATGGTCTTGGAGATTCCTAATTAGTTGAGGGTGATTAGGATCCACCCCTTTTTGTAAAACAATGAATGCCTTTACCACTTGTCCTCTCACATCATCCGGACTCCCAACAACAGCACATTCTTTTACATATGGATGCTTAACCAAGGCGTCTTCCACCTCAAATGGTCCTATTGTATACCCAGAACTGATGATGATATCATCACGTCGTCCTTCAAACCAAAAATACCCGTCTTCATCTTTTTTCGCTTTGTCTCCAGTTATGTAAAATTCACCTCTAAACTGCATAGCTGTACGTTCCGGATCCTTATAATAATTTTTAAATAATGCAGGGGTAGTTATATGGACAGCTATGTCGCCAACTTCGCCATTTTGGCAGATCCGTCCCTCATCATCAATGATTTCTACTATATTTCCCGGAGTTGGCTTTCCCATGGATCCTGCCTTTACCTTCATCCCCTTCATGACACCCACAAGAAGGGTATTTTCTGTTTGCCCATATCCATCACGTACAGTAATTCCAAAATGTTTTTGAAACGTATCAATCACTTCTCTATTAAGCGGCTCACCCGCTGAAACCGCACTGTGTAAGCTTCTAAGGCTATACCTGTTAAGATGATCTACCTTTGCCATTAATCGATATTCTGTAGGCGTACAGCATAAAACCGTTATCAAATGCTCATCAATTAGTGATAAATATTTATCTGCTTCAAATTTGCCATGGTAAACAAAACCCGTAGCACCCGAACCAAGGACAGATAAAAATGGACTCCAAATCCACTTTTGCCAACCAGGACCTGCTGTTGCCCATACAACATCTTTTTCACTGATTGACAACCAATTTGATGCTGCGGTCCTGAGATGTGCAAATGCCCAGCCATGAGTATGAACTACTCCTTTCGGTTGCCCCGTAGTACCAGATGTATAGGATAAAAAAGCTATATGATTTCTGCTTGTTTTTGCTATTTTTAACTCCCCAGATGCATGTACCATTTTTTCATCCAGCTGAATCCATCCTTCTTCATTGCCATTAATGACAAAAGATTTCTTCGCTATAATTTCTGTAAATAAAGCGGTATAGGGTTTATGGACAATGATAGCCTTGGCTTCTGAATGTGTACTTCGATACGCAAGATCCTTTTTTCGCAGCATTTCCGAACATGGTATGACCACTGCTCCAATTTTTAATATAGCTAAATAGATTACATAAGCTTCAATTAAACGAGGTATCATTACTAATACCTTGTCCCCCTCACTCAGCCCTTCCTCCATCAAAATATTACCAACCTTATTCACTTTTTTCATTAATTCTCCATACGTAATCTGTTGCTTCTCTCCAGATTCATCCTCCCAAATTAAAGCTGTTCTCATGCCATCCTTTTTATATTTCTCCACTTCACTGACTAGATTATATTGTTCCGGTGCGATTAGGCTGTGATTTTCCAACTCTCTTTCCTCCCTTATACAAATAATGGTAATCAACCTCCATTATACATCCATATAAAGAAAAAGTCAGAAATATCAATTATTTTAGGTAAGATTCTTAACAAGCAAGAACAAGAGACGGGCAAGTAGAGATTTTAACCTATAAAAAAAAGAAAGCGGACCTAAATCCGCTTTCTGTAGCCATGTTATTTAATTATTTGGAGTATCCTCCACCCAATTGTTGTTCAGCCATTTGTACTAAACGTTTTGTGATCTCTCCACCAACTGAACCGTTAGCGCGAGCTGTTGTTTCTGCTCCAAGTTGTACACCAAACTCAGAAGCAATTTCGTATTTCATTTGATCAAGAGCTTGTTCAACTCCTGGTACCAACAGATTGTTTGTGTTGTTTGACATGTGTTTTTCACCTCCTTGTGATAATAGAGTGTGTAAAAACACATATCTTCATTCTAGATTAAGAATGGTAATTGTTCACAAATAGGTTTAGAATAATTCTTCTGTTTCGGATTTCTCCTTTTTACCTGTAAAAATCAGCATTTCCGTATTCTCAAGGGCCTCACTTATCAGAGGATCAAAATCGACATAGCTTTCATAATGACCGACTTTTTCTCTTTTTGGCTTTGTTTTTGGATTGGAAGGTGTAAACACTGTACAGCAATCCTCATAAGGGCGGATCGATATATCATGGGTATCAATTTTCTCAGCAATCTCGATAATTTCGGTTTTATCCATTGCTACAAGCGGCCTAAGAATCGGAGTATTGGTTACCTCATTTATGGTATACATACTTTCCATCGTTTGGCTGGCTACCTGCCCTAAACTTTCTCCCGTTACAATCGCAAGCCCATTTTGTTTCTCCCTGATTGCATCTGTGATTTTTAGCATCAATCTTCGTGTAGTCGTCATTGTATAATTATCTGGTATTTGTTTCTGGATCAACTTTTGAATTTCGGTAAATGGTACAACATGTAACACCATTCGCCCATTCACTTCTGCCAGCTTATTAGCCAGATCTATTACCTTTTGTTTCGAGCGTTCGCTTGTGAAGGGAGGACTGTAAAAATGCACACACTCTATCTCCACTCCCCTCTTCATGGTTAAATAACCGGCGACTGGGCTATCTATCCCTCCTGAAAGCATAAGCATAGCTGAACCACTGCTTCCAATTGGCAATCCTCCAGCTCCAATGATTTTTTCACCAGTTATATAAGCTGCATCTTTTCTGACTTCCACCCTCAACTTCAAATCCGGATTATGGACATCTACTGTTAATCCGTCCACATGCTGCAAACAATAGCCCCCCACTAATCCATTTAAATCATACGTCGAATACGGAAATGTCTTATCAGCACGTTTAGCATCAATTTTAAATGTACTGATTTTCCTCGTTAAATGATTGATATAAAACAAAGCAGATTCCTGGATTGCAGAAATTTCTTTATCTACTTTCAATGCCGGACTTACGGATGAAATCCCATATATTTTTTTAACAATATCAATAATAGGTTGGTGATCTGCACCTTGTAAGTGGATGTACATTCTCTCATGCTGCGCCTCAATACGTACCTCCGGATAATCTACCAATGCATTTTTTATATTTTTACGTAATTGAGCAATAAAGCCTTTACGATTTCGTTTCTTTAATGTAATCTCACCATAGCGGATTACAATATGATCAAATTTTGTCATTTCTTTCTTACCTCACTTAACATTTGGATGGCTCTTTCAATTTCCATAATTGCTTTGTCTATCTCTTCGGGTGAATGATCATAATCTAAACTGATTCTTATAGAACTACCGGCTATTTTCTCATTTTTCCCCATAGCGAGAAGTGTTTGGCTAACCGTTTTTTTCTTTGAGGAACAAGCACTGTTTGTTGATACATAGATCCCAAACTCCTCCAAAGTATGAACGAAGGTTTCTGATTTAAGTCCAGGAATGGAAAAATTAATAATATGCGGAGCTGCATGTTCTTTGGGTGAATTAATCACAACATTTTCTATGCTGGATAGACCATGAAGAATCCTGGAACGCCACTCGCTCATTTTGACAATGCCGTCATTGCTCTTTTCTTTAGCCAATCTCATTGCTTTAGCTAACGATACAGCACCAGCCAAACTTTCTGTGCCGCTGCGCAGCCCTCTTTCCTGGTTGCCCCCTGACATTAAGGCCGAAAGTGTAACCCCTTCCCTTGCGTAAAGAATTCCGGTTCCTTTCAGTCCATGAAATTTATGTCCTGATAAAGAATATAAATCGATATAAGCATCACGTAAAGATAGTTCAACTTTACCAAATCCCTGAACTCCATCTACATGAAAATGTATTTTAGGATAATTCTTTAGTAAATCACCGATTTCATAAATTGGCTGTATAGTGCCTACTTCATTATTAACATGCATGACCGACACTAAAATGGTATCTTCACGTATTGCTTCCTTTACTTGTTGTAATTCCACTCTGCCATCTTGATTGACCGGCAGATAGGTTACCTCGTATCCCATCTTCTTTAACTGTTCAAATGGTTTTGTTACGGAAGGATGTTCCACGGAGGACGTAATAATATGCTTCCCTCTATTTCGATAATTTTCTGCTATCCCTTTAATAGCTAGATTATTGCTCTCAGTCCCTCCCGAGGTAAAGATAATTTCAGTACCCTTTACTCCCAGAAGACTTGCAATCTGCTCCCTTGCCTGTGTCAACAGCTTCTCAGACTTGTTTCCGAAACCATGCAAAGAAGATGGATTGCCCCAATAATCTTCTGAAACCTTTGTAAAAGAATCAATAACTTCCTTATAAGGTTTTGTTGTTGCGCTATTATCTAAATAAATCATGCTTTTTCCCCTTCCTATCAATAAGAAAATGTAGCATATCCCATTCTGTTTATAAAGTAATTTTCTCTATTGGCTTCATCTTATGCCGAAATGACAAAGTAAAAGACCAGACTGGTAAGTCCAGACTGGTCTATACATGGCTATGTTCAAGAAACTCCTGAATTTTTTTTAGTGAACCCGGTTCTACTTTTTCAATCGCTTCAGCAGCTTGCTCTAATGCATCCTGGTATTGATAATTACGGAATTGCTTTTCTGCTTCAGTCAGGGCAACAGCGACTGTTGGGTATTGGCTTCTGTATCGGTTTCCATATTGGATGACCTTCTCAGCCAGCAGCACTTGTTCAGTCAATTCAACAGTAGCCTCCTGAACACGACTAACCGCAACACTTGCGATATCAAGATGATGCATGACCGCATTCATATTCAATGGTTTTTCTTCTAATTTCCCTACTACTTCCGCAATACTTTCCTTTGCCTGAACAACCATTAATTCATAGGAAGTCGGTAGACCTGGAATATTGCTTGCTTTAATGATACGTATGGATTCCGACATGTTTTTTTGCAGCTTTCTGATCAAGTCTCTTGATTCCATTTCATCCTTACGAAGAGTATTTAATTTCTCTTCAAATTCTTTTTGCAAGCCTTCCAGTTCATCCAATTTGGAATCAAGCCCTATGATGTCCTCTTTCAATGCAGTATAAGCGGTCTCTTTTTCTACTATTTTTTCTTTGAGCATTTCCCATTTTGATTTTAAGGTAATCAGCGTTTTGTCTATATTAGATCGTGCTTCCAGTTCTTTTTCAGGCATTTGATAAATTTGTTTAACCAAATCGGTCTCTTCATCAAGCCTATCGAGCTGGTCAATTGAATTATCCAGCTTTTGCTGATATAAATCTTTAACGGATAAGACATACTGACGGGCCATAACCTCTTTTTCCAGAAGGTCATAATAGGATTGAATGGATACGTTTAATTCTTCAATCCCTTTTGCGGCTTCTTCGATATTGGTTTCCACAATATTATTCCTGTATGTCTCTAAATCCTGTTCCATTTTTTCGATTTCTGTCTCAAAATACATATGGCCCAGCGGATATCCTTGCTCACACATTTCCGCATATCCCATTTTCAGTTCATGTAAAAGTCCTGGTATATGTATTTGGCAATGTCCAATTAAATCGGGAATGACATCTAATTTCTCTTTTAGATTTTGCAATTTAGCCTGTATTCCAAGGACTTGCTCTCTGGCTTCCAAATAATCTCCCGATTCTGTCTGATTAGTAAATATTTCGAAATCTTGAGCAAGCTTGTCAAATTCCTCTTCAAGTTTTTCCGCTGCTTCTCCGTAACTATGACGATGCGCCAATAGTCGTTTCTTTTCTTCACGGTATGCTAGTAAAAGCTCTTCAACCAGTTTTTTATTTTGTTCCTCGCTGCCCACAAGTTCATTCAGTTCATGGAGCATGGCTGAGAGCGTTATTTCTATTTCATCCATAACATGCTCCATTTGCCTTTGAACCTGTACAGATTTATTAAACCGGTACTTGTCTGCATATTCTTCTGCATCAAACAGCAACGTCTCAACCTCGGCAAGGCGATCAGTTTGAATGATATCCCATTCATTGCGCCATCTTTCAAACATTCTTTCTGTTTGCCCAGTCATATTCAAGCTTTTTACCCGGGCCAGTTCTTCTGCGATTGGCCTGTTCATGATGTCTATTTTTTTATCTGCAAGTCGATCTATTTCTCTGTAGTGCTTCTTCCTTGCCAATATTCCAACAATAAAAGCAATGAAGATAATCACCAGTATCCCTATCACATACTTCATATGAAGCCTCCTATTCAACACGAGACAAATAATATCTAAATAAGTTCATATCAATGATTTAATGATAACATGGTATAAAGTATTTTTAACTAATAAAATCTACTTTTTCTGCAAAAAATTGTCCAATGCTCTCTTTTAGTGTCCAGAAATTATTAAGAATACGATAATTATGTCGAAAAGGAGGTCCTTTTTAATGAGAATGAAGGACGGACACGTACATACCTCTTATTGTCCGCACGGAAGCGATGAACCTATTACTGCTTATATCGAAAAAGCGATTGATTTGGGATATGAAGAAATCACATTTACAGAACACGCACCTTTACCCAAGGGATTCCTAGATCCAGCACCTACACGTGATAGTGCCATACAAATGGAACAGTTATTCCTATATATAGAGGAGATAAAGCGCTGTAAACAGAAGTATAAAGCGAAGATTACCATTAATATCGGGCTGGAAGTCGATTATATAGAAGGCTGGGAAAACGAGACAAAAACATTCTTGAATGAAATTGGCCCTTATTTGGATGATTCCATCCTATCTGTTCATTTTTTAAACAATAATGACCGATGGTTTTGCCTCGATTACAGTGAAACGGAATTCGCTTCTATGATTAAACAGTACACGTCTGTCGATTTATTGTATAAAGCCTATTTCCATACGCTTCAAAAATCGATCATAAGTGATTTGGGACCATTTAAGCCTAGAAGGATCGGCCATATCTCTTTGATAACAAAATTTCAGAAAAAGTTTCCAAGCAAAGTGGATTTAGAAACCTATTTACTGCCAATCCTTTCATTAATTAAAAGACATAGATATGAACTGGATGTAAATACGGCTGGTCTTTTTAAATCTTTATGTGGTGAAACATATCCCCCTCTTCCTATAATTGAAGCAGCCATGAATATGGGGATTCCCCTCTGTTATGGGTCTGATGCTCACCATCCAACCGATCTTGGAAGAGGTTTAGATACACTGGGACACCGCAAATAGTAACTTAAAGTTAAAATGTTTAGCATCTGATTAGATGGGAACAGGACAAATACGATCTTCAAATAGACAGTCTTTAAGGAAACGTTCAATTTCTAATTGATAGGTGTTTATAAAATATAATTCGTTTGGGAATAATTGCCAAACCTCTATGAAGTACTGAGCCTGAATAAATGGTTCATTCAGCAAGGCTTTAAGTTTCATAACAAACATAGATCGATTAACCTTTTTCAATTCACCACAATCCATACCGGTATCAAGGAATAAATTGATAAAATATTTTTCTTTCGATAAATAAGTTGTATAAATTTCCCTGTTCAAACTTGAGTCTACCGAAATTTCTCTTAATACCAGACGAGTTAACCAATATTTATCTCTATAATACCGCAAACAAAATTTGGTATACTTTAAGATGCATTCTTTAGGACCAATTATTGGGAGCTGCTCAGCTATATTCTCAATTCCTTTCGTATAGCCTTCAAAAAAATCTGTAAAGCAATATTCAAGAAGACCTTGTTTATGCTGAAAGTGATACGCGATATTAGCAGAGTTACCTCCGGCACGACGGGCGATGTCTCGGATTGAAGTTGCCGAGTAACCTTTCATATAGAATAAATAGACAGCAGCTTCAAAAATGTCATCTTTTTTAGTAGATAGTTTATCCATAAATTCATCTCCCCCTATGATGGACATTTTCAGGAAATATTAAGTGATACAACTGTCTTAACATGCCAAACAGGTCTTTCACCTGGATTATCCCCTTATATGAAGTACTTCTTCTTTTAAGGGACTTATCCTCCTATAACTTATCGACAAAAAGCACGTACTGACTATGGTTAGATATTATTTTCAAATGAGAATGACAAGGAAAGGAGAATGATGATGTTTCAAGCCGAAAAATATACCAAACCGAAAGAGGAAAACTATCAATTAGTGGCAAAACAACTTAAAGCACTTATGGAGGGGGAAACCAATTTAATCGCCAATTTAAGCAATGCATCAGCCTTATTAAATCAATTTTTAGATGATGTAAACTGGGTCGGCTTCTATCTTTATGAAGAAAATCAGCTTATTCTTGGCCCATTTCAGGGTCTTCCAGCCTGTATACGAATTCCTTTAGGCCGGGGAGTATGCGGAACAGCAGCTGAAAAAAGAGAAGTAATCAGGGTAATGGATGTTCATCAATTTCCCGGACATATCGCTTGTGATGCTGCATCCCAATCAGAAATTGTTCTCCCAATACTGAAAGATGACCGTCTTATTGGCGTACTCGATATAGACAGTCCATCAAAGAACCGGTTTGATGAAGAGGATGAAAATGGTTTAAAACAATTTGTTGATACACTTGTTCAATCCATCAAATAAATAATAGGGCTAAGCTGGTAATGATGTGACCCCCAAAAGTTAGTTTTCACTCTAACTTTTGGTGTGCGGAACCGGCTTAGCCCCATTTAATTTAATTGGATACTACTACTTGATTTTTACCTAATCTCTTCGCTGAATACAGGGCATCGTCAGCCTGCTGGAAAAGGTTTTTGATTGTATTGTTTTTGTCCTTGGTTGATTCCCAATAAGATACACCACACGAGATGGTAACCGGGGGTTTGGTTTCTTTCCTTACTGTTTCAACTAGCCTTTCCGCAACTGCTTCCCCAACACTTCTCGTTGCCTTTGGAAGAAAAATAGCTAACTCTTCTCCTCCCCACCTAGTACCTATATCCGTGTCTCTAATACTGTTCTTAATTAAATCTGCCACCTGAATAAGGACTTCATCGCCTGTTTGATGTCCATATGTATCATTTGTCAATTTGAAGTCATCAATATCAATTAATATAAAAGTTCCCTCAGTTTCAGAATTAATTAATTCAAGCATTCTTTCTTCAAGATAATTCCTTGAATAAAGGCCTGTTAAATAATCTGTAATCACCATTTTTTCAAGTTCTTCTCTTAAAATAGAGTTAACAAAAGACATAGAGGAATGATGAATAAGAGATTGCATTAATTTAAACATATCAAATGTAAAATGATACGCTGTTCGATGAAGGACGATACAAAAGCCATCCAGTTTTCCACTATGTATCATTGGAAAGGCCATCAGTGATTTATAGTAGCCATCCTGTCCGACTTTATCAAAATCCATGTCTCCGATGTACAAAGCTTCCCGATCCTGTTCCAAACTGTCTTTAACATATTGAATATAGCCCTCGGATGCATCATCATTGAAAAAAGGTGAACTTCCCGGCACAAGTTTTGTCTGTCCATTATTAATCATAAAAAATCCCACTTCTTCCGCCAGGAAAGATTTATTAATTTGTTGTTTCATATAACTAACCGTTTCACTAAGCCTTAAAGTAGAATTGAGGCGATGTGAGGTTTCATTAATCAGTCGTAAATCTGCAATTAAACGTTTCGATTGCTCATATAATTGAGCGTTTTCAAGTGCCCCTCCAGCCGTATTAGCCAACAGCGAGATAAATTCAATCTCATTATCAGGGAATATGACTGTTTCTGGTGCAATGACCTGTAAAACCCCATAAACTCCCTGCTTACCTAATAATGGTGCATATAAAACAGAATTATTCATTTCTGCCGTATTTTCAAATTGAACACTGCCAGATACATAAGCCTGCATGGCAGATAAATTTTCTCCATCCATTTCAAGGCTTTTAATTGGAAGATTTAATGTGTTATCACTATCTTGTGACATTAATAAATAATACACAAAGGACGGGTATACTTCACGCAGCGTATCAATTACTTCAGCCAAAACGGAATGCATATTCATAGAGGAGTGAAACTCAGTCGTAATCCGTTGCAATAGTTTATAACGCTTTTCTTCTTTTTTCCTATTAGAAATGTCAATTGCCTTATAAAACAATTCGCCTATCACTGCCCTCAATTCTGAATAATCAATCCAATTATCTTTTTTTATCCCTTTATTTTCTGAAAGAACGACAAACAGTCCCATCATTTCTCCATCATGATGCAAAGGAATTCCAAGTGCATGTGAGGTTTCATTTAATGATAAACAAGCCCCCTCGCACAATTCTTTTCGCGATGATTCCAGCACAGTATCAAGCGAAATATTGTTGACAAAGTGATTGTGACGATCTGTCTTCGAAGCTATCTTTTCAAGGCAAACCCTTTGTTTCCATGGATCGTTAAAGTAACAGGCAATCTCATCCACCATTAACAATTCCATCAAGAATTCTATCATTTTATCCGTAAATCTTTCTAAAAAGAGATCATTATCATCTTTAATCATGCAGTTTACAAATATGCTTTTTATTTTTAATTCCCAACTCTGACTCAATTGATTATCTATCATCAAATTAATCAACACCTGTGGTTATCTTTCATCCCATAATTAGATGGAATTAGATAGATTTTTTAAAAAAGTGATACTTTATACCTATTTTACCAATATATACTAAAATAATCACTACTTTCTTTCAATATATTTATATTTATTTATTTTAACCAGTGAGGGATATATCTTTTATAGTTATCCCAACCTAAAGAAGTTCTTGACTTATACCCCACTAAGTTATACAATAATCTTTGTGTAAAATATCGCAGCTTATGTTCGCTTCATTATTTGTTCATTTCATTCCTCTTACAAGAGGTGTATCTTGTAACCCGCTGCTGCTAGGGCGAAGGTACATGAAAATGAAATGGCAGTAATGATTGTAAACAGCGGTTTTTATTTTACAAAAATAAAAACATTTCAAGGAGGAGTCCTCTTATGGCTCGTTATACAGGTCCAAGCTGGAAATTATCCCGTCGTTTAGGTATTTCCCTAAGCGGTACAGGTAAAGAATTAGAAAAGCGTCCTTACGCTCCAGGACAACACGGTCCTAACCAACGCAAAAAGATTTCCGAATACGGTTTGCAATTGCAAGAAAAACAAAAACTTCGTCACATGTACGGTGTGAACGAACGTCAATTCCGCACAATGTTTGATCGTGCTGCTAAAATGCCTGGTAAACAAGGTGAAAACTTCATGATTCTTTTAGATTCTCGCCTTGATAACATTGTTTACCGTTTAGGTTTAGCACGTACTCGTCGTCAAGCACGTCAGCTTGTAAACCACGGACATATCTTGGTTGATGGACGTCGCGTAGACATCCCATCTTACCGTTTAGCTCCTGGCCAAGTTATTGGCGTACGTGAAAAATCCCGCAACCTTGATATCATCAAGGAAGCAATCGAAGTAAGCAACTTCGTACCTGACTACCTAACTTTCGATGCTGACAAGTTAGAAGGTACATTCACACGCTTACCTGAGCGTTCTGAATTACCAGCTGAAATTAACGAAGCTCTTATCGTTGAGTTCTACTCTCGTTAATTAATACGCTTTGTAAATAGCGTAAGTAATAGCCCTAGAAACCTTGTTCAATCATTGGTTCTAGGGTTATTTTTTTCTGTATTATAGAATATGTGATTCTCCCCCAATGCTTGCCGAGGGCGGAATTGTTAACCGACTACTTAAAATGGATAGACAGACGCTTATCTATTTTTTAATCAGTTGCCAATGAATTTGTAAATAGTCCTTCTGGAAGAATAACAGGACAGTAGCCTTTTGAACTTTAATTACATACCAATATCCTCTGCTCATATAAGATTAAATAATGTTGAGTTGGTATTCCTAATAAGGACAAGTTGTAGCCAATTGAAAAATGTTGATCATTTTGCAGTGAAACAATCCCAATATATTTTTCTCAACAAGAAAAAGCCCACTATGAAAAGAAGGCTTTAAGAGTATGCATTATTAATCATGTACTTTTCCAAATTTCCAGACTGGTACCTTCTTGCTGAATTTAACCTTTAAAGCATCTAACATTGTCTTTCTATTAAAGTGACTTACAAATAAAAAAATAAAGGAAGCGCAAAAAAATAGTACCCTAAATCAAATTCCGCATGTATTCTTCAATTTTTAAAATAGAATCTTCATACCGCAGCGACAGTGCTGTCTCCCTTCCTTTTTCACTTAAAGATTTCCGTAGTTCTTTATCTTTTAGTAGTCTTTCTAAATGATTAGCGAATTGTTCAACATCCCCTGGATCTGCTAATAGACAATTATGCTCGGATACCGCATAATCCCTTACTCCGCCACAATCTGACGAGATGACAGGCGTTCCGCATGACATTGCTTCTAAAGGAGGCAATCCAAATCCCTCATACCATGATGTAAATAAAAGTAAATCTGCTTCCTGATAATTTTGAATGAGCACTTCTTGACTTGGATGTACAATTGTTTCAATTGGAAAAGTCGTATGATTAGATGGAGGTGATTGGCACACCCACTTCACGTGAAAACGCAATCCTCGATCCCAAACTAATTGCAGGGCATTAATTGCATCGATAAAAGATTTAAAACGTAAATGTGGATTCCCAACTAATAACACGGTCAATAAATCTTTATCTTCCTTTTTTTCAATTGGTTTATATACATTGACATCTATTCCAATCGGAATGACCTCGGATGTAATCCCGAATCGGGCCTTTAACGAACGAGATACAAATTTCGAAATACTTGCAATAGGTATATCTGACCTATAACATGACTCCAAGTACAATTTTATATTATTAAATTTGTTGTATTCTGGAACATCGCCAAACAACAATTCATGCCCTTGTTCATAATAGAAAACAGGTGTATTTATATCTTTTAATTCTAATAGTTGTGGATACCAGCCTGCGACTACAACATCACAGTCATCCACATATTTTTTAAAATGTTCATAAGGTGGAATAATCACTTCACGATCTACTTCTATATCAGTCCATGGCGGCAATGCTCTTTGCCCTTCCAGGTTTCCTCGATAATAGACTGTAACATGGTGACCTTTACTTCTCAGCATTTCCATCTGAGCCAATAACATTTTAAGTCCACCAGTTAAATTTCGATGAGGCAACAGGTAGCCGATTTTCATGGGACTATTCTTTCCTTTAAAAGACTTCCTCCTATTCGTAGGATAAAATTTAAAGATATTGGCACCATTATTGCCAACCATCACTTGACTGAATTGAAAATCATAATCAATAAAATCGACTATATTCCATCGACTTTTATGTGTTTCGAGTATATTTCCTAAGTATTCTCCTTGGGGTGCCGGCATAATCGGAGTAGATACAATTAAAGATTTATTTGTAACTTCCAATAATTTATCGATTATGCGTAAGCCTTCTTCCTTATCAAAATGTTCTAAAACATCAATTAATAAGAGTGTGTCATATTTCTGTATTAAGGTAGGTAACACAGAATGAATATCACCATAATACATTTTATTATATACATAATCATGAATTGGGTTATTATAGCCTTCAAACCCTTCGATCCCATCCAGTTGCAGATGCCAGGTTTCCTTATCATAACGTTCGTATGGTATGTCAATGCTTTCACGCAGTAAGACACCGTATTTACCAAATCCCACACCTATATCGAGGATCGATTGAGGACCATCCATAAAAACTAAATCAATGATAGCTGGAACTGCTTGATACCAACTTGTCGGCAAATTTACACCTCCTCTTTAGTCGAAAAGCTTAAGTTCTACGCTCCGCAAAATTATAAGCATCTTTAAATTTTTCCGTAGTAGCTTCTTCATCTTTTACGGTCATGCATAAACTAGCTATGAGCATCTTACACCTCCACACGCTCTCCTCCTAAGTGTATGTTTCCATAACTTGTCTCATGATTATTAGACTAACCTCTGTTTATAGAAGAATAGCTTCCTTCAGAGGGTATACCCAGGTGTTATTGTTTTTGAAAGGCTCTTTTCGTTAAGATTGTTGCTCCTGGAGTAAATTCTATACTTTATTAACAATAGAAGAGGCATTTAGCTTATACACTCTCTTCTTACCTGAATAGATTATATACAGGACAATCCTTGTTTTATCATTCGAGTTAGGAAGGACTGTTCAAGAAATTATAAAGGAGAAATCATATGTCACAACCAAACATCCCCAATATTTCCCCTGCTATTACAATTACAAGGGATGATGCCATTAACCTACTCTTAGCCTCCATTGCCATGGAAGAACTAGGGCTCGCCCATATTATTAATGCCGAAGGAGAAAAACTTCAGTACGCACTTGGCACATTACCTGGTTTGACTCCACTAGCTTCCTTAGACGATATCTTGCAAGTTAATACCAGTGTGCAAGATACACTGGAATTAGCGATAAAAAAAGAACTACTACTAGACAGCAAATTAAGGCAAGTGACTGAAATTACGGATGGAAATGGGCCTACGGGCGCTACGGGGGCTACTGGAGTCACTGGACCTACTGGCGACCCTGGTGCTACTGGACCTACTGGACCTACTGGACCTTCCGGCGATCCTGGTGCTACTGGATCTACGGGCGCTACTGGACCTACCGGCGACCCTGGTGCTACTGGACCTACTGGACCTTCCGGTGACCCTGGTGCTACTGGACCTACTGGTGCTACTGGACCTACCGGCGACATTGGAGCTACCGGTGCTACTGGACCTACCGGCGACATCGGGCCTACTGGGGCTACTGGACCTACTGGCGACATTGGAGCTACTGGTGCTACTGGACCTACCGGCGACATCGGGCCTACTGGTGCTACTGGACCTACCGGCGACATCGGACCTACTGGGGCTACTGGACCTACTGGCGACATCGGAGCTACTGGTGCTACTGGACCTACCGGCGACATCGGACCTACCGGCGCTACTGGACCTACTGGAGTCACTGGACCTACCGGCGACATCGGACCTACTGGTGCTACTGGACCTACCGGCGACATTGGAGCTACTGGCGACATTGGAGCTACCGGTGCTACTGGACCTACTGGCGACATCGGACCTACTGGTGCTACTGGACCTACTGGTGACATTGGAGCTACCGGTGCTACTGGACCTACCGGCGACATCGGACCTACCGGCGCTACTGGACCTACCGGCGACATTGGAGCCACCGGCGCTACTGGACCTACTGGCGACATTGGAGCTACCGGTGCTACTGGGCCTACTGGTGACATTGGAGCTACCGGTGCTACTGGACCTACTGGCGACATCGGACCTACCGGCGCTACTGGACCTACTGGCGACATTGGAGCTACCGGTGCTACTGGACCTACTGGCGACATCGGACCTGCCGGCGCTACTGGACCTACCGGTGACATCGGACCTACTGGGGCTACTGGACCTACCGGCGACATCGGTCCTACTGGGGCTACTGGACCTACGGGCGACATTGGACCTACGGGCGCTACTGGATCTACTGGAGTCACGGGACCTACCGGCGACATTGGACCTACCGGTGCTACTGGACCTACCGGCGACATCGGACCTACCGGTGACATCGGACCTGCCGGTGCTACGGGACCTACTGGCGACACTGGCGCTACTGGACCTTCTGGACCGACCGGCGACACTGGCGCTACTGGACCTGGTGCTATCATTCCATTTGCCTCTGGCATACCTTTGATACTCACTACTGCACTAGGCGGAGTAGCTGATACGACAGGTCTTGTAGGGTTTGGAAATTCAGTAGCCGGGATTAGCCTTCTTGGAGGGCTTATCGATCTCACAGGTACTGGTGGAACTGGAACTCTCCTAAACTTATCCTTTTCAGTTCCGCGTGACGGAATTATCACATCAATTGCAGCTTACTTCAGCACTACAGCGGCACTGGCTCTTGTAGGATCTTCTATAACGATTACAGCACAGTTATATAGATCAACCACTCCAGATAATATCTTTAGTCCAATTCCTGGAGCTTTAGTAACATTAGCCCCATCACTCACAGGTTTAGTTGCAATTGGTGAGATTAGCAATGGTCTTACTACAGGATTATCGATTCCGGTTGCACCAGAAGATCGTCTACTATTGGTTTTCTCTATCACGGCTACTGGTCTTTCTTTAATAAATACTGTCTTAGGTTATGGAAGTGCGGGTCTTGTAATTAGTTAATCCCATTAATAAGAATTGAATTTATTTGAAACTCTAGGAATATCACCTTAGCTGGTGGTATTCCTTTTTTAATTATCTAGATAATTAAACATGAAAACTACACAATTTTAAATAGAGGGAGAGAAAACTTTCTACGGATGAACGGATGAATCCTTTCCCGAACTAGCACCTAATTATTTGCCTTGAATACAATGTTATATAGTTAGGTGGTTATCACATCATGGTTCTTTAGAGATCACTATATTTTGTAATCTTTGTAATGAACTTTAATATTTCTAAATAATAATAGAATGTCGCTACTAGAAATAACTTGATCGTTTAACCTGGCTATTTCTGAACAAGACAAAATAAAGAAAGTGGTGAAATTTATGTCTCTCCCTAATATACCGAATATTACACCAGTAATTTCACTAAATCGCTGCGACACTATTAATTTACTTCTATCTTCTATAGCTTTAGAGGAGATTGGCTTGTCCCATATACTAAATGCAGAAGGAGAAAAACTTCAAGCATTTCTTAAATGTTCCCCCAAAAATTCAAATGATTTTTTGGACATTAATGAAAGCGTAAATAAGACACTTCGTACAGTTGTGAAATCTCAAATTTTGCTGGAATTTAAACTAGATGACGTTATTGATCTAGCTAGAAAAGCACATTGTAAAGATGAATGTGGCGATGATTGCTATAAGCATCATAGAAAACACCATAATAAAGATGAAGATTGCGAGGATTGTCATAAGGATCACAGAAAACATCATAATAAAGATGAATATTGTGAGGATTGTGGTAAGGATCATAGAAAACATCATCCTGTAGATGAATGTTGTGAGGAATATTATGAGGAATATTGTGAGGATTGCCGTAAGAATCGTGGTAAACACCATACTAAAGATGAATATTGCGAGGATTGTCGTAAGAATCATAGTAAACATCATACACAAGAATTCTTGTAATCATTGTAAAGACGGAACACTGGGATGAGATGTTTAAGATGTGATGTGAGCCTATATAAAAATTCTCCATATTATTAAATACTACCTCATAAAGAAAGGAGAGCAATTGAAAATGGATGATGTCATAGCTCATAAAAATGGAGAATTAGAGTATATAAATTTCTTTCATTCTTTTTTACTATTTCTAACTAAAACATTCGACTCCATTTTATCTCATGAATCGTTACCTTTCAAAGAAAGCAATCAAATGGAACGGAATGTTATGACCTCCCTCTCTTTATTGTGGACTTTGCATGTATCCATTTTTTCCAAAAGAATATTAAATTCTAAAGCTTCACACGAAAAGTCAATCCTACAAACCTTTGATGAAAATCAATCAGAAACGATTCTGCCTCTTCTTCAACAATTAAAGAAAGAAATTGAACAATATCCTTTTTTTAACAAAAGTTATAAGATCCAATGCGAATATATGTTAGAACAAATTCTTCAATATTATCATTTAAAATCTACTGCCACAT
Organism: Bacillus sp. z26; assembly: GCF_058313635.1. Taxonomy (NCBI): domain Bacteria; kingdom Bacillati; phylum Bacillota; class Bacilli; order Caryophanales; family Bacillaceae; genus Bacillus; species Bacillus sp. z26. The sequence continues at coordinate 1,018,037 of NZ_JBZFQM010000001.1, forward strand.
CTATCATAGTAGAATCAAATCTTAAAGCTCCTCCTCCCTGGTTATTAAAGAACTTTTAAACAGGATGGTTATAATTAGAACACCTTATAGGACATCTTTAGGAAGTGAGTTTATGAATAATTATCCATCAATTACTCTCTGTATGATTGTGAAAGATGAAGCTGATTGCATTAAGGATTGTTTAGAAAGTGTCAAAGGAATAGTTAGTGAGATTATCATTGTAGATACAGGTTCTACAGATCAAACAATTGAAATATGTGAGAATCATGGTGCGAAAGTATATGCTTATGAGTGGAAAAACGATTTTTCGGATGCACGGAATTATGGATTATCTTTTTCAACAGGAGATTGGATTTTATGGTTAGATGCAGATGAAGAATTAGATGCCGCTAAAAAAGCCCAAATTCCAGAGATTTTAGCAAAGACGAATGCCCAACTACTTTCTCTACCTGTCCTAAATTATTATGGAAAAACAAAACCTGTTGATAACAATGATGCCTATTTGATATACCAATTGCGGCTGTTTCGTAATCATATAAATATTACCTTTCAGAATCGGATACACGAGACAATTGTTCTACCGCCTGAAGTAACGGAGAAAGATATTGAAAACATTGCAGTGCCTATTCATCATTACGGTTATATGCTGGAAGTAACGGAAACGAAACAAAAGGGAAAACGAAACATTCAAATTTTGCAACAAGAATTATCTGATCCTGTGCACAGTCCTTGGATAGAATACCATTTGGCAAGTGAGTTTTATAGGCAGGAAAACTATCAACAAGCATTTCAGTTAGTAAACCAATCCATTTTACTTTTTTTGCAAAACAACCAGATGCCGCCTTCCCTACTTTACAAAATGAAATATGCGATATTAATAGAAACAAATAGTCTGGAAGGTGCGTGGCCAAGTATTGAGAAGGCGCTTCTTCTCTATCCAGATTATGTAGATTTACATTTTTATATGGGCTATATTCTATATAAAATGGAAAAATACACCGAAGCATTACAAGCATTTGAAAAATGCTTGGAACTAGGAGATGATCATACAAAACATCTTGTTTTAAAAGGGATGGGAAGTTTTAGAGCATGGAGATACAAAGGATTGTGTCTTGAACAACTGGGCAAGTTAGATGAGGCACAAGAAGCATATCTGTGCGAAAAGAATACAAAGATGAATTAGTGTTGCATTAAAATATGTTTTTAATATTACAACCCAAAAATTTTCAAAATGAAGACTCTTTATTCCATCCAGAGTCTTCATTGATTTTTCATCTACTCTTTTCCTTTTAAAATAACTTTTCTTAAGTCTATCCGAGAGTGCTGAAAAAATTTCATAAATCTGATGCAAAGCTAAAAAGGCTGCTTTCCGTTCGTCATTGAACGCAAAGCAGCCTTTATTCATGGTCCAATTTAATCCTGTTTCTTTCATGAAATCATAACTCAACTCAGATTGATGGCAAATATGACCATCGAACCTTGAAACTATAACTCTTCTTTACTCAATGTATCTATATCTCATTGATTAATATTTTTAAAAAACTCCTCATTATATTTTACTTTAGCGTCATTCGGCCGAAACTTTTTAGCTTGATTATTATGTTCTTCCGCAAGTCTAATGTCGCCTATTTCCCAATAGCACACACATAACTGAAGATGTGGATACCAGGTTGAGTAAGCCTCTTGCTTAAATCCTTGGTGATCACCTTCCTCTATTTCAATGGCTAAGCGATACCATATTATGGCCTCTCTAAATTTCCTTTTGCCTTTATAGTAATCTCCTAGTCTACAAGAAACTTCCGGGCGTGGAACATCATAACAGATCGACATTACTAATGCTTCTTTTTCTTTCTCTAAATTGCCGAGATTTCTATAACATTCCGCCATATTTATACATGCTCGGATTTCGTCCTCAACCCAGCCTTTTTTTGTCGCTAAAAATGCTTGATAATAAAGAATTGATTTGTGAAACTGAGCATGGTCTTTTAATTCATTTGCATAATAATAAATATCTCTTGGTGTGAATTCTTCTCCGCTTTCCAAGCGATACTCATAAATTTTAAGGTTGCGGTCGCTTTGAATAGATTGAGACGACTTTTCATTTTTTCTGTGTGTTATCGCTATGTCAGCAAAAAAAATATTGCCACCAACTTCTAAATATTCATGGACAGGACCAATCCATTTAAAGTTGTTTTTCCGTTTAACTAGACGATTTCTTCTGAAACTAAAGCTTGGATTTCCATATTCATCAAACGCAATATGATAAATCATTGATACTGCATCAATGGAAAGATCAAGTTTATTTTTTAAACTTTTAAATTTTTGCAGATCCTCTTTAAGGAGAATGTCATCCGCATCTAACCATAAGATATAGTCCATTGTTGCATGGCTGAAAGCAAAATTTCTTGCAGCAGAAAAATCATTAATCCATGGAAAATCAATAACTTTTTCCGTGAAGTCTTTTGCAATGTCCTTTGTCTTATCTGTCGAACCTGTATCAACAATAATTATTTCATCACAAATTTCCTTTACACTGCTTAAACATTGATGTAATACTTCTTCTTCATTTTTCACGATCATACAAAGAGATATTGTATACATTATCCATCACCACCAATTGGAAATTTCTAATAATATATGGTGTTTTAAAATATTTGGAAACCAAGTTAAATATCTTATGCAAGTTAAATCAAAAAAGAACGTAATAATACAAACCATTTCTTTGTACCTTGAATAGTCTAGATAGAACAACTAAGTACGTCGCATAACGCTGGTTAACTATACTGGGTTGTTTAATTAAAAGAAGAAAGAGAGATGTTTTGATGTATGTCCCAGTCAAATATTCCTAATATTACACCAACAATTACAATCGATAGGGATGATGTAATTAACCTGCTCCTTGCTTCCATTGCATTGGAAGAATTAGGGCTCGCTCACATCATTAATGCGGAAGCAGAAAAAATTCAATATGCTCTTGGAACCTTACCTGGATTGACTCCAACAGCTACATTAGCACAATTATTAGCAGTGAATGACAGCGTTGAAGATATACTTGATTTGGTAATAAAGAAAGAATTGCTTTTAGAAAATAAATTAAAAGAAGTAATCAGAATTATTCCTCTACCATGAAAATCTGACTCCAGCATTATTCTCTGGAGTCTTCTTATGTTTCTTGATGTTCTTTTGAGATCCACCCCTAAGCAATACCTTTTTTAGTGGTAAGTAAACTCTAATAAAGATACAAGTAATCCTATCTTTTCAAATAGGCTGCGTACTCACTTCCCATATTCAGATAAAGAATCTGCTCGCTTATTTTTTAATGAAAGAACTGTCAATACTTCCGCTTTATTTACAACTTAAGGGACATTTGACTTACCAGCTTCTCCTCACCTGAATAGAATGTAAACAGAGCAAACCTTTTTTATCATTTACGTAATATGAGGGACTGTTCAAAAAAAGTAAAGGAGAAATCATATGTCACAACCAAACATTCCTAATATTTCCCCTGACATTACACTTACAAGGGATGATGCCATCAACCTACTTTTAGCTTCCATTGCGATGGAAGAATTAGGGTTAGCCCATATCATTAATGCCGAAGGAGAAAAACTACAATATGCACTGGGTACAATACCTGGTTTGACTCCACTAGCTTCGTTAGACGATATCTTGCAAGTGAATACCAGCGTCCAAGATACGCTGGAATTAGCAATGAAAAAGGAGATATTACTAGACAGCAAATTAAGGCAAGTGACTGAAATTACTACTGGAAGTGGACCAACTGGAGCTACGGGGGCTACTGGACCTGCTGGCGCTACTGGTGCTACCGGGGTTACCGGCGCTACTGGTGCTACTGGTGCTACCGGGGTTACTGGCGCTACTGGGGTTACCGGCGACACTGGTGCTACAGGAGCTACTGGGGTTACCGGCGCTACTGGGGTTACCGGCGCTACTGGGGTTACCGGCGCTACTGGGGTTACCGGCGCTACTGGGGTTACCGGCGCTACGGGCGACATCGGACCTACTGGACCTGCTGGCGCTACTGGTGCTACCGGGGCTACCGGCGACATTGGACCTACTGGGGCTACTGGTGCCACGGGCGCTACCGGTACCACGGGCGCTACCGGCGACACTGGGGCTACTGGCGCTACGGGTGCCACGGGCGCTACCGGCGACATCGGTCCTGCTGGCGCGACGGGAGCTACGGGTGCTACCGGCGACACTGGTGCTACAGGTGCTACGGGCGCTACCGGTGACACTGGTGCTACAGGTGCTACGGGCGCTACCGGCGACACTGGAGCTACAGGTGCTACGGGCGCTACCGGCGACACTGGAGCTACTGGTGCTACGGGCGCTGCCGGCGACATCGGTCCTGCTGGCGCGACGGGAGCTACGGGTGCCACGGGCGCTACCGGCGACATCGGTCCTGCCGGCGCTACGGGTGCCACGGGTGCTATCGGCGACACTGGAGCTACTGGCGCTACGGGCGCTACCGGCGACATCGGTCCTGCTGGCGCGACGGGAGCTACGGGTGCCACGGGCGCTACCGGCGACATCGGTCCTGCTGGCGCGACGGGAGCTACGGGTGCCACGGGCGCTACTGGCGACATCGGTCCTGCTGGCGCGACGGGGGCTACCGGCGACACTGGGGCTACTGGTGCCACGGGCGCTACCGGCGACATCGGTCCTGCCGGCGCTACTGGGGCTACTGGCGACACTGGTCCTGCTGGAGCTACAGGTGCCACGGGCGACACCGGTCCTGCTGGAGCTACAGGCGCTACCGGCGACACTGGTCCTGCCGGCGCTACGGGGGCTACGGGCGACACTGGTCCTGCTGGAGCTACAGGTGCCACGGGCGACACCGGTCCTGCTGGAGCTACAGGTGCCACGGGCGACACTGGTCCTGCCGGCGCTACCGGCGACACTGGTCCTGCTGGAGCTACAGGCGCTACCGGCGACACTGGTCCTGCCGGCGCTACGGGGGCTACGGGCGACACTGGTCCTGCTGGAGCTACAGGTGCCACGGGCGACACCGGTCCTGCTGGAGCTACAGGTGCCACGGGCGACACTGGTCCTGCCGGCGCTACGGGGGCTACGGGCGACACTGGTCCTGCCGGCGCTACAGGTGCCACGGGCGACACCGGTCCTGCTGGAGCTACAGGTGCCACGGGCGACACTGGTCCTGCCGGCGCTACCGGCGACACTGGTCCTGCTGGAGCTACCGGCGCTACTGGCGCTACGGGGGCTACGGGGACAGGATTAGCAGAATTCGCGTATATTTATAACCTAACTGCTCAAACGGTTGCAATAGAAGCGGATGTTCCTTTTGATTCAAATGGAGTTCTTACTGCTGGTATTACACATGCTCCAGGAACCCCTTCAATCCTATTTTCCGTGCCAGGTCTATATGAGGTCACTTTTTCCGTGTCTGGTACAGAACCAAACCAATTTGCACTATTTTTAAATGGTACGGAGGTTCCTGGAACAGTCTACGGTTCAGGTGCTGGTACACAGCAAAATAGCGGGCAAGCAATTTTTGCCATAGCAGCTGGCCAAACTCTTACTCTTCGCAATCATTCTTCTGCTTCAGCGATTGGTCTTGCGAGCGTAGTCGGAGGCACACAAGCAAACGTAAATGCTTCTGTTGTTATTAAGAAATTAGACTAATTTCGAATGTAAGTATAACTCTTGAAAGAAAAATACACCGCCTTCAGATTTCCTACCTGCTGGCGGTGTATTTTTTTGATGAATCTACGACAAAGTTTCTCGCATCTGGATGTGCATTGGATTAGTTTTAGCACTGAAGCATCATTAATTACGGAAAGTCCCAATTATTTCCACCAAATTGAACATTATGCATTTTTTGAAAATCATCGGAACCTTTTCCCTACATTAAAAGAGCTGCCTAATTCAGACAGCCCCTCACACATATATATTATACGTACTTAATAAGCGTGTATTTCTTTTTACCGCGGCGAATTACCGTGAATTGTCCTTCTAATTTATCAGCTTCTGCCATTGTATGAGCGAGGTCTGTGACTCTTTCTCCGTTGATGTAAATGGCTCCATTTGTGATATCCTCACGTGCCTGGCGCTTAGACGAAGAGATTTTTGCATTTACAAGTAAATCTACTAATAGTAATTCTTCGTTGCTGCCAACTTCAAAGCTCGGAACATCCTTGAAGCCTTGGCGAATTTCTTCTACTGATAATTGTTTAATATCCCCGCTGAATAAAGCCTTAGAGATATTGATGGCTTGCTGTAAAGCTTCTTCCCCGTGCACAAGCTTTGTTACTTCTTCAGCAAGTGCCTTCTGAGCCGCACGTTTTTCCGGAGCTTCAGCAACCTCTTTCTCAAGCGCTTCAATCTCTTCTTTGCTTAAGAATGTAAAGTATTTAATGTATTTAATGACATCGCGGTCATCTGTATTAATCCAGAACTGGTAGAACTCATACGGAGATGTTTTTTCACGATCAAGCCAAATCGCTCCGCCTTCTGTTTTACCAAATTTAGTTCCATCGGATTTCGTAACAAGAGGAACCGTTAAACCAAAAGCTTTTGCATCTTCCTTCGTTTTACGAATCAATTCCAGCCCCGCTGTAATATTTCCCCACTGATCACTTCCACCGATTTGCAAACGGCAGCCTTGTGTTTCGTATAACTTAAGGAAATCAAGAGATTGCATAATCATGTAGCTAAATTCGGTAAATGAAATACCTGATTCAATACGAGATTGTACCGAATCTTTTGCAAGCATGTAGTTAAGACCAAAGTTTTTACCAATATCCCTTAGGAAAGTAATTAAGTTCATATTGCCAATCCAGTCATAGTTATTGGCCATGATTGCTTTATTCTCGCCAGTTTCAAAATCAAGGAAACGGGAAAGTTGATCTTTGATACGTGCAGTCCATTGATGAACAACGTCCTCCGTGTTTAACGTACGCTCTGCCTTTTTACCACTAGGATCTCCAATCATTCCTGTTGCTCCGCCAACTAATGGGATTGGCTGGTGCCCAGCTAACTGGAAGCGTCTCAGGATTAAAATAGGCAGCAAATGGCCAATATGCAAGCTATCAGCAGTCGGATCGAAACCGGCATATAATTTCACGCTTTCTTCCTGTAATAATTTTTCCAAACCCTCTTCATCAGTAAATTGATTTACCAGACCTCTGAAACGCAAATCATCTAAAATATTCATTATTCTCCACCTCTTATTATTTAAAATAATATAAAAAAACGCCCCTTCATTAAAATGAAGGGACGATTAACTATCGCGGTACCACCCAACTTGCGAAACATGACAATTGTCTCGCCGCTTATCTTTTTAACGGAAAGGTTCCGGCATTCGCTACACAGCTTTATACAAAGCTTTCCCGAATACTGCTCGAGGAGGTAATTCATTATTCCGCTTGTACCGGTTTGCACCAACCACCGGCTCTCTATAACATTGGCGGACTAACTACTGGGTTCCTGTAATCGCATCAACTATAAAATTAAATGTTATGCTTTTTTTACCATAACAGCATACTCCTTGTCAAACCCAATAATTGTATTGTTTGTTATTAAGAAGAAACTATATCTACCAGAACCCTTGCTTATGCTATAATGTATGTGATTTGTTGGGAGAGTGAATGAATGAAAGATATGTTTATAAAACTTAAAGAAAGACTCACACCATTTTATAACTATATAACCACACCAACTGTAAAGCGAAAAGCAAGAATTTCCTATCAGGTAATTTGGAATTATTTATTAATCTTTCTGATTGTATGTATCATAGGGATTGCTTTTGCAGGAGGCGTTGGGGCCGGTTACTTTGCGTCAATGGTAAAGGATGAACCGATCAGGAGCAAAGAGCAGCTCCTATCCAGTATGTCCAATTATGAAGAAACATCTGAGATTTATTTTGCAGGCAATGTATATATGGGGAAGATGCGGTCAGATCTAGAGCGAAAAGAAGTTAAACTGGAAAATGTTTCAGATCATGTCAAGAAAGCATTGATTTCCACTGAGGATTCCTATTTTTATGAGCATAAAGGTGTTGTACCAAAAGCCATTATTCGAGCTTTACTTCAAGAAGTGACAAATGCTTCTGTCCAATCAGGGGGAAGCACACTGACACAGCAATTAATTAAACAACAAATATTAACAAATGAGGTTTCCTTTGATCGTAAAGCCAAGGAAATCCTGCTGGCACTTCGCCTTGAGAAATTCATGGAAAAAGATGAGATTCTAGAAGCCTATCTTAATATCTCGCCATTTGGCCGAAATTCCTCCGGCCGTAATATTGCCGGCGTCCAGGCAGCAGCGGACGGTATATTTGGCGTAAATGCCAAAGATTTAACTCTACCACAAGCAGCCTTTATTGCAGGAATGCCCAAAAATCCATACCTTTATACACCATTTACTCAATCTGGTGAAGTGAAGGAGGATGTTACTCCTGGTATCAACCGGATGAAAACGGTCCTGAAAAGAATGTATACAAATGGTGCCATTACAAAAAAAGAGTATGAAGCTGCGTTAAAATATGATATTACGAAAGATTTTGCCAAGAAACAGTCATACCCTACTGAAAAGTACCCATACTTAACCTATGAAGTAGAGAAAAGAGCAATTGAACTCATGATGCCAATATTGGCAAAGCAAGATGGTCTTTCAAGCAAAGATTTAGAAAAAGACGACGATCTTTATAAACAATATTATACCTTGGCTGATCAGGCCATTCGACAAAACGGCTATCAAATCCATACAACCATTAACCAAAAAATGTATGACAATATGCAGAAAGTCACTAAAAATTTTCCTTATTATCAGGGTACTCGACAGGTAACGAAAACAGATCCTGAAACGGGGAAAACCTATATAGAGAATGAACCAATTGAAGTTGGTGCTATGCTCATTGAAAACTCAAACGGAAAAATACTTAGCTTCGTTGGAGGCCGTGATTTTGAGCGAGAGCAGCTTAATCATGCCACAGCTGCTGTCCGTTCCAATGGATCAACGATGAAGCCACTACTTGTATATGCACCAGCGATGGAGTATGGAGTTTCTTATCCAGGTAAAACGTTGGTCAATGCTCCTGTGAACATTCGCGGTTGGAGTCCAGGAAACTATGCCGGCGGAGGGATTACCGGAATAACCTCTGCACGTGAAGCGCTAAAGAGATCTTATAATATACCGGCAGCGGTTCAATATGCAGAAATTTTAAATCGTAAACCGGTAACATTTCTCGAAAAAATGGGCTTCACTTCTTTAGAAGAGCAAGATTATACAAACCTAGCCACTTCTTTGGGTGCATTGGCCAGAGGCGTAACCGTAGAAGAAAATACAAATGCCTATGCAACATTTGCAAATGGCGGACAATTCGTAGATAGCTATATGATTGAAAAAATAGTAGACTCAAACGGAAAAACTATTTACCAACATAAAAAGACGAAGACGAATGTCTTCAGTCCGCAGACAGCTTATTTAACAATCGATATGATGAGAGATGTCATCAGTTCCGGAACAGCAGCCGGTTTAAACAGTAAATTGAAGTTTTCAGCGGACTGGGCCGGCAAAACAGGTACAAGTCAGAAGTACCATGATGCCTGGATGGTTGCTACAAATCCAAATGTTACATTTGGGGTTTGGATGGGATATGATTCAAATGCATCTGTGGATACATATGGAATGAGTTATTCACAGCGAAATCAAACCTTATGGGCACAGTTAATAAATTCCGCTTATGATGTTGCACCAAACATAGTTGGGCCTTCAAAGCGGCACCAAATGCCAGGCGGAATTGTATCCAGATCCTATTGTTCGTTGAGCGGATCATTAGCATCTAAAGCCTGTGCAGATGCGGGACTCGCAAAATCTGATTATTTCAATGCCAAGTATCTTCCTTTATCTGAGAATGGCAACCTTCCGACATCAAGTGAAAGATATGTATTTATAAATGGAAATAAATATGTAGCACTGGATTCTACTCCGGAGGAATTCACAGAAACTGGTCTTGTTATCAATGCTGACTTCTCTAACATTGTAGGTGCAAAATACCTTATTGATAAATCAACTATTACGCCAAAAGGCTCTGATTTTGAGAATTCGTTCGTGGGCGGATCGAAAATGAATGATAATGGAAAGGCTCCTGGAGCACCATCAGTTACTTCAAAAGAGAATGTTATTAGCTGGAGTTCTCCTGGAGATTCTGATATCGTCGGCTACCGCGTATACGTAAATGGCAGCAAAGTAGCCAGCATCAAAGGAAATAATTCGCTAAGCTATAAAACAGATGGTAAAGGATCGTATTACATTACTGCGGTAGATATAGCAGGTAAGGAATCTGCCCCATCCTCCATGATTAAATATAAAGCAGAGACTAAGGCTAAAGAAGTTAAAAAAGAAACCTCTACAGATAAGAAAGAAACAAATGATAAGAAGAAAACTACAGATAAGAAAGAGCCAGTACCTGTAGAAAATTCAGAAGAAGAATAAAATAAAAGGCTGTTCCAGGTTGTTTAACCAGACTTGGAACAGCCTTTTCTACATCCTATTATAATCGTATACATAGACTATATAGTAGGAACTTAAATTATTACTTTGTCCATCCAAAACTCTCGCTACAAAATAGTAAGCTTCGGCTTGTATACACAAACAATAATAGGTAAAATATGTATAAGGTTCGATTGGAGGATAATGATGTGCAGATAAAAAGTTTTATCGTGACTTTTGGATCATTTATAGTGACAACCATCATACTTTATTTTCTTGGTGAAATGTTTAATATATCTTGGTTGCAGATGCACTATGAATACAGAAATGTTTCAAATGAGTTCTATCTTTCAATAGGGTCATTTGTACCCATCCTTATCGGTTTAATAACAAGCTTTTTGGCTGAAAAGTTTTATATATACAGGTATACAAACACAAGATAGTAAATCTATATCAAATTTTTACACATGATTTCCCCTTGTAATTCATCGATCGTACAAACCTTTTCGCTTCAAAATCCCAAGTTAATTAAAATTTTTCTCGAATGGATATTAGTTGGATCGATAATTACCTTTAGTTTCTTCAATTTTGATTCTTTAGCTTTTTCGATTAATGTTTTAGCAATTTCCGTTCCATAGCCTAAACCCCAATATTTTGGCAATATCATATATCCAATTTCAGCTTCTTTAAGCCATTCTTCATTTTTGTTACATGACCCAGTCCAATAAATTCACCAACATTGTCAAAGATTTTATATGTACCGAAATTTTCGTTTTTATATTTCTCATTACGCTCTACTAACTTATGAAAATTTACTTAAGCTTCCTCAAAAGAAATCGAACGGACTTTTATTTGAGCCATAACCTTCTCATTCCTTACAAGGCTATAATAATCCATAAAATCGTTTTCTTGAACCTTTACTAGTTTAATTTTCATTACCTTCTCCCTTTCCCTATAATTAAAAATATATATGCTGAGGCATAATAGAAAATAAAAAGAGGTGTTCATAAGGTCATCGAAACCTTATAAACACCTTTGTTTTTAATCTTCCATTGTTGATAAGTCACCTGTAGGCAATTCAAGCTCCCAGGCCTTCAATACTCTTCGCATAATTTTACCGCTTCGTGTTTTCGGCAGCTTTTCCTTAAACTCAATCTCTCTTGGTGAAGCGTGAGCAGCAAGCCCTTGTTTAACAAATAGCCTGATTTCTTCTTTAAGCTCATCCGAAGGCTCGTATCCGGACCTGAGAGCAATAAACGCTTTAATAATTTCGCCGCGTACCGGATCCGGTTTGCCTATTACTCCTGCTTCAGCAACTGCTGGATGTTCAACCAACTTGCTTTCAACTTCAAACGGTCCTACCCGTTCTCCGGATGTCATAATGACATCATCGATTCTGCCTTGGAACCAAAAGTACCCATCTTCATCCATGTAGGCAGAGTCCCCCGAAACATACCATCCGGAAGGCATAAAGTAGGATTCATATTTTTGCTGGTTATTCCAGATTTGTCTCATCATAGATGGCCAGCCTTTTTTGATTGCTAAATTGCCCATCCGATATGGAGGCAATTCATTCCCCTGATCATCCACTATAGCAGCCTCCACCCCAGGGATCGGTTTCCCCATAGAGCCTGGTTTAATCTCCATACATGGATAATTACAAATAAGCTGAGCTCCGGTCTCTGTCATCCACCATGTATCGTGGATTCGTTTTGAGAATACTTTTTGCCCCCACTTAATGACTTCAGGATTTAAAGGCTCCCCAACACTGAGCACATGGCGGAGACTGGATAAATCATATTGTTTTACCACCTCATCGCCAGCTCCCATGAGCATGCGGAATGCTGTAGGAGCACTGTACCAAACGGTTACATGGAAATCTTCAATGGTTTGGTACCAAGCCTCCGGGCTAAACCGTCCTCCAGTGACCACAGAAGAGGCACCATTTAGCCAAGGAGCAAATATCCCATAAGACGTTCCTGTGACCCACCCTGGATCTGCTGTACACCAATATACATCCTCTTCTTTTAAGTCGAGTACCCATTGACCGGTTTTCAAATGTTGGATCATTGCATTATGTGCATGCAAGACACCTTTAGGCTTACCCGTTGAACCCGATGTATAATGGAGAATTAACCCATCTTCCCGGTCCACCCATTCTATCTCTAATTTTTTCGACGCATTTTCATATTTACTGTTAAAATCTATATATTTGCCAGTCTCCTCTACTTGATCTCCCACTACAAAAATATGCTTTAAAGCCGGAAGATCATCCGTAGGTATTCTGGATACTAATTCAGGCGTTGTGACGATTACACTGGCTTCACTGTCTTCTAAGCGATCTTTAACCGCTCCTTCCATAAAGGCTTCAAATAAAGGTCCCACAATCGCTCCCAATTTAATGGCACCAAGAACAATAAAATACAATTCCGGTGATCTTGGCATAAAAATAAATACCCTGTCACCTTTTTTTACATTGCCGGATTCCTTCAGTACATTTCCTGCCTTATTCGATAAATCTTTCATATCACTATATGTATACTTCTCATAGCGATTAGGGTCTTTATAATATAATGCTACCTTATTGCGCCTGAAATTTTCAGTGTGTCTATCAATACATTCGTATGCTGCATTCACTTTTCCTGTGGTATGCCAAGAGAATTCCTTTTCTACATCCTTCCAGTCAAATGATTTATAAGTACCCTCATAGTTTGCTAAATTATAATCCCCTTTTTCAATAGAAAGCGCTTCCAGTTTCATAATTATTTCCCCCCTGATCATGATAATATATTGATAGTATAGTACAAAATCCAATTTATCTCAATTTTTTAAATATTTTATTAAATTAAGACAATATGGTACAATCTTTATAATTGTAGTGACTTTTAAGATAAACATACCTATTCATTTTAAAATAGCAGAATAAGAACTCTGAATTTCCACTACATCTGACCTAAAAAGTTCATATCATGGAACGTTTACTTATTTTAAAGTACTGTATAATAGCTTTAAAATGTGACCTGGGTGGTGTATGAATGGAACATAAGAAAACGTATTATTCGAAAGAATTTAAAACGCCTCGCGGGCCGCTTGTTATTGAGGGTCCAGTCTCACATAATCAATTGGAGGATCTCCAATTTCATGAAGGCCTTGTTGCCTTTAGAGTTCCCGAAAAACAGCACAAGGCTCTCATACAAATCAGTAGCCTTCCTGAAGGCCGAATTATTATTGCGAGGAATCGCGATGTAATTGTTGGATACGTTACGTATTTATATCCTGACCCTTTGGAACGCTGGTCAGAGGGAAAGATGGATGATTTGATTGAACTCGGTGCTATTGAAGTCATTCGTGAATACCGTGGCTGTTCGGTCGGTAAAAATCTACTTCGAGTGGCTATGATGGATGAGTGGATGGAAAATTACATCATTATTACGACAGAATATTATTGGCATTGGGATTTAAAAGGCAGCGGCTTAAATGTATGGGAATATCGAAAAATGATGGAGAAAATGATGAGTGCCGGTGGATTGGAATGGTATGCTACTGATGACCCTGAAATATGCTCCCATCCGGCTAATTGTTTAATGGCCAGAATAGGGAAAAATGTAGATAAAGAGAGCGTTCAAAGATTCGATCAATTAAGATTCATGAATCGGTATATGTATTAACGATTACCGATTGTCGACTTTTCGAGGGGGGCTACTTGTGATTATTGAGGATATCATGATTAAAGATGTGATTACGCTGCAAAAAAATGCCACACTCCAGCAGGCAATTGATCTGGTGAAACAAAAGAAAATTAGGCATATACCAATCATAGATGATGAACAGCAATTAATTGGCCTATTATGTGATGTGGATATCCGCTCTGCAACTCCATCTATCTTCCATATAGAAGAATTCAAGGAAGACCTTTTAAAACCAATAAGCGATATCATGATTACCGATGTTTATACAGCACACCCTCTTGATTTCGTAGAAGAGATTGCCTTTGTGTTCTATGAACAAAAGATATCCTGTATGCCTGTAATCAGTGAGAACAAATTGGTCGGGATTGTTACGGAAACCGATCTTCTGCATACGTATGTTGAACTTACAGGGGCCAATCAGCCTGCCTCTCAAATTGAAGTGAAAGTCACCAATAAACCAGGTACGCTTAGTGAAATTGCGGAAGTTATTAAAGGACAAAATGTGAATAGCATTTTCATTTATCCGTATAAAGAAGACCCCGCTTTTAAAATTCTAGTCCTGAGAATTCAAACAATGAACCCTCTGAAGATTGTTCAGGGGCTGAAATCGGCCGGATATGAAGTAGTGTGGCCAAATGTTCCGGAGAGCAACCTATGAAGGAAGCTTCATTTGTTTATTCAGCCGATTTACTTTCCTATAAATTTAATGATGAGCATCCATTTAACCAAAAACGTCTGCAAATAACAGTGGATTTATTAAAAAAAATGGATGCCCTGAAAGAGGAAGACTGTATCAAACCCAGAATGGCCACAGATGAAGAGTTAAACCTCGTGCATGACCTCGAATACATCCATTCAATCAGATTGGCTGGACAAGGTAAACTTGACCCTGACAAAGCATTAAATTATGGAATTGGCACCGAAGATACCCCCATATTTCCGGGTATGCACGAGGCAAGTGCCTGGCTAGTCGGAGGGACATTATCTGCCGTGGATGAAGTAATGGAAGGGCGTGCTCAACATGCTTTGAATCTTGGTGGGGGTTTGCATCATGGTTTTAGAGGCAAAGCCTCTGGATTCTGTATCTATAATGACAGTTCTGTTGCCATTAAGTATATGCAGAAGAAATATAATGCCAGAGTACTTTATGTTGATACGGATGCACATCATGGAGATGGGGTTCAATGGACTTTTTATGATGACCCTTCTGTTTGTACCCTGTCTATCCATGAAACCGGGCGTTACCTATTCCCAGGTACCGGGAATATTACTGAACGGGGAAGCGGCAAAGGATATGGATTTTCGTTTAATATCCCGCTTGATGCCTTTACGGAAGATGAATCATGGCTCGATTGCTATGAGAAATCCTTTCAGGCTGTTATCGAATTTTTCCGGCCAGACGTTATCTTAACGCAAAATGGTGCGGATGCCCATTACTATGACCCATTAACACACCTTTCCGCTACTACAGCTATCTATCAATATATACCCAAGCTTGCCCATAAGCTTGCACACAAGTACTGCCAAGGAAAATGGATCGCAGTCGGAGGCGGAGGGTATGATATATGGAGGGTGGTACCGCGAGCCTGGTCGTTAGTATGGCTTGAAATGACCAATAACCCGAATCGCACAGGTCAGTTGCCAAAAGAATGGACTAATTATTGGTCTGCATTGGCACCTGTCACTTTACCAAGTACATGGGAGGATCCACCTGATATGTATACGCCTATCCCTAGGAAAGGCGAGATTACGGAAAAGAACGCCAAAACCCTTAAAAAGGCACTTTACACGATTTCATAACCCTGTTGATCAGATGAGGAATCTATTTTATGGAGTAGTACTCATACAAAATTATTTTATTACTAAAAATTCTTATTAAACCGTCACAAACAACATGTTATACAACTAAAGATGAGGACAAAGATATTATGAATACAATTAATTATATAAAAAAAAGCTGACCCATTTGTATGAATGTTCACAAAATGGCTCAGCTTTTTTAATTTTTATTTTGTAGAGTCTCTCTCTTCAATTCTGTATGGAAGAATCACAGTGGATTCATCCACCTCTTCCTTGTTCATAAGCTTTGTCAGCAAGCGCATCGAAACAGCACCGATATCATATAATGGCTGAACAACCGTCGTTAGACGAGGGCGTACCATTAAAGATAATCTTGTATTGTCAGAGCTTATTACCTCAAGATCATCCGGTATAGATATTCCTTTATCCTGTGCTGCATGGATGATACCAAGAGCAGCTTCATCTGAACATACAAAAATAGCGGTCGGCTTATTCTCCAATTCCATCAATTGGTTCAGAGCTTCAATACCATCATCATAAGTTGTATCTGTCTCCACTACATAGTCCTCATTGAATGGAAGATTAGCCGCTTCTAATGCTTTACGATATCCCGGCATCATTTTTTCCTTTATAATTGCGTTCTGTAAAGAACCTGTAACTATGGCAATTTTCTTGTGTCCATTTTTAGCAAAGGATGTTATTGCATCTATAACGGCTTGTTCATAATCAATATTTACAGATGGGATTTGATTTGAATCTTCAATTGTTCCAGCCAATACAATTGGAACCGATGATTTCTTAAACTCTTCAATATGTTGATCTGTCATATTTGAACTCATAAATACAAGTCCATCCACTTGTTTACCAAGCATTGTTTGAATCAAATGCATTTCCTTGTCTTCATTTGAGTCAGAGCTGCTTAAAATAATGTTGTATTTGTACATTGTAGCAATATCTTCTATGCCTCTTGCAAGCTCTGCAAAAAAGATACTGGAGATATCCGGAATAATTACTCCAACTGTTGTTGTTTTTTTACTTGCCAGTCCACGAGCTACCGCATTTGGTCTGTAGCCAAGTCTTTCAATCACTTCATTTACTTTTTTACGCGTTGCCGGTTTAACATTTGGATTACCGTTGACAACACGTGATACAGTAGCCATAGAGACACTAGCCTCTCGAGCTACATCATAAATTGTAATATTCATTTTTTACACCGCCCAACTCTCTCTTATCTTACCCTAATAGTATTGAATTTAAGTACCATTTAGTATGTTATTATAATAATACTCTACCCTCTAAATTCGTGCAAATAAACACTTTATCAATTTTCTTACTATTGTTTATATAACTAAACAGTCAGTCTAATTTCAACCAAGAGTGATTCTTCATCTCTTTGCAAGACAATATCCGTTAAAACATCCCTATGCCAATCACATGATAGCGGGATTTTCCTTTAATTATTCAAAAAATGGGTTCTTCCCATCTTTTTTTGCAGCTCTGTTAAACTTAAATGTTGTTATCCGTCCCTAGCTCTGGCCTTCGATTTCCGGCGGTCCGGGAGCCTCCTTGGGATTTACGCCTGTTGGGTTTCCCTTGGCCTTTCTTTTCTAAGCAAGGAGTCTCAGGCCATCCACAACTATCAACCAGCTAATAAATCAACAATGAACTCTAAAAAAGCCTTTTATAAGAATAAATGAATGAAAAAGAGCTGCCAGGTAGCAGCCCTTACTATTATACTCTGATTCCTGTATTTTGAGTGAATTGATTAATCTCTTTTACAAACGTATCAAATTGGTTGAGATCCATTTGTTGTGCTGAATCAGACAACGCAACCGCCGGATCCGGATGAACTTCAGCCATGACCCCGTCTGCTCCTATCGCCAAAGCGGCCTTAGCAGTTGGAATTAATAGATCTCTACGACCTGTAGAATGCGTTACATCAACAAACACCGGTAAATGAGTTTCTTTTTTTAGTATAGGCACCGCTGAAATATCAAGTGTATTCCGTGTAGCCTTTTCATACGTTCGAATACCGCGTTCACATAATATAATATTTCCATTTCCCTGTGCCATTATATATTCAGCCGCATTAATAAACTCTTCAATCGTTGCCGCCAGCCCTCTTTTTAGAAGAACAGGTTTATTAACCGCTCCTGCGGCTTTAAGTAACTCAAAGTTCTGCATATTACGGGCACCGATTTGAATAACATCAATATACTTAACCGCCTTCTCAATATCGGCTGGATTTACAATTTCACTTATGACAGCCAAGTCAAATTCATCAGCGACCCGTTTCAGAATCTTTAATCCTTCTTCACCCAATCCCTGGAAGTCATAAGGAGATGTCCGTGGTTTATACGCTCCGCCTCGAAGTAATTTATATCCTTTATCTTTAACAGCTTTTGCCACTGTCGCTACTTGTTCATAAGATTCTACCGCACAAGGGCCAAAAACAAAAGATGGTTGTCCATTTCCAACCTTCTCGCCCTTTATATCAATGATTGTATCTTCTGGATGTTTCTTACGGGAAACAAGCAGCGCTTTACGATGATCATCTTCCTGCAATTCAAGACTGGCTTTAAATATTTCTTTAAATATATGTTCAATGGTTGATTTTTCAAATGGTCCATCATTATTTTGGATAAGTGTATTAAGCATTTCTCTTTCTCTCACAGGATCATAACGATATTGACTTTGTTTTCCTTTTAATTCACCAATTTGTTGTACAACTTTACCTCGTTCATTAATAAGCTGTAATAATTGCAGATTTAAATTATCCAGTTGTTCTCTTAATACATCTAGTTCTTTATTACTCAATATCACTCATCCTCTCTGTTTCTGCTTCCCGAGTTTTAACACTTTGGCACAGGTTATTTAAAATTATAAAAATTTCGAATTCCCTTAGTAAAATATTTTACATTTCAGTATATAATTGAAACTATTATAACGGATTAAATTCATATTGTCACTATTAAAACCTTTATTAATAAAACGCTTTTAAGCATTAAAGCGTAAAAGGAGAGGTAAATCCTTGACCAAAAAAATCTTTGCTCTTGATATCGGGACACGCTCAGTTGTAGGAATCATATTAGAAATACGCCAAGATAAATATGTGGTTACAGATGTATTGGTAAGGGAGCATACAGAGCGCGCGATGCTGGATGGGCAAATTCATGACGTCGTTTCCGTCTCCAACGTTATACTTAATATTAAGCTATCATTAGAAAAAAAGCACGGACCTCTTACTAAAGTATGTGTAGCAGCGGCAGGACGTGCTTTACGCACAGAAATCGGGAAATCGTCTATAAACATAACCGGAAAACCCATCCTTTCTGCCGATGATCGCATTCATCTTGAATTAGCGGCTGTACAACAAGCCCAATTTAGAGTAGCTGACAAAGAAGAAATCCAAAATAATTATCATTATTACTGTGTAGGATATTCTGTTCTTCACTATTATCTGGATGGGCAGGAAATCGGAAATTTGCTTGATCAAAAAGGTGACTTAGCTGAGGCAGAAATTATCGCCACTTTTCTTCCAAGAGTCGTTGTTGAATCGTTATTTGCTGCTCTGAAAAGGGTTGATTTGGAACTTGAAGCTCTTACTCTTGAACCAATTGCTGCCATTCATGTCCTTATTCCCCCTTCTATGAGAAGACTTAATATTTGTCTAGTTGACATTGGAGCCGGTACCTCTGATATAGCACTAACAGATGAACGAACCATTATCGCTTACGGAATGGTCCCTGTTGCCGGAGATGAGATAACGGAAGAGATCAGCGACCAGTATCTACTAGATTTTCCAAACGCAGAAGAAGTTAAGCGATCCATTAATGAAAATGACTTGATTAACGTTCAAGATATCTTGGGTTTTGAATCAGAGATACCAAAAGAAGAAATGCTTATGGCCATCCAGCCAGCCATTGAAAAATTAGCAGATTCCATTTGTCAGGAAATTTTACGATTGAACAATGATAAGGCCCCTCAAGCAGTTATGCTTATTGGTGGAGGTAGCTTAACACCTCGTCTACCAGATATTCTAGCAGATAAATTAAATCTGCCTGCCAATAGAGTCGCTATACGCGGAATAGATGCCATTAAAAATTTAGAAATGGAGTCTGATCTTAAGAAGGGACCTGAATTGGTTACCCCAATCGGAATTGCCATTTCATCAGAGGTTAATCCTATTCACTATGTTTCTGTCGAGGTTAATGGCATTCCTGTTCGTTTATTTGATTTAAAACAACTGACAATAGGAGATGCTTTGCTAGCAGCAGGACTGCATTTAACAAAACTTTACGGTAAACCCGGTAATGCAAAGATCGTAAGTATTAATGGGAGAAATATTACAATACCAGGCAGTCATGGCGAGCCACCGCTTATCAGAAAGAATGATGAGAATTGCCCACTTGATGCGGCATTAACTCCGGGGGATCAAGTGTGGATAGAAAAAGGAAAAGATGGCAAAGAAACTTCTGTTATTTTAAGTGAATTACTTGATGAACTGCCAAACAGGAAGATTTATATAAATGAGGAAAAATACGAAATACCGTGTACCTTATTCGTTAATGGATTTCCTGCTGACGGTCATGAGAAAGTTCATGATGGTGATCAGATTATATTTAGAATGCCTGAAACCGTACAAGATGCATTGTTATTTGCCGGATTGAACTCTATATTAGAAGAACTTATGTCGTTCAATCTATTTATCAATGGCCAGCAGGAAAGCTTTCCTTCATTTTCAGGTGCCGTATATGTTAACGGTAAAGCTGTGTCATTCAATTATCGGATATCCGATAATGATCACCTTACCTTAATCCGCAGAAAGCCAGTAACTGTCAAAGATTTGATAGCCGTATATAGCACCGGTAATATGAATCAAATCTCTGTTACATTTAATGATAAACCACTTACCTTAACAAATAAATCCTATTCGGTTTATCGGGGAAATACTGCCTTAAGTGAAACTGATATTCTTTTAAATAGAGAGTTAATTCAAGTAAGATTTGAAAAAACCTCCTCTTTTATATTTCAGGATCTTTTTCGATACATTGATATAGAATTACCCAAGGACAATCCAGGTGGGTTTCACCTTATTCGAAATAAACATGAAGTTACGTTTTACGATGAAATCCGAAACGGTGACCACCTTGAAATTGTCTGGTTTCATACTAATCCATCACCAATAAATAAACCGGTAAGGAATTAATTTCCTTACCGGTTTCTATTTAGCTATACTCTTTAATCGCTTGTTCGAGATTTTCATTTGTAATTCTTCCATGTGAGGTGTTCCACACGGCCTTTCCATTTTTAAACAAAATAGCTTGGGGCGTTTCATGTTTGATTCCTGTCAAATCTCGGACATACTCAGATAGTGGTTTAGCTTCCTGTACAGCCAAATAGGCTGTTTTGACAGCAGGATGCTCCTCAACAAACTTCGTATATTCATTAAAAGCTTCTCCGCTAATAGGACACGTAAGGCTATGTTTCAGAAGCAGAAAAACATTATGTTCTAAAAGTTGCTGAAATTCCACTTGACTTTCAACCTTCTTCATCATTCTTCACCCCATTTTATTATTCTCTGAAACCATAATTATTTTTTATTTGATGGATTTTTTGAATTGGATGATGAATTGCCTTTATTACCATTTGATTTAGATGAATTTGAACCATATTCAACTTTCACTGTATTATTTGAACTGCCAGAAGGAGTTTTACCAGACGTAGTATTTCCACTGGCTGTCGAATTGAATCCAGTTTTTTCAGAAGCATATGTTTCTTTTTTAGCTGTATTTTTATTGTCTATGTTTTCTTTACCTTCATACACGTCATCCGGAGAATCAACTACAACATTGCTATCTGCCGTTTTATCCGTTTGTTTTTCATCTGTAGCAGAAGATTGGCTATCACTGTCTTCACTTGCACTGTTTCCAAATTTTTTCTTGACTGCCTCTGTTAATGGCGCACTTTTTTCTTTAGCTACAGAAATCCATCCTGTTCCTTTTTCAGTAGCTGTTTGTTTAAGGGCGATTCCTTTTTCAGTAGCTGTTTGTTTTAAAGCAGTCCCTTTTTCAGTAGCCGTTTGTTTTAGAGCGTTCCCTTTTTCCATCAAAGGCGCACCTTTTTCCATTAATGCACTGCCGTGTTCAGATAACTCACTGCGAAGCTCTTTTCCCGACTTAGGAGCTAAAAATAGCGCTGTAGCTGCTCCAACAAGTCCTCCTACGATAGCTCCTACTACAAAATCTTTTGTAGACATACCATTATCTTGATTAAGGTTTTCATTTTTATTATTCATTCTTTAACATCTCCTTTTTATTTGTTGATTAAGATTGAGAACGTTGATATCTAGTTTCTTGTGTCGGTAAACTTATATTTCTTTCAACTTCAGTGTCAGAATATACTTCCATATTCTGTTCAGCTTTATGCTTTTTCCACTTATTCACGAGTTCAATGCATACATTCCCCCATTGTACTACTTGGGTGATTTTTTCGTTATTTTGACTCGCTGCCAATTGAACGCGATTTGTAACCTGATCAATTGTTTGATTCACTCGATGAATCGAGCCTCCTACACCTTTTACAGCATCTACAACAGTATTTAAATTCTCTGATTTCTGCTGAATATCTTCCGCCAGAGCGTTCGTTTTATGCAATAACAATGTTGTTTCTGTTGTAATGCCCTGCATTTGAGTTTCCAATCCTGTTAGCGTACTGGAAACGCTCTCCATTGTTGTTTGAAGGGATTTCAATGTTCTTGAAAGATAAATAACAAGAACCAGGAACGCAATGGCGATTACAGCCACACTTAAATATAAGATAATTTCCATCGTCTTCACTCCATCTCTAGATTATAATTAGTTTTTACCCTTTATTGACACTTTTAAACTATATAAGGGTTTCTTATTCCTACATTCTTCAATTCGTCTTAATATTATAGATAAAGTAAGATACAATATAATTATAATAAAGTTAAAAGGAGAATTATATGAGGGATCCAAGAATTCAACAATTAGCTCATAATTTAATCAACTATTCCGTAAAGTTGCAAAAAGGGGAAAGAGTGCTTATCGAGAATTTTGGCATTCAGCCAGAATTAGTAAAAGCATTGGTACAAGAAGCCTATCAAGCTGGTGGATACCCATTCGTCTCCACAAAAGATCAAACCATAGAAAGACAGCTTTTATTGGGTGCAACCGAAGAGCACTATAGCTTAATAGCAGAATTCGAAGCACAGGTTATGAATAAAATGGATGCTTATATTGGTCTGCGTGCAGGTAATAATATTTCTGAACATTCTGATGTACCTGCCGAAAAAATGAAAATATACGGACAAACTATTCAAAATCAAGTACACAGAGATATCCGGGTACCGAAAACTAAATGGGTAGTCCTTCGCTATCCAACGAATTCAATGGCTCAGCTTGCCAAAATGAGCACAGAAGGTTTTGAAGATTTCTATTTTAACGTGTGTAATTTAGATTACGCTAAAATGTCTGAAGCGATGAACAGTCTCGTAGATTTAATGAATCAAACAGATAAGGTGCATATCAAAGGTCCAGGGACCGATTTACATTTTTCCATCAAAAACATTCCAGCTGTTAAGTGTGCAGGTGAGCGCAATATTCCAGACGGTGAAGTATATACTGCTCCTGTACGTGATTCTGTAAATGGAACCATTACGTACAATACCCCTTCGCCATATCAAGGATTTACATACGAAAATGTATGCTTAACATTTGAAAATGGAAAAATTATAAAAGCAACAGCCAATGACACTGAGAGAATTAACAAAGTATTCAATAGCGATGAAGGTGCACGTTATATTGGTGAATTTGCAATTGGAGTTAATCCATATATAACCAAGCCTATGCAGGATATTCTTTTCGATGAAAAAATTGATGGCAGCTTCCACTTCACACCGGGCCAAAGCTATGACGAGGCACCTAATGGAAACCATTCCAGTATCCACTGGGATTTAGTGAATATCCAGCGTAAAGATTATGGAGGCGGAGAAATTTATTTCGATGATCGCTTGATCAGGAAAGATGGCAGATTCGTCATCCCGGAATTAGAAAAACTCAATCCTGAAAATCTCAAATAAACCAAAAACCCTCCAAGAGCTCATTAGTGTCCTCTTGAAGGGTTTTTTAATACATTTATTTTGTTAAAAAATTTTCATAGGCAGCCTGCACTTTTTGAATATCTCCAGCACCCATAAATAGTAACACACCATTTTTGTGGTTTTTCAAGATTGAGGGATCTTCTTCCTGTATAATCTCGGCACCTTCCACCTTATTGCAAAGGTCTTTCACTGTTAGCTTTCCATTCAGCTCTCTTGCTGATCCAAAAATTTCGCAAAGGTATACTTTATCCGCTTCTTTTAAGCTTTCAGCAAAATCATCCAAAAACTTTTGAGTTCTGGAGAAAGTATGAGGCTGGAATACAGCTACAACTTCCCGGTCCGGATATTTTTGGCGAGCTGAATCAATTGTTGCTTTAATTTCTGTCGGGTGATGTGCATAGTCATCAATTAAAATTTGCTGATCAACTTTTTTTTCGGAAAAACGTCTTTTAACGCCAGTAAACGACATTAATCGATCTTTAATGATTTCTACATCAATGTTCTCATATTGACAAAGCGCAATGACAGCTAGAGCATTTAAAACGGTATGACGACCGAACATAGGAATCGTAAATGTCTCATAATAATTGTTTCTTACATGTACATCGAATGTTGTCCCAGCCTCTGACGTAATAATATTCTTAGCCTGAAAATCATTTTCTTCGTTAAATCCGTAAAAAATGACTGGTACTTTCGCTTGGATTTTTTGCAATTGCTCATCATCACCACAAGCAATAATCCCTTTGTTTACTTGAAGTGCCATCTCCTGGAAAGCAGAGAACACATCATCAAGATTCGCAAAGTAATCCGGATGATCAAAATCGATATTGGTCATGATGGCATAGTCCGGTTCATAGGATAAGAAGTGACGTCGATATTCGCAAGCTTCAAATACAAAGTATTTAGAATCTGCCTCTCCCTTACCTGTTCCATCACCAATTAAAAATGAAGTCGGCTCAGCTCCGCTGATTACATGAGACATTAAGCCTGTAGTCGAGGTTTTTCCATGTGCCCCTGTGATTGCTATGCTTACGAACTTTTTAAGAAAATCTCCAAGAAAACGTGGGTAGCGAATGACTGGCAAACCAAGTTCCAAAGCTTGAACAATCTCATCATGACTGTCTGGAAATGCATTACCCGCTATAATCGTCATGCCTGGCTTAATATTCTCTTTATTAAATGGCAATATGTTGATGCCGGCATTTTCAAGCGCAATTTGAGTAAAAAAACGTTTTTCATAATCAGATCCCTGTACTTGATATCCCATATCATGCAGGATTTGGGCTAACGCGCTCATCCCGGATCCTTTTATGCCTACGAAGTGATAAACTGTCATAGAATGAACCTCCAACAAACGTCAATGCTGTACAACAGTATATGACGGTCTCTATTTTTTGCTATTTGCAGTTTCCCTGCATCGCCTTTTTAGGCTTTACTAAAGCTTATTTGTAGGTAAAGAAGTGAAATAAACTGTAGGAACGAAACAACCAATGTATATCTTCATTACGTTAAAGATATAACTTGTATGATTATAAACCTATATATCAATTTCGTACAATTTTTATCACTCATTTTCTCATATATATAGTATTGCCTTCCCTGGCGAATACTCATAATTAAATTATAAAATACTTTCTCCCTTATTTATAAAGGGGGTTGAGATTCATGGATAGCTTCTAAATCAGATTCAGATATGAGAACATCACGAGGTTTGCTTCCTCTTGATTCTGATAGAATCCCTTCCCTCTCAAGCATATCAATCAGCCTCGCTGCCCTATTATAACCTATCCTAAAACGCCTTTGCAGACTGGATATTGATGCTCCACCCATCTCAACTGCAAATTCGCACACTTCATAATAAAGTTCATCCTTTTCTTCTATATGTTCACTTGTTTTTACCAATTCATTCGGCTCAAACATATAGGATGGTTTTGCTTGATTACTTACATGTTTCACTACATTCTCAATTTCATCATCCGTTACAAAGGTACCTTGCAGTCGAACTGCTTTAGATGTGCCATTTTCTAAAAACAGCATATCGCCTCGACCCAGCAGTTTTTCAGCTCCGCTTTGATCAAGAATTGTACGTGAATCGACCTGAGAGGAAACCGAAAAGGCAATTCTCGTAGGAATGTTTGCTTTTATCAAACCTGTAATGACATCTACGGATGGCCGTTGTGTCGCCACCAGTAAATGAATCCCACACGCTCTTGCTTTTTGTGCAATTCGGCAGATTGCTTCTTCTACGTCAGCCGGAGACATCATCATTAAATCAGCTAATTCATCAATCACAATAACTAAATACGGAAGCTTATGCTCAATTTGCCCGGATGCCAGTACCTTTTCATTATATCTGACAATATCCCTCGAACCTGAATGGGCAAACAGCTCATATCGCCGGTCCATTTCTTCCACCGCCCATTTCAGGGCCGCAGTCGCAGCTTTTACATCCGTAATAACTGGCGCTGCCAAATGAGGGATATGATTGTATGGTGCAAGTTCCACCATTTTCGGATCAATCAATAAAAGTCTGACATCTGAGGGATGGGATTTATATAATAAACTGATTAATACTGAATTAATAAAAACACTTTTCCCGGATCCCGTTGAGCCTGCTACTAAACCATGAGGCATTTTCTTTAAATCAGTTGCAATCGCGTTGCCGGATATATCCAACCCAACTGCGACCGCAAGTGGCGAAGGATTTTCAATAAAGGATTTTTCCTCTAAAACTTCACGCAAATAAACAGGTCTCGTATTTATATTGGGAATTTCAATCCCAATCATTCTTTTTCCAGGAATCGGTGCTTCTATACGAATATCTTTTGCAGCCAGGCTTAATTTCAAATCATCACTTAAATTTGTGATTTTACTGACTTTAACACCAGGTTCAGGCTGAACTTCAAATCGTGTTACGGAAGGACCCTGAGAATACGTGAATACTCTGGCCTTGACATTAAATTGTTCAAGCGTATCATCTAGCAAAGCTGCTTGTTCGGCGAGCCAATCAGCATCTTCCTCGATATCCACTCTTGGATTCAAGATAGATATATCTGGATACAGATAGGATTCAATCAGTTTTTTTTTAGGCGTCTCCTGGATTTCTACCTTTTTATCCGTATTCATAACTGTTTTCGTATCTGTTTTCGGATAGCGATTGGCAGCTCTGGGATCTTTATCATTCTTTAGCATTAATACGTTAAAAGGTATATGTTTTCTACGTTCTTTAATGCGTTTTTCCCTTTCTATTCTGCGTCTTTCTTCTTCATCCATAACAATAGTTGCCTCTTCTGCTACTGTTCTATTTTGTTCTGATAGAGTCATTTCCTGTTCAGATGAATTTTCACTATCCACAGATGGATTAGAGCTGTCTAGGCCATTGATTTTATTCATTGATTGTTCTTCAAACGGAATTATGGATTCTGTAACAATAGGTTCGTCCTTTGGATCTTCATAGCTGGAACGCTCTTCATCTAATCTGCCAAGCGGACTGATATTCTGTCTATCTTTCTCAGAATCCATAATTTCTATATCTTCTCTGTATTTTTCACTTTCCTGCTGATTTTCTTCAACATTCATTTCCGATTCAAAGGATACTGTCTTCTCCATCTGGGAATCAGATACTTCTATATTTTCTGGTACCTCATTGTCTGAAGGTTGTATTAAGTAAACCGGCTCTGATTTCTCTAGATGAGATTCAGACTCCAACTTATCAACATCAACTTGTTCCTCAATATCTTGATGAATGAGTGGTATGGAAGGGGTATCCATCTGCTCTTCCGCCTGGAAGTCAGTATCCAATACCGGCAAATCCTCTTCCAAAATTTCTTCTATTAAAATCTCATCTTCCGGGATTGCTTTATCTTCCAAGGCATAATCAACATTCAAAACTGCCTTATTCATTTCTTCTATAATCTGATCTTCATCTGCTGATCCCCACTGAATTTCATTCGTGGCAGCAACCTCTCCATTTTCTGCAGAAGTGGAATTGATAGATCCCTGATCATTTTTATCCTTCATTTCTTCTGGATTAGACCCTATAATACCATCAAGGTTAGGTGCATATGGTTGAACAGTTTTTTTATCTTCCACTGTCTGCTCATGCTCAGAATTTAGCGTTAAATGAGTCTGTCCTGCATTATCAATTGGATGCTCTTGTTTTGCTTGCAAAGGGCCTTCTTTCTTTCCATGCATAATAGCAAGTACTGAATCCAGTGTCGTTTCGGATGGTAATTCATATTCGACCGCTTTAGGGTTTTTAGTTCCAGTCTGTCTATTTTGAAATCCATAGATTGGTGATGGGATTTCTGTTCGTCTAAAAGGTATTTTATTCTGCATAATTTTGTTTTGTTTAGGTTCTGGTTTTTCTATGACTACTCTTTTAAAAGGAGACTGTCCAGAAGAAGCAACCGGAGAATGTACAGTTTCCCTCAAAAACCTTTCCTTCTTCTCGCCCAATTCTTTTTGTTTCTTTTTTTGGTCTTTTAATTTCAATAACTCTTCATCAGAAATTAATGGGAATTTAAAATTATTCTTTGGATATTTATATTGAATTTTAGCTTCAACATCAATTTGCTTTTTTTGCATTTTACTTTGTTTTGTTACTTGTTTTGTTACTTGTTTTGTTACTTGTTTAGGTACTTGTTGAATGGTTTGATGGCTGTTAGGAGGTTTTACTTCCTCCTCTACGTCCTCATAGAACCAATCAACGATTTTTTTGAAAAAGCTCATAGCCTTCCTCACACTTTCTATTGTTGTTATAAATTACTATTACTATTTTATCAAAAGATTCGTTTTTTTAAGGTACATCTCTTTTAATTGGTATGAATTCCCTGTCTTTATTGACCTTCTTCCGGCCTATTCTTTGCTAAAATAAAGATAGGCTCTAATTCGCCATTATCATATAAGAATGGAAGAGCTGTAACCGGCACATTCCCATTCGTGAAAAAGTGCATAGTCATTTGTGCCAAAATGTCAAACCCTGCATCATTTTGAACATCTGCAATGATTAGTACATCCTGATGTGGAATAGCCACTGCCATTGTCCCTTTCAGATCTTCCTTCCATCTTTTCATTTGTGAATCGATGAGTACTCTTGAAGCATCATATCCATCATTATGGTTAATAAAATAAAAGTCATTTCCCCGCACACTGTCTTTTTTGGGGCTAATCGGTAATGACCTTACATTAAACATAGCCATGGAACGAATAGAGTCCTGATTCCATCCTTCTTTACTCATTAACTCTTCATCAATTAACCTATACGTACTACCCAAATCTAAAGCATAATAAACCCTTGTTTCAGCAGTATGCTCATCCGTGATAAATGGTATATTTTCACGGGACTCCAAAGGAAATGAGGTAGAACGGATAACTGGATAAATTAATTTCTCATTGCCCTCTAATGATTGTTCAGTTCCCATCACTTTCGTTGATTCTTTAATATAATAAAGGATTTCATCAATTGCTTTTTGACCGGATTGCTCATATTTTGATACAAGTGGTGATAATCCAATTGTTATTCCCTTGCCCGTCTCTTTATTTTCAATTCTTAATTCCTCTTTATCACGATTATAGGTAAAGCTTAGATTTCTATCAGCCAAACTTTCCATCAATAGAGTTTTCATTTTAATAGTTGTCATTTTCATAGGGATTCCTCCTTACCATTACTATAGCTTAAATAAACCCATGCCGCTAAATAAAGTTATACTTTGCTCTATGGAGTGTTTCTTTCATCCCCACTGAGCATTAGGTGTACTAATTGGATTCCAACTGGCGCTTATCTCTCACTTAACCTTAAACTGCAGCTCCCGGTTTGAAGTGAGAGTCTAAGCGCCAGTTAGAATGGGATAAAAAAAAGCCCCCATATAGGGGGCAGTATAATAGTTTATCATAATGATGCAATGAAATCTTCAATTTGCTCCTGTGTTTTACGATCTTTATTTACATATCGCCCGAGCTCTTTTCCGTTTTCAAAAGCAATAAAGCTTGGTATTCCAAATACATCTAACTTGATACATAAATCAAGAAATTTATCCCGATCGACATAAATGAAGGTGTACTCGTTATTTGCTGCCTCAACGTCTCCAATAAATGGTTCTATGTATCTGCAATCCGGGCACCAATCGGCAGAAAATAAGAGCATAACTTTCCCATTCGACATCAATTCATTATACTGCTCCATACTTTCTAACTTTTTCATATACATCCTCATCCTCTCAATATTCTCTTGTATGAATTATCATACCCAAATAGGCAAAGAATTTCTATTCTAAAGTCGTATTTTTAGTTTCCTTGCCAAGAATAAGAACCGATAACATCCCAATAATGATAGAAATACCAAAAAGGAAGAATATTTTATCAATAGAAGTATTGGCAGCGAGTAAATTTCCTACAACGAGAGGACCAAGGACTCCTCCTATTCTTCCCACTGCTGCAGCCATACCTGTTCCGGTACCGCGTATAACAGTTGGATACTGTTCCGGAGAATAAGCATACAACGCTCCCCACGCACCTAGGTTAAAGAATGAAAGCAAACACCCTGAGATCATCAACGCTGGTAACGTTTCTGCACTACCAAAGAAATAGGCACTAACAGCTGTACCGAACAAATAGGTCACCAATACAAATTTGCGGCCGATTTTCTCAATAAACCAGGCAGCCGTGAAATATCCTGGCAATTGTGATAACGTCATAATGAGAACGTATTGGAAACTTTTGATCAGAGTAAACCCTTTTAAGACCATAACACTTGGAAGCCATAGAAACATTCCATAATAAGAAAATACGACACAGAACCAAAGAATCCAAAGCATAAGCGTCTTTACAGCGTATTCTTTAGTCCATAATGCCTTAAGCGAATTTGCAACAGATAATGTCTCCTTGTTCCTCACCATTTGGAACTTCTCAGAATCAGGAAGGTGTATTCTTAAATAAATGGCATATAAAGCCGGAATTGCACTAATTAATAAAGCAATTTGCCAGCCATATGTCGGTATGACAAAGTATGAAATAAGTGCAGCGACCAGCCAGCCTGCAGCCCAAAAACTTTCGAGGAGCACGACGATTCTTCCTCTTCTGTTTTCCGCCACACTTTCAGAAACTAAAGTGGAAGCAACCGGCAATTCACCACCAAGTCCCAATCCAATGATGAATCTGAAAATAAGAAAAACCGACAAGCTTGTAGTCAATGCAGAAAATCCGCTTCCTAATGAAAATAATAATAGCGTAATAATTAATACTTTTTTTCGCCCAATCCTGTCAGCCCAAATCCCAAACACAAGAGCCCCTACTGCCATTCCTATTGAATTCACACTGCCAATCCATCCCATTTGTTCTGAATTTAAATTCCATTCTATTTGCAGGGCTGCAATAATGAATGAAAGCATACCAACATCCATAGCATCAAAAAGCCATGCCATTCCAGCTATTCCAAGCAATTGACGTTCTTTCTTTTTCCCCTTCTCCATACCGTTATCCTCCCTGAATCACATCTTTTCCATAAGTTGTAATTTTTTTATCTCTATCCAGTAGATTAACTTCTGTCAAGACACCTGTCAATAACTATTTACATATTAAATGAGCTTCAATTGTTGCACTGTAATACATTTCTTTTATTGACACCAGTCACTTTTACATTTCAAGCAATCGCTATCTTTGATAAAATGAATAGAAAAGTTGGAAGGAGCATAATGATGACCTTAACCATTTATCTCGCCGGAGAAATCCATAGTCAATGGAGAGAAGAAATTAAGGAAAAGGCTGCAAAAAAACAGCTTCCTGTTCATTTCAAAGGGCCTAATGAAAATCATTCCCTCTCAGATGAAATAGGAGAGAAAATTTTAGGAATTCAACCCAATGCTATTTTCAAAGACCAGGCAGCTTCCTCTATTAATAACTTAAGAACGGAGCTTTGGATCAACAAAGCTGATATGGTGATTGCTTTATTCGGAGAGAAATATAAACAGTGGAACACAGCAATGGATGCAAGTATGGCTGTAACGTTAGGCAAGCCGCTCATCCTCATTAGGCCTGAATCTCTTCACCATCCTCTTAAAGAACTTTCCAGAAAAGCAAATGTCACAGTCACAGACGTTGATCAGGCTATATCTATACTTGAGTATATACTAGAGGATTAAACATGAAGGAAGACCGCCATTCAATCTAATTCGGCGGTCTTCTATAGATTCTACGGGTTTTATCTTATCGCCAATGTTATCATTCTAGTAAAATCATTAGAGAAAAGGTGAGAATTAGTATGAAAAAACGTCTCGTTTCCCTGATTGTATTTGTTATCAGAATCCTTTTCTCTTCCAAAATAAAGGAACATGAGGAAATCCACCTTATAGCAAAGGATGAGAAATACTAATACATCACAAACCCGCCGCTATCTTCTTTGTTCTTTTATTTGATACTCATATTGGCCAACCAATAATTCAACAATATGTTCATACATTTGTGCTCTAGTAATGCGACCATTTGAAAAGATACCTACGGCTCCTTCTGATTTCCGGATATCCTGTTTCTTTGTATATTCATCCATAACTGGCCCAAGCTCTCTACCAGAGTAAAGCTCATCAGCTATTTCATCAGGCAATTTAATTCGTGCACCGCCACTTACATATCTTTCACCCTCTTTAGTGACCAGTGCACCCCAATTGCAAATAAACAACCCATAAGGAGTTTTCACTACTCCTCCTTCAAGTCCCAGTCCAAAATCCGACTGACTTTCTTTCATGGCATTCCTGGCTCTGTTAAGAGCACCCTCTATCGTTTCTTCATCCGAAAAAGGCTGCTCACTTACTTCAGATGGTACATCAATTGAAATAAGATCAGCTGATAGTTCCCGGCCAGCTAATTCTCCAGCTTTCATTTTCGCTGGATTTTTAGAACCAATAGCGATTTTAACCATATAAATCTGCATCCTTTCCTAAAAAAGAAGACAGATCTTTGCCTCTGCCTTCCCTAGAACCTTGTATTAACCGTTTTGTTTGATTGTTTCAACTGTTGTTTTATCGCAGCTCTTAACCAATTTAACCATTAGTTCTTTGGCTGCGGCATAGTCATCAACATGCAAAATGGATGCATGTGTATGAATATATCGTGAACATACACCTATAACAGCACTTGGTATACCACGATTTGTAATATGGACTTTCCCTGCATCTGTTCCACCATTCGGAGCCACAAAATATTGATAGGGGATTTGGTTGGATTCCGCTGTATCCAATATAAATTCTCTCATCCCTTTATGCATAACCATGGAACGGTCATAGATTCTCAGTAAAGGACCTTTCCCCAGATATCCAAAAACAGATTTACTTCCTGACATATCATTGGCAGGACTGGCATCACACGCAAAGAAAATATCTGGATCAATCATAGTTGCTGCAGTCCCGGCGCCACGTGTACCCACTTCCTCCATGACGGTTGCACCGCTGTAGAGAATATTAGGCAAAGTCTCATTTTGAAGCTCTTCCAGTAATTCGATTGCCAATCCACACCCATACCGATTATCCCATGCTTTGGCAAGGATTTTTTTAGGATTCGCCATCGGCGTGAATTTACTGTATGGAATAATTTGCTGACCCGGTTTCACTCCCATTGCGATTGCATCCTCTTTATCGTCTGCACCAATATCAATCAGCATATTACCGATTTCCATAGGTTTGGATTTTTGAGCATCACTCAGCAAATGCGGCGGGATGGAACTGACTACCCCAATAATAGGACCCGTCTCTGTATATACCTGTACTCTTTGCGCAAGTAACACTTGCCCCCACCAGCCTCCGAGAGTTTGAAAACGAAGCAAACCTTCAGGGGTAATAGATGTTACCATAAACCCAACTTCATCCATATGCCCCGCCACCATAATTTTAGGGCCTTGTTCATTCCCGCGTTTAACCCCAAAAATACTGCCAAGGCCATCTTGGATGATTTCATTTGTGTATTTCGATAATTCTTTTTTCATAAAGGCCCGTACATCATGCTCAAATCCAGGTGCTCCCGGAAGTTCGGTAAGAGCTTTAAATAAATCTAAAGTAGACTGCTTCATATATGTATCCCCTTTACCCTATTATTTTCTATTATATATATTCCATTCTACAAAACCGTACTACTAAATACTATAGAGATGGTTGTTCCTGGTTAAAAGATAGCATCATTTATGCTTAAAATGTATAATGAATGGGAATAGATTAACCTAGCAAATGTAAGAACAAAGCTATTACCGATTTGATTGGAGGAATACACATGAATTGGAAAACACTTATTTCAGGTGTTGCAGCCGGTTTTGCAGCTGGTTATGTCGTTAAAGAATTGACAGATCAAAACAAGATGGCCTCGCCTGAAAAGATTTTATCTACCATTAAAAGTACGCTTGGTCAGGACGGAGAAACATTCAGAGGTTCCTGGATTATGATGAAACCTGAAAAGTATACAAAAAACGAATTGGATTATGATGTATATAAAGGTGGACTTACGAAGCAAGAAGGTATTGATTCTACGCAGTATGAATTTATTGCTGATGCTACAACAGGTACTATCATTGATTTTTATGAACAAGTTAGATAAATGGACAAAATAGCCTGCTACCATTCAATTGAATGAAAGCAGGCTATTTTTTAATGATTTCGCTCGCGCTCTACTTTTTCTATGATTTCTTTTCCGCTGACATCCCATTTAATCGCACGGTACGCATAATCATGATAAAAAGTAAACCAAGCTTGATTTTCAATTCCTTGTTTAATCCACTTTTCTTTTGCACTGATAGAGTCCATAGGGTAATCATCATAAGCCAAAACCCAAAGAGGGTTTTGATGGGCATGAGTCGGCATGAGATCGCCCATGTGAATCAAGCGCTCATTACCTTCCTCGAACACGATAATACTATGACCATTGCTGTGACCTCCTGTATGGATCATCCTCAGTCCTTCTGTAATATGCACTTCATTTTCAAATGTTTTAACCTGAGAAACAATCGGTGTCCAATTTTCTTCCCAATACGTATTACGAGAACGAATATTAGGGTTTTTCATTTCATCCCATTCAATTCTTGATGTATAAATCATTGCATGGGGAAATAAACTGACCAATCTGCCTTCCTGATAACCGGTTAAGCCGCATGCATGATCAAAATGCATGTGAGTCATCAAGATTGTATCGATATCAGAGTATGTCAATCCAAGATGATTCAAGGATTCTTCAAGTTTAGACTCTTCACCGACACCATAATTTCGAATTTGTTTTTCAGATAGCTTTCCATTTCCAAGACCAGCTTCAATTAAATAATTGCTATGTTCTGTCTGTACCAAGATGGGGTCTGACCTTAACTCTATTTGATTTAATTCATTAACAGGATAACGCTTTGACCACAACGGTTTAGGAACCACGCCAAACATGGCTCCACCATCCATATGAGTATCTCCGCCATTTAACCACGTCAATGTAAACTTACCAAAGCGTAAAGTCTCCAAACTATTAAGCCCCCTTATTTCGATTGTGTTTGGACAGATCTTAAATTGTGCCACCCATTAAATGGTTAAAAGGACACTTCACAGCGATAGATGGGATTACCTTTTGCTGAGAATTTTTGTTCATACTCAGTCATGATATTTCCTTCCATATCACTATTGTGTAAATCTAAACTAACCTCTTTTAATGTCATTCCATATTGAGAGAAGCTTACAAGAGAATATTCAAATAATCCTCTGTTATCTGTCTTAAAATGAATTTCGCCATGTTCGGGTAAAATTCCTTTATAAAGATCGAGGAATGTCTTATAAGTTAATCTTCTCTTCGCATGACGTTTTTTCGGCCATGGATCAGAGAAATTTAAATAGACACGTGAAACTTCTCCCTCTGCAAATATATTTGGCAGCTCTTCTGCATTAATATTCAGCAGCTTAACATTTGGAAGATTGGATTCTAACAATCGATCAAGTGCCGTTACTATGACACGCTCTGCCAATTCAATACCAATATAATTAATAGTTGGATTCTGTGCCGCCATGCCGTTAATAAATTGCCCTTTACCAGTACCTACTTCTATATGAATGGGATTATTATTTCCAAACACTTCATTCCATGAACCTTTTTTTGTAGCTGGCTCCTGAATGCAATAATAAGGATTAGCCATAAGCTTATCCTTAGCCCATGGTTTATAACGTTGTCTCAATTTTGTGCACCTCCGCTAAAATACGTAAAAAAAGAGTAGCATAACATTTTATAAAATACCACTCTTCTTTTAAAACAAAATAAAAACCGGCCTATGCCGGTTAACATATGAATAAATTTAGCCAAACCTTCACAACCTAGAACTGAATATGAAGAGAAGGGTTGTGGATAATTTGCCATTATCACAAAATCATCACTGGATGTTAGTAAAAGATATTTTAAATAACCATCAAGAGGATTGCTGCGGTTCACAATCTGAAGTTGAACAGCTGGAGAGAACCGTTAAATCCCTGATGGTTCAACCCGGTCTTGATGATAATACAAAAGCCGTACTCGATGAGATTTACCAATACAGCCAAAGCGGCATCCATGCCGCAAACCTGGAAAGTCATATAGAAGCACATCAGCAAAAACTTTCAGATTGGGTTCAAGATATTGATCAATATTCCTGAGCAAATTTCAAATACTCGATATACCGGTTCATTTCATGTAACCGGTTTTTTCGTTTGTGCAACACTATATTTTGAATAATCTGCGCCAACACATGCCATTTCATTCTTAGCTTAAGGTCTTCCGTGAGTTGCAATCCGTACTTGGATAGCCACTCCTTCCAGTCCTCTTGTTTCACATAAGAATACAAAAGCATACCAAAATCCATAGCTGGATCTGCAATGATTGCTCCATCCCAATCAATCAAATATAACTCACCATTGTCGTTTATGAGGAGATTATTATGATTAATATCACCATGGCATACCACTTGCTGATCACTATTGACCTCTTGTATATGTCTTTCCATAAACGCAAGCGTATCTTGAATACTTGGATGATTTCCTAATTCCGTATCAAGGGAGTTTTTTACGGATATTAGGATTTGTGTAGGCGTTTGGGCTGTTTTACCGAGGCGCTCGAGCATATTTAATAACGGCTTGGAAAGATGGATTTTCTGAAGTAATTCAGCAACAGCTTCTTCACTCATTTCAGTAGGAGATAATTCCCTTCCATTCATCCATTCCTGTGCCGTAATCACATCTCCATTTTCAAGCCTTTTGGTCCAAATTAGTTTTGGTACTATTCCTTCAGCTGAAAGCACAGCTAAGAAAGGAGATGAATTCCTTTTTAAAAATAGCCTTTGCTCATCATGCCTGGCAATAAATGCTTCACCTGTTGCCCCTCCAGCAGGGGTTATCTCCCACTCTCGCCCTAAATAATCCATGGTATTCACCTTCAATAGTCTTTTCTTTTGTGGCATGGTTGTATGTATAAATAAAAAAGACAGCCATTGACTGCTTTTCTCTCCAATAGCCATCTTTTTAAATTTTAGTAGGTTTAGGATACATTCGTCAAGTGTTCCTGACTATTATTCCTGTACAAATACATATGTTCTTAATGGTTTAAGGGTATATTCTCTTATACTCTTTTGGATTACCAGGTCTTCCTGCCCTTCATAACACCTATCACAAAGAGTATTCCATTCGGTATCACCTGGCAGTGTAATCGTAGTATCCGCTTCAGCATGATGGAAAATAACCAATATATTTTTCCACTTTCCATAATCTCCGACATTCTCATACATTAGCGCATGGCAATTTGGATCAATATCCACTATTTTCGTGTAGTGCTCAATTTCTTCACGTGTCCGGAAGCGGAATGCACCATGGCTTTTTCGAATCTGTATCAAGCATTTTATATAGGAAATCGTTTCATCATTTTGCTCTCTTAGATCCCAATTCAGTTCATTAATCCAATCCGGTGAACAATAACTGTTTTCGATTCCTTGTTTGGTTCTAAAAAACTCCTGTCCACTATGCAAAAATGGGATGCCTTGTGAAAGTAAGACAATACTTGTCGCAAACCTGTGGCGGCTCTGCCTTATTTCATTTGATTCCATCCCATTGGCCAGCTGGAGTCGATCCCATAATGTATGATTGTCATGACATTCCACAAAATTAACGGATTGTTCAGGCATTAATGGATATTCAGATCCTGTATTGGTGACAAGCTGAAAGAAGTCACCTGGCTCAACTTTTTTACCTGAGATATAACCAACATCTTTTAAATCAAAATTACTTCCTTTAATGGTGTCTCTGAATCGATCATTAAAAAATCCAATTCCTCTCAATTTAGAGGCGTTTGCAATCGTTGATTTTTGTTCAGCTGGAAGTGCAGTATGTAAATCCCAACCTTCACCCAAGAGGATTGCATCCGGTTTAACTTCCCTGACAGCCTGTTCGATTTCTTTCATTGTGTCAATGTCAATTAAGCCCATTAAATCAAAACGGAATCCATCTACCTGAAAATATTCCAGCCAATATTTAACAGATGATACAATGAATTTCCGCACCATAAATCTTTCTGAGGCCACATCATTTCCGCATCCGCTTCCATTGGCTGGCATTCCATTTTCATCATAGCGGAAATAATAGCCTGGAACTATTTTTTCAAAATTAGATAATTCTTTTTTGAACAAATGATTATATACCACATCCATAATGACACCGAGACCATTTTTATGGAGACTTTTTATCAGTTCCTTTAATTCTTCTATTCGATTAAATGGCACATGCGGATTAGTGCTATAGAATCCAACAGGGGAGTTAAAGTGACGGGGGTTATAACCCCAGTTATACTCTTTGCCAATGATGGTCTCATCAATACCGGAGAAATCATTGACTGGCAAGAGTTCGATATGGGTTACACCAAGTTCTTTCAAATAACTAATCCCAGTTGAATAGCCTTTATTTGTTTTCGTGTTTTCTTCAGTAAACGCTAAGTATTTTCCTTTAGCATTCATCCCACTATTATGATGATGAGAAAAGTCACGTACATGCGTTTCATAGATAATTGCATCCACATGGCTTTCTAATGGTGGAATTTGATAGGTATGTCTTTCAATCTCTTCCGGATCTATAATGGCACTGTACTGACCATTTACAGATACTGCTTTTGAATATGGGTCGGTTGCCTCTCTCCAAATATGATTGACACGAACTAAATAGGAATAAAAATAATCCTTTAAATCATTATGAATAGTTAATGACCATACGCCACGTTCACCGCGTTGCATAGCCACTGTTCCTTTTTCTGCTCCAAAATGATTAATCAGCTTAACCTTTACATTGGTAGCAGTTGGTGCCCATAGCTTAAAAACCGTCTTTTCTTTTGTATAGACAGCTCCTAGATCATCCCCATCATAATGATAATATTCATCAAATTCCGGAGTTCTGATAACAGCTCCTGTACGCAGGCTAAAAGCCATTCCTTTATCGTCTTCTATTTGATATTCTTCACCCAGCGGTATTTCAAATGGAGCCATACATATATATTTTATGTATTGCTCTAGTTGAATGACTTCCTCAACCTTTAATACCCCAATTTTCTGACCTTCGAAAAAGATCGTAAATATGGGAGTATCGTTATTGCGATAATTTAGCGGAATTAAAATCGTAATTTGATTTAATTTGTCCAAAAAAGCTGAAAACCTATCTGAATACACAATGCTCACTCTCCTATAGCTGCAATATTTACTTTGTGATGATGCATCTCAACGGTTATCTTGTTAGTGCCTATATAATCGCCGTCTGCATGGATAAGTGCTGGTTGTTCAGATGAAAGTTTTATTTGTTTCCCTTTTAACTCCTGTACTCCCTTTATTTTAAGATGACCGCCCCATAATACCGTTACGAACATCAAAATAAGTTTTATTTTGGAGATATTATGTACGATTATGATATGAAAAAGCCCGTCATCCGGTTTCGAGTTTGGTGAAATCTTTATTCCTCCGCCAAAAAAGGGCTGATTGGATATCGTCACAAGCCAAACATTCGTAAAATGGTGGTCCCTGTCATCTATTGAAAGAGAAATATGAGTCGGTTTATACGTTAACCATTTAATAAAAAAGAAATATAAATAAACAAGCTTACCAGCACCTATTTTATTAAAGTAATATTTGAATTTTGACTCATTTACAGCTTTCGCAACAGCTGCATCCAATCCCATACCCAAACTATTAATAAAGTAACCCTCTTGATTAGTTTTATAGAATCCGAGATCAATAGATGTCGTTTTCCCACTATATTGGCATAATTTCTTCCATGCTTTTATAGGATTTTTATCAATATGGTATCCCCTCGAAAAATCATTTCCGGATCCTGCAGGAATATATGATACTCTGGCATTTTTATATTCGGCAGCACCATTTATTACTTCATGAATCGTCCCATCTCCCCCTACAGCGATAATCAATGAATCATTCTTTTTCTCCAAAATTTCCTTTGTAAGCCTCTGCGCATGCCCTTCATATTCTGTATAGTTAAATTGGTAATCGACTCTTTCCCGATCCAAATATTTCTTTAGCTTTTTCCAGATTTTCAAGCTTCCTTTATTCTTCGCGGCAGGATTTATAATGAAATGAAACTTTTCCTTACTCATTAAAGATTCCCTATAAACCGCTCTCTCTATCAAGCTCCTCCAACTCCTCTTCCAAATCCATTCTAATTTTGTAGGAAGCACTGCAATAATCCAATAAGGTTTGCCCTGACTTAAGCTGTTGGTTCTTAATAGGAGACTGATTATTGCGCATACCTTCAAACCATTTTGGATAAGAACGCTTATCAATCATCATCTCTGTATGTATGGCATTTACATCATCAATATACCCATTACGGCAAAGGATTCCTTTCCTGATCGGCATATCGATTCCCTTACTGCTCAAAATCCGGTTAATGATTTGCTCCATACGATTTATGGATATATACGGATTCAATACTTTTTTATCAACCCGATTATGATGTCTTCTGGTCCAGAACCTTCCTTTTTCCGCCAGAAATACAGCATCCTCTTCCGCTTCAAGAAATGTTAAACACCATATTTCTGTAGGTGTCATCACCAGGATATCCAATTCAACCGATGCATTTTCAAACTGGAAGACCGGCTTGTATAGAATTAAGCAATTATCAGGAAAGCGTTGCAAAAAATAGCGCAGCTTTTGGTCATGTATATAATTGGCATTAACTACGGATTTTTCTCTTAGGGTAGAACTGGCCCATTTAAGCTGAAAATGAAAAATCCGGTCTAAAAATTGCTGTTTTAGATCATTTTCTGTACGTGGAATGGATTTTAAAAATCGCCCCAGTTCCTGTTCAGGTTTTTCAGTCGTATGTACTTCCTGAAGAGAGACAGACTCTATCCCCTTTACTCTATTAAAAATTTTCATGAACTTTTCCGATAGCTGACTTTTTCTAACTGGTTCATTCTGTTTTCCATCGGAGTCAGAATTCTCAGCACCAATTATCCAATCATTAATATCGCTATTTTCATAGGCTTTTTTCAATTTGGTCCACTGTTGGTTTTTTAAACGTACAAACTGAGAAGAATAATGATAAATATCCTGTTCGTAACGGGATACATAATCCTGCAGTTTAATTAATTGTGCCATCCCGTTTTCCCCCATGCTCTTTTTTTCTTTTTGTCTTTTTTGACTAAAATGATTTGGATAATAGGCTGTAAAGCTTTCACAAATAATATTGATCTAATTAATCATTATGCCTTTATGTCAATGGAAAACGTACAATAGGTTCGTATTTAGGAACAGAGTGGCTATTAGTTTGATAAAGTACAAGATGTTGTACCCTAAATTCCGGTAGGACAGGGAGAGATTTTTCAACCTGTCCAAAACGATCTCTGTCCATATCTTCAAGACATTTTCTCGCTATCGTGATATGAGGATTAAATGGCTTTGTATCCAGCTTGAAACCGATCTCTGAGCAGACATGCCATACATCCTTCTGCATTTCATATAAAGACAACTGCTTCCTCATCCCCGCCCATAGGATTCTTGGTCTTTTCTCAACGCCAAAAGTACCCAATCCTGTTATGGTTAGCGGGAATGAAGTATGATGTTTAACCCCAGTTTGCATTTGTTGTACAGCATTCTCCAGTAATTCCTGAGATGCACTGCCGAGAAAGGCTAATGTAATATGATAATCACTCGGATGAACCCAACTTTTGTATGAATAGGTACGACTTAATTCATCGGCCCAATGACTCAACCCTTCTTTTACTTCACTAGGTAACTCAATCGCAAAAAAATAGTGGTTCTGTCTATTCATCGGTTCATCTCCCCTATATTTTAACATAATGGTAGCTCTGCTATTTTAACTGTTTTGACAGTTTAGAATAAATTTTCATCCTTGTCTGAAAGTTGCTTCCATATGAAAAGAGTTCAGGGATATTATTCCCCAAACTCTTTTCACTTTACTTCAGTTCTCCACATTCTTTCTCTATTTCAACAAGAAAAGCTTCTTGAAGCTTTCTTGTTGTACCATATGTCTCTTTCCCAACCACTTGGCCATTGATCTTCACAATAGGTGTAATTTCTAATGTAGTACTGGTCAAAAAAACCTCATCTGCAGACAATAATTCCTCTGTCGTAAATGTCCTTTCTTTATAGGGAATCGAAAGATCCTCACAAAGTGTCAAAACCATCTGCCTGGTAATTCCATTTAAAATCAAATTATTTGCAGGATGTGTAATCAGTGTGCCATTCACAATGATTGATACATTCGTATGACTGCCTTCTGTTACGATCCCATCTCTGTGTAAAATAGCTTCCCTACACCCTCGCCTAACGGCATCTTCATAAGCGAGGATATTGCCAAGAAGATTTAAACTTTTGATGTCACAATGAAGCCAACGTTTATCATCAATAATACAGGCTTCAACCCCCGATTCCATCAGTAGTGATGGGCGGTCAGATTCTCTTGTATAGGCTACAAATGTCGGTGGTACGTCTTTACCTGGAAAAGCATGATTCCTCGGTGATACTCCCCGGCTAAATTGAAGGTATATTGTACCTGAATGTAATCCGTTTTTTGAGACCAGCTCTTCTAGAATCTCTTTAACCTGCTCGGAGCTGTAGGGAATCGTTATACTAATTTTTTGCGCACTCACATATAAACGCCGACTATGCCCCTCCCATGCAAATAACTTTCCATTATAAACACGAATAACTTCGTAAATACCATCACCAAATTGATAGCCCCGATCTTCTATATCAATTGCAATCGTTTCTCTTTTTGAAAGTGTGCCATTGTAAACAATATAATCCATTTCCCCAGCTCCCCTTGTGTTAGATTATCTTGTTAATTCGTAGATGGCTTGTGCATACATAGCTGTTGCTTTTAATAAATCATCAATCATGATGTATTCGTCTTTTTGATGAGCTACATCTTCTCTCCCAGGAAATAAAGGACCAAAAGCGACTGCATTTTTCAACGCACGTGCATACGTTCCGCCGCCAATAGCCAGTAATTCTGGTTCCTCACCAGTATGTTCCTGATAAATTTTTTGCAATGTTTTAACCAATTCGCTTTTAGAATCAACATGGTGAGGCCCCAAATGGGTTTTCATATTGACTGTAAACTGGTGCTTGGCAGCAATCTGTTCAATTGTTTTCCATCCATTCTCAAAATCATATGTAACAGGATAGCGCAAATTAAAAGCAATCTTACCGAACTGCCCATTTTTATAGGCAATGATTCCATAATTGATTGTTAAATCTCCGGTAATATCATCAGAGTAAGCAACTCCCAGCTTTTTCCCTCTAGATTCACCGCTTAAATACTGATGGATGAACTCGAAAAATACACGGTCATCCCCTTGTAAAGGCATAGTGAAAAGAAAATCCGCTAGCTTAAGACCTGCATTTAGTCCAAAATCAGGTTCCATACCATGTACAGAAATCCCTTCGACTATAAATGTTAATTCCTCGTTTGAACCAGTATACGAACCTTTTAAATCGTTTTCTTTCAGGTAAAGTTGAAATTTTTCTTTCCATTCGTTTGCTTCATCGGAATTTAGAGAAATGATTGCCTTTGCTGATTCAGGGACCATATTAAAACGCTGACCTGCTTCAAAACTTTTTACCACTAAGGAATCAGCAGTTGCTTTTTTGGGTATCATGTCCAAGGTGAAATCGGCTATTCCTTTCTCAGCATAGATAATTGGAAAATCTGCATCTGGCACAAATCCAACTGTTGGCATTTCTTCTTTTTCGAAGTAATGATCCATACAGCGCCAATCACTTTCTTCATCTGTCCCCAAAATTAATCGAACCCTTTTGTTTAAATCAATTCCCAGATCTTTCATGATCTTCATAGCATAATAAGCAGCCATGGTGGGACCTTTATCATCGATAGCACCGCGCGCAAATATTTTTCCATCTCGGATTTCTGCTGAGTAAGGGTTGCTTGTCCAACCTTCTCCTTCAGGTACTACATCTAAATGTCCAAGAATACCAAGTAATTCATCTCCACTCCCCATTTCCAAATGGGCTCCGTAGTTATCAATATTTTTAGTAACAAATCCATCTTTTCCTCCGAGCTGAAGCATAAAATCAAGTGCTTCTTTTATTCCTTTACCGAAAGGAATATCAGGAGTTGCTGTGGATTCATCAAGCGTACTTTTAATCCGGAGAAGTTTTTGAGTGTCCGCAATCAAATCATTTTTTCTTAGTTCCACTTCTTTTTTCCAATTAAATTCCATTCAATGTATCCTCATTTCTATTTTTTTATAGTGCTCATTACCGTTATTATAGCTAATTTACACATGATTAGCATTTTTTGTTGGTCCATATCACTGCGTTTTCTCTATCATATAGATTGAAGGGATGAAAAATTTCACAGAGATTGTCATAGCATCTGCATTGCAAAAATAGATATT
Organism: Bacillus sp. z26; assembly: GCF_058313635.1. Classification (NCBI taxonomy): domain Bacteria; kingdom Bacillati; phylum Bacillota; class Bacilli; order Caryophanales; family Bacillaceae; genus Bacillus; species Bacillus sp. z26. The sequence goes on from NZ_JBZFQM010000001.1 coordinate 1,063,022, forward strand.
AGTTAAATGAATTTTCATTTAATTTTATTGTAAATTATGGATTTAAAATGTGGAGAGGGGTATTATATTACTAGAAGGACTAACTTTTTGAAGTCCACTGCGATAAAGGAGTGCTGTATAAGTGATTACTTAAAGAAGTGGGATGGTTAACAACCTTTATACCTTGTAGGTTAGATGATGTTGCCATTGGAAACTATCCATAAGGAGTGGTTTTTTGAAACCTTCAACAAACCGTATGCTTACCAGAATTAAGTCCATTTATATGTTTATCGTTCATAACGGTACAGTAACAACTCAGGAGTTAGTGGATGAATTTGGAATCACTCCACGTACTATTCAGAGGGACTTAAATGTGTTGGCTTATAACGAACTTGTTGTCAGCCCCAGTCGTGGAAAGTGGACCACCACTCAAAAGAAAGTAAAATTAACTTCGTAATGATTTACACAGTTTTCCCTAAAAAAAAGAAGACCGCTTTTTAACGGTCTTCTTTTTCCGGAGTACGTGTATTTAATAATCTGATCTCTTCGTCTGTCATTTCCCTATACTCTCCTAGTTCTAATCCTTCATCCAAGCTAAGCTCGCCCATCTTAATCCTTTTCAAATATACTACTTTTTTGCCTACAGCTTCAAACATCCGTTTAACCTGATGGTATTTTCCTTCTGTAATAATGACTTCTATTTCTGATTTAAGACCGCTTGAGAGGATCGTTAATTTTCCAGGCTTCGTTATATACCCATCATCCAGCGTAACTCCATTGGCAAATTGTTCAATATCTTCTTCGGTTACATTCCCTTGAATGATGGCGTAATAGGTTTTAGGAACATGTTTCTTAGGAGCAAGTACCTCATGAGCGAGATGCCCATCATTCGTAAGAACCAGCAGCCCTTCAGTATCCCGGTCCAATCTACCAACTGGAAACGGCTTTTTGATTGCATCTTCCGGCTCCAATAAATCAAGTACAGTTTCGAGCCTTTCGTCTTCTGTTGCAGAGATATATCCAGCCGGTTTATTCATTACCAGATAGATATATTCCTTATAGATAACTTGCTCCCCATAAACCGTAATGAAATCTTTATCCGGATCGACATGCTTTTTAGCATCGGTTACTTTCACTTCATTACAAAGAACAGAACCAGATTTAAGCAATTGTTTAACCTCTTTCCGGCTTCCATAACCGGAGTTTGCCAATAATTTATCAATTCTCATCTATAAATCACCTATTTTTCTTTTTTGAATAGACTGTTGCTGAATATGAAATTAAGGAGTGGTCGAAATTTATGGATTATCAGCAACAACCCCCTTACGATCATGATAATAGACAGCAATTACCTCAACCAGCCGGGTTTCCTGGTCCAGGAGGCATATTTCCTGGTTTAGGTGGAGTTAATGCCCGTATAGATCGGCTTGAAAACCGCTTTGAGCGTCTGGAACGACAATTTGAACGACTTGATCGGCGTGTATCCCGCATAGAACGGGCACTTGGAATGCGGTACTAATTATTAGAATGGCCTGCTTTTAAAAATAAGCAGGCCTTCCAAAAAAGATTTCAACATTATCGTTTAATTATTTGCTTCTGCTGAAGCGATTCAATTTCAGCCTGCGTAACAATCCATCCGTCCGCTCTCCGAAAATAACATGTAATAATCCACTTTTCACGGATAAGTAAAAGTAAATCAGAACACCTATTGGAACAGTAATCGCCACCCTGAAGACGGCAACCATTTGGCCTTTTGAACCAACCCATTCAGCCAGCATATAATCCAGTCCCCATATAACAAGAGCCATAATTAAGGCAAATATGAGTGATAATAACGCTCTTCTCAGCACGCTTTTAATTCGATAACCAGTAAAGTAATAGATAACATATAAATTGATCAACGTACAGACCGCATAGCCGATAGCAGTGGCATAAACCGCTCCCCTTGTTTCAAACATTTTTATTAAAGGGATATTGAGGCTTAGCTTTATAAGTATTCCTGTTAGTAAACTAAGGACTGTAAAGCGTTGTTGGTTAATACCCTGCAAGATCGCTGCTGTAACAGAAAATAAAGCAAATAGAATCGCAACCGGCGCATAGACCTTTAGTACTTCGGATCCTAAATCAAAAAATCCATAAAACGAACCATATACGCTATCAGATAACACACTTATACCGACAACAGCCGGAATCAGGATAAACAACAGCGTTTGGAATGTTTCTGTTAATTGTTGTTTGTAAAGCTTCCAATTCTTTTCAAAAAATGATTTCGTTACACTTGGAACAATCGACAGTGAAAATGCCGTAGCCAGTGTCATCGGTATAAGGACAAGCTTTTGTGTTGTCACATTCAAAACGCCAAATGCCACATCCGTCGTTCCTTGTTCTCCAATTGAAACCATTGCTCTGTTAAATGTAACCGTATCGACCATCTGGAATAGAGGCATTGCCAATCCTACGAAAATAAATGGTATGGAGGAAACGATGATTTCTTTATAGATTTCCTTAAGGGATATATCTATTTCATTATTCCCTTCACTCATTAGTAAATCGAGATGGCGTTTCCGCTTTTTCCAATACCACAATAGAACCATCAATCCGGATATTGCTCCGATAAAAGCTGAAAATGTAGCCACACTCATAGCCTGTACGACATCCCCGCCAATTACATTTAGGACGATATATGCACCTGCCAGCATAAAAACAATCCGAATGATTTGCTCTATAACCTGCGAAACGGCTGTCGGCCCCATAGACTCATATCCCTGGAAAAAACCACGCAGTAAACTTTGCGACGGTACCAGAATAAGCGCAAAACTTACCGCTCGAATAACTGATGTAACTTCCTCAATGGAATATTTTTGTGTATCCATCATGGCTGCAAGTCCCGGTGCGCTCACATACATAAGGAGAAAAGCTGCAATCCCCGTCAACATCATAATCTTGCGGCCCGATTCAAATAGTTTGCGCCCTACCGCATATTCACCCAACGCATTATATTTAGCAACAAATTTAGCGACTGCTAAAGGAATACCTGCTGTTGCTATACTGATAAAAATGGTATAGGGTGTATACGCAAAACCATATAATGCCATCCCTTCCGTCCCTACGATTTTATTAAAAGGAATAACATATAACAGTCCAAGCATTTTTGATAAAACCATACCAATTGTTAGTATAAAAGTTCCTCTAATAAGTTTCGATGACATGTAACAATCCCTTTCACTCTTTCCCTTAATCTGTAAGAAATATATTTTTATGATTCTTTATATATATTTGTTCACTATTTTGTAGTTTACTCTTTTCTTCTCTTTTTGACAATTGAACATCAATTTGTTCACGACTTTTGCCTTATTAGTAAAATCACTTATAATAGAACCATATTAGCATGTTTTAGAAATGAGATGGAATAATGAGATATGATGTGATTATTATAGGAGGAGGCCCTTCCGGTTTAATGGCTGCGATTGCGGCTGCTGAAAGTGGTGCTTCCACTTTACTTCTAGATAAAGGAACCAAACTCGGCCGAAAACTGGCCATTTCAGGCGGCGGCCGGTGCAATGTAACCAATCGCCTGCCAATTGATGAAATTATCAAGCATATTCCCGGAAACGGTAAGTTTTTGTACGGAGCATTCTCTGAATTTGATAATGAAGGAATTATTTCCTTCTTCAAAAACCTGGGAGTCGAATTAAAAGAGGAAGACCATGGCAGAATGTTCCCAGTTAATGATAAAGCCCAATCTGTTGTAGATGCGATGCTCAGTCGTCTAAAGGAATTGGGGACCGATATACGCACTGACTCACCAGTAGCAGATGTTCTGTATGATTCCGACAAAGTAATAGGCATACAGACTAGAGCAGGCGAGATCATAGAGACAGACTCCGTTGTCATTGCCGTTGGCGGTAAATCTGTTCCGCACACAGGATCAACTGGGGATGGCTATGCCTGGGCTGAAAAAGCCGGACATACTGTAACAGAGTTGTTCCCAACTGAAGTTCCTCTAACGTCTGCTGAGGATTTTATCAGACAAAAAACATTGCAGGGTCTCTCCTTGCGCGACGTTGCGATCAGTGTGCTTAATCCTAAAGGAAAAGCTTTAATTACCCATCGAATGGATATGATCTTCACACATTTTGGTTTATCTGGTCCAGGTATTCTCAGATGCAGCCAATTCGTTGTCAAAGCTCTAAAAAAATGGAACCTTAAAGAGGTTATTGTTCAAATCGATGCTCTGCCTGACCTAAATGAAGAACAAGTATTTCAGCAGATTATTAAAACAATTAAATCTGACGACAAAAAAGCAATAAAGAACAGCTTAAAAGGTCTATTGCCTGAAAGGTATTTATTATACTTATTAGAGCGGAATCAAATTGATCCCTCCGCACAAGGTGCTACTATAGCTCATGAGAAATGGCGTGCTTTAAGCAGCGATATTAAAAAGTTCCCTGTCCGCATCAATGGTACGCTTCCTTTAGAGAAGGCTTTTGTAACAGGCGGTGGAATTTCCGTTAAAGAAGTTGAACCCAAAACTATGGCCAGTAAATTAATGAATGGCCTATATTTCTGCGGAGAGATTTTGGACATCCATGGATATACGGGCGGCTATAATATTACTTCAGCTTTAGTTACGGGCCGCTTAGCAGGGTTAAATGCTGCAGGGAAAAAATGAGTATTTAAAAGAAATAGAAAGGATGGTGCATATGCAGGATATAGCCCAAACGATTAAAAATAATAAGCTGTTTAGTCCGCTTATTTATACCATATTTATACTCTATTTAGCCATCCTTTCCTATCTGTTGTTTTTTGGATATTACAGACAAGAGGATAGAATAGAATCTTATAATCTTGTTCCTTTTAAAACGATCAATATGTACATCACTTTTGCTGATTACTTCCACTTCAAAGTATGGTTCACGAATCTATTCGGGAATGTTCTCGCTTTTATGCCATTTGGATTTTTTCTGCCAATTGCCTTTAAAAAGCTAAGGAATTTTCTGCTTATTACTTTTCTGTCTTTCCTGTTTTCTTTATTTGTGGAGACGATGCAGCTAACGTTTCATGTCGGTGGTTTTGATGTGGATGATATTCTATTAAATACAGTCGGCGGTTTCTTCGGATACCTGGTTTTCAAGCTTATTTACAAGCTATCTAAAAGACCAGTAGACCAGTAAACCAGTAGGCAAGAGGAATTCTGTTGAAGCAGACCATAATTAAAAACAGATAGAGAAAACGGACTGGTTTCTTTATCTGTTTTTTAATTTTTATTGGAGATAGCCGTATTTTCAAGGAAATGCGCACTCATGAGATCGCTTACCTAATCATTCATAGGTAAAAGACTCTAAGAATCAAACCCCTTTTATTATACTCATTTTTTATAAATGACCATGGCACTGAAACAATATATTTGGTCATCCTCATCCTCTTCACCGAAAGCGGCAATATTATATTTGATATCTACAATCCTGTCATCATCTATATGTTCAAGGAAATGGTTCATACCCTTTTCCAAATCTCTTTCGTGTTCATAATCAAACATTTTTACTTGGATCACAGCAAAGACACCTCCTGTTTTTAACTATCTTTGCCGAGTTTTTCTATTTTTATACTATTCAGAATTCAAGTTCCCCTTGCCATTTTATCATGCCGCCTTCCATAGAGGCTGCCTTGTATCCTCTCTCCTTGAGATAGTGTGCTACATCCTCACTTCTGACCCCTGCATGGCAGATGAGAATATGTTCAATATCTTTATCAAGATCACCAAGCCAATCTGGTATTTCTCCCATTTTGATTTGAATTGCTCCGGGAACCATTCCATTTATAACTTCATAATCCTCCCGAACATCAATGATGGATAACTCTTCGCCATTTTCTATTCTTATCCGCAGCTCTTCCGGTTTAATAATCTTTATATCTTCCATCTAAAAATCCCCCTTATTAAAAAGCCGCCTTACGCTTATGATAATCGTAAGACGGCCACATTCATTAATTTGCTACGATATTAACTAATTTTCCAGGAACAGCAATCACCTTGCGGATTGTTTTGCCATCGATTTGTTCTTGCACCTTCCCATTTTCCATTACGATTTTTTCCATCTCTTCTTTCGTAATGCCGGCAGGTACCTGAAGTTTAGCTCTCATTTTACCGTTTATTTGAATAACAATTTCAATTTCATCATCAACCAATTTGGACTCATCATATGCAGGCCATGAAGCATAAGCAAGTGTTTCATTATTGCCAAGTCTGCTCCAAAGTTCTTCGGTCATATGAGGACAAATAGGTGATAATAGTTTCACAAAGCCTTCCATATATTGAATTGGAAGTATTTCCGCTTTATATGCTTCATTGATGAATACCATCATCTGTGAAATAGCTGTATTAAAATGGAGAGCTTCCAAATCCTCCGTTACTTTTTTAACAGTTTGGTGATACATTTTCTCAAGATGAGTATCAGTGGATTCAGTGATTTTATCATTTACTGTACCGTCATCGTTGATAAACAATCTCCAAACACGATCAAGGAAACGTCTGGAGCCGTCAAGACCGTTTGCAGACCAGGCAATCGATGCATCAAGCGGACCCATGAACATTTCATATAGACGAAGTGTATCAGCCCCATGGCTTTCTACGATATCATCCGGATTTACTACATTCCCTTTGGATTTACTCATTTTTTCGTTATTTTCCCCAAGTATCATTCCTTGGTTAAATAGCTTTTGGAAAGGTTCCTTTGTTGGAACAACACCAATATCATACAAGAATTTGTACCAGAATCTCGCATAAAGCAAGTGAAGTACCGCATGTTCCGCTCCACCAATATACGTATCTACCGGCATCCAATGCTTAAGCTTTTCAGGATCAGCGATTGCCTCTGGATTTTTCGGATCGATATAGCGCAGGAAGTACCAGCAGCTGCCCGCCCATTGAGGCATTGTATTTGTTTCGCGTCTTCCTTTACGGCCGTTCTCGTCCACTACATTTACCCACTCTTCAATATTGGCAAGTGGAGATTCACCTGTACCGGATGGTTTAATTTCCGTTGTTTTCGGAAGCATAAGCGGAAGCTCAGATTCAGGTACAGCTGACATCGTACCATCTTCCCAATGAATAATTGGAATAGGCTCTCCCCAATAACGCTGACGGGAGAAGTTCCAGTCACGCAAGCGATAAGTTACTTTCTTCTCACCGATTCCTTTTTCTTCAAGCCAATCGATCATTTTGCTAATTGCTTCTTCTTTATTTAAGCCATTCAAGAATTCAGAGTTTACATGTTCTCCTTCTCCTGCATAAGCCTCTTTTTCAATATTCCCGCCTGCCACAACTTCACGAATTGGCAACTCAAATTTCTTAGCGAATTCATAGTCACGTTCATCATGAGCCGGAACTGCCATAATGGCACCTGTACCATAGCTCATTAATACATAATCAGCAATCCAGATTGGAATCTCTTCCCCATTTACCGGATTGATAGCATAGGCTCCTGTGAATACACCTGTTTTCTCTTTAGAAAGCTCTGTTCTCTCAAGATCGCTCTTAGATTGAATTTCCTTTTTATATGCTTCAACAGCCTCTTTTTGCTCTGGTGTTGTAATTTTATCCACAAGTGGATGTTCAGGAGACAAGACAGAATACGTAGCCCCAAACAATGTATCTGGACGTGTTGTGAATACCGTATAGGATTCTTCTGTATCCTTAATCTTAAAAGTTACAGATGCTCCTTCTGAACGTCCAATCCAGTTACGTTGCATATCTTTAATGCTTTCAGGCCAATCCAATTCATCAAGGTCCTCAATTAAACGATCCGCATACGCCGTAATTCTCAATATCCATTGACGCATAGGCTTACGAATAACTGGATGTCCGCCTCGCTCACTTTTTCCATCAATAACTTCTTCATTAGCCAAAACTGTCCCCAGTGCCGGACACCAGTTAACCGGTATTTCAGCCATATAAGCAAGTCCCTTTTCGTATAGCTTCAAGAAAATCCATTGCGTCCATTTATAGTACTCTGGATCAGTCGTATTGATTTCCCTGTCCCAGTCATAGGAGAATCCAAGTGATTTAATCTGGCGCGTGAATGTGCCAATATTTTTAGCTGTAAACTCTTCCGGATCATTTCCTGTATCAAGAGCGTACTGCTCCGCAGGCAAACCAAATGCATCCCAGCCAATTGGATGAAGTACATTATATCCTTGCATACGTTTCATGCGAGATAGAATATCTGTTGCAGTATATCCTTCAGGATGCCCTACATGAAGGCCAGCTCCTGATGGATAAGGAAACATATCCAAAGCGTAAAATTTACGCTTTCCTACATGATCAGTCGTTTTGAATGTTTTGTGTTCTTCCCAATAAGATTGCCATTTCTTTTCAATCTCTACATGATTGAAACTCATCCTAATTCCTCCTACATTGTTTAAAATTTGTTGTACCTAAAGCTTCTAAAACAATAAAAAAAGCCACTCATCCCTACGAAAGGGACGAGAGGCTGTCATTAACTTCCCGCGGTACCACCCTGATTGATGCACACATTCGCATCCGGCTCAACTCTTTAACGCAGATATACGGCAAACCTTACTTTTAGTTCAGGTCTGCAACTCCAGGGTGAGTTCATAATGTGCTCTGTTGACTTGCACCACCCGTCAACTCTCTAAAAGAAACACAATTACTACTGATCCCTATCAATGTTATTTAGAAGATATATACATACATTGTATGTAAATCAGGTAAAAAGTTCAAGTCCATTCAGTCTGTTTTTTCAATCATTGACAAGATGAGCTTTTATTATACAGGTTTAATAAAAATTTATGTGTGATTGTTAGGGGGAAACTGGGGGCTGGATTAATCTCAGTTTTGGACGGAATAATCCTTCATTCGGCTGGTAATCGGTCAGATTCAGCTCTATTCTCTTGTCGTTCAGCTAGATTCCGCCGCATTCCCCCACCACTCACCTCTTACAAAAAAACCAACAAGCACAGCCATATAGACTGTGCCTGCTGTTTTTTTATATTGCTTTGGATGAACTGTTGCTTTAGTTTGTTGGCCTCCAGATGCTTCGTTCATCTTCTTAGCCCTCTTTATAATATCTTGATCTTACCGGCCTCGATATCTTGATTATTAATTCCATTACGAGTCTTTTGCGGATGATTATGTTTAGAACGTTATCGCATAGTGAATACCCCCTTAGCGTCTGCGCACAACCATTGCATGCTGAATATCCTGAACCTGTATTTTCATACGGTTCAACATATCACGCTGTTGATCATTTGCATTGGCGTCCATAGCCTCTAACTCATTAAATGAGTTTTCCAATCTGACCAATGCCTCGGTATATCCTGCTTCATTGTAATGCTCCTGTTTTGCAGACTCCTTGTATTGCTCTTCTGCGAATTCAATTGCATTAGCACATCGTTCCATACACTCACCCATGGATTTTCGTGTAGCCAAAGATACCCTCTCCTTTTTTCATTGGATTGGTTTACAAAAGCTCATCCATTATCCATTATGCCCCTTTGAAATTAAAAAGATTAGTGATTTTAATAGCTGCTAATAATAGTCAATTGGAAAGTATACATCAGCGTGGTAAAATGGAGTTTATGTTCTTGAAATCTAAACAGGGGGTTTTGTAATGAGTCAGGTTAACCCTTTTCAATATGCAAGTGATGATAAACGCTATCATACATGGAATTATCATCTTCGCAATCATTTTGGCCACAAAGTATTTAAAGTTGCTCTTGATGGTGGATTTGATTGCCCAAACCGTGACGGTACAGTAGCATTTGGCGGTTGTACCTTCTGCAGTGCAGCAGGATCCGGTGATTTTGCCGGTAATCGTGCCGAGGATTTGCAAAAACAATTTGCCGATATAAAAGCAAAAATGCACCAAAAATGGAAAGATGGCAAGTACATGGCCTACTTCCAGGCTTATACAAATACCCATGCTCCCGCCCCAGTATTACGGGAGAAATTCGAAACCGTTATGAATGAGGAAGGTGTGGTGGGTTTATCCATTGCCACTCGACCGGATTGTCTTCCTGATGATGTCGTAGAATATCTCGCAGAATTAAATGAACGAACATACCTATGGGTTGAGCTTGGCCTGCAAACTGTTCATGAAAAAACGGCTAATATCATTAACCGTGCACATGATTATCAAACATATGTAGAAGGTGTAAACAAGCTCCGCAAACACGGTATACGCATTTGCAGCCATATTATAAATGGCTTACCGCTTGAGACTCCTGAAATGATGATGGAGACAGCTAAAGAAGTAGCTAAACTCGATGTTCAGGGGATTAAAATCCACTTATTGCATCTGTTAAAAGGTACTCCGATGGTAAAACAATATGAAAAAGGAATGCTTGAATTTTTATCATTCGATGATTATGTCAAACTTGTCTGTGATCAGTTGGAAATTCTTCCTCCTGAGATGATTATCCATCGTATTACAGGTGATGGACCGATTGATTTAATGGTTGGACCGATGTGGAGCGTTAATAAATGGGAAGTGTTGAATGCCATTGATGCTGAATTGAAACGCCGTAATAGCTATCAAGGAAAGTTCTATATACCTAATAAGGCTGTTGTGACATATGAAGCTTGATCGTATTCTCCCCTTTGCAAGACTTTTGCTGGAAAAAGCAGTTAAACCCGGTGATATTGCCATCGATTGTACAATGGGCAATGGGCATGATACCGTTTTTTTAGCAAAATTAACAGGTCCCGACGGTCATGTATACAGCTTTGACATTCAGCAGTCTGCCTTGCTTAAAACAAACGAGAGGCTGATTACAAACGAGCTTCGGGACCAGGTAACATTGATTCATGCTGGTCATGAACGCTTACAGGAATTTATCCAACCGAATAAACCTGTGACGGGTGCTATCTTTAATCTGGGCTACTTACCAGGCGGTGATAAAGATATTATCACCACGGCACCTACGACTATCCAGGCTGTCACTCAATTGCTCGAAATCATGGAGCCGGAGGGCATTATTGTCCTTGTTATTTATCATGGTCATCCGGGTGGAGATATTGAGCGTGACGAATTAATTAAATTTGTTACAGAGCTTCCACAGGATACTGCTCATGTGCTGGAATACCGATTTATGAATCAAAAAAACAACCCGCCATTTATTATCGCCATCGAAAAACGATAAAAAAGTGTGAGCTGCGAGAGCTCACACTTTTTTGTAGAATCATTTATAGATCTCAGGAGTAAAAAAGATTTGCGGTTTTCCGGCGATTGGATGAGGGCGACTCACCAATTCTACCTCATATACAGATGAAAGCAACGCTTCATCAAAGAGTAATTCTATTCCTCCGTCCGCCACTTTCCTTCCATTTTTAAGCAATACACATCTATCTGCATACAAAGCCGCCATATTTAAATCGTGCAGGATGGCAACAATCGTCAGTCCTTCCTCAACCTGAAGTCTCTTAAGTAAATTCAATAATTCAATAGTATGCTTTACATCCAGATGATTCGTAGGTTCATCAAGAAACAGGAGCTTGGGCTGCTGGGCTAACGCTTTTGCTAAAAGAACACGTTGTTTCTCTCCGCCACTCAATGACGAAAAGTAGTCATGTTTGAATTTCAGCGCGTCTGTCTGGGCAAGGCACTTATCTACAATAGAGTAATCCTCAGATTGATAATGATTAAAGAACCCTTTCCCCTGATATGGATATCGGCCCAGTAAAACAATTTCTTCCACCGTAAAATCCAAACTCACTACATGTTCCTGGCTTAGCACTGCGGCTATTTTAGCTAATTCTCCAGCTTTATAGGATGATGTTTTTCTACCTTGAATTGTTGTGGTTCCCTCTTTATATTCCATTTTCCCCAATATACTCTTAATCAGTGTCGTCTTTCCGCTTCCATTTGGTCCAAGAAGTGCAAAAAATTCTCCTCTTTCTACCTTTAAAGAAAAATCCTGAAGAACTCGTTTATTTTTATGATAGCCTGCACTGAGGTTTTCTACATTTAACATGTCATATTCCTTCTTTTTATCCGTTCTTTAATCAGTAAAATGGTAAATACAGGTGCACCAATTAAGGCTGTAATCACACCTATTGGCAACTCCTGGGGATTGATTATGATACGTGCAATCATGTCAGCCAATACCAGATACCCACCACCGATAATCATGGATAAAGGCAGTAGATGCCTGTGATCAGCGCCGGATATAAGGCGAACCAGATGAGGAATGACCAATCCCACAAAGCCGATTGCTCCTGAAACGGCAACTGCCGCTCCTGTTAATAGGCCAGCACCTATAATAATCATGATTTTTTTTCGTTTTACATTAATCCCACTGTATTGAGCAGATTGATCACCAAGTGCCAACCCATTTAGTTCTCGATAATGATACATAATAATAGATGCCCCTATAACAAAGAAAGGAATCAGTATACTGAAGTGTCCCCAGTTTTTCATGGCAACACTGCCCATAAGCCAGTTTAATACTTCTCTCATCCGATCTCCTGATGAGAGGGCAATGATAAGAGAGACTACCGCTCCAATAAATGAATTCATAATAATTCCCGCAAGAATAATGGTTTCATTTGCGTAGGTCACACTCGCCGCCTTTGTGATACCAAACACGATCAGCAAGGCTATAAAACTGAATAAGATTGCAACAAGCGGTAAGGTAAAAGAACCAAAAAGTGCTATTTCAATGTTAAAAAATAGGACAACCACTGCACCAACCGATGCGCCGGATGAAACACCAATAGTATATGGATCAGCGAGCGGGTTTTGCAGAAGCCCCTGGAAAGCAGCTCCGGCCAGTGCGAGTGCCGCCCCAACAAATAAAGCAATCAACACCCGCGGTAAGCGGATATTCCAAATAATCATTTCGATATTTTTGGGTCCTGTATAGAAGGAATCCTGACCTGTCATGTTTTTTAAGAGGATTCCAAGAATATCCTTAATCGACATGTCCACACTGCCTATAAACAGGCCGAGCAATGCAGCGAACAGCATAAAAAGGACACTTACTGCATAAATACCGGTTGTTATTTTTTTATTTTTCATTTGTAAACTTCAATTCCTCTTTACTCCAATGGCAGCGAACCTCGGATTATTCTTACACTTTTTCAAAATCGGATAAATAACTTTAAAACAAAAAATCCTTAGCTCTGGAGGTATTGAGCTAAGGATTCACTTTTTTATCATTGTGAATGCAATAAGCCTACTTTTCCCACCGAAAAATAAGTACTGAAACTTTAAAAGCAGGTTTCCTGGCTTTTACTAATCAACCTGATTTAGTAATTACAGTAGCGGGGGCTGCAACGGTCTTGAACCGTTTTCCCTTTTATCCTCGTGACTCGAGGCACTTTTAAAGTATATAATTTTATTCTCATAATAATAGAAGGATTGACTATTGGCAATTTCAATTGTCCCTGTATAAGCCAGCTTCTTTGGCAATTAATTCAAAAGATTTTACTTTTGCCTCATATGAATGGGTAATCGTCACGAGCATAATCTCATTCGCGTTAAACCGTTTTCTAAGCTCTTCGATTTTTCGCAAAACCGTCTTCGGAGATCCAATGATCATTTTTCTTCTATTGTAATCGATACGTGCCATTTCAAATTGAGACAAAGCCATTTCATGGATTTCTTTCGGATGCGGTGTTCCTTCCCGTATAATTCCCTGTGAAAGAAATAGTAAGGATAAATCCAAAGATCCAGCCAAGTATTCTGCTTCTTCATCTGTATCGGCACATACTGTAAATACGGTAACCATGCCCAATGGCCTCTGTCTTAAATCAGATGGACGAAAAGTATCATAATAATGCTTCATATTTTCTTCAGCATATTCACTGTTAATAAACAGGGCAAAATTATAAGGCAAGCCTTTATATGCGGCAAGAGCAGCACTTGATGAACTTGACCCTAGCATCCACAATTCCGGAGGATCTTGAATAACAGGAGTGGCAGATAATCCATAAAGAGGATGTGATTCAGGCAGGTGATCATATAAATACCAAGTTAATTCATCCACCTGTTCAGGAAACCGATGAAGATCACGTACTCTGCCTTCCTGTAATGCTTGTGTTGCTCTCGGCATCCCACCAGGAGCTCTGCCAATACCCAAATCTATTCTTCCTGGAGCTAAGCCGGACAATACCCTGAAATTTTCAGCCACTTTATAAGCACTGTAATGAGTGAGCATCACTCCGCCTGTTCCGACTCTTACCTTATTTGTTTGAGCAGCAATCCATGCGGCAAGAACTTCAGGTGAAGATCCAGCCAATCCTTGGCTATCATGGTGTTCACTCACCCAAAATCTTGAATACCCCAACTCCTCAGCCAATCTTGCCAGGTTGACTGTATTAGCAAGCGTCTGCTCCGAAGGTTCTCCGACAGAGCGTGGTGATTGGTCTAGAATACTTAACTTTATCCCATCCGTACCATCCCCTAACGTTTTAATGCTATACTCGACTCTTTTTTTTCATCCTCTTAAATGCATGATACAGCTTACTGTTCCAATAAAAGAAATACGCTGATCTGCCGGCCAGTTTCAATAGTTTTTTCGTGTACTGATTAACCGCCTTCTGACTTTTAACCTTGGAATCGGCTAAATAAATACCCATTAACCCTTGATTAATCATCCTATGAAACTTACTGTCCGGTATTTTCGTGACATTCTCACTGGCTTGTTCAACAAAATAACAGAGCCTTTCAATCATTTGCTCTTCGGTTTCATAATAAAAGCAGAAATTTAGATCATTACCAAGACGATCTTCCTCCTGATCAATGAAATAATCCAGCATAATATGCAATCCTTGAACATATGGAAAATATGACTCATATATATTCTCTGCCAGTTGTTCCGTAAACTCTTTACGATATGCATAAGAAACTAAACAAAAGATTCCTAACGTTGATCCTGCACAGGCACTAAATTCATACCATGATAAATCTTCTGGAAGGTCCCGTTTATTTTCATTAAACCAGGTTTCTAATCTATGTACCCGTTCATCCCACTTAACATGCTTATGTATTTGCAAATCACAATAATAGGTGCAAAGTTTTTTTAAATATGGCTCTATATACCTGTAATGCTCCAATTTCGTTAAAATAGACTGACAGGTATGTACCAGATCTGTTAAATACCCTCCATCATCCTGATCTTCTCTAAGTTCATAATAATTCCTTGTCAAGCTCTCCGGATTTAGGGCATCCTTCATGGATTGATGTAATAAAGCAAAATCTTCAGGGTCAAGAGATGTACTGCGGTCGCATAAATTATCAAGATAATCACTGATGGTTTGGTATGCTACAATAAAACGGATGACATCCTCTTTTCCTGAACCTGCCGCGAGAGCTAATATAGATCCTCCCTCGCAATGAAACGTTTTATGAGCGATACTGGCGAGGGCCTGAGTACGCAGCTCTTCATTGGGGATTTTTTCAGCTTTTGACTGCCAACCCATAAGTTCACGATGAACAACAGGAAATATACCTTGGTATACTTCCTTGACCAGGCCAATATCACTTTGGGGTAACTTCATGTATGTTCCATCTCCTTAAACCTTAAACGATATACCCTATATTTCGCAAACGTGCTTCAATAAAACTCTTTGCATATAGAAATACATCTTCTCTCTCTGGCTCATTAAATATTTCATGGTATAACTTCGGCCATTCTTTATAATGCTTTTCGGATGCCGGAAAATAGTTAAACCATTCTCTTACCATAGCCTTGTCCACTATTTTGTCTTCACCTGCCTGCATGACCAGAACAGGTATATCCGGGAAATCCTCGTAAAAATCAAAGGCTTCCTTCATAGCTTTTACCAATTCACGATACCACCTGACAGATACACTTGTAACGTAAAGTGAATCATTTAAATCAAACTCAATGACCTCAGGATTTCTCGTTGCCATCTGAACCGTTAGACCTGATGGTTTTTTATATGTAGGATAAACAAGATTTAACACACGAGACATAGTTTCGAGAAATTTTGGAGGGTGAATTAATGTTCCAAAGCAAGGCGAAGACAGAATTATACCTGCTAAATTGTACTCCTTATGTTGCAGCATATTAATAATAATTAGTCCTCCCATACTATGGCCCAGCATAAATACCGGCAAACCAAATGTATAAGCTTCATTCACCCATGAATCGACCTCTTCAATATACTCATCAAATGAATTAATATGACCGCGGTTTGTACGTGAAGTCATGCCTTGCCCCGGTAGATCCCCAATAATTACGTGATATCCTTCCGCCAGCCAGCTCTCAACTAACCATTTATATCTCCCTGAATGCTCCATGGCACCGTGAACAATAACGATTACACCATAGGCTTTCCCCTCAGCTTCCCACTTTTTCATAGATGAACTCCTCCTGTATGATGTTTAGCTATATTTTATTTACACATCCTCGCTTTATATGTACACTTTGATTAACTATCTATTTTACAGTAGAAAGCGGAGGTTATGTAATGAAATTATATCAATATATAGATAAAATTCCTTCTATCGATCAATCTGCTTATTTAGCTGATCATGTAATTGTCAGCGGCGATGTCACAATTGGCGAAAATTCAAGTGTCTGGTTTAACACGGTTATCAGAGGTGATGTCGCGCCTGTTATAATAGGTAGAAATGTGAATATTCAAGATAATTCAGTTCTCCATCAGAGTCCAAACAACCCATTAATACTTGAAGATTTTGTTACAATCGGACATCAAGTGATTCTACATAGTTGTCATGTAAAGAAAAATGCTTTAATTGGGATGGGCTCCATTATCCTTGACGGAGCAGAAATTGGAGAAGGTGCCTTTATCGGTGCTGGCAGTTTAGTATCTCAGGATAAAAAAATCCCTCCCAACACACTCGCTTTTGGCCGCCCTGCTAAAGTAATTCGTGAATTAACGGATAAAGATCGTAAAGACATGGAAAGAATCAACAAAGAATATGCACAAAAAGCCCGCTACTATTCAAGTATACAACCTTTAAAACAGAATAACTAATTATCGTTTTTGAAAAGGGTATACTCTTTACTGTATACCCTTTCCCTCATTTGTTTAGCTATAAATGGTGAATCTTTATTAATCTAATATCAGGAGTAAAATAATGAATCTCTTCATTTTAATGTTCTTGTTGTTTATTCTCGTTTCAACAGTTGTTTATCTCCTACGCAGAGTTCGCCCTTTAACAATCTCGATCAGTTTTCTCATAATGATTATTTTATTGTATACAGGCTGGAAAAGCTATAACTCTAGTTTCTCATTTGCAAATCAGCTTTATAAAATGGTGATAAAACCGGTAAATTACACAGTTTCTAAAACCAAAGATCATTTGCCGGCATCTAATCCATCCATAAAAACCAAGGTGCTGCTTGATGTACCTATAGTCAAACAGTTGCCTGAGCTTCCAAGAGGCTGTGAAGTAACCAGCTTGGCCATGCTTCTTCAATACGCCGGTATGGATGCGGAAAAACTAACTCTTGCCAAGCAAATAAAAAAGAATCCTGCCAAAATGAAAAATATAAACGGACAAATTTATTACGGTGATCCCAATGATGGATTTATTGGAGATATGTATTCCACTAATAAACCCGGGCTTGGAGTGTATCATACCCCCATTAAAGAACTGGCAGAACGTTATATGCCCGGCAATATAATTGATTTTACCAATAGTGATTTCAATCAAATCAAAAAATATCTCTCAACTAAACGACCTGTGTGGGTCATCATTAATACGGCTTATCGAAAATTAGACCCATCGTACTTCCATACTTGGACAACACCAAATGGAAAAATATCTATTACATATAAAGAGCATTCGGTTGTAGTGACAGGATTTGATCAGGATTTTATCTATTTTAATGACCCATTGACCGGAATCAAAAATAAAAAAGCACCCGCCGCTGATTTTGAAGAAGCGTGGGTGCAAATGGGTAAACAAGCCATAACCTATAAAAATTAAATGAACTGCTCTCTCAGCATATCCTTTTCAGCTTCAGCCTGAAAAGGATATTTTTCTTCGACATAAACCGAGTACCATATCATGAATACTAAAACGGTCCATAACTTCCGGCTATTATCAGCCCTGCCTGTTACATGATCGTCCATTAGGTTCATAACCACTTGCTTATCAAGCAAATGATCAGTTTGGCTTTCATTAATGATTTTTATTGCCCAATCATACATTTCATTTTTTAACCAATGACGAATAGGTACTGGGAAACCTAGTTTTTTACGATTCAACACATGATCCGGAATAATTCCTTCTGCCGCTTTTCTAAGAATATATTTTGTTGTTCCATGCGCCGTTTTTAAATCCGTAGGTATACCTGACGCTACCTCAAATATTTTTTTATCAAGAAATGGGACACGAAGCTCCAGGGAATGAGCCATCGTCATTTTATCTGCTTTCAATAATATGTCTCCGCGCAGCCACGTATGAATATCAATATACTGCATTCTGCTCACATCATCATAATCGGATGTTTCTGCATAAAACGGATGTGTAATGCTCGTATAGTCCCGACCTTCTTTATAAAGCTTATAAAGTCTCTTCTTTTCTTCCTCCATAAACATCTTGGCATTTCCCAAATAACGCTCTTCCAGTGGAGTACAGCCGCGCTCGATGAAGCTCTTGCCTTTTACTCCTTCAGGCATCATGGTTGCAATTTGTTTAAGTGCTTTTTTCATAAACACAGGTATTTTATTAAACATAGCCAGGGATTGAGGCTCACGATAAATATTATAGCCCCCAAATAATTCATCTGCCCCTTCACCTGAAAGAACCACTGTTACATGCTTACGCGCTTCCCTTGCCACAAAATATAAAGGAACACATGCGGGATCTGCCAATGGATCATCCATATGCCACATAATGTTTGGCAATTCTTTCATATATTCTTCTGGCGTAATGATATAGCTGATATTTTCTACCCCTAGTTTATCAGCTGTTTCTTTCGCCACATCAATTTCACTGAATCCATTTTGTTCAAATCCAACAGAGAATGTTTTTATTCCAGGATGATATTCTTTTGCAATAGAAGCGATAATCGTAGAATCAATTCCTCCAGAGAGAAACGAACCTACTGGAACATCACTGCGCATATGCATTTTAACACTGTCATACAAAACATCCTGAATCTCTTTTATCCAGTCCTGTTCACTGCGGTGAACCGGTTTAAAATCAGCTTTCCAATATTGACGAATTTTCATTGGCTTGCCAATGCTCTTGGTAAAGCAATGTCCAGGCATCAATTTTTTTATATTCTTCGTCATAGTAGCCGGTTCTGGAGTAAACTGATAGGTAAGATAGTGTTGTAAAGACACGGGATCTAATTCAGAGTTTTCCAGTGCATGCAATATACTCTTTTTCTCTGACGCAAAATATGTTTTTTCCCCATCTTCAAAATAAAAAAATGGTTTAATACCAAATGGATCACGAGCACCAAAAACAGATTTTTCCTGTTTATCCCATATTACAAATCCAAACATTCCACGAAGCAATTCGACTGCCTTCTCTCCATATTGAACAAAAGCTGCCAAGATTACTTCAGTATCTGAGTTTGTAGAAAATTTCATACCTTCTTTTACCAGAACTTCTTTTAATTCCAGGTAGTTGTAAACTTCCCCATTAAAAATAATCCAATAGCGTTCATTTTCATACGTTAAAGGCTGATGACCACTTTCAATATCAATAATACTCAACCTTCTAAATCCAAGCTGAATATGTTCATCTATATAAAAGCCCTCATCATCCGGTCCTCTATGTGTAATTAAATCATTCATACTCTTTAATAGTTCGACATCCTGATTTTTCAGCAGTCGATCATGCATACATCCAACAAATCCACACATTACTTTTCACCTACTCATTTCACTTAAAGATAGTTCATACTTTTCAGACAATAAAATCCTATCAAAAGACAGTATGTTATAAACAGTTCTATCGGTAAAAATACTTATAGAAAATATAACCACTAAATTTCCAAAATATAACACACCCAAATTCTACCACTGTTCGACAAAAAAAAAAAGAGGCATTTTTATGCCTCTTACGGATTGTAGACAAAATGAATTCAGAATGGCTCTATAGGTGCCATATTATGAATTCATTTGTCCTATTATCTGCAGTATGCCCGCGGAAAAGAGCATAAATCGGAAAGGAGAGAATAGCAAAAACAAAAAAACTGCAGACAAGGTCCCCTAAAATAAGGATTTTGTCTACAGTCTGAAAGAGGTATTATATTACCTCTTTCATTCTACTTCTTATAAACCAGCCCCAGTACGTAAAACCGCCACTTTATCTGTTCTCTCCCATGGAAGATCCAAATCATTGCGACCAAAATGGCCATAAGCTGCTGTTTGCTTATAAATTGGACGTCTTAAATCAAGCATTTTAATGATGCCAGCAGGTCTCAGATCAAAGTTAGCACGTACTAATTCAATTAATCTTTCCTCATCAACTTTACCAGTACCGAAAGTATCTATTGAAATAGATACCGGCTTTGCCACACCGATTGCATAAGCCAATTGGACTTCGGCTTTATCAGCAAGACCCGCGGCGACAATATTTTTAGCTACATATCTGGCTGCATAAGCTGCAGATCTGTCTACCTTCGTAGCATCTTTACCAGAGAATGCTCCTCCACCATGGCGTGCATATCCACCATATGTGTCAACAATAATTTTACGTCCCGTCAGGCCAGCATCCCCTTGTGGTCCGCCAATAACAAAACGGCCTGTTGGGTTAATAAAGTATTTCGTCTCTTCATCTATAAGATGAGCAGGAACAACCGGCTTGATCACTTGTTCTTTTAGATCTTTCTTAATTTGTTCAAGTGTTGTTTCCGCGTCATGTTGAGTGGAGATAACGATTGTATCTATTCTAACTGGTTTTTTGTTTTCATCATATTCTACCGTAACTTGTGTTTTTCCATCCGGGCGCAAATATGGCAAAATATCCTGTTTACGAACTTCAGCCAGCCTTCTGGATAATTGGTGAGCAAGAGAGATTGGAAGAGGCATTAATTCTTCTGTCTCATTGCAGGCAAATCCAAACATAAGTCCCTGGTCCCCCGCTCCAATAGCTTCAATCTCTTCATCAGACATTGTACCTTCTCTTGATTCCAAAGCCTGATTTACACCCTGGGCAATATCAGCGGATTGTTCATCAATCGCGGTTAAGACAGCACAAGTTTCTGCATCAAATCCATATTTAGCTCGCGTATAACCAATCCCTTTGATGGTATCGCGAACTATTTTTGGAATATCAACATACGTAGATGTAGTGATTTCCCCAGCAACTAGAACTAAACCAGTAGTAACAGAGGTTTCACAAGCTACCCTTGCATTTGGATCCTTGGCTAAGATTTCATCCAATATAGAATCTGAGATCTGATCGCAAATTTTATCTGGATGACCTTCTGTTACAGATTCTGATGTAAACAAATGTCTTTTATTAGACATATTTTTTCCTCCTTCAACTTCCCTGTTTAATGGCTACTCATTATCATTAATTATCTCCTGATTATATAAAAAAAGACCTTTCCTCCTTTAAAAAGAGGAAAGGTCGAAGTCTCAGAAATCTGCCTTTCACTCTCATCGTTCAAGGCAATATAACCTTGCATCAAGTTAGCACCTTTGCGTGATTACAAATGAATCAAACTGCAGGTTGCCCCGGCTTCATAGAGCTCGTCTCTCCACCGAGTCTTGATAAGAGTATCCATATCAAATGTATATGATATCTTATCCAATAAATCCTGTCAATAAATAAATAGGAATATATTGTTAGGTTGACACATGGCATTTAGAATGACCGAGGAACAGAATAACTCAAAGTATAAAATTCGCATTCTAAAAATAATATTGATATAATTAATGTATGAAAATTCAAAATAACCAGATAGAGATATTCCGCTTCATTTTTAGATAAATTATCAAAGAATACGTCATTATATACTTTATTTATTATCTAAATATAATTATATAGCCCTTATCTTGAAAAATAATATAATTAGTATGGATAATTAAATTAAATGTGTTATACTAATTTTCATATAATATACTTACCAAAATTCTGGAAAAGGATGATCTCGTATGACCTATATAGGAGTTTCCAATGAATTGAAGCAATCACTTACTCATGATAATATTCATATTCAGCTTTCTGTGCCACAGTTAGTTGAAAAAGTATTAACCCGAAAAGAGGGAGTCCTTACATCTACCGGAGCTGTTAAAGCAGAAACAGGCAAATATACCGGTAGATCCCCAAAAGATAAATATATTGTTGAAGAAGCTTCCACTAAAGATAAAATAGCCTGGGGGAGCGTCAATCAGCCTATATCAGAAGCTGTTTTTTCAAAACTATATGAGAAAGTAATGGATTACCTCGAAAAAAGAGACGAATTATTCCTCTTTAATGGATTTGCCGGTGCTTCAAAAGATTACCGCCTTCCCATTCAAGTCATTAATGAATATGCCTGGCATAATTTATTTGTTCATCAGCTTTTTATTCGACCTACTGAAGAAGAGCTCAGTCATCATTCACCTGAGTTTACAATTATCTCAGCCCCTGGCTTTAAAGCAGATCCTCTAGTGGATGGTACACATTCAGAAACATTTATCATTATTTCTTTTGAGAAAAAGGTCGTTTTAATCGGAGGCACTGAATACGCTGGAGAAATGAAAAAATCCATTTTCTCTATTATGAATTACTTGCTCCCAGAGAAGAATGTATTTTCCATGCATTGTTCGGCTAATGTAGGATTCGAAGGCGATGTTGCTCTTTTCTTCGGTCTGTCCGGGACAGGAAAAACCACTTTATCAGCCGATCCAAACCGTCGTTTAATTGGTGATGATGAACATGGCTGGTCACCTGAAGGTGTATTTAATATTGAAGGCGGATGTTACGCCAAATGCATTAATCTTTCACAGGAAAAAGAACCTCAAATATTTAACGCAATCCGGTTTGGTTCTGTGCTGGAGAATGTAATTGTGGACGAACATACGAGAGTTGCAGACTATGATAATGGGATGCTGACAGAAAATACACGTGCAGCTTACCCTATAGAAGCCATGCAAAACATCGTCAAACCAAGTATTGCAGGACATCCTAATACAATCATCTTTTTAACAGCTGATGCTTTTGGTGTGTTGCCTCCAATCAGTAAATTAACAAAGGAACAGGCCATGTATCATTTCCTAAGCGGTTATACAAGTAAGTTAGCCGGCACTGAACTCGGAATTACTTCACCGCAGGCAACCTTTTCTACCTGCTTCGGATCACCGTTCCTTCCGCTGCATCCAACAAAGTATGCTGAGATGCTGGGTAAAAATATTGAGGAACATCAAGTTCAGGTATATTTGGTTAACACAGGCTGGACCGGAGGCGAATATGGAACCGGTAGCCGTATGAAGCTTTCTTATACACGATTGATGATTCAGGCTGCATTAGAGGGCGAACTGACCAATATCGAAACGGTTCAGGACAGTATATTCGGACTCGCGATTCCTTTACATGTTCCTGGGGTTCCTGATGAAGTTTTACAACCACAGAAAACTTGGAAAAATCAAGAAGCCTATTATACAAAAGCCAATGAGCTGGCTAATAAGTTCAGAGAAAATTTCAAGGAATTCAAAAATATCAGTCCTGAAATAGAATCAAAAGGCGGACCGGTTACGATTTAATAAGCAATGGTGTCTTAAAGTCATTACATATGGCTTTCAAGGCACCATTTTTTATTCACGTCTTAATACTAACGATCCGGTAATTTCTTAAAACAAAAACAAACCTTATGCCAAACAAAGTTCAGGGAAAGGTTCGTTATTGCATTCTTTATTGAATTTTAATTACTGGAATTTAGAGAAATCAATTCATATGTAACAGTTGTATACTTTTTTTCCCATTCTACTTTTCTTATCAGCGCTGTTCCTCGCGATTCTCCGTCAAGCGTTCTTCTGACCTCTATCGGAATCTCGATTGGATATAAGCGATATCCTTCTTTTTTTAGAATAAAGAGATTCTCCCCGATTCTTTTTTCACTTGCCTTTGTCACAATGAGTGTATTCAATTCCATTGGCATACCCAAGTCTCCCACTCCCCTCTTTCATGTTTTTATTTCAATAGTACCATTTGAGGCTGCTTCTTTCATCCATTTCGTCAAATCAGCTACGATCTGTCGATTCATTTTAGGAGGGAAATAATGAGTATAATCCTTAAAGTACCACGCCTCTACACTCTTTCCTTGATCCTTCAACCGCGTTCTCAATGTATTGGCGTGTTCAATTGAAACATTCTCATCTTTCTCACCATGAATAATCAGAACATCACATGTGATTTTATCAATATTATATAAGGGAGTACGATATTTATATTCATCCGGCAGCTTGTTCGGCGTACCTCCAATGACTCTTTTTAACATTCTTCTCAGATCTATTCGCTCCAGATAGGTCAAAACCATATCTGATACTCCTCCCCATGTCACAAGTGAAGCTGCATCCTGGCAGTATATAGCGGTCCACAATGCCATAATGCCTCCACGAGAAAAGCCGAAGATATGTACCCTGTTTGGATTTACTTTTTTGTGCTGCTTCAAGAGTTCGAATCCCGCAATGGCATCCCATCGATCCTCTCCGGCAAAATCTTCTTCTCCTTCTCCCCCCTGATTACCACGATAAAATGGAGCAAACACAACAAATCCCTGACTGGCAAACTGAATGATACGGCCTGGACGGACTTTTCCAACGTTTTTAATGCCTCCCCGTAAATATAAAAATCCATCTATTATTTCATTTACTTTAGGCTCAGCTAAGAGGCCCTTAACCAGCAGCCCATTCGATAAATAGGTGACCAAAAATAAGTCTATATCCGGATGCGGTGATGGATATCGACGTTTATCTATGATACTTCCCAGTGACGATTGTAGTTTCTGCATAACCCGGACTCCTCTACGATGTATTATGGGCATTCACACATATATACCCTATACATACAATACGATTAACTAAACTTTGGCATACATACTGCCTACTAAGGAGGAAATTCCCTTGAAACATTATCTTAAAACCAGCTTCTTCTGTATGATCTCTATTCTGCTTATCTTTAGCTTATCGGCTTGCAAAGATAGTGAACCAACTGAAAAAATGACAAAAGTTAAAGTATCAGAAGTCACTCGCTCCATTTTTTATGCACCTGAATATGTTGCTCTGGCAAAAGGTTTTTTTAAGGATGAAGGACTCGACGTAGACCTGCAGACCGCATGGGGCGGTGACAAAACAATGACTGCGCTTCTCTCTGGCGGCGCTGATATCGCGCTTGTCGGATCGGAAACTTCGATTTATGTTCATGGACAAAATTCAAGAGATCCTGTTATTAATTTTGCCCAGCTTACACAAACAGATGGCACCTTCCTTGTTTCAAGAGAGAAAATCGATAACTTTGACTGGAATATGCTAGAAGGCAGTACATTTCTCGGGCAGAGAAAAGGCGGTATGCCGCAAATGGTTGGAGAATATGTGCTAAAAAAACATGATATCAATCCTCAAAAAGATCTAAAATTAATTCAAAATATTGATTTTGCCAATATTGCCAATGCCTTTGCTTCAGGAACAGGCGATTATGTACAGTTATTTGAACCTCAGGCAAGTGTTTTCGAAAAAGAAGGAAAAGGACATATCGTTGCTTCCTTCGGAAAAGAATCAGGGCATGTGCCATACACCACCTTTATGGCAAAAGAAAGCTATTTGAAGGAAAATGAAGATTTAGTTAAAAGTTTTACAAAAGCAATTTATAAAGCACAAAAATGGGTTGAAGAAACAGATTCCGGTGAAGTCGCAAAAGCGATCCATCCGTATTTTGAAGATACAGATGTTGAGATTATTGAAATGGCTATTGATCGATATAAATCACAGGAATCCTTTGCCCTAAATCCAATTCTCGACGAAGAAGAATGGCTAAATCTACAGGATATCATGAAAGAAGCTGGTGAAATAGATTCATTTATTGATCACAAAACCCTCGTCAATACAAAAATTGCAGAGGAAGTTTCCAAATAAGGTAAGGAGGCAGAAGATATGCCTTTATTAACAATAGAGAATGTATCACATCTCTATTTATCTAAAACACAAGCATCTATAGCGTTAGAAAATATATCGCTAACGGTCGAGGAAGGAGATTTTATTTCTTTCCTTGGCCCAAGCGGCTGTGGCAAAACTACACTGCTGTCCATTATATCCGGTCTCTTTAATCCTAGCGAAGGAAAGGTAAAGCTATATGGAAAAGATGTCCTTACTAATCGTCAGGATATCGGATATATGCTGCAGCAGGATTATTTATTTCCATGGAAAACGATTAAAGAAAATATTCTGATTGGACTAAAATTATTAAAGCAGCTAGATCCGAAGCAAGAAGAACGAGCAATCTCCTTATTAGATGAAATCGGTCTAAAAGATGTATTAAACAAATTCCCAAGAGAACTATCAGGCGGAATGCGACAGCGGGCCGCTCTTGTAAGAACCCTGGCAACAAATCCAACCCTTCTCTTGCTCGATGAACCTTTTTCTGCTCTGGATTTGCAAACCAAACTCAAACTCGAGGATATTGTTGCAAGCACATTGAAATCCTTTAAAAAAACCGCCATTCTAGTTACACACGATATAGGAGAAGCCGTCGCCATGAGTGATCGTGTCTTCCTGCTTTCTCCTAAACCGGGAAAGATTCATATGGAGTTTGATATCCCAATAGAGTTAAGAGCGTTGTCCCCATTTGAAGCAAGAAATCATCCAGACTATTCAGATGTATTTCAGCTTATATGGAAGGAGATGGAACAGTTTGGCGGATCATAACCATAAAATAAACCTTCTCCACAAAAACTATATCCAACAATTAAAAAGCACTCAACATAAAGTTTGGCTCTATCAGGCTGTTATATTCGTTTTATTTTTTGCCTTTTGGGAAATGGCAAGCCACTTTAACTGGATAGACCCCCTCCTGTTCAGCTCTCCTTCCAGTATCGCCCAGATGCTGATTGAAAAAATACAGGATGGCAGCCTGCTCAGCCATCTCGGATTGACGTTGTTTGAGACGGTAGTCAGCTTTATATTAGGAACATTATTAGGGACACTTCTAGCAGTTGCCTTGTGGTGGTCTCCAATGCTATCCAAAGTATTGGACCCTTATTTAGTTATCTTTAATGCTATGCCAAAGGTTGCGCTTGGACCTATTATTATTGTAGCGATGGGACCGGGATTGTCATCTGTCATCACCAATGGAATCATTATCTCAGTCATTGTTACAACCATTGTCGTCTACACGAGCTTCAAGGAAATTGATTCTAATTATATAAAGGTACTGGAAACATTTAATGCTGGCCGTATGCAAATCTTTAAGGAAGCGGTCTTGCCGTATTCCTTTCCAGTCATCATATCCACATTGAAGGTAAATGTCGGTCTGGCTTGGGTTGGTGTCATTGTCGGAGAATTCCTCGTTTCTTCTCAGGGACTTGGATATTTAATTATCTATGGTTTCCAGGTGTTTAATTTCACACTTGTTTTAATGGCTTTACTCCTTATAGCTGTATTTGCAACGATTATGTATAAAATGGTCGAGTTTATCGAAGCTAAATTGATACGTGACCGTTTACTGTAAATGTAATTGATTAATTTTATCCAGGCATATCAAAATTACCTGGTCTTTCATGATGAAACTGAATCGTGCGCTCTTTTGAAAATCACACGGCAGTTCGGACAGTATAACGGGTCCATCCGTTTCCATATAATCCTCTTTCGACGTAATAGCAGTTAGCTCTGCATAAAAAACAGCCTTTATAAAAGCACCGGCTGGATCGAATACTTTATACTCACCAATTGGAGTCAGCTGATTTGCTTCTCCCCCTGTTTCTTCATGTACCTCGCGAAGGGCAGCCTGAACAGGGGTTTCATTTTTTTCTACCTTCCCTCCAGGAAATTCGATACCTCTTTTGGTATGATTAGTAAGAACCCATTTTCCTTTATACCGGCATATGACTAATACATGGCCAGCTTCATTTTCAAAATGACCTTGTTCTTCATGGAAGTGGACCTCATTACCGTTACTATCTTCAAATATTTCCATCCCGTTTCTCCGCCTTTCTTGTTTTAGTTAGCTCAATTATATCAAAAAGGTAACTCATTTATTACAGAGCTGGTCAGCTAAGCGTTTAACTCTCATCTCCTGAAATCTTGAACAATTATCAAATATTGGGCCCACACAGATTGAATTGATAATAATTTCTACTTAACAAGAGTACATTTATAAAGGTTGGGGTAAATAATTACTATATGAATCGTGATTTTCAAATTTGAAAGGAGTTCTTTTCAGTGAATTTTATTGATGAATTGTACCAATTGTATCGTGATAAATTAACTGGCGATGACGAGGATATTGATATACTAGCTTTAGCCGTATTGGAACAACTCGATCGTAAGGATGTTATGCAATTAATTAACGAACTGGAAGATCGGGAGCTATATAATCTAATGGGGATATACATAATTGATAGCCTAAAAAAACGATTTGCAAAGGAAGATATCCAATCACCCACCTCAAAATATTTACATTAATATAAACGAATACATAGACAAACCTTCTGTACAGGAGGTTTTTTTTATTTCTGAAGATTCCTATTTATAAAGCATTACTAGCTCGATCAGTAACAGACATGGACAACTACATATTGGAAGATGATTTTAACGGCAATGGTATAATGAAAATGAAAGACTGGGGGGAAGCACATGGGAATGACAGGTATATTTGTGATAGGCTCAATTATAATCGTGCTGGTAATAGGAATTACTGCACTTGTTACGAATAAAGCATACGAATACAAACACACCATTGACCCATTAGATCAAAATTCACATATAGACGGGGAAGAGATTCATCAATCTAGAACCTCCGGAGTAAATGACAATAAAGAATCCCCATATTAAATGGGGATTCTAGTTCTTTTAAGCAAATACTTGTTTCAAATCTTCCTTGCTTTGTGTTAACCAAAATTTCATTAACTTTTTTGCACCTTCGAGATCATGAAGCTTAGCTTGACCGCATTGCTTTTCATTTGCTGCTGGAATTTCTGTGATCTCAACAGCTTCTTTCATCGTTTTATCGAGTACGTCAATAATCTCCTCGACTGTTGGTTCACCACTGACCACCAAATAAAAACCTGTTTGGCATCCCATTGGAGAAATATCAATTATATCAAAGTGAGAATAACCTTCAGAATACTTCCTGATATTAAATGCTAATAGATGCTCTAAAGTATGAATAGCATCCGGCTTCATAGCCTGTTTATTAGGCTGGGAGAAACGAATATCAAATTTATTAACAACTCCATCGCTTCCAACCTTATGAACTCCACAATGACGAACATACGGGGCTTTAACAGCATTATGATCCAATTCAAAACTTTCAACAGATGGCATAATAAAACCTCCCTTTCAACTATTCCTTATTTTACCTTTTATTGCTTGATATTTCATCCCTAAAGTTTGAAGTTTGCCACATAAGGCATTATGATATGATTGTATGAAATGAATCTCCAAAAGGAAGCCTATATAATGAAAAAAATATTATTAAAAATAGTCCGCTTTTATCAAATAGCCATTTCACCCTTAAAGCCGCCCAGTTGCAGATTTTATCCAACATGTTCCCAATACGGCATAGAAGCAATTGAACGTTTCGGCCCAATGAAGGGTACCTGGCTCACCATAAAACGTATATCTAAATGCCATCCTCTTCATGCTGGCGGTTTTGATCCTGTACCTCCAAAACAAGAAAAAAAAGACTCTTGATTTACCGGAAAAAGCCGTGTATCATACTTTATAGATATGTAAATCGTAATCTTTTCGATTTATCTTTTTTTTGTTAAATAAATCGTAATGAATACGATTAATGGGAGGATACTGCTATGAAAAAAACATCATTTATATTCGCCCTCATACTTGGGGCATCTATTTTTCTTACTGGATGCAAGGGTGACAATAGCACGGCTAACACCCAAAATGAAAATCAACTCTCCATTTATACAACTGTCTATCCATTAGAATATATGACCAAACAGATTGGCGGAGACTATGTAAATGTCTCATCTATTTATCCAGCAGGTGTAGATGAGCACACGTTTGAACCAACACAACAGGATATTATTAATATCGCTGAATCTGATTTATTTTATTACATTGGATATAATCTCGAAGGATTTGCAAACAATGTAACCAAAACACTTGCTAACGAAAACGTTGAAATGATTGCCATTGGCGAAAAGGTAGAACTTGATGCTCATGAACACGAAGATGATCACGAAGATGACGGTCATGATCACGGAACAGTCGACCCACACCTTTGGATCGATCCGCTATACGCAAAGGAAATGGCAAAACACATTAAAGATTCAATGATTGAGAAAATGCCAGAACAAGAACCAGCATTCGAAAAAAATTACGAAGCATTAGTTAAAAAATTTGATGAGTTGAATACAGAATATACAAACGTATTCAGCAAGGCAAAACATAATGAATTCCTTGTTTCTCATGCAGCTTTTGGTTACTGGGAAGAACGGTACGGTACGGAACAAATAAGCGTGGCTGGTCTATCCACTTCTGAAGAACCAACTCAAAAATCACTTGAGAAACTTGTGGATACTGCCAAGGAACATGAACTTAAATATATACTAGTAGAACAAAATGTTAACAGTAAATTAACTGACATTATACAAAAAGAGGCTAAACTGACATCATTGCCTATTCATAATTTATCTATTCTAACACAGGATGATATCGATAAAGGGCGCGATTATTTTTCTATTGCGAAAGACAATCTAGACTCCCTTCAAAAAGCCTTGAACTACTAATAATATGTGATAGCCCGAAATCTTGATGATTCGGGTTTTTTTCTTCCTATATTTACTTTACATATGAGAGAGCAATTGATACATGATACAAAGTAAAGGAGGGATTTTTTCTATGCCTAATGGTGTTAAGTGCTCCGTAAACAGCTGCCATTTTTGGAAACAGGGTAATAAATGTGCAGCAGAAAAAATACAAGTAAATATGTATTCTGAGGAACGCGCTTTAAGAAGCGGCGATACTGGGTGTAAAACCTTTCGTCCATCTGATTTTTTATAAAAGAAAGGCTGTCATTCATAAATGGATATCAATCACATACTCCATGATTTTCAAAAAGATTTACAGGATACCAATGCTTTAACCTTTCCGATTTGCGTGGATTCCTTTACAAATTATTGGAGTACGGAATTCGGCTCCCTGGATGAATTACCAAAGGAAGTAGACCATCTTATAGCAAAGCGCGGATTGGAATTGGGTTTACTGGAAAATGAATGAAGAAAAGCGCCCGATAATTGATCTGACCCAAGAAAGTTAGACATATGTATTTAGGCTACTTCAAGGACCTGAGTTCGGTATTCCACCGGGCTTAGGTCTTTTAATTTTGATTTCATTCGTTTGTTATTATAATAGTAAACATATTCTGCCAGCTCTTTCTCAAAATGCTCCATACTTTCGAATTCTTGTAGATAAAGTAGCTCGGATTTTAATAAGCCAAAGAAATTTTCTATGACTGCATTATCTAAACAGTTGCCCTTACGGGACATACTCTGTGTAATCTTATGTTGTTTTAATGTTCGTTGATATTGTTTCATTTGATAGTGCCACCCTTGGTCCGAATGAAGAATGACTTCATCACCAGGTTGAAGACGAGTTATTGCTTGTTTTAACATATCGTCTACCAACTTATACACCGGTCGGCTCATCACCGAATAGGCAATAATTTCACCGTTACACAGATCTAGTACTGGCGATAAATAACGTTTCTCACCAAATAGATGAAATTCTGTCACGTCTGTTACCCATTTCTCATTCATGTTTTCTGCTTTAAAATTCCGTTGTAAAATGTTTGGTGCAATTTTTCCGACGTTTCCCTTATAAGAACGGTATTTTTTCATTCGAACTTCGCATTTAATGCCCATGGTATTCATCAATCTATTAATTGTTTTTGGATCATGATTAAAACCATATTTCTTTAATTCTTTAGTTATTCGACGATACCCATAACGCCCTTTATGTTCGTGATAAATGGAATGAATAGCAGCTTTTACGTTGGCGTATTTATCATCACGACTCAAATGCTTTTCCCAGTAATAATAAGTGCTGCGTGGAATATCGGCGACTTTGATTAACTCCACCACTTCATAGATTTCCTTTAGTTCATAAATTACTTGCGCTTTGATTTGGTTGGTAATTTTTCTTGCATTTGAACTAAAGTGTTTAACTTTTTTAAATACGCATTCTCCATTTCCAGTTGCTTTATACGTGCTTCAAGTTCTTCTACAGATCCTTCTGCCGGTACAGGCTTCATTGTTTTTTTCGTGTTCTTTTTCATGGATGTTTGCCCCTTTTTCTTAGAAACAAGGGCATCATAACCGCCAATTTCAAACTTCTTCTTCCAATTTCGAATCATGCCCGGAGATGAAATGTTAAATATCGCAGCTGTGTCAGTTGAAGATGTACCTGTTTCGTTCATATAATTTAGTACACTTATTTTATACTCAGCAGAATAGTTTGTATAGGGTTTTAAGAATGCCTCTTTACCGTTCGCTTGATAAAGGCGAACCCAGACACTCATAACCCGTGTTGTAACACCAATATCTTTCGCAATTTCATTCATGCTTTCATATCCATTTACATAACGTTGAACCGCTTGGATTCTTTGTTCAACAGTTGATTTTGCCATAAAAAAACCCCCATAAAAATTAGATTAGTGTCTAACTTTTACGGGGCAGTTCA